>DASPUD010000052.1:0-37324 GCA_035623095.1 Pseudolabrys sp.
GAAATGTAGAAGTGGTGGTCGCCCGGAAGCCCCTTCTTGGCGGTATCCGTGAGGACGCTGCGCACGACACCCCGAAGTGCCTGCTGGGTCAGGAGGTCGTAACGGATTTGGTCGGCCATGGAGGATCGGCTCTCTTCCCGGATTAGCCAATGCTACCGCAGCGCACGCGGCTTGCGCCATCCCTCGGCGGGCCGCGAAATCCCGCTGTCACAATCGGGTATAGATCACGAAGGGTAAAAAGGAAGTGGAGGCTTCTGTTGCCAGGTGCCTCCGAACCCCGCCTGACGGAGCTTAACCCGCCAGGGCTTTAGGTCGGTCTTTCAAACCGCTTACGCGGCCTGAGCAACCGGAGCATAGTTGTCGTTTGCAACTATGAAATGGCCCGATAACGGCGGAACCATGCCGAGCAAAAGCACGCCCTTTACGCCCTCGTCGATCCTATTTCGCCCCCGCCGAAGCCCGTGCCCGCCGGGCTTGGGTGGAGGCGCCGGGTACTGCCCCCGGGTCCGATGGGTTTATTACGACGGCCATTTATCGCCATAGCCGGATCGCTCCGGCACCAAAGAATATAAGCGCTGAAAGTTACCGAAGAAAGAGCAGCTGTTTATCAGGCAAAACAAGTGCTTATAGCTGCGGCGGCGCCGAGTTTTCGTAGCCGTAAGAGTACGGGCCGGGAAACTCTCCGATCGGCACAACGTGCGTAACCACACTGCCAAAACCTTCACCGGGCAGCCAGGCATGAAGATGAAAGGCCGGCGGCTCGATCTTGAAGACTTCCGGCCAACGCGGCTCGAATGCGAGGGTGACAGCCTGCTCACCTGCCGGACAGATAGTGGCAGAAACGCCCGCGAAGATCGTCTGCGCTGCGCGATGCACGTGGCCCGCCGCCACCAGCTGCACCCGCGGATGCCGCTTGAGCAGTTCTGACAATGCGTCAGCATTCCGGAGCCGGATTGCGTCCGAGTAAACGATGCCGGTGTTGAAGGGCGGATGGTGCAGGAACAAGAGCGCCGGCCGCGTTGTCGAAGCGGATAACACCGCGTCGAGCCAGGCCAGTGTCGCAGCCTCGAGCTCTCCATGGGATGATCCAGGCACCGTCGAATCGACGAGCAGCACGTCGAGTTCGCCAATATGGCGTACCGAATTGAGGGCACCATTGGCCTCGCCGTAGGCCGGATCCGGCAAGGCCTGACGCATCGGCAATCGCCGGTCATGATTTCCGGGAATCGCCACAAATGGAATTTCCAACGCGGCAAGCAACTTCTTTGCATGCGCGTATTCTTCCGGCAGCGCCGAATCGGCGATGTCGCCGGAAACGACGACAAGATCCGGACGGGGTGAGTGGCGATTGAGCGTTTCGATTGCCTGTATGAGCGCTGCAGCAGTATCGACCCGGCCGTAGGCGAGGACGCCCGGCGGTGTAATGTGCAGGTCCGAGATTTGAGCGATCAGGATAGGACGCGCGGCCAAAGCTGTCTCCACTAAGGATGGGCGGCTCGCGTTATGCCACGGCATAGTAAATATTCTTTACCGGCTTGTGGTCAGCGGAGCGGATTGTGGCGCCGATCAAGATTCTCAGTACGCACGCGGTCCAGGATATGTTGCGCGAATTTGCGCCCGCGTTCGAACGCACGCGTCAAGTCAGTCTTGTGATCGACTACGATCCTGCCAACGCGCTAAAGCGCCGGATTGAAGATGGCGTGCCCTTCGACGTGGCGATTGTCACGCGTCCGGTGATCGACGCGCTGATCGGGCAGGGCATGATTGTCAGTGAAACCGTCACCGACGTTGGCCGTTCAGGTCTCGGCATTGCCGTACGCAAGGGCGCGGCCAAACCGAATATCAGCACGACAGATGCCTTCAAGCGCGCCCTGATCGACGCAAGGTCAGTTGTTCGCTCACGGCAAGGCACCAGCGGGCTCTATTTCGAAACGCTGCTCACCCGCCTTGGCATCGCCGAAGCCATGAGAGGCAAAATCGTGATGGGCGGCAGCGGCCGGATCGCAGAACTGGTCGCGCGCGGTGAAGCGGAATTAGCTGTGCAACAAATTCCGGAGCTTCTGCCGGTCGACGGCGTTGATTTTGCCGGGCCGCTGCCGGACGAATTGCAGCTGTACACGGTGTTTTCCGCAGGCGTCAGCGCAACCTGCACAGCCAAAGAAGTGGCCAAGGCGTTTATCAACGGCCTGGCAGCCCCAGCGGCAGTCTCTTTGTTCAAGGCGAAAGGACTTGAGCCGATGCCGCATTGAATGGCGTATGCTCCTTGCAGCAGCGAAGGAGGACACCATGCGGCCGTTCGAAGGGATCCGGGTGATTGATGCCACCCATGTTCTGGCCGGCCCGTTTGCGACCTACCAACTGGCAGTGCTCGGCGCCGATGTGATCAAGGTTGAGCATCCGGAGGAACCCGATCAGAGCCGCATCAACGGTACTGACAAGGAGCTCAATCACCGCAACATGGGCACGGCGTTCCTCACGCAGGCCTCCAACAAGCGTTCGCTCGCGCTCGATCTCAAACAGGAAAAGGATCGCGACATTCTGAAGAAGCTGGTCGCCACTGCCGACATCTTTGTGGAGAATTACCGGCCCGGCGCTTTCGAAGCGCTCGGCCTAGGCTACGAAAAATTTGCCGCGATCAATCCGCGCCTGATCTATGCGTCATTTTCAGCCTTCGGGCAAAAAGGTCCGCGTGGCCAACAAACGGCTTACGATCACGTCATTCAGGCAACGTCCGGCATCATGGCAATGACGGGCACGCCGGAGGTGAATCCGGTCAAGTTCGGCTCGCCGGCAATTGACTACGCTACGGGAATGACCGGGGCGTTTGCGTTGGTGGCGGCATTGTTCCAGCGCGAACGTACTGGCAAGGGCCAGCGGATCGACATGGCCATGCTCGATGTGGCGATAGTCCTCATGAGCTCGCATCTCGCCGGTTATTTGCGCAACGGTGTTCACCCCAAGCCGAGCGGCAATCGCAATCCGCACGCGACCAACAGCGCCTATCAGGCCAAGGATGGGCTGATCATGCTCGGCGCGAGCAACCTGCGGCAACAACGGCGTCTGTGGACGCTGCTTGAACGGCCCGACATGATCAAGAAAACCAACGACGAACGTGAGGCCGACCGCGAACGCGAAGCGGCGGCGCTGACGGAAATTATGCGCACGCGCACAGCCGATGAATGGGAGGAATTCCTGCAAGCGCGCCACGTTCCGGCCGCGCGCGTGCGCACGATGGCGGAAACGGTTGCCGATCCGCACCTCAAATCACGCGGCGTCATTTACCGGCACGTTGGGGGTAACGGCGTTGATGGTGCGTTCGGCGTTCCGCTTGCAGCGTTCACGTTTGCGCATGATGGGCCGCGTATCGACACACCGCCGCCGGCGCTCGGCCAGCACAATGCCGAAATTTTCAAGGAGCTCGGAGTCAGGCGGGATTAGTTAGCTCTAATCACTTCGCTGTTGCGCCGGATTTCTTCACCAGCGCCGACCACTTGGTTTCCTCGCGATCAATGTCGGCGGCATATTCCTCCGGCGTCGTTGGCAAAGGCTCGGCGCCTTCCGTCGCCAAATGACCGTTGACAGTTGGATCGTTTAAAGCCGCGCGCAACGCCCCGTTGAGTTTGTCGACGATCGGGCGCGGTGTGCCGGCAGGTGCGACAATTCCGTAGTGCAGCACCGCCTCAAAGCCAGGCAGGCCTTGCTCCGCCACGGTCGGAATATCAGGAAATGACGCGGAACGTTTCAGACTGGTTACCGCGAGCGCACGTAGCTTGCCTTCCTTCACGAGCCCGACAGCGGGAGGCAATGACGAAAAATAGATTTGCACGTGTCCGCCAAGCAGATCCGTAAGAGCGGGACCAGAACCTTTGTAAGGAATGTGCGTGATGTTGATACCGGCGCTCTCTGCGAACAACACGGTACCGAGATGAATACCACTTCCCGTGCCAGCCGAGGCATAGTTGAGCTTGCCCGGCTGCGTCTTGGCCAGCGCAACAAGTTCCTGCACGTTGCGCGCGGGCACGGACTCGTTCACCAGGACAATGAGCGGCGTCGTCGCGATTAAGCCGATCGGCGCGAAGTCCTTGCGGGGATCGTACCCGACATTTGGATAAAGAGTAGGATCGACGGCGAGCGTACCCGTGCCGCCGAGGCCAAGCGTGTAGCCGTCAGGCGGGGACTTGGCGACCTGGCGCGTTCCGACAGAGCCGCCGGCCCCACCGCGATTCTCGATCACGACGGGCTGACCCAGCGACTTGCTCATGGGGTCTGCGACCGCGCGCGCCACGACGTCGTTGCCGCCACCGGGCGCATAAGGAACGATCAATGTGATCGGATGGTTCGGATAGTCGGACGCCGACGATTGCGCCTGGGTCGACAGCGGCCATAAGGTCACACTTCCCAATAGGGCGATAAACTCCCGCCGCCGCATCGACACCTCCTGTCAGCCGCGTTCCGCAATCATTGGCGGGCCGCGGCCGCCGCGCAAGGGTGGTTTGCACATGGCCGCCTAGTCGCGGGCTACGGTGCGATGTAATTTTAAGAGGCATGTCCGCAGCCGTCGCGCCGTCATCGTCTCCCAAAATCACACAACCCTCGCTCGGCGAACTCTTCCGCGCCTTCGCGATTGTGTCGGTGTCTGGCTTCGGTGGCGCCTTGCCGTGGGCGCGGCGGAAGATCGTCGAACAAAAAGGTTGGATGACAGCGGATGAGTTCAACGAGGCTTTCGCGTTATCGCAATTTCTGCCCGGACCTAACGTCGTGAACTTCTCGGTGGTGTTTGGTTCGCGCTTTGGCGGCGCGGCCGGCGCTGCGGTTGCTCTGGCTGGTCTGATGGGACCGCCACTGATCATCGTTCTCATATTGGCCGTGTTCTATGCGCGGTTCGGCGATCTGGAAATGCTCAGCCGAATTCTCGTCGGCATTACTGCGGCCGCAACCGGCCTGCTGATAGCGGTGGTCGCAAAGATGGCGATGCCGCTGTTCCGCAAACGTTGGGATTGGGCGCCGCCGGTTGCGATTGCGGCATTCATCGGTGTTGCCATCTTACAGTGGCCGTTGCCGTGGGTTTTCCTTGTGCTTGCACCGATCAGTATCGCGCTTGCGTGGGTGACGCGATGAACGACAGTCCACTGCTGCCGCTTTTTGGTTATTTTGCCCTTCTATCTTTGTTCGCGGTTGGCGGTGCCAATGCGGCAATTCCGGAAATGCACCGCATCGCGGTCGAGGTGATGCACTGGATGAATGATCGGCAGTTTGCCGACAGCTTTGCGATCGCTCAGGTATCGCCGGGCCCCAACATCATTATTGTGACATTGATCGGCTATCACGTCGCCGGATTTGCCGGTGCCGCAGTGGCGACGGCAGCCATGTGCGGGCCGACCTGTGTTGTTGCTTTTCTGGTCGCGCGCACTTGGGACCGCTTCAAGGAAGCGCGCTGGCGTATCGCGATACAGGCAGGTCTCGTCCCCGTGTCGCTCGGGCTCATTGGAGCCAGCGCATTCGTCCTGGCCCGCACCGCGGATCACACGATCTATGCCGCCATTATTACCGCGGTCACGGCATTCATCGGTTTTGCCACCCGCATCAACCCGCTATGGATTTTTGCCGTTAGCGGCGTGCTCGGAATGAGCGGTTGGCTGTAGCAAATGCCGCCCAACATCTGAGCTTCCGGCCGGGGCCTCCCGTGTGCTAGGGAACGGGTGAGGGGTTCGGCCCATCAAGAACAACAATAAAAACAAAGAATAAAGAGTAGGGAGGATCAGGATGTCCGAGGGGGCCAAAACCTCCGCGAGGGGGGGCGGGTTTCGCTTCAAGGTGCGCGGGCCGCGTGCGTTTTACGGCGGGCTTGCCCTAATCGCCCTGGCGATCCTTGCAATTTGGGTCTCGGGCGATCTTCCAGGCACGCATGGCTTTGCATTTGGACCGGGCACCGCGCCTCGTCTGTTCGCCGGACTGCTTGCCGTTACCGGAGCGCTGGTGGCGCTGACCGGCCTGCTTTTCGACGGGCCTCCAATTGAAAGCTACGCGATCCGGGGCCCCGCTTGGGTGATCCTCGCGATCCTCTGTTTTGCCGGAATGATCCGCGGCGTAAGTGTGGGACCGCTGACTGTTCCGCCACTCGGGCTGGTTCCATCGACGTTCGCCGCTTTCCTAGTTTCAATTTTCGGTTCGACTGAAATGCGTTGGGTGGAGAGCTTGGTCGCCGCGGTCGTAATGACCGCTTTCTGCGTTGCGCTATTTGTCTACCTGTTGCAGCTGCCGTTCCAGCTCTGGCCTTGGGTCTGATCAGGAAGCGCTGTCATGAGTGAACTCCTCGCTAATCTCGCCCTCGGCTTCTCGGTCGCCGCGAACCCATACAACATCGGGTTCTGTCTTCTCGGTGCGTTGGTCGGCACGCTTGTCGGCGTGCTGCCAGGCATTGGTACCGTCGCAACAGTCGCAATGCTGCTGCCCATCACGTTTGGTCTGCCGCCGGTCGGCGCGCTGATCATGCTCGCCGGCATTTATTACGGCGCTCAGTACGGTGGCTCGACGACATCGGTGCTGGTCAATATTCCGGGCGAAGCCACCTCGGTGATCACCTGTCTCGACGGCCATCAGATGGCGCGTCAGGGCCGCGCTGGCGCAGCACTCTCGATCGCAGCCATCGGTTCGTTCTTTGCAGGCTGCGTTTCCACCGTGTTGGTGGCGGCGCTGGGCGGACCGCTGACGTCACTCGCGCTGCTGTTCGGCCCAGCGGAATATTTCTCACTGATGTTGCTCGGCCTGATCTTCGCAGTGGTGCTGGCGAAAGGTTCGGTGCTCAACTCGATCGCCATGGTCTTGACTGGCCTGTTGCTGTCGATGGTCGGTTCCGACCTGGAGACCGGCGCTGGCCGCATGACCTTCGACATCGCGGAGCTCTCCGATGGCATCGGCTTCACCAACGTGGCCATGGGCCTGTTTGGCTTCGCAGAAATTATTCGCAATTTGGAAATGTCGCAGGAGAGTCGCGACATCGTGAAAGGCAAAATCAAAGGCCTGATGCCGACGCGGCAGGACTTGATCGATTCCTCCGGTGCGATCGCGCGCGGCACTATCCTCGGCTCGCTTCTGGGGATTCTACCCGGCGGCGGTGCCGTGGTGGCGTCATTCGCTGCCTACACATTTGAGAAGCGCATTTCCAAGAACCCCGAGCGCTTTGGCCGTGGTGCCATTCAAGGCGTGGCGGCACCGGAAAGCGCGAACAATGCGGCGGCGCAGACCTCCTTCATTCCGCTGTTGACCCTGGGTATTCCGCCCAACGCGGTCATGGCGCTGATGGTCGGTGCGATGACCATCCATGGCATTGTGCCTGGCCCGCAAGTGATGACGAAGCAGCCCGAACTGTTCTGGGGCATGATTGCATCGATGTGGCTCGGCAACCTGATGCTGGTGGTCATCAATCTGCCTCTGGTCGGCGTTTGGGTCAGTTTGCTACGCGTGCCTTATCGGCTGCTCTATCCGTCGATCATCGTGTTCTGCTGCATCGGCATCTATTCCATCAACAATTCGCCGACCGACGTTGTCATTGCCGCGGTCTTTGGCCTGTTCGGCTACTGGCTGAACAAGCACGATTTCGAGCCGGCGCCCCTGGTGCTCGCTTTCGTGCTCGGGCCGCTGATGGAAGAGAACTTGCGTCGTGCGATGCTGATTGCGCGCGGCGATCCCACGGTGTTTTTCACGCGGCCGATTTCGGCCGGGTTGATCGCGGTGGCTGTCGGGTTGCTGGTCATCGCGGCGCTACCGATGATCCGCAAGCGGCGCGAAGAAGTCTTTGTCGAGTAGGTCTGCCTTAGCCCAGTATCGCCGCGATTCCGCCTGCCAATATCACCAGCTGAATTGAGAAAATGGTGATATTGGCATCCCATCTCCGCGCGATGATCGGAATTGGCGCTCTGAACGGCTGATACCCGTTTTTGTCATAGGCCGCGCCTCCATAGATGGGCATGGCGATCAGGGCTGTGAAAAAAGCCGCGTAGACGATCGCAGCCATGAGGGCGACAAGATAAAGCCGCTCGAGCGCAAGCGGGCCCGGCCACCAGATCAATGCGAAAGCAAGCACACCAAGGCCGACATAGCTTGAAATTTGCCAAACCACATGAAAGCGCGCGTGTGGCGTCCACTTCGGATTGGTTGCATGCGTTTTATTGAAGTCGGCGACAACTGTGAGCACAGCCCAGCCTGCGGTCGTCAGCGTCAGCAAAATGCGGGCGACGAGGACGTGGTCGAAACTCATGGCATGTTCCCCCAACTGCGATTGAGCGATGGTATCAGGTTTCGTGAAGTTAAAGGCCGGATTCCGACGGTTGAAAAAGACCTGCTGCCCGTTGCCGCCTGGGGTAAACTTCCCCATCTTTGAGTCGGAGAATTCACGCAACCGATGCGCCAGTATCTCGACCTGATGGAGCTTATCCTCACCCGAGGCGTGGAAAAGCACGACCGCACCGGTACCGGCACCTTGTCTGTGTTCGGCCATCAGATGCGATTTGCGCTCGACGAAGGATTTCCGCTGCTCACCACCAAGAAACTGCATCTGAAATCGATCATTTACGAGCTCCTCTGGTTCCTGGCCGGCGATACCAACGTCAAATACCTGCAAGAACATGGTGTGCGCATCTGGGATGAATGGGCGGATGAACGCGGAGAGTTGGGTCCGGTCTATGGTCAGCAGTGGCGCTCATGGCCGTCGCAAGATGGAAAGACCATCGACCAGATCGGCAATGTCATTGCGATGATCAAACGCAATCCGGATTCGCGCCGGCTGATTGTCACGGCGTGGAATCCGGCAGATGTCGACAGGATGGCGCTGCCGCCATGCCATTGTCTCTTCCAGTTCTATGTCGCCGACGGGAAACTCTCGTGTCAGCTCTATCAGCGTTCGGCCGATGTTTTTCTCGGCGTGCCATTCAATATCGCGTCATATGCGCTGTTGACGCTGATGGTCGCCCAGGTGACCGGCTACAAGCCGGGCGATTTCATTCACACATTCGGGGATGCACACCTGTATCTCAATCATCTCGAGCAGGCCCGCCTGCAATTGGCGCGCGCGCCACGCCGGTTGCCGGTGATGCGTCTGAACCCGGCGGTGAAAGACATATTTTCTTTTCGCTATGAGGACTTCACGATCGAGAATTACGATCCGTATCCCCATATCAAGGCCGAGGTGGCGGTATAGGATTCGCCAAAAAGCGATGTGCTTGTTGCCGCCGTTTCTAGGCATCAAGCTAACGCGATTTTAAGGGGAACTTTGCGGCCCCGGCTGAATTTCACGGGGTGCGCTTTGTGTGTGCTGGGTCGCGTAAGCCGTTAGTGAAAAATCAGAACAATCGGCTTATGCGTTGCGTACGGGCTCGCCGGACTATGCTGAAATTCTATTCGGTTGACAGGATGTCATGAAAATCGTGCTGGTAGCGGCGATTGGAGAAAACTCGGTCATCGGCCGGGACGGTGAGTTGCCGTGGCGCCTCAAGTCGGACATGCAGCATTTCCGCAGGTTGACGATGAACCGCCCCGTCATCATGGGCCGGAAGACGCACGAGTCGATCGGCAAGCTGCTGCCAGGCCGCACCAATATCGTGCTTACCCGCGATCTCGCTTTGGTCGCGCCGGGCGCAGTCCTGGCGACAAGTCTTGATGCGGCGCTCGGCTTCGCGCGCACTGATGCGGCCAGGCGTGGAGTCGATGAAATCATGGTGATCGGCGGCAGTGATATCTTTGCCGCCACGATGCCGCTAGCAGAGCGGCTTGAAATCACCCACGTGCACCTTGCACCAGAAGGTGACGCCTATTTTCCGGAAATCGACCCTGAGGTCTGGCAAGAGGTATCTAGCGGGGATCATTCCGCGAGCCCGGATGACGAGGCCGGCTTTACGCTGAAGACGTACACAAGACGCTGAATGGCCTAGAAAAAACGCGACACGAGAGCGCGTTGTAACGGGGCTTCGCGTCCCCTATAACCTCTCCCAACAAAGGCCGCCGGACAAGAACGGCGGCGCGGGAGCCATTTTCAAATGCCATGGACCAATCAGGGCGGAGGTGGCCCTTGGGGCTCAGGCGGCAAGGGGCCTTGGGGCTCGGGTCCGCAAGCGCCGGGACCGACGCCACCAGATCTGGAGGAAATTCTCCGGCGCGGGCAGGACCGACTGCGGCGCGTATTGCCTGGCGGCAATCTCGGTGGGCGCGGATTTGCGCTGATCGCGCTCGGCGTCCTTGCCCTCTGGGGCTTTTCCGGTTTCTTCCGCGTTGAACCAGACGAGCTCGGCGTTGTCCTTCGCTTCGGCAAGGAAGTGCGCGAAGTGCAACCCGGCCTGAACTATCACCTGCCGTTTCCCATTGAGACAGTGCTCACGCCGAAGGCGTTGCGCGTCAATAAAATCGACATCGGGATGCGTGTTGTCGACGACATCCGGCGCGGCGGCACGACGACGCGCGACGTGCCCGAGGAAAGCCTGATGCTCACCGGCGACGAGAACATCGTCGACGTTGATTTCTCCGTGCTGTGGAAAGTGAAACCGACCGGTGTTGGCGAATTTTTGTTCAATATTCAGAATCCTGAAGGCACTGTGAAGGCTGTTGCCGAAAGCGCCATGCGTGAAGTCATCGGCCGTTCGGAGATTCAACCAATCCTTACGGGCGCACGGCAAACGATTGAGACCGCGGTGCAGGATCTGATGCAAAGGACTCTCGATCACTACGGGGCCGGCGTGATCGTGCAGCAAGTACAATTGCAAAAGGTTGACCCGCCGGCGCAGGTTATCGACGCCTTTCGTGATGTGCAGGCGGCTCGCGCCGACCTCGAGCGATCCGTGAACGAGGCCCAGACTTATGCCAATCGTGTCGTTCCGGAAGCGCGCGGCCGGGTCGCGCAAATCACGCAGGCGGCCGAAGCCTACAAGCAACAGACCGTAGCAGAAGCCACAGGCCAGACGTCACGGTTCCTGAAGATCTTCGAGCAGTACAAGAAAGCTCCCGTCGTCACTCGCGAGCGAATGTATCTCGAAACCATGGAGCGGGTCCTCGGCGGCACAGACAAGATTATTCTTGATTCCGGCGCAGGCGGCTCCGGTGTGGTGCCTTATCTGCCGCTCAGCGAGCTTACCCGTCCGCCGCAGCAGCAGGGGCGAAGCCAGGGTTCGACGGGAGGCCGGCCATGAGACTTAATTTTTTTGGCGGCATTGCCGCAGTTGTGATCGTTGCCGCACTGATCGTGGCTTACTCGTCGCTGTTCACCGTCTATCAGACCCAGCAGGCGCTCGTGATCCGGCTCGGCCAGCCCGTGCGAGTCGTCAATGAGCCCGGCCTAAACATGAAGGCGCCATTTATCGATTCGGTGGTTTATATCGATAAACGCATCCTCGATCTTGAAGCGCCGCCACAGGAAGTGATTGCTTCGGATCAGAAACGCCTCGTGGTGGATGCCTTTGCGCGATATCGCATCCATGACGCGCTGCGGTTCTACCAGACTCTCGGCTCAATCGCGGGTGCAAATTCGCAGCTTTCCATCCTGCTGAATTCGGCCCTGCGTCGTGTGCTGGGCGAAGTGACATTCAGTCACGTCGTACGCGATCAACGCGCCGACCTGATGGCGCGAATCCGCGAGTTGGTCGACAAGGAAGCAGCCAGCTATGGCGTGCAAGTGGTCGACGTGCGTATCCGCCGCGCCGACTTGCCGGAACAGAACAGCCAAGCTGTGTATCAACGCATGCAAACCGAGCGTCAGCGGGAAGCAGCAGAATTCCGCGCGCAAGGTGCGCAACGCGCTCAGGAAATCCGCTCGCGCGCTGATCGGGAGGTCACTGTGCTCGTGGCGGAGGCGACCTCGAAATCCGAACAGATTCGCGGCGAGGGCGACGCCACCCGCAACCAGATATTCGCCGAAGCGTTCAACCAGGATCCGGACTTTTTCGCTTTCTACCGCTCGATGCAGGCGTATGAGCATGGTCTGAGGCAGAACGATACGCGGATGCTGCTCAAGCCCGACTCGAATTTCTTCCGCTATTTCACCGATCCGTCGGGGAAAGCGAAGGATAGTTCGCCGCCGGCGGGCCGCTAGCGCCGGCGCACAACCTGCATGTCCGACTTTCTTGCCGCGCTCGGACTGGTTTTCGTCATCGAAGGCTTGGTATTTGCGGCGTTTCCGGAGGCTGCCAAACGGGCGATGAGCAGCGTGCTGGAAACCCCTGACCTCACTTTGCGCCTGATCGGGATCGGTTCCGCTGTTCTCGGCGTGCTTATGGTCTGGCTGGTGCGGGGATGATGTTGGGAAGGGGCCTCCCATGCTATTGATTTGTGGTGCCCTTGAATCGCCTCTAAGTCGGGGCCACTCTCGTTAAAAGCCTATTTCCAGGAGATACGACGCCCATGGGCGCACACTTCTTCCGATCAACGAGCCTTATCGGCCGCGCTGTCTTGGCCCTATTCGCCGCCGCTGCTGTCGCCGGGGCTGCTCTGATAGGTCCTGCCGCGGCGCGAGGTCCCGATGGTATCGCCGACGTGGCCGAGCAGGTCATAGATGCTGTGGTCAACGTTTCGACCAAGCAATCTGTCGATTTGCGAAGCGGCGCCATGCCGCAGCTGCCGCCGGGGTCGCCTTTTGAAGAATTCTTTGAGGAGTTTTTCAAGAACCGGCGCGGGCAAGGTGGTCAGAACAATCCGAACGGCGACACGCCGACGCCGCGGCGGGTCAATTCGCTTGGCTCTGGCTTCATCATCGATGCGGCAGGGTTGGTGGTCACGAACAATCACGTCATCGCCGATGCCGACGAAGTCAATGTCATCCTCAACGATGGCACGACGCTGAAGGCCGAAGTCATCGGGCGCGATCAGAAGACGGATCTCGCTTTGCTCAAGGTCGCGGCGAACAAACCGCTCAAGGCAGTGAAATTCGGCGATAGCGATAAACTGCGCTTGGGTGAATGGGTGATCGCCATCGGCAATCCGTTCAGCCTTGGCGGCACGGTGACAGCCGGCATCGTCTCCGCGCGTAATCGCGACATCCAATCGGGACCTTATGACAATTACATCCAGACCGACGCCGCCATCAATCGCGGCAATTCGGGCGGGCCACTGTTCAATCTGAACGGTGAGGTGATCGGCGTGAACACCGCCATTATCTCTCCGTCGGGCGGTTCAATCGGCATCGGTTTCGCTGTGCCGTCGAAGACGGTAGTGCCGGTCGTCGACCAGCTGCGCGAGTTCAAGGAAGTGCGCCGCGGCTGGCTCGGTGTGCGCATTCAACAGGTGAGCGACGAGATCGCCGAAAGTCTCAGCATCAAACCGGCGCGCGGCGCGCTGGTGGCCGGCATCGATGACAAAGGACCGGCCAAGCCCGCCGGCATCGAACCAGGCGACGTCATCGTCAAATTCGACGGCAAGGACGTCAAGGAAATGCGCGACCTGCCGAAAATCGTCGCCGATACACCGGTCGGCAAAGATGTCGAAGTCGTGGTGATCCGCAAAGGCAAGGAAGAAAAAAGGACAGTCAAGCTTGGACGCCTCGAGGACGAGAAGCAGGCTTCGCTCGACAGCAAGAAGGACGCGGCGCCGGACACCAAGCCTGTCGTGAAGAAAGCACTCGGGCTCGATCTCGCCAACCTTACCGATGAACTCCGCAAGAAGCACAACATCAAGGACAAGGTGAAGGGTGTGCTTATCACCGGCGTTGAACCCAATTCACCGGCTGCCGAAAAACGACTCGCTCCCGGAATGGTCATCGCCGAGGTGCAGCAGCAACCCGTGGCGAACGCAACCGAGCTGCAGCAGCGCATCGAGAAGCTCAAAAAAGATGGCAAGAAGGCCGCGGTGCTGCTCGTCGTTTCGCCCGACGGCGACCCGAGCTTCGTGGCGCTGAGCCTGCAGTAACGCTCAGAATTCGCGCTCAAATTGGGCCGGCGCATTTCCCGCGCCGGCCGTTTTGTCAGTCGAGCACGTGACTGAGCATGCCGTCGGCTAGCTTCGGCTCAAACCAGGTGGATTTCGGCGGCATAATGCCGCCCGCATCGGCCACCGCCATCAGATCGTGCATTTGCGTCGGATAGAGCGTGAAAGCGACAGCCATTTCACCCGATTTTACCCGGCGTTCGAGCTCGTCGAGGCCACGCGCCCCGCCGACGAAGTCGATGCGCTTGTCGGTGCGCGGATCCTTGATGCCGAGCAGCGGCTCGATCACATTACGCGTCAGCACGGTAATCGGCAGACGGCCAATCGGGTCACCGGGTATAACCGCGGGACTGGCGGAAAGCTTGTACCACTGCTTGCCAAGACACATCCCATATTCGTGCGCGGAGGCGGGCCGTACCGGTTGATCGGATCCGGTCACGGTGAAGGTCTTGCGCAATTCGGCGAGAAATTGCTCAGCGCTGCGGCCGTTCAGATCTTTCACGATGCGATTGTAGTCGAGGATCGTCATCTCGCGTTCCGGGAAGATCACCGACAGAAAATAACTGTGTGAACCAACGCTTTTTCTGGCGGCAGCAACGCGCGCCGCCGCTGCCGAACGATGGTGGCCGTCAGCAATGTAGAGGGCGGGCAGGGTCTCGAATGCGCGGGTAAGCCTGTCGATCATCGCGTCGTCAGTGATCGTCCAGAGCTGGTGACGCACGCCATCGTCGGCGGTGACGTCGACCTCCGGTACGCCGGTTGCTGCCTGCTTGAGCAGCGCATCGATCGCGGGCGCCTTAGGGTAGCCGCTCATCACAGGGCCTGTTTGCGCGTTGACAGCCTCGATCTGGCGAACGCGGTCATCTTCCTTTACCGGAGTTGTAAGCTCGTGCTTGCGGATGCGGTTGGTCGCATAGTCGGCAAGCGAGGCGATGGCGGCGAGGCCGGTCTGGCTGTGGCCGCGCCACGTGAGTCGATAGATATAGTAGAAGGGCTTGGGATCTCGGATCAGAACGGCTTCCGCGGCCATACGTTTAAGGTTTTCGCTTGCCTTGACGTAGACGGCTTTGTCGTAAGGATCGGCTGTGGGGTCGAGATCGATTTCGGGTTTCGAAATATGCAAAAAGCTCCACGGCTTGCCTTTGGCGCGTTCGCGCGCCTCCGCGCTGGACAGCACATCGTAAGGCGGCGCCAATACCTCGGCGGCGCGGCCGGGCGCGGGCCGCAGAGCGCGAAAAGGTTTGATGAGCGTCAAGCCTGTCTCCGTGGACTTCGGGATGTTATCAGGATCGCGACCATGGCGGCACGATGACAACGATTGGCGCGGTGCTTATCGCAGGGCCAACTGCCAGCGGCAAGTCTGCCTTGGCGTTGGCGCTGGCCGAGAAGATCGGCGGCGTGATCGTCAATGCCGATTCCATGCAGGTCTACCGTGACCTTCGCATCATCACCGCGCGTCCGAGCAAAGAAGAAGAGGCAAGGATCCCGCACAAACTGTATGGGCACGTCGACGCAGCGGTGAACTATTCGGTCGGTGCATGGTGCCGCGATGCCGACAACGTACTCAAAGAGATCGCGCACGAAGGCCGTGTGCCCGTATTGGTCGGCGGTACCGGACTTTATTTCAAGGCGTTGACCACCGGGTTGGCCGCGGTGCCGCCGATTCCCGCCGATATTCGGGCCGATGTGCGCAACAGGCTTCAACGCGGCGGCGCGCCGGCGCTGCATGGCGAACTGATGCAGCTCGATCCGGCCACAGCACAGCGCGTAACGGTCAACGACCGCTCACGCATTTCGCGGGCGCTCGAGGTTGCGCTGGCGACAGGGCGCCCCCTGTCGGATTGGCATCGCGACGGCATGCCGCCCCTGATCGACGCGAATAAGGCGGCGAAGGTTTTTCTCACCTGTGAACGCAAGCAGCTTGTCCGGCGCATCGAGACGCGTTTTGCCGGCATGATGGACAACGGAGTGATCGAGGAGGTAAGGCGGCTGGCCGAGCGCAACCTCGATAAATCGCTGCCGGCAATGAAGGCGCATGGTGTGCCTTGGCTGATGCGATATCTGAAAGGCGAGATTTCGCGCGAAGAGGCGTTGGCCGGTGCCGTGATGGATACGCGGCGCTACGCGAAGCGCCAGCTCACCTGGTTTCGCAATCAAATGAAGGACTGGCCTTGGGAGACATCGGAAAAGGCCGATTCTGCCCTCGAATCCCAGCTTTTTGGCCCGAAATGACGTTGAATTGGGCTTGACCGGGTCCGTCCCAACCCCTATAACGCGCGCAACGAAAGTTCAGGCGAAAGCGATGTTACGCAATATAATTGCTCTCGTAGTACAGGTTCGGACGCGGGCACGGCTCTGAAACAGGGCCGCAGGCAAGCGTCCGGACATGGCCCTTAGCGGGCCTTTTTTGTTGCCACGAGCGCGAACGCATGATTCCGAAAATGGAAAGCGATTTCGGGAAAGATGCGTCAGGGTAGACAAGGGGAATGAGATGACACGTGAAATGACCGGCGCCGAAATGGTGATCCAGGCGCTTGCTGACCAGAACGTGGAACACGTCTTCGGTTATCCCGGCGGCGCGGTGCTCCCGATCTACGACGCCATATTCTCGCAGAACCAGGTGCGGCACATTCTTGTGCGGCACGAGCAGGGCGCGGTGCATGCCGCGGAAGGCTATGCGCGATCGACGGGCAAAGTCGGCTGCGTGTTGGTGACGTCGGGCCCCGGCGCTACCAATGCTGTCACCGGATTGACGGATGCCCTGTGTGACTCAATTCCGATTGTCTGCATCACCGGGCAGGTGCCGACACATTTGATCGGCAATGACGCTTTCCAGGAGTGTGACACTGTCGGTATCACCCGCCCGTGCACCAAATATAATTATCTGGTGAAGCGTATTGAGGACCTGCCGCGCGTGCTGCACGAGGCATTTCATATAGCCTCGAGTGGACGGCCTGGCCCTGTGGTTGTCGACGTGCCGAAGGACATCCAGTTCGCGAAGGGTGTCTATTCGAAGCCGAAGGATTTTCCACACACCGGCTATAAGCCCAAGCTCAAGGGCGACATGGCCAAGATCAAGCAGGCCGTCGACCTTATGGCGCACGCCAAGCGCCCGTTATTCTACACCGGCGGCGGCGTCATCAATTCCGGCAAGGCCGCCTGCGATCTGCTGCGTGAACTGGTCAAGCTCACCGGTTATCCGATTACGTCCACCCTGATGGGCCTCGGCGCATTCCCGGCAGCAGATCCGAAATGGGTCGGAATGCTGGGAATGCACGGCACGCTCGAAGCCAACATGGCGATGCACGATTGCGACGTGATGATCTGCATCGGCGCGCGCTTCGACGACCGCATAACGGGCCGGCTCGACGCGTTCTCACCCGGATCGAAAAAAATCCACGTCGATATCGATCCATCGTCGATCAACAAGAACGTCAAGGTGGACGTGCCGATTATCGGCGATTGTGCGCACGTTCTCGAGGACATGGTGCGTCTATGGCGCACCGGCGCGATTCATCCCGACAAGAAGTCGCTGCAGGCGTGGTGGTCGCAGATCGAGAAATGGCGCGCCCGCAAATCGCTTGCCTATCGGGCATCCAAAGACGTGATCAAGCCGCAATACGCTATCCAGCGGCTCTATGAACTTACCAAGGACGAGGACGCCTACATCACGACGGAAGTCGGCCAGCACCAGATGTGGGCGGCGCAATTCTATGGCTTCCAGGAACCGAACCGCTGGATGACTTCCGGGGGTCTCGGCACCATGGGCTATGGGCTACCGGCTTCGGTGGGTGTCCAGCTCGCGCACCCCAAATCGCTGGTGATCGACATCGCCGGCGAAGCCTCCGTGCTGATGACTATGCAGGAATTGTCCACGGCGGTGCAGTACCGGCTGCCGATCAAGATTTTTATCCTGAACAACAATTACATGGGCATGGTGCGGCAGTGGCAGGAATTGCTGCACGGCGGACGCTATGCCGAGAGCTACAGCGAGGCGCTGCCGGATTTCGTTAAGCTGGCCGAGGCCTACCACGCGCACGGCATCCGCTGCGAGAAGCCCGACGATCTCGACCGTGCCATCAAGGAGATGATCAAGGTCGACAAGCCGGTCCTGTTCGATTGCGTGGTCGATCCCAAGGAAAACTGCTTCCCGATGATCCCGTCGGGGCGCGCGCACAATGAGATGTTGCTCGGTGATGCCGGCGTCAGCGTGGAAGAAGCCATTACCGAGGAAGGCAAGGTGATGGTCTGATGAACGCCCCCTCGACAAGCCACTATCCGGCCGCGCCGACGGCGCAAAAAGCCGAGACCCACACGCTATCGGTCCTGGTCGACAACGAGCCGGGCGTGCTGGCGCGCGTCATCGGACTTTTTTCAGGCCGCGGCTATAACATTGAGTCACTGACCGTGTCGGAGACCGAGCACCGGCAGCATCTTTCGCTGATCACCATCGTCACCACTGGCACGCCCATGGTGATCGAGCAGATCAAGAACCAGCTCGATCGGCTGGTTCCCGTGCATCACGTCGTCGATATGACGCTGGCCGGCAATGCCATCGAGCGTGAACTCGCGATGGTCAAGGTCAAAGGCAAAGGCGAGAACCGCGTCGAGGCGCTGCGACTGGCCGATGCTTTTCGCGCGCGCGTGATCGACGCTACCACTGAAAGCTTCGTATTCGAGATCACCGGTGCGAGCGAAAAGATCGAACAATTCATTTCGCTCATGCTGCCGCTCGGTCTGATCGAAGTTGCGCGTACGGGTATTGCGGCGATCATGCGCGGACCCGAAGGGATGTAGTCGATGGGTCTGACGATCCTGGCGATCCCATTCATGCTGTTCGGCGTATTCGCCAAGCCTTACGCGGTCGATGCTTCGCGCTGCGTCAGCATCGGTTTCGCCGGCGAGCGTCCTTATTGCTTCGAGCGGGAATCGCAGATGCCCGAAATCATCAAATACGGCAGCGTGGCTGTCGGCTTCGCGCTGCTTTATGCGGGAAGGCTGCAGATCAAGCGGCAACGTGGAAAATAGTTTTCGTCGTGCCGGGCCTTGTGTCGGGCATCCGCGTCTTGCTATCGACGCTGCGACAAAAGGAAGACGCGGTTGGCCGGGACGAACTCGGCCATGGCGCGAGAGGTAAAAGCCAGTTCAATCGGCCAAAATAGGGGTTTGACTATCATGCGTGTTTATTACGATCGCGACGCCGATCTGAACCTGATCAAGGGCAAAAAGATCGCCATTGTCGGTTATGGCAGCCAGGGCCACGCCCATGCGCTCAATTTGCGCGACAGCGGCGTCAAGGAGGTTGCGGTGGCGCTGCGCAAGACTTCCGCTGGGGTGAAAAAAGCGGAAGCCGAGAAATTCAAGGTCATGGAAGTGGCCGAAGCCGCCAAATGGGCCGACTTGATAATGATGCTCACGCCCGACGAATTGCAGGGCGACATCTATCGCGATCATCTCGCCAAGAACATGAAAGATGGCGCGGCCTTAATGTTTGCGCATGGACTTAACGTCCATTTCAGTCTGATCGAGCCGCGCAAAGATCTCGACGTGCTGATGATCGCGCCCAAGGGCCCCGGTCATACCGTGCGGTCCGAATATCAGCGCGGCGCCGGTGTGCCGTGTCTGGTTGCGATCTACCAGGACGCATCCGGCAATGCGCATGATCTCGGTCTGTCATATGCCTCGGCGATCGGGGGTGGCCGCGCCGGCATCATTGAGACAACGTTCAAGGAGGAATGCGAGACGGACCTGTTCGGTGAGCAGACGGTGCTCTGCGGCGGCCTCGTCGAGTTGATGAAAGCCGGCTACGAGACTCTGGTCGAAGCCGGATACGCGCCCGAAATGGCCTATTTCGAATGCGTGCACGAGGTGAAGCTGATCGTCGATCTCATCTACGAGGGCGGCATCGCGAACATGAACTATTCGGTGTCGAACACGGCGGAATACGGGGAATACGTTTCCGGTCCGCGCATCATCACCCCGGAGGTCAAGGCCGAGATGAAGCGCGTTCTCGCTGACATTCAGTCCGGCCGCTTCACCAAGGACTGGATGCTGGAGAACAAGGTCAATCAAACTTCGTTCAAGGCCACGCGCGCCAAGCTTGCCGAGCATCCGATCGAGCAGGTGGGCGCCAAGCTGCGCGAAATGATGCCCTGGATCAAAGAGAGGGCGTTGGTCGACCGCAGCAAGAATTAGTTACGGTTCTTTGCGATTTCCTGACTGAGCCATCGCGCGACACTGCCGGGTGTCGTGCCGCCATTGGCGGCGCGCGCGTTGGCGCTCCGCATGGCCGCCACGTCGATCGCGCCAAGCAAAGGCCTGAGTGCCGCGATCAGCCTTTCATCCTGGGCACGCGTTGGCGCAATCAGAAGGATCGCGTCATAGGGCGGGATCGCGTGCTTGTCATCGTTTAGCACCGATAAATCGTAAGTCGAGATCTGCCCATCGCTGGTGTAGGCCGCGATGACGTCGACCTCGCCTGCGGCAACGGCTTTGTACATGAATTCCGGCTGCATCTGCCGCTGCGACCGGAATTTCAGCCCGTAGGCCGTTTGCAAAGCAGCCCATTCAGGCCGCGCAAAGATTTCATAGTCGCCGGCGATGCTGAGTTCTCCGGCATGCGCAGCAAGGTCGCTGATCGAACGGATTTTCAGCAACTCGGTTTTTTTGCGTGGCATAGCCAGCGCATAGGCATTCTCGAAGCCGAGCGGTCCAAGCATGCGGATGCCGTGCGTCGTCGTAAGCCACTGAGACAACTCGGCGAGCAGCTGCTCGCGCGGCGGTGTATTCGCGCGCCGGACCCGATTGACCCACAGCGTTCCTGAATAGTCGACGGCAACGTCGACCTCGTTCGCTGCGAGTGCGTCGAACAGCACATTGGAGCCAAGGCCTGGGCGGCGTGCGGCGGTTAATCCTGCCGCTTCCAGGCGTTGTTCGATCAGTGCCGCTAAAACGTACTGCTCGGTGAAAGTCTTGGCGCCGATGGAATATTGGGCTTGCGGGCGTGCGAGCCCGGGCAGTAGTGCAAGCAGCACCAGCGCCACCAGACCTGCGGCGCCGAGCATGGTCCAGATACTGCTGCGGCGGGTTACACCCAGCTGCATGAGTGCCAGCAATTGATCGACGGCGAGCGCCAGCAGCGCGGCGGCGATGCAACCAAAAATGACGAATACCCAATTCTGCGTTTGCAGTCCGGTGAAGATGTAGTTGCCCAGACTGGTCTGGCCGATCGGTGTCGCCAGCGTTGCGGTGCCGATGACCCACACGGCGGATGTGCGAATGCCTGCCATGATTACCGGAAGCGCCAGCGGCAGTTCGATATCCGTCAGCAATCGCCAGGGCCGCACGCCGACGACGCGTGCGGCTTCGCTCAGCCGGGCGTCGACGCCATTAAGACCAGTAACTGTATTGCGCAGCACCGGCAGCATTGAATAAAGGGCGAGCGCCAGCACCGACGGCAAAAATCCGAAAGCCGGAAAACCTTTCCCGAAGATGCGTTCGGATAGGGCGGCGAGCGCCAGCAGCAAGGGATAGAACAGAGCCAGAAGCGCGAGGCCGGGAATGGTTTGCACCACGCTAGCAACTGCCAACAGCGTGCCGCGCAGGAATGGCCGGTGCCGTGATGCGATGGCGACCGGCAGGCTGATGCCAAGGCCGATAGCCAGGGCGGTCAGGCTTACCAGGACATGGCTGCCAAGATAGTCCGGGAGGCGCGTCCAGGCGTCAGCGAGACGGGCGTCGATGATCATCACCATGATGATGACATGCGATGGTTAAGCGCGGAACCGCCGATTTCCCGGCCTGATCCGGCCATCCCTTTGGACGAGATCATGAAATTTCCGACAGGTGGCCGGCGCCATCTTGCAATGGCGGTTTGATTACAGTCTTATGACAACGGGCCGTGCGCTGGGAAAACAGAGAGGTTCGCAGCCGGGCAGGGCCGTCTGGCTATGTTGTCCGCAGCGTCCGCACTGTTAAGCCGTTTTGCGCCTGCCGAGCCAATCTCGCGCCGCGACGCATTCGCGCTCTCGATCATCGCCATATTGCACCTCGCCGCGCTCGTCGTGATGGCGGCGACCGAACTCGACCTCGCCACCAAGGCGACTTTCCTGCTTGCCTGGGCGCTGCTGAATTTCTTCTGGTTATCTTTGCTGCGGCGGCCTGCGATCGCCGGCCTCCTGTCCCTGGCAATGATCGTTACGCTCATCCTGCTGTCGCAGTTCAAGTACGACAAGCTGATGATGACCGTGAATTTCGTCGACCTGATGATCATCGATCCCGATACGTCGGCATTTCTGTTCACGATCATGCCGCGTCTACGCGCGCCTATTCTGTTGGGGTTTGCGATTGCGGTGCCGGTGCTGATCGTGCTGTGGCGGATCGATCCGTTCCGCGTACGCGTGCGCACAACGGCAATTGGCAGCACCTTCTGTCTCGGCGGGCTCGTTGCGCTAACGATGGCTTATCCAGCCGATTTTTACGGCGAATTTTTCAATCGCGACTATGTCTCCAAATTCGCGCGCTCGGGCGTGGTGGCGATCTACGAGCTGGCAACCCATGGATTGCTCGAATCAGATGCGGTCGTCACCGAGCGGCTGAAGGCGCCAACCGCCGCCTGCAGTCCGAAGGGCAAGCTGCCTAACATTATTTTGCTGCACGATGAATCGAGTTTCGACATCACCGCCGCGCCTGGCATCAAGGTGCCGCCCGGATATCACCGCCATTTCCGGTCTTCCGATGGAGCGGTGCGCAAACTGATCGTCGAAGGTGCCGGCGGTCCAAGCTGGTTTACCGAATACAATGTGCTGACCGGTCTGTCGGCGCGCTCGTATGGACGTTTTGCGACTTCGGTGACGCGCATTGCCGCCGGTCACGTTGCGCGTGGCTTGCCCCATGCACTGAGCCGGTGCGGCTACAAGACTTTCAGCCTCTATCCGTTTTATGGCGCCTTCCTCGGTTCGCGTGGTTTCCAGACCACAACCGGTATCGACCGCTATCTTGATATGAAGGATCTGGGAACGCGCGGACTTGAGCCCGACAGTTTCTATTTCGAACAGGCGACCAACATTATCGCGCGCGAGCACGGGAAAGGCCCTCTTTTCCTGTTCGTCTATACCGCCGCCAACCATTTCCCATGGGATGTCCGCTATCGCCCAGAATTGACGCCGGGCTGGCGTGACCTTGGCAATGCGCCGAATATCGATGAATACATTCGCCGGCAGAGCCTCAGTGCGCACGATTATTCCGCGCTGCTCGATCGGCTTAAGCGGGAATTCCCCACTGAGTCTTTCTTGATTGTGCGGTTCGGCGACCACCAGCCGGAATTTGCCTATCGCATCATCGATCCATCGCTGGACGAAGCCGAACTCGCGCGACATCTGCTCGCCTTCGATCAGCGCTACTACACGAGCTACTACGCGATCGACAGCGTGAATTTCACGCCCGTCGACATGTCTTCGGCGCTCAACACGCTTGAAGCGCCTTACCTGCCGTTGCTGGTGCAAGAGGCGGCGGGCGTCCCGCTCGATTCGTCTTTTTCCGAGCAGAAGACGATCCTCAAGCGCTGTCATGGACTCTTTTACGGCTGTGCGGGCGGGGCGGAGGCGCGGCGTTTCAACCGGTTGCTGATCGACGCAGGCCTTATCAAGGGGCTATGACGGCAACGTTCGGTCCGGCTTTGCAAGCGGGAATTGGCCAGATAGCTTGCACTCAAGAAACGTGAGGCGGGGGAGAGACCGCATGGCGGAAGGCGCTGCCGCCGCTGTGAAAAGTAATGGCGATGCCGCGCGTGGGGCCGCCGTGGCACTCAGCGACGTTGTGGTGTCATTCCGTCTGGCGACCGGCGGGTCCTATACGGCCGTCGAGCGCGCAACGCTGAATGTCACTGGCGGCGAATTTGTCTCTATTGTCGGACCTACTGGTTGCGGAAAATCCACCCTGCTCAATGTTGCGGCGGGCCTGATGCCGCCGTCCGGCGGCGGTGTAAGTATCTTCGGTGCGCCGCTCGTCGCGCTGAACCGGCAGGCCGGCTACCTGTTCCAAGCCGACGCGCTGTTTCCCTGGAAGACGGCGATCGAGAACGTGGCCATCGGATTGGAGACGGCCGGCATGCCCACCGATGTCGCACGCGCAAGCGCGCAAGGTTGGCTTTCGCGTGTGGGACTTGGTGCCTTTGGTGACCGTTATCCGCACATGCTGTCCGGTGGACAGCGCAAGCGCGTTGGCCTCGCTCAGGTCCTGATCCGAGATCCGAAAATCCTCCTGATGGACGAGCCTTTCGGCCCGCTCGACGCGCAGACACGCCAGATCATGGGCAACCTGCTGCTCAATCTGTGGAGTGCGGATCGTAAAGCTGTGCTGTTCGTCACTCACGATCTTGAGGAGGCGATAGCGCTTTCAGATCGCGTGGTCATTATGTCTGCTGGTCCGGCGGCGCGCATCATTGGCAATTGGCAGGTGCCTCTTGTGCGCCCGCGCGATATCTCCGAAGTCAAGCTAATGCCGACGTTCCATGAATTACATCGCGAGATCTGGCATAAGCTCAAGGCCGAAGTGGTCAAAGGCTACGCCCAAAGCGAGGAGGCCTGATGCCAGCGGAATTTATTTGCGCTAACATTGTTGATGATACGGACTGCCAAGAAACCAAAAGGGAGGAATTCAATGCTTAGAATACGTCAGATGCTCGCCGCTGCGGCGGGCATTTTTCTGCTCGCCGGCACCGCTCAGGCCGCCGACGTTTTCACCATAACCTCGTCGTCCTTCAAGGATGGCGGCATGCTGGCGAAAAAAAATGCTGGCGCCAACAAGCAAAATCCGAATTGCGTCGGTGACAACGTATCGCCGCCACTTGCCTGGACGAACGTACCGGCTGGCACGACAAGCTTTGCGCTTGTCATGACAGATCCGGAAGGCCGCGGTATCGGTGTCGATCACTGGATCGCCTATGGCATTCCGGCATCTGTCACGGGTTTCGCTGAAGGTGAGGTCGGCAAACCGTCGGACAAATACGTCGGCGGTATCGGCACCGCGAAGCAAAGCATTTACCTGGGCCCCTGCACCCCGCCGGGACCGCCGCACCACTACACTTTAGTGCTGATCGCGACCGATCTTGATCCGAAAGCGCTGCCGCCCGGGCTCACCAAGCTCGAACTGTTCGACAAGCTCAACGGGCATGTGAAGGGCTCGACCGGCATCATCGGGATGTTTAAGAACCCACTCTGACGCCGGAATCACGGGAGGAGCTTGACCGCAATGTCGCGCCTCAATCTCCTCCTTTCGCAAATTCTGGTCTTGGTGGTGAGCGTGGCGCTGTGGTACGCGCTCACCACCTATCCCATTTTCGGCAGGATTCTTCTCCCGCCGTTTTTCTTTTCAAATCCAGTTGATGTCGCGGCCCAGATTGTTGCGTGGTTCGCGAGCGGGGTGATCTGGAAGCATCTCTGGATCACGCTGATCGAATCTATTTTTGCGTTCGTGATCGGGTCCGTTGCCGGCGTGCTCGTCGGCTTCTGGTTTGCGCGCCAGCCGCGCGTGGCTGCGGTCTTTGATCCATACGTGAAGATGATCAACGCGCTTCCGCGCGTCGTGCTGGCGCCGATATTCACGCTCTGGCTCGGCCTCGGCATCTGGTCGAAAGTGGCGCTAGGGGTAACGCTCGTATTCTTCATTGTGTTTTTCAATGTCTATCAGGGGGTCAAGGAAGTAAGCCCCACGGTCCTTGCCAATGCGCGCATGCTTGGAATGAGCGAGCGCCAGTTGATGCGCCACGTCTATTGGCCCTCGGCGCTGTCCTGGATGTTTTCTTCGCTGCACACGTCGGTGGGCTTCGCTGTCGTCGGCGCCGTTGTGGGCGAATATCTGGGTGCCGCTGCCGGGCTGGGTTACCTGATCCAGCAGGCTGAGGGCGTGTTCGATGTAGCAGGCGTTTTTGCCGGCATGTTCGTTCTTGCGGCCTTCGTGATCCTGATCGATGCAATCGTCAGCGTCGCCGAAAAACGTTTGCTGGTCTGGCGGCCTGTTGCGGCCGACAGCAGGCCGTAAGATCTCATAATCCGCTCATTCCCGCGTAAGCGGGAAACCAGAACCGAATCCCGACATTTCCGATCGCTGGATCCCCGCTTGCGCGGGGATGAACGGAGGGAGGTCCTGGTCTGGTCAGAGCACGAAAGCTGGCTTATCGTCTTGGCCGAAATGGCCTCGCGCAAAGGCCTCGCAAAAAAAGGGAGGTTACAATGTCCGGAACATTCCGACGGCTCGCCGCGGCGCTCGCCGCGATTGCGCTGTCGAGCGGCGTGGCGCTCGCGCAATCCAAGGTCACGATCGCGGTGGGTGGTGGCGCGTGTTTGTGTTACCTGCCCACGATCCTGGCCAAACAGCTCGGTGAGTACGAGAAGGCCGGCGTCACCGTAGAGGTGGTCGACTTCAAGGGCGGTTCGGAATCGCTCAAGGCGGTGATCGGCGGCAGCGCCGACGTGGTGTCCGGCTATTTCGACCACTGCGTCAATCTCGCCGCCAAGGGTCAGCATCTGCAGTCGTTTGTTGTTTACGATCGCTATCCGGGGCTCGCGCTGGTCGTATCGCCCAAGCACACCGATGAGATCAAATCGGTGAAAGACATCGCCAACAAAAAGGTTGGTGTAAGCGCTCCCGGCTCTTCGACTGACTTCTTCCTGAAATACCTGCTGGCCAGGAACGGCGTTGACCCGAATTCCGTGGGTGTCGTCGGCGTTGGCCTTGGCGCGACCGCCGTGGCGGCGATGGAGCAGGGACAGATCGATGCCGCCGTCATGCTCGATCCGTCCGTCACTATTTTGCAGGGCCGCAACAAAGACCTGAAAATCCTCAGCGATACGCGCACGCAGAAAGACACGCTTGCCGTGTTTGGCGGCGAATATCCGGGCGGCGCCCTCTATACTAAGGCCGACTGGATCCAAAGCCATCCGAAGGAAACACAGGCGCTCGCTACCGCGATCGTGTCCACGTTGAAGTGGATTCACTCACACACGCCGGAGGAGATCATGAACAAGATGCCGCCGGAAATGGTCGGCAAGGACAGGGATCAATATCTGGCGGCGCTTAAGAACACGATTCCCATGTACTCGGAGACGGGCCGCATGGACCCGAAAGGCGCTTCCGCGGTGCTGGCGGTCTTCAGCCAATCCTCGCCGGATGTCGCCAAGGCCAATGTCGATTTGTCGAAAACCTACACCAACGACTTTGTCGACGCGGCCAACAAGAAGATGGGAATGAAGTAGCGGAGCTGCGTGATGGGACAGTGGTCGGGTGGGTGCGCCTGTGGTGCCATTCGTTTTGAATGCGAAGGCGAACCCACCGTGATGCTGAACTGCCACTGCCGCGATTGCCAACGCGCGACCGGCGGCGGCTACGCCGCGGTGGTCATATTTCCCACCACGGCGGTGAAGCTTACCGGTGAGCCGCGCTACCATCGCAAGACCGGCGGGAGCGGCAACCAGATCGAGCGCGGATTTTGTCCCACATGCGGAAACCCGGTGACGGTCAAGCTTGGCGTGTTGCCCGACGCCATCGGGTTTCACGCCGCAAGCCTCGATGATCCGGGAAAATACAAGCCGGCCATGGATCTTTTCACGGCCAGTGCCCACGCCTGGGACCTGATGCATGAAGGGACTTTGAAAAAGCCTGCCGGCATTCGAAGTTGAGCCGGTAAAGGCCGTGCGTTCCGCCGTTGGTTCTATTCTGTGAACATCATCTCCATCCAGTCGCACGTTGCCTACGGCCATGTCGGCAATGACGCGGCGGTGTTTCCACTGCAGCGGATGGGCGTGGAAGTCTGGCCAATCCATACCGTCCAGTTTTCCAATCATACCGGCTACGGCAGCTGGAAAGGTCATGTGTTCGATGCCGCCGCAATCGGCGAAGTCGCCGCCGGCCTTGAGCAGCGCGGCGTCCTTCGGGAATGCGACGGAATTCTCTCCGGCTATATGGGCTCGGCCGATATCGGCGCCGCCATTCTCGATGTGGTCCAGAAAGTGAAGCGCGCCAATCCGGCAGCAAGATATTGCTGCGACCCTGTCATCGGCGACGTTGGCCGCGGCATTTTTGTACGCGAGGGTATTCCCGAATTCATGCAAACGAAGTCCGTGCCCGCCGCCGACATTGTCACGCCCAATCAGTTCGAACTTGACGTTCTCAGCAAGCGGTCGAGCAAAACCCCGCGCGAGGCGCGCGATGCAGTGAAGGCGGTGCACGATCTGGGCCCACGCGCCATTCTGGTGACCTCGCTGCACACAGACGAGACGCCGAATGATTGCATCGATCTCCTCGCCTCGGATGACGGCGGCTGCTTCATGGTGCGGACACCCAAGCTGCCGCTCACTGTGAACGGCGCCGGTGACGCAATTGCCGCGCTGTTTTTCGCGCACTACCTGCGCGACGGAGAAATCGGCGTGGCGCTTTCGCGCGCCACCTCAAGCATATTCGGCATATTGACGAAAACAGTGGAGGCAAAGGCGCACGAAATTCAGCTTGTGGCTGCGCAGGATGAAATCATCAAGCCCAGCCGGATTTTTGCACCGAAAGCGCTCGGTTCATGATCGATACGTTGGTAACGAATATTGACCGGCTTGAGCTTTCGCTCGTGCCGAAACCCTGGCCTTTCGCGATCGAGCGCCGCGCCGCGATCGACGCGTTTTTTGAAAAATTGCAGCGGGATAAGCCCGCAGTATGGAACGGCCGCGTCCTGCTGATGCACCGCCAGGTGGTCGCTGACGGCGTGCTGCGCGGCGAATATATGGAGATCGACTACGCTAGCTTCGCGGCCTGGCGTCATTGGGGCCGGCCGGCTGCCGGCGTGCACGATTGCTTCGGCGCTGCGGCGGTCGCCACCAGCGATGGTGCGTTTCTGGTCGGCGTCATGGGGCCGCATACAGCCAATAGCGGACAGATCTACTTTCCGTGCGGAACGCCGGAGCCGCGCGACCTTGTCGGCAAAAAAGTCGATCTCGACCTGAGTATTCAGCGTGAACTGGAAGAAGAGACCGGCCTCGAAGCCGCCAGTTTCACGGCGGAGCCGGGCTGGACCATGGTCGCCGATGGTGTGCTGATCGCGCTGATCAAGGTTTTGCGTTCACGCGAGAGCGCAGCTGCCCTACGCGAACGCGTTATCGCGCATCTTGCTTCCGAAGCGCACCCGGAGCTTTCCGGCGTCCGGATGGTTGGAAAGGTTGCCGATCTTGACCCGGCGATGCCGCGCTTTGTCACCGCCTTTATGGCGTCGCGACTGGGGCACGGATAAGATTAGCGCCGGAGAGGCATCATGCCGTTCACCGCCATCGCAAAGCGCTTCCGCGTCGAGGATCCCGACAAGTTTCGCCTGCCCGACCATGACCCGGATGAGAGAAACGGGCTCACGGAGGACAAAAGCGAAGCGAAAGTCATGCTCGAGGAGGGTATCAAGCGGCTCGTTGATCTGCAGGAAAAGCTTTATGCCGACGCGCACTGGTCGTTGCTGATCATCTTGCAGGCGATGGATGCTGCCGGCAAAGACAGCGTCATCGAGCACGTGATGTCGGGCGTCAATCCGCAGGGCGTCGAGGTGCATGCATTCAAACGGCCTAACGAGGAAGAGCTCCATCACGATTTCCTGTGGCGCACGGCATGCCGTTTGCCGGAACGCGGGCGTATCGGTATATTCAATCGCTCATATTACGAGGAAGTCCTGGTTGTGCGCGTTCATCCTGAACTGCTGGCGCAACAGCAGTTGCCGGAAAAGCTGACAGGCAAGGACATCTGGCAGCAACGGTTCGAGGACATTCGTGGCTTCGAGCGTCGTCTTGCACGCAATGGCACACGCATTCTGAAATTTTTTCTGAATGTTTCGAAGAATGAGCAGCGGGAACGCTTTCTCAAACGCATTGAAGAACCGGCTAAACGCTGGAAATTTTCAATGGCCGACGTCGCCGAGCGCAGGCTGTGGGACAAATATCAGAGTGCTTACGAGGATATGATCAGGCACACCAGTGCGCCGGAGGCGCCCTGGTACGTGGTTCCGGCGGACCACAAGTGGTTCACGCGCATGGTCGTAGCCGGCATCATCGTGCAGGAATTGCAGTCGCTCGGCCTCGATTTCCCGAAGGTCGAAGGCAAGGCTCTCAAGGAACTGGAAGAGGCGGCCAAGGCGCTGAAGGCTGAACGCTAGGCTCTTGCGCCGCCATGCGCCGATCCGCTAAAAGAGCGCCGTTGAAACGGGGTTAACGCGGGCTTAATGAGTTTCCGCCACCCTGTGAACGCAAGACGAGGGTTGTTCGAAGGCCATGTCGACGCGGACAAATATTTGCGCGATCGAGCGGACGGCGGGACACGCCGGCGCCGCGGCCACCCTCATTCTGGGCTCGCTCCTTCTCCTTATCCGCCCCTGAGGGCCGGCTGGGCATTCGTGCCTGGGCACTCGGGGGATCCGCGGCAAGAGCAACCCCATAGAGCGCCCAAGCGGCGCATTTGAAGAGAAGGATCAGTTCCATGGCCAGCAAGACCCAGTCCGACAAGGACCGTGTGGTCATCTTCGACACCACCTTGCGCGACGGCGAACAATGTCCCGGCGCGACCATGACCCACGAGGAGAAGCTCGAAGTGGCCGAGCTGCTCGATCACATGGGCGTCGACATCATCGAGGCCGGCTTCCCGATCGCCTCGGACGGCGATTTTGCCGCCGTGCAGGAGATCGCCCGGCGTTCCAAGAAGTCCGTGATCTGCGGGTTGGCGCGCGCTGCGTTCAAAGACATCGACCGTTGCGCGGAAGCGATCAAGCCGGCAAAGCGCAATCGCATTCACACTTTCATCTCAACGTCGCCCGTGCACATGAAATACAAGCTCCAGAAGGAGCCGCACGAGGTTTATGAGATGGTGATCGGGCAGGTCACGCGCGCGCGCGGCCATACCGACGACGTGGAATGGTCGGCGGAAGATGCAACACGTACCGAGCACGACTTTCTCTGCCGCTGCGTGGAAGCCGCGATCAATGCCGGCGCGACCACCATCAATATCCCCGACACCGTCGGATATTCGGTACCGGAGGAATATTTCGCTCTCATTGAAATGTTGCGCACGCGCGTGCCGAATTCGGACAAGGCCCGCTTCTCGACCCACTGCCATAACGATCTCGGCATGGCGGTCGCCAACTCGCTCGCCGGTGTGAAGGCGGGCGCGCGGCAGATCGAGTGCACCATCAATGGCATCGGCGAACGCGCCGGCAATGCCGCGCTGGAAGAAGTCGTAATGGCCATGCAGGTCCGCAATGACGTATTGCCTTACTGGTCCGGCATTGATGCCACGATGCTCACGCGAGCGTCGAAGCTGGTGGCGGCCGCGACTTCCTTCCCGGTGCAATACAACAAGGCCATCGTCGGCCGAAACGCCTTCGCACATGAGAGCGGCATTCACCAGGACGGCATGCTCAAGAATGCGCAGACCTACGAGATCATGACGCCGGAATCCGTCGGCGTGAAACAGACCTCGTTGGTAATGGGCAAGCACTCGGGGCGGCACGCCTTCGTGCACAAGCTGGAAGAGCTCGGCTATCAGTTGGCCGGCAATCAGCTCGAAGATGCTTTCGTACGGTTCAAGGCGCTGGCCGATCGCAAGAAGCAGATTTTCGACGAGGATATCGAGGCGCTGGTGGACGAGGAAATCGCCACCGCGCACGATCGCATCAAGGTCCTGTCGTTGACGGTGATCGCCGGCACGATGGGTCCGCAAACGGCGACGCTCACGCTCGATATCGACGGCGAACATGTGACCACGCAATCGACGGGCAACGGCCCGGTTGACGCGATCTTCAAGGCAATCCGCTCACTGGTCCCGCACGAGGCGACACTTGAGCTCTATCAGGTGCACGCGGTCACCGGCGGCACCGATGCGCAGGCGGAGGTTTCAGTTCGGTTGGCCGAGGGCGGACGTTCGTTCACCGCCAAAGGCGCCGATCCCGATACGCTGGTAGCATCGGCGAAGGCTTATCTGGGTGCGCTCAACAAGCTCACCAGCAAACGCAACAAGACGCCGTCGATCGAGCGGCGGATTCACTCGACGGATGTCGGCTGAAAGTCGTAGCCCTAAAGGTTAATGCAGTGTTGCGCGCGAAAATGCGTTCAACAGTGCTGTTTTGGGGTTGTTTTCACGTAGAGGAAGCCATAAATCACAATTTGTCCGCAATTCGTTCGCTTTGAGGGCCCATTTTACCGGTACGCGCGCGCTCACGAAATTGCTTCAAACGGGGACTTTCTGAATGAGATGGACTTTGTGCGCGGGCGCTATCGCGCTCGCAATGATCGGCTTGCTGTCCTTTGCGTCTGTTTCGCAGGCGCGCGAGTTCAATTCAGAGACCGAGTACGGTCAGCAATCCGCGTCGATTGATATCGCGCGGATCAAGAGTGCGTTGCAGCTCACGCCGTCGCAGGAGCGTTATTGGGGCCCCGTGGAAGCCGCCCTGCGCGAGCTTGGTCATCGCCAGGCGCAGACCGAGAACGAAGGCCTGGTGCGCCGCATCAGCCACCGGGTGGTCTCGATCGCGCTCAACAGCCAGGCGATCCACAAGCTCGCGGTCGCCGCGCGGCCGTTGATCAATGTTCTGAGTGAGCAACAGATGCAGACGGCGCATGGGCTTGCGCAGGAAATGGGTCTCGGTCCGGTCGTCGCCGCGTTGCGGTAAGAGTATAGGCGACGCTTCGTCGCATCCATCTCTAGTTGATGTATGGACTTGACCACCCCGGCAGGGGTCTACTTGCCGGGGGGCGGGTTTAGTGCGAATTTAATCGCAGAAAAACAAGGCAAACTGCCGGTTTTCGGGGCGAGCAACTGGAGGAAATACGCCTATGCGCAAATGGATTCTCGCGGCGGCCGCGGCCGCCATTTTCGTCCTTCCGACTGCCGTGATGGCGCAGTCACCGATCGTGATCAAATTCAGTCACGTCGTGGCAGCTAACACCCCCAAGGGCAAGGCCGCTGAGAAGTTCAAGGAACTCGCCGAGCAATATACCAATGGCAAGGTCAAGGTTGAGGTCTACCCGAACTCGACCCTCTACAAGGACAAGGAAGAGCTCGAAGCCCTGCAGCTCGGCGCGGTGCAGATGCTGGCGCCGTCGAACTCAAAGTTCGGTCCGATCGGAATCAAGGAATTCGAAGTTTTCGATCTTCCCTACATACTTCCGAACCGGGTCGCTCTTCGGAAAGTGACTGACGGTCCACTCGGCAAGCGTCTGCTGAAATTGCTCGAGCCCAAGGGAATGATAGGGCTGGCTTATTGGGACAACGGCTTCAAGGAAATGACGGCCAACAAGCCGCTGCGCGTTCCCGATGATTTCAAAGGTTTGAAATTCCGTATCCAGTCATCGAAGGTGCTCGAAGCGCAATTCCGCGCCCTCGGTGCAACGCCGCAGGTCATGGGCTTCGATGCCGTGTACCAGGCTCTACAGACCGGCGTTGTCGATGGCCAGGAAAACACGACATCCAACGTTTACACTCAGAAGATGCACGAAGTGCAGAAGTACATGACGATGACCAACAACGGTTACATCGGCTACGTCGTCGTCGTGAACAAAAAGTTCTGGGAAGGGTTGCCGGCTGATATTCGCACCCAACTGGAAAAGGCGATGCATGACGCGACGGTCTACGGCAATGACGTCTCAAAGGTTGAAAATGAGGAAGCCTTGGAGCTGATCAAGAAGGCTGGGACGACCCAGATCATCACCCCGACCGCCGCCGAGAATGAGGCAATGCACAAGGCCATGCTGCCGGTTTACAACGAAATGGCCGGCCGACTCGGTAAGGGAATCATCGAAGAGTTCCAGAAGGAAGCCAGCGGCGTGACTAATTAATTCAGGAAGAGCTCCGGTTCTCGCAAGCCGGAGCTCTTCTCCGTTCCAGAGGTGGGGGATTCCGGAATTGTGTTGGCGGGGACGACCGTAAGGTCTGCTTCTCTTTAAAATTGGAATCTCAGGCCGCTGGGGCAGCAACCCCGCGCTCATGAGACGTACGTGTTTTTGCGCATTCTTGATCGGCTCGAAGAAATCTTGATCGCAAGCCTGATGGCGGCGGCGACGCTGATTATTTTCATTGCCGTGGTCCAGCGTTTTGCAGTCGGTGTGCCGTTTCTTTACCCGTTCGTCTACAACATCAACCTGACTTGGGCTCAGGAACTCTGCATTTACATGTTTATCTGGATGGCGAAGTTCGGCGCTGCTTACGGCGTACGGACCGGCATCCACGTCGGCGTCGACGTGATGATCAACATGCTCGATCAAGTCTGGCGCAAACGTACGATCCTGTTTGCCATGTTTTGCGGCGCACTCTTCACGGCGATTGTCGGAACGATGGGTGCGAAATTTGTCATTGAGCTTTATCCGACTGACCAGGTATCGCCGGACATGGAGATCCCGAGTTGGCTTGTTTATTTGTGCATCCCTCTCGGATCATACCTCATGTGTTTCCGCTTCCTGCAGGTCGCCTGGCATTTCTACTGGACCGGTCAGTTGCCGCATCACGATCAGGCGCATGTTGATGATGTGGAAATGATCGACGCGCATTCCGCCGATCCCCATGTGGGAACATCGCGATGAGTGCGCTCCTCATATTCAGCCTGTTATTCGCATTCATGCTGACGGGCATGCCGATCTCGATTTCGCTCGGCCTCACGGTGCTCGCTTTTCTTTTCACGATGACGCAAGTGCCGATCGAGAGCGTCGGTCTCAAGCTTTTCAGCGGACTCGATAATTTCGGAATTATGGCGATTCCCTTTTTCATTCTCGCCGGCTCGTTTTTGACCCGCGGCGGTGTCGCCCGCCGGATGATCAACTTTACGACCTCGCTGGTCGGGCATTGGCCGGGCGGCCTGGGTCTTGCCGGCGTCACGGCCTGCGCGCTGTTCGCAGCAATCTGCGGATCGAGCGTGGCCACGGTTGCAGCGATCGGTTCAATCATCCTGCCGGCCATGGTCCAGCACGGATTCCCCAAGCGCTTTGGGGCCGGCGTTATTACTACATCCGGCGCCTTGGGCATTTTGGTCCCTCCTTCGATCATCCTCGTGCTCTATGGAGTCTCCACCAATACCTCGATCGGCACGTTGTTCATGGCTGGCATCGTGCCGGGCATTATCCTCGCCCTGATGCTAGCCTCGGTGACCTGGTTCATAGCCTGGCGCAATAGCTATCCGCGGCTGCCACGCGCTACTTGGCGTGAACGGCTGCACGCCCTGCATGACGGGATCTGGGGTTTGCTGCTGGTTGTGATCGTGCTGGGGGGTATTTACAGCGGAATTTTCACACCGACCGAAGCCGCCGCTGTAGCCGCGGTCTACTCATTCATCATTACTGTGTTTGTTTACCGCGAACTCAAACTCAGCGAAGTTCCGAAGGTTTTGCTCCAGGCTGCAAACTTGAGCGCGATGCTCCTCTACATCATCACCAATGCAGTGCTGTTCTCGTTTCTCATGACGCACGAACAGATTCCGCAGGCTATGGCTGCGTGGATCGTGCAACAACATTTCAGCGTATGGGTGTTCCTGCTGGTCGTGAACATCATCCTGCTTCTTGCGGGCAATGTGATGGATCCGTCGTCAATCTTGTTGATCATGGCGCCAATCCTTTTTCCGCTGGCGACCAATCTTGGTATCGATCCCATCCATCTTGGCATCCTGATGGTGGTCAACATGGAGGTTGGCCTATGTCATCCCCCGGTTGGCCTCAACCTGTATGTTGGCAGTGGCATCGCAAAAATGGGCATCAGCGAAATTACGGTTGCGGTATTGCCCTGGCTCTGCGCAATGCTGATTTTCCTCCTGATGATTACCTATATTCCCGAGATTTCGCTTTGGCTGCCGCAGACGCTTGGTATCTACCGTTGAGTTTCGCGCGGAAAAGTGGCGTCAGCTGAACAACCGTACATAAAGATTGCGGCGCCGTAATCTCTGTCCAAACTTTAACTTGATAAGGCAAGGTCGCACTCCTCTACTTGGTGGCATCAGGTAATGCCATTGGAGGTGGCTATGTGGAAAACTGTTCTCGCCGGCACGACTGCGCTAGCGATTGCCGGTGGTACGCTTGCCTATGCGCAGAAGGGATCTGACGATTTCCAGCGCGTTGAGCGTTGGCGTCCGACCGCGGAAGATATCTCGGCCTTCGGTGAAGCGCGCATCGCGGGGCTGCACGCCGGGCTCAAGCTCACGGCCGAGCAGGAGAAGCTCTGGCCGCCGGTCGAAAGCGCGCTGCGCGATCTCGCCAAGCAGCGCTCCGAGCGTTTTGCGGCGCGCGCCAGTGCTGCTCGCCCGACCGACCCGATCGAGCGGCTCACCTTGCGCGCCGAGGTAATGGGACAGCGGGCTGCAACGCTGAAGAAACTCGCCGACGCGGCGGGTCCGCTCTACAAGAGTCTCGACGAGAACCAGAAGCATCGTTTCGTGATGCTTGCGCAGCTCGCGGGCCGGGAAGGTGGCATGGGCATGCGTGGCCATCGTCCGGGGTTCCGCGGCGGCTGGCAGCGTGGCGACGGTTCGCGTCGGGGCTTTGGTGACGGCGACCGCGGAATGCAATAACCCGCGCAACGAGTAGCGGGCGGTGGCCAACGCAGTCTCCCCGATGTGCGCCGCCGTCCAAAAGCCGCCGATTTTTTCGGCGGCTTTTTCTTTTGTCATGCAGTGGCTTGGCCCGCCTGCACTGCTGGACACTGCCGGTGGCCTTTGCTAAGCCACGCGCGCCCGGCGGAATTTCCGCCGCGGCAATCCGGGCGCATAGCTCAGTTGGTAGAGCAGCTGACTCTTAATCAGCGGGTCGCAGGTTCGAGTCCTGCTGCGCCCACCAAACAAATCAATCACTTAAATTAGCGACGGACCGAACGAACCGGGCACGGTTTACACCGCGGTTTACAGTTTTGTTCGCGTTTCGAGCTTCATGACCGCAATTTCGGCGAGCTTCACATCGCGACCGAGGTAGTGGGCATCGAGAATCGCTTCGACGTCGCGCAAGCTATGACCGGTGAACGTTGCGATCTGCGGCACGGTCGCGTCGGCGAGGGCAAGGCGGACGATCGCGGAACCGCGCAAGTCGTGGAACGTGAGACCGGCGATACCGGCCTTCCGGCAAAAACGGCGTCGATCTGACCATCGGTTAGAATTTTTGCCTGTCGTCCAGCCATAGAAGAATCGTAACGAACCGACGAACACAGGCAATATCCAAATACTATTTTCTCGGCGCTATGGTCATGCGGCAGGATTTAGAAAATTACTTACAAGTTCGGATTTGAGGTGGAGGCCGAAGAGCGCAGCCCCTGTGTCCGCTTTTGACCCAAAGCGGACATGCCCCTTGGGAAAGCTAACGACCTCGATGGGCGCGATAGTTCCGCTTACTCAGCCTTGATCCCCGCGGCCTTCACAAGTATTGCATTTTGCTCAAGCTCTTTGCGCACA
>DASPUD010000053.1:0-10681 GCA_035623095.1 Pseudolabrys sp.
CCACCGGTATACGATTGTTATGTTCTCGCCCTCGATGTAGCCGGCCTCTTTCAAGCCCTGACGAAATCCTCGCAGGCGATTTTCCACGGCCTCAGGGGACCGCGAATCAAGATATCCGATAACCGGTATCGCTGATTGCTGTGCACGAGCTGAGAGCGGCCAAGTGGCCGCTGCACCCCCAAGAAGTTTGATGACCCCGCGCCGCCTCATTGTCGCCCTTGACGCTCAAGAAGCCATCGTAGCGGTTCCAACGAGGTGCGTTAAGGGACGATCCGATGTCCGCTTTGGGTCAAAAGCGGACATGTGCAGTGCAAGAGCCTATGTCCGCTTTACCCCCGAAAGCGGACATGTGCAGTGCACGATCCGATGTTTGCTAAGGACCAAAAGCGGACATACGCACGGCACCAGCGCGAACTAAGTGTCACATACCCCCCTACACACCTCGATCTAAGTAGCGGACATTGCGGCACACCAGCATCCATGGGGAGTGCCATGACGGTCCGTAATAGCTCTCGACCAATTGCGCGGGTCTTTCGGGCAACCGCTGCGCCCGGATGCCGAGATCAACTGCTCCAAAAATTTCGCTCCTCGTCTGCGGCTCTGGTCAACAGCAAGGTGGGGTGCCTGAAATATCGAATCCTCGAACCAGTAGACGCGTCGGCGCCCGAAGTTGTGTTCGAGTCCGTCTGGCGGGACCTCGACGCGGTGAAGGTGGCGTTTGGCGACGCATGGCAGCAGTCACATCTGCCAGAGGGTTACTCCGCACTCATGACGGCCTACTCGGTTCAGCATTTTTTCGTTAGCGAGAGTTCGACAGGATCAACCCCCGCGCCGGATGAGAACTCGGAGCCGAGCGGCATGAAGGTCCGCAGGCTTTATGCGGATGCCGTGGGAGAAAGTCGATTTGAGACCACCACGATGCTGATGGCGCTCAAAGAATTCGCGCCCCCTGCGGCGCCACTCCGTGTTAGCGAACCCCAGGCCGCTCAGAATTACGTCATCCTGGAGGTTGGCCCTAAATGGGGAGGGGCAGTACCACACCCGTCACCAGCCCGGATGATGGCATTCAGTTTGTCAGGTTGCACTCGCGTGACGGCAAGCTCAGGTGAATCGCACACATTCGTCGCGGGCGATTGTTTGCTGCACGACGATACCTCCGGCAAGGGGCATAGCACCGAGGTCATATCGGACCTGCCCGCTCGATGGGTATTTATTCGCCTCCCAATTTAGATCATCTAGGCGGCCACAGTGTCCGCTTTGGGTCAAAAGCAGACATATGCGCCGCAAAACGACATGTCCGCTTTACCCCCGAAAGCAGAAATGTTCGTCGCAAACCGAAATGTCCGCTAAGGGCCAATAGTGGATGACTGCATTAAAGAAAAACTATAGGTCTGAACTGAACAGTCAAACCGAAGACTAATGGCCCAAGTCGCTTCGAGATGCGGGCAACTTGCCGGCTTGCTGCTCTTCCACCTCAGCAAGATGCCAATAGGTGCGTTGCAATTGCTTCCACCTTTCGCGACCGTCTTCATCATAAGTGCGCCTTGCTAAGTCGCCGCACTTTTGGGCCTGCTGCCTAAAAAATTTCGAGTCTGCTTGTCTGTTAGAGAACTTCGAAAAAGCCATTTTCAGCCTTCCAAGCTCCCGGCATTCGCATTGCAGCATGGACGATTCTGCAAAGCAACGATAGTTCGCAAATTTTCAGAGGATTTGTTGAGAGAAAGCTATCGACACTTGTACTGCAAAACTCGGCGCGTCCGCTTTGCGCCAAAAGCGGATCCTATCAGCTACCTAGCCCACTGCCCCTATGGGCCAGGACAAAGATCTAAATACGTGCACATAAAGTGCGTGTAGTTACCGCTTGGTTGCATTGGTGATCCTGCCATCCTTTCCAAATCATCATCGGAGACTTCTCTGATCAGAGTCATTTCTACGTTTTGGTCAAATGCCGTTTCATTCATGACGTTGACTGCCTTATTAATGGCCTGAAACATTTTGATGGCACATCCATAATTTCGGACGCCAAATCATCAAAATTCCACATCCAATTCTACTACCTCGTCCGGTTCTGCTTTTGCTGCCTGCAGCCATTCCCGCATGGGCGGCATCGACACGATCGTTGCGCAGTAGGCCGCGCAGTCACTATCAAGCTTCACGTCATAGGTTAGGAAGCGCGTCACAACAGGCGCAAACATGGCATCCGCCATGCAAGCCGATGCGCCAAACAGGAAAGGCCCCTTATCGGCGGCGAGGCAGTCGCGCCAGATAGTCACAATACGATCGATGTCGGCCCTGGCGCCCGCCCAAACTTTGAAACCAGGGTGATGCGCCTTCAAGTTCATCGGCAAAGCAGACCTGAGGTTGGAAAAACCAGAGTGCATTTCCCCGGAAATCGCTCGGCATTTTGCGCGGGCAGCGAGCGTTTTTGGCAGCAGCCCGGCGGCAGGCAGAATCTCATGGAGATACTCGGCGATCGCCAATGTGTCCCAAATCTTGAGTCCGTTGTGTACGAGACACGGCACGAGAAAAGATGGCGACAGCAACAAGAGTTCGGCGCGCGTTGAGGGATCGTCGCTGTCGACGATCTGCTCCTCAAAATCGAGTCCTGCCATCTTGCAGAGCAGCCAGCCGCGCAGCGACCAGGTGCCGTAGTTCTTGCTGGCAATTGTGAGGGTAGCCTTGGCCATTGGGAGCTCACGCTCCTTGCTCGTCACGGCCCGGCATTCGCAAGCTTAGCTGAAAACCTCGCGGTTTCAACATCTTTCCCGTGCTGCAACATTATTGGGCAGTCGGTTTTCCCCCGATTTGGTGGACCGTTTAGCGACGGCCCAATTTTATCTCGCAGTGCAACATTAAATCGTCTAGCCTTCGCATGCGGTTCGCCGGGACCGCCGGGGGCTGAATGCTCTATCAAGCCTATCAGGCGCACGCCGACATCATGGTGTCGGTACGTCGCCTCGCAGGCATGGCGGCAAGGTCGGTTGGAGGAAAGGTCAACGGGGCAACGCGTCCGACCATTCTTAGCAATCTAACCGCAGCCTATGAGCTGATGGCGCGCGCCGGCCTCACGCACGAGCGCCCGTCATATGGCATCGACAGCATCACAATGGACGGTCGTGAGGTTGCGGTTAGTGAGGAAGCAGCCGACGTAACGCCATTCGGGACGTTGTTGCATTTTAAGAAGGCCACGATGATCGCGCAGCCGCGCGTATTGCTGATCGCGCCATTGTCGGGACACTTCGCCACGTTACTCCGCGCAACCGTCCGCACAATGCTGGCCGAGCACGACGTCTTTATCACGGATTGGCATAATGCACGCGACATTACACCTGAAAGCGGACGTTTTGGATTTGATGACTATATCGCGCACTTGATCCGTTTCATCGAAACGATTGGACCGCAAACCCATATCGTGGCCGTTTGCCAGCCATGCGTTGCTGCGCTGGTAGCGACGAGTATCATGGCGCAGTCCGAAAGTCCGGCACAACCCCGCTCTATGACGCTCATGGCCGGCCCCATCGACACGCGGATTAATCCAACCAAGGTCAACGCGCTCGCAAAATCGAAACCGATCGATTGGTTTGAGCAGTACCTGATCGCACGCGTCCCCTACCGGTACCGCGGCGGCGGCCGGCAAGTGTATCCTGGGTTTGTGCAGCTTGCTGCCTTCATGAGCATGAACATCGATCGCCATATCAAGGCGCATCAGGAACTTTACGAGAATCTTTCGAATGGCGAAGCTGCAAAGGCCGCGCAAACGAAAGCATTTTACGATGAATACTTCGCAGTCTTGGATCTGACTGCCGAGTTTTATCTCGAAACTGTACGTCTCGTGTTTCAGGAGCACACATTGCCAATCGGGGCACTGACATACCAAAAACGCAGGGTTGAACCGCGCGCCATCCGGCGCACCGCATTATTCACGGTGGAAGGGGAGAAAGACGACATCTGCGCGGTCGGTCAGACGCTGGCGGCGCACGAGCTGTGCACATCGCTGCGGCCCTATCGCAAACGTCATCACATGCAGGCCGGCGTCGGCCACTACGGCGTCTTTTCCGGCAAGACCTGGCAGAATCAGATCTATCCGATGGTCAAAAATGTGATCCTTCAGAGCGATTAGTGGGATCGTTCAAATTCTGGTGCATACGCGTCTTTCCAACAGGAAAATTCTAATTGGCGCGATTTTTGCTGAGCAACGCGCAGGACCAGAACGAAGGATCGCTAATGGACGGAAAGTTGGCTCTCCTGTATTTCGCTGTGCTTACTGTGATTACATTTTCCTGCGTTGAGAATGGCAGTCTCGAGCGTATTTTGCAGCTAGTGGCCTGGTAGCGACGCGGGTTCAGGCAGGAATCGTGTAATTTGTAAGCAGGCACAAACCTAATGCACCGTATGGCCTGCGGCCTTTGCCGAGAGTGTTGGCCGCTGTGCTGCTTCAGCGATTGCAAGGCCGAGCCCTCTCGCTAAGCAACCATAGCTCCAGTCGTTCATGTGTAGTCCGTCAGGCGATACGAAAGTCTTAAACGCCATTCGGTCGACGTCATACCAACGCCTCATCATATCGAAGCGTGGAAATCGATTGATGTTCTCGAGTTTAGCTACGGTGGCGATTAATTCGACCATACGAGCGGCTTCCAATTTCGCGATCACCTTGGGTGTAAATTGCGGATCGATCAATATGACGTCGGCGCCGATGGCACGGATCTTGGCGATGCCCTGGTGGATCGCAGCGTTATAATTATTGGAGACGTCGTCCCGGATGACCGAATTGGTGCCGAGCTGCCAAAGTACGAGGTCAGGCTTAGCCGCAAGCACGTCCGTATCAAAGCGCTTGAGCATATCGTCAACTTCTTCGCCCCCAATCCCTCGGTTCAGTATTGTGATCGGCCGGTTGGGGAAGCGATGCATCAACTCGAACGCGAGCCGGCTTGGATAGCTTGCAGCCGGTGAGCTCGCACCAACTCCGGCAGTTGAGGACGACCCGATCGCTACGATGATGAGTGGGTTATTGTTCGCAAGCTGTTCTGCCACACGCGTCAGTGGATTAGTGAAGCGGACAATCGACAATGGCGCATCGCAGCTCGGCGTGGTGCTTTCGCCCCGCGCACCCACAGGCAGCGCGGCGACGGCGATGAACGCAGCCAGAGCAAAAAAGCTCCTGGAGCGATAGACAAATCCAATAGATCGCAAGACCGATTCCTCTGGACAGCTAAGTAGTTGAGCGCTTGCTTAACGTCTGGTTAATCCTTACGGTGGAACAGTGACGGATTTGTCGGGCAGCGGCTTTAATCTAGATCAAATTTAAGTCCGCTTTTTCAGATGCCGCTTACGCCGTTAGGCCAATTCAATCTTGTCATTTCGGGACAAAAGCTTGGCAATTACTACCTGGGGGTCTCAGCACACTGAGTCCGCATTGGGTCACAAGCGGACTTTTGCGATGCACTAGGATTTTTTCGGAAAGACTCAAAGATCAATGTGGCAGGCCTGTTGAGATGGCTTACGGCGGAGCCACTCGATTTCGTAGTACAGACGCACCTTGCGGGATTTAAGTTCGCCGACCAATGGATCGTCGCCCGCCTTATGTAGTAAGAGTTGATCGATTTCATCTACAAAGCGTTCAAGATCCGCAATGTAAGCACGGTGGTCGACCGCAACGCTGGCGCGGCCGTGTTGATTAACTCGCAATTCGAACAAAATATCGTCGTTTGGGCAGAATCTCGGAGCACTTGTCACCGATTGCGGCATGCTGTCGAGCCATTCGCGGCAGGCTTGCTTGGCCGGGCAAGTTTGGCATCGGTGAAAAGCGGTCATGTGCGCCAGGCTAAGAGAAGGCACCACACCTCCGCCCGGCTCGATGCCGAGGCGCTGCATCATCTCGTAGAGATATGTTGGCTGACGCGCGGAATCTTTGGGTGAAGGCATATCTGCCTCCCTTAGAAAATCCCGGCACATTCTCCAATAAAGGCTATTGGCTACTTGTCCATGATCTACATCAAAAGCGCCGGCTGCCGAACAGCCCACCCCAGCAGTGCAAAACGTCATGTCCGCTTTGGGTCAAAAGCGGACGCCCGCACTGCAAAAGGTGATGTCCTCTTTACTCCCGAAAGCGGACATGTGCGATGCAACTAGGGATGTCCGCTAAGGGCCAAAAGCGGACATTAGGCAGCCCAGAAAATCGTTTCGCGTGCTTAAGGATTTTTGCGCAAGGTCAAGATATATGCTGAGACTTGCCTTACTTGGAAATCTAGCAAATCGGGGTTTGGCATGCCTTTTGGGTTGTCTAGACCTCTATGAGTCGTCTTCAGGTAACTTTGCAGCCAATCCGCATTGACCGAATTCTTTCGCGCTATAGAAGCGAATGGTTCCGCTGGCGGCCGCAGAATTGGTTCGTTGGGCTGATCTTGGGCAGCCAAATGACAATTTGCGCAGACAAGAATTGCCAGCCTGTGCCCCGCTGATACCTCCGTTGCGTCAGTCTTTTCCTGCGTCCAGGCGGGCTTCGCAATCACAAAAAAACTCAGCAGAGCAAGGGCAACCTTGCGCAAAGTTGGCCGACGCCCGGGACCTCTATTCATATCGCAGCGCCTCAATTGGATCGAGATGAGCGGCTTTGCGGGCTGGATAGTAGCCAAAAAATATTCCAACAGCTGCAGAGAATAAAAATCCGCCTAAGATTGCCAGCGCCGAAATTGGAGTCGACCAGCCAGCGACCGCCGAGATTGCGGCAGAAAATAAAATTCCCATTATGATGCCGCCGACGCCGCCGATAACACTCAGGAATATCGCTTCGGCTAGAAACTGTAGCAGCACGTGCAAACGCCGCGCACCGATCGCCATACGCAGGCCGATCTCACGCGTGCGCTCGGTCACTGATACGAGCAATATGTTCATGATGCCGATGCCGCCGACCACCAGTGAAATCGAAGCGACAGCCGCGAGCAGGAGCGCCATGATACGGCTGCTGCTCTCGGCAGTTTCAGCGACCTGACTTAGGTTTCGCACTGAAAAATCGTTCTCGCTACCAGGTCTGATCCGGTGACGGCGTGCAAGAATATCGGTGACCTGCCGGATCGCCGGCTGCACGTCTGTGACGTTGGCGGCTTGCACGAAGATCTGGTTGACATAGCCGGTCAAATGCGGCTGGAGCGCATAGGGGTTTGGCGGTGTGGGATAGTTCCAAAATGGCTGTTGCTGCTGGCTCGGCGCGGCGACCCCGAGGACTTTGCGCTCGGCCGTGGTGAAAGGAATCATAACAAGGTCGTCTTGGTCCGTTCCGAAGGGTGTTTGGCCCTTTGAGGCGAGTACCCCAATCACGCGCATGGGCACGCTCTTTACCTGGATCAGTGCACCAATCGGGTTTTGCGTATCGCCAAATAATTGGGTGGCTACCGTTTTTCCAATTACCGCGACGAGCGCGGCTGACGCTTCATCATCCCGCGAAATCGCATGCCCGATATCGATCCGCCAGTTCGTCATTGGCGGATAATTGCTACTGATGCCCTGAATTTGGGTGGTCCAGTTCTGATTGCCGTACTGGATCTGGCCGGACTGACGGATGAGATAGCCAACTTGACTGACCGCCACGGCCTCGCGCCGGATCGCCTGCGCGTCGCCCGTAGTAAGAGTCGTCGCACTGCCGAACCCACCGCGCAGTCCGCCCAAGGTCTGGGCTCCCGGCAAGACCACGATCAGATTGGTACCGAGGCTTTCGATCTGTTTGCGCACAGCTTCGTTGGCGCCTTGACCAACTGCGACCATTGCAATCAGGGCCGCTACACCTATGAACACGCCCAACATCGTCAGCATCGATCGCATCATATTGCGTCTTAGCGCCTGCACAGCGGCGGCAACGATCATGGTCCCAAATGCCCAAACTGCATTAGGGCCGAGCGCGGCGCTAAGTGGGGACCACTGTTTGCCGCCGGCGGAAGGTTTGCGCTCCGTTCGTCTGTTCATCTGCAGATTTGATTTCCGATCGTCGGAAATGATCTCGCCGTCACGCATTGTCAAAATACGATCGGCATAAGCGGCGATGTCCGTTTCATGCGTGACAACAACAACTGTGACCCCATGCTCGCGGTTAAGATGCGTCAATGTCTGCATGATGTCATGAGACATGCGTGTGTCGAGATTGCCCGTCGGTTCGTCCGCCAGCAGCAGAATTGGGTTATTGATTAGCGCGCGCGCAATCGCCACACGCTGCTGCTGACCTCCAGAAAGCTGGCCGGGCGTGTTGCCCTCTCGGTCGCCCAACCCAAGAAGCTTGAGTGCTGCGCGCGCTCGTTCAAGACGCGAACCGAGGGCAGCGGGTCCGGATGGCGCATAGAATAACGGCAACGCTACATTTTCCGCCGCGCTGGTGCGGGCGAGAAGATTGAAGCTCTGAAAAACAAAGCCAAGCCGTTCGCTGCGCAGCCGCGCGCGATCAGGCTCGCTAAGCTGTGCCACATCGACCCCTTCGAAGAAATATCGGCCGCTCGTCGGGCGGTCGAGACAGCCGATTACCGCCATCAGAGTCGACTTACCTGAGCCAGAGGCGCCAATAATGGCAACAAATTCGCCGGCATTGATCGTGAGGTTCACGTCACGCAAAGCGTGCACGTCGATATCGCCGATTTGGTAGGTCCGCTCCACGTGCTCGAGTTTGATGATCGGTTCTTCCATGTTCGACCTACCGGTCGGCGAGTTAAAACCGCGGCGTCGGCAGAGCCGTCTTGCCAACGTTGCGTTGCTCGCTGACGATGACCTGATCGCCCGGCTTGATATCGCCCTTGACGACCTCAATGAATGTGTCGTCGTCGAGGCCGGCGGTTACAGTGATCGGGACCGGATGGCCATCGCGTAGCACCCAGACCGTTGGCTTTTCAGTGGGATTGCCGTGCGTCTCGGCAGGCGAATAGCGTAACCCCTGGCTCGCTACGCGCATCACATCGCTGCGTTGATCAATGACAATACGTGTTGCCGCAGTCATGCCGGGCTTGAGCGATAAATCTGAATTGTCGACGCTGACCACGACGTCAAAGGTCACTACGTTCTGCACGGTCTGCGGTGATTGCCGCACCTGGGTTACCGACCCGGCGAAGGTTCGTTTCGCGAATGCATCGACAGTGAAAGTGGCTTTGTCGCCCTCTCTGATACCGCCGATGTCGCTTTCACTCACGTTGGTATCGACCTCCATTTGGGTCAGGTCAGTCGCGATCAGGAACAGCGTCGGTGTCTGAAAACTCGCTGCCACCGTCTGTCCCATGGTCACATTGCGCGAAACCACGGTGCCATCTACCGGAGAGACAATGTTCGTGTAGTCAAGGTTCACCTGCGCAGATGCGAGCTCCGCTTCGCGCTGCTTTATTGTGGCCTCGTCAAACGCGATCTGTGCCTGCGCCTGATCACAAGCACTTTTGGCGTTGTCAAACGTGTCCTGAGAGACCGCGCTCGTGGCAACAAGCTTCGTAGCGCGATCCAAAGCAAGCTTGGTATAAGTGAGATTGGCCCTATCTTTTTCGAGCTGCGCTTTGGCGACCGCAAGATTCGCTTTGTTCTGATCGACGACAGCCTGATACGGGCGCGGGTCGATCTTGGCACAGATCTGCCCTTTCTTGACTTGCGTATTGTAGTCGCACTGAAGATCTTGGATGACTCCTGACACATAGGTCCCGACGATGATGGTGAGCACCGGGTTCACGGTTCCGGTCGCGGTTACCGCGCGCGTTACAGGCCCGCGTGTAACTGGCGCCGTGGTGTAACGGACGACACCGTTGCTGGTTATTACCCACCAGGCGATACCAATCGCCGCGACAATCATCAGTGCCAATACGCCGCCGATAGCCCAAGGTTTCGGGACATGGAAATGCGTGGACGACGGCTGCGTCGGAACAAGGGTGACTGGCGGCTTCTCGGCGCGCGCCGACCCAAGTGCTGCAGGCTTGTTCATGCTGAAGTCCCTACGCCACTTTTAAAAATAGATAGCGCGACGGAGGACTGGTGCCCTTGATGCGGGTCAAATTGTTACGGAATCGAAAGAATCGTGTAGTTCTTCCAAAATGGGTTCAAAAAGCGAGCATTGGACTAATTCAGCCAATGTCTGCTTTGGACCAAAGCGGACATTTGCAGCCCACAATTTCACGTACCTCGACGCCGATTTGTTTAGCGGTGCCCCTGTTGCAAATATACCCGTGACTTATGCGGTCTGTCCCACCAAAATCACGCCGACGAAAATGAGAATAAGTCCAACAATTCGAAGCGGCGGCAAATGTTCTCCCAAAATAAGGACGGCAGCCAGGGGAACAACGACAAAAACGAGGGCGAACAGAGGCTCTACCACGCTAAGTTCAAGTTGTCGCAAGCTAGTAACGTAAAGTATTCCGGTCACGAGTGCGGCAATGAGCGCTGACCACGTCAACGGATCGAGCAACATCGAAAAGATGTAAGACCACCAAGAAGCACGTGAACGCGAAATTGCTTAGCGTGTTGTTTCTGCTGGTTTTCAGACGTGTGCGAACATCTGCGAACACGATGTGGTGCCCAGGGGCGGAATTCCCGAATCCAAGCAGAACACGCACTTCGTCGAGAGTGGGACCGCCAATTATTCCATGGAATGATTAGGCTTTCTAACCCTGGTGTCCCACTGATGAGCGGGCCGTCATGCGAAAAATTCCGCGCCGAGGAAATGAATTTTTCGTTC
>DASPUD010000054.1:0-39706 GCA_035623095.1 Pseudolabrys sp.
CGAGGCTGAAGGCTTCGGCAAACCTTTTTGCTATTGCTATCGGCGCGGTCGTCTTCTCCGGGGGGCTGGTGCCGGCGCAGACCTGCGACACTCTCCTTGGTGCGGCAAATTGCGGCAGCAAAAGTCCGCCGCAGAACACCGCATCACCGCGCTATCAGGACAGTAGAGCGCCAGTTCAGCCTGATTGGCGATTTGGCAACGATCCAGGCGGTCTTGGCGGTGACTTGTCCTTCGGCGGCGATCAGCCTGGAACCTTTGGCGCGATAACGTTTAGCGGACGAGGCACGACCTGCTCAGGGCCATTCCGCTCGCGGAATTGTTAGCGGCCAAGCGTCGCGGCAGCGCCTAGGATAATTCTCGCGAATTTAGAGCGTCTAAAAGCCTTGGTGACCAGCTACCGTTGTAATCTTTGACTCATATCAACAAATTGCCTCGCTTGGTGCGGTAGATTTAAAAAATGCCTTGATAACCACAATGAACAAAAACGCCTCACTGACGCTACCTGCGGTCAAAGTCAAACTCCTCGAAGGAAAGAGAGGGCTTATCGTCGGGATTGCCAACGAAAACTCGATCGCCTGGGGCTGCGCGAAAGCGTTCCGGGCGTTCGGTGCCGAACTTGCTGTGACATATCTGAACGACAAAGCGAAAAGATACGTCGAGCCCCTCGCGCGTGTGATCGAAGCACCGATCGTGATGCCGCTTGATGTAAGCGCACCCGGCCAGATGGAGGCAGTTTTCGAGCGGATCGCGAAAGATTGGGGCAAGCTTGATTTTGTCGTTCACTCGATCGCTTTTTCGCCGAAAGAAGCCCTTCAAGGGCGCGTGGCTGATGTTTCGCGCGAGGGCTTCGCGACCACGATGGACGTTTCCTGCTGGACTTTCATTCGCATGGCCCATCTGGCTGAGCCGCTAATGCGCAAGGGCGGCTCTCTGTTCACGATGTCGTACTACGGCAGCCAGAGAGTCGTTAAGAACTACAACATCATGGGAGTTGCGAAAGCAGCGCTGGAGTGCACTGTCCGCTATCTTGCCGCGGAGCTCAGCCCAAAAGGTATCCGCGTGCACGCGATCTCTCCCGGCCCGCTTGCAACCAGGGCAGCATCGGGAATACCCGAATTTGATGCGCTGCTCGACAAGGCGAAGGCAAAAGCGCCCGCGCGCAGCCTCGTTAATATCGACGACGTAGGCGTTGCCACGGCTTTTCTGGCGCACGATGCGGCGCGACTTATCACAGGTGAGACGCTCTACATCGACGGAGGCTACCACATCATTGACTAGCGCCTGGAGCAGGCGTTCAGCAAGAAACACGGAGTGCGACAATGTCATCAACAGAGGGAAAGTCGGAGCAGAACATGAGTCCCTTCGGGATGTTCACGCCGGCGGTGGAATATGCAACCGATGCCTTCCAGCGCAGCATCCTGTTTTGGGATGTGATGCGTCAGCGCGGAAACCAATATCGCGAGCACCTGGCGGAAAAGGCGCCGCACGTCCTCGACTATAAAGCCGAACTGGTCGTGGACGGGCGCACACTCGACCGCCCGGTAAATTACGCACTAGTTCGCATCGTGCCTCCGGCCGGCGTCGAAATAAATCCGAAGCTGCGGCCGTTCATCGTGGTGGATCCTCGCGCCGGGCATGGCCCGGGCATTGGAGGCTTTAAAGCGGATAGTGAAATTGGCGTTGCCTTGAAAGCCGGACATCCCTGTTATTTCGTTGGATTCCTGCCGGATCCGATGCCCGGGCAAACCATCGAAGATATTGCGCGCGCCGAAGCGATTTTCATCGAAAAAGTCGCGGCCGCGCACCCCGAGGCGAGCGGCAAGCCCTGCGTGATCGGAAATTGCCAGGCGGGTTGGGCCATCATGATGTTGGCCGCCATCCGTCCGGAATTGTTTGGCCCCATTATTGTCGCCGGGTCCCCCCTGTCGTACTGGGCGGGCGTGCATGGAAAATATCCGATGCGCTACTCGGGCGGGCTCTTGGGCGGCAGTTGGCTGACTGCGCTCACGGGCGACCTCGGCAACGGCAAGTTTGACGGCGCCTGGCTGGTGCAGAACTTCGAAAATCAGAATCCTGCAAACACCTATTGGACAAAGCAGTACAACCTTTATTCGAAAATCGACACAGAAGCCTCACGCTATCTGGGATTCGAGAAATGGTGGGGTGGTCACGTCAATCTGAACGCGGAGGAAATCCAATTCATCGTCGACGAGCTCTTTGTCGGTAATAATCTCGCGGCAGGGCGCATCCGTACGTCGGATGGCACGGTCGTCGACTTACGCAACATCAGGTCACCGATTGTTGTGTTCTGCTCGAAGGGCGACAACATTACGCCGCCGCAACAAGCGCTCGACTGGATTCTCGACCTGTACGACAGCGTCGACGACATCCGGCGCTATGGCCAGACAATTGTCTACACAATTCATGAGACCGTCGGTCACCTCGGCATCTTTGTCTCGGGTGGCGTTGCAAAGAAAGAACACGGAGAGTTTTCAAGCAATATCGATCTGATCGATACCCTGCCCCCCGGACTGTATGAAGCGGTTTTTGAAAACGTGACTGCCGAAACTGCTAGTCCGGACCTTACCACGGGTAATTGGGTGATGAGGTGCGAAGCAAGAACGCTGGACGATATTCGCGCACTTGGCGGAAATGACATCGCCGACGAGCGGCGGTTCGCGGCCGCAGCCCGCGTCTCCGAAATAAATCTCTCCCTCTACCGCACCTTTATGCAGCCGGTTATTCGCGCCATGGTAAGCGCTCCGGTCGCAAATTGGATGCAACAATTTCACCCTTTGCGCGTGCAATACGAGCTGTTTTCCGACCAAAATCCAGGGATGGCTTCGATCGCAGCACTTGCCAACCAAATCCGTGAGAATCGCAAGGAAGTTGCCAGCGACAATCCTTATCTTGCTGCGCAGGAGAATGTGTCCAACCGAATTGTATCCGCCCTCGACGCATGGCGAGAGGCGACTGAAAAGTGGTCCGAACGCACGTTTCTGGCGGTCTATGGTTCACCGACGCTTCAGGCCGCGGTCGGCATCGACCCTGTTTCAACACAGCGGTTGCGAAAGGCGCCCAAGAACCCGTTGCACAATGAGCTCCTGCAGAAACGGATTTCCGAGCTTCGCGCCAGCATTCCAGCTGGCGGTATCCGTGCCGCTCTCGTCAGAAGTCTCATTTATGTCGGTATGAAACGCGCCGCAATCGACGAACGGGGCTTTGAGCTGGCGCGGCGTATCCGCAAGGCACACAACGACATGTCCATCGTGGACTTCAAGGCGCTGGTACGCGAGCAGTTCAACATCCTGCTGATCGATCAGGAAGCGGCACTCGCTGCGATTCCGTCGATGTTGCCGCCTGATGTAGAGGCTCGCGAGAAGGCCTATGGGGTGATTAGCGAGCTCATGCAGGCCCGAGGCGAGCTCTCCGCAGAAGACAAGAAGAGAATGAATGAAATCGCATCGTTGTTTGGTTTAAGCACCAGCGTAACAGCGTTAAGAAAGCCGCAGGCAAAAGCGTCCTGACACGAGTTTGCGCCGCGTTTCACCCTGCAGCAATTTGATGTGAATCAAGCTTGGCCTGCAGCTATAGACATAAAATTCACGATTGAGGCGGGGGCCTTAGCACGAACGGTGAAATCAATGGCGGTATCTTCGGTCGCAACGCAGCAGAGTAAGGCTCAGCCTCATGCGAAATATGAGCGGTTGATCGCAAGGGCCAAGACGGTTGAGACGCCCAAAACACTTGTCGTTCACCCATGCGACGAGACATCACTACGTGGCGCGCTTGAGGCCGCCGAGGCGGAAATTATTGTCCCCATTCTGGTGGGACCAGCGGCAAAAGTCGCCGCCGTGGCGCGTGCAAACAAATTGAATATCGACGGCATCGAACTCATCGATGTCCCACACAGCGACGCGGCCGCGGCAAAGGCAGTCGAATTGATCCACGCCGGCATGGGCGAACTCTTGATGAAGGGCAGCCTGCACACCGACGAGCTCATGCGCGCAGTGACGTCCTCGCAAACCGGACTGCGGACTGCGCGACGGATCAGCCACGTTTTCGTTATGGATGTCCCGACATATCCGGAGACGCTGTTCATCACCGATGCCGCGATCAACATTTTCCCCGATCTCGACGTCAAGCGCGACATCGTGCAGAACGCGATTGATCTTTTCACACAGGTTGGCCTCGGCACGCCACGCGTCGCTATTCTTTCAGCTGTCGAGACCGTTACCTCGAAAATTCCATCGACTATCGAAGCCGCCGCTTTGTGCAAGATGGCGGACAGAGGGCAGATCACCGGTGGCATCCTCGACGGCCCGCTCGCGTTCGACAATGCTATCGATCCGGAAGCGGCGCGAATTAAAGGCATCAAGTCGGAAGTGGCCGGCCGCGCGCAGATCCTGGTCGTTCCTGATCTGGAAGCGGGCAACATGCTTGCCAAGAATCTTACCTTCATGGCGAAAGCAGATGCCGCCGGGATCGTCCTTGGCGCCCGCGTGCCGATTATCCTGACATCGCGCGCCGACTCGGTGCGAACCCGCATGGCATCTTGTGCGGTCGCCGCCCTGTACGCCGATGCTCGGCGCCGTAACGCGCCAATTACTCCGGTGTGACACAATGGACGCGATCCTTGTCGTCAACGCTGGCTCGTCGAGCCTCAAATTTCAGGTCTTCGCGATAGACGCGGACGGCAATCTTGACTGTCTCGTGAAAGGCCAGATGGACGGCGTGGGCACGCGGCCGCGCCTGCGAGCCACCGACCCCGACAAAAATTCTTTAATCGACCAAACCTATCCGGCAGAAAAAATCCCGGATCTGCCTGCGGCAATCCATGAAACAGGCGATTGGCTGCGCCGCACACAAAAAGTCAATTTGATCGCTGTCGGCCATCGGGTCGTTCATGGGGGGCCAAACTATGACAGCCCGGTGCGCGTGACTCCGAATGTCATCACGCAGCTTGAGCGCTTTGTCTCACTGGCGCCGCTGCATCAACCGAATAATCTCGCGCCCATCCGCACGCTCCTCGCCCACCGTCCCGACTTACCCCAGGTAGCCTGTTTCGACACTGCGTTTCATCGCTCTCATGGCGCGCTGGCGGATCATTACGCTTTGCCCGAGAGTTTCTACAAAGAGGGCGTGCGCCGTTACGGATTTCACGGTCTTTCTTATGAATACATTGCCCAACGTCTGCCCCAGGTCGCACCAGAAATTGCAAAAGGCCGCGTGATTGTTGCTCATCTCGGCAGCGGGGCTTCGATGTGCGCGCTTGCTAATGGGCGCAGCGTCGAAAGCACGCTTGGTTTCACGGCACTGGACGGAATTCCAATGGGGACGCGGCCGGGACAACTCGATCCCGGCGTCGTGCTCTACCTCATTGCTGAAAAAGGCATGACTCCTTCCGCCGTGGAGGATCTTTTCTACCGCCAATCGGGACTAAAAGGGCTTTCCGGCATTAGCAACGATGTGCGCGAACTCGAAGAAAGCAAGGACTCAAAGGCAGCATTCGCTCTTGAATACTTCGTTTATCGCACTGGACTTTTTGCCGGGATGCTGGCTGCCGCACTTCGAGGATTGGATGCATTCGTTTTCACAGCTGGCATCGGCGAGAACTCAGTAACTATACGCGCCCGTATCGCTGACCAACTTTCCTGGCTTGGAGTGGCTCTTGATCCAAGCGCAAATACGGCAGGAGCATCGCTGATCTCGCGCAAGGACAGCCGCGTCGCAGTTTATGTAATACCGACGAATGAAGAGTTGATGATCGCTCAACATACTTTGCAGTTACTCAAAGCCGAACGCGGAGCACCAGCCATAGCTGTTGCAAGGCGTTGAAGCGCACACATTCATGAGCTGGAAGCACCTTTACAACTTCAGAAGCTATCTGAGGTCGTCCCTTTGGATTGTGCCATTCATCGCCATCCTGCTTGAGCTCGTCGCGAACCGCGTATTGTACGCCGTTGACGGCCGGATCGCGTGGACTTTCCTGAACCTCGGTGTTTCAGGCGCTCAGGGGATGCTCAATGCCCTGATAACGGCCACGCTCACTTGCATGGTCTTTACTTTCGGATCTCTTCTCGTCGCCCTGCAAGTCGCCAGCGGACAACTGACTCCCCGGATCATTGCCACCGTTCTGCTGCGCAACAATGTCGTTAGATATACGACGGCCCTTTTTCTGTTCACGTTTCTCTTTGCGGTGAGCGCACTCGACAAGATAGACAAAACCGTGCCTCAACTTGTTATTTTTGTAGCAGCTTGTCTCGGCATTCTCTGTTTTGCGGCCTTTCTATTCCTGATTGATTACGCGGCAAGGTTACTGCGTCCGATCAGCATCGTAGCGCACTTGGGGGAAAAAGGTCTCGCCGTTGTTGAGGAAGTCTATCCAGATCCGAGCGTAGGCCCGAACCGCGTGCAGAGTCAGCGCACGAAACTTGGTACGCCGGACCGCATAGTTCACCACAAAGGTGCCTCCGAAATTATTCTTGCGGTGAACGTGAACCGGCTTGTTGAAGCGGCGGAGAAATCCAGCGGCATAATCGAGTTCATACCTCAGATCGGCGATTTTATCGCAACCGATGAGCCGCTGTTCAACTTGTATGGTGGCGCGGCATCGCTTGACGAGCAGATGCTGCGATCGACCGTCGCACTCGGGCCAGAACGTACCATGGAGCAGGACCCGACTTTTGCTCACCGCATCATAGTGGATATTGCGCTTAAAGCCTTGTCGCCGGCGATCAATGACCCGACGACCGCCGTAATCGCGATTGATCAGCTTCACCGCCTGCTGCGCAAAGCCGGCAACCGTAATCTGCGTACCGACGAGACATTGGGAAAATCAGGTCAGCTGCTGGTTATTTTGCGGACGCCAAATTGGGAAGATTTTGTGCATCTGACATTCACAGAGATAAGGTCTTGCGGCGCGCAAAACATACAGATTGTGCGACGGTTGCGGGCAATGATCGAGAACCTGATCCAGACATTGCCCAAACATCGCCACGCAATTTTGCAACGAGAACTGGCTTTGCTCGATCAGGGGATCGAGAAAAATTTTCCTCTTCCCGAAGATGTCGCACTTGCGCGCATAGCAGATTCCCAAGGCTTGGGCGGCGCTTCCGGGGCCGAGAAAATGCAATAGAAAGCGCGTTCAGGACCGCCCCCGCAAGATATCCTGAACTAGGAAAGCCGAAGCGTAACGTGCGTCGCGTCGGCGCCGCGTTTTACAACAGGCTTGAGCCCGCTTTTTTCGAACACTTTCAGCATCGCGGTGTTATCGGGCAGAACTTCGGCGGTGAATTCCGTAAGCCCAGCTTCACGGGCAATGATGGCGAGATGGCGCAACAGCGCGGCGCCAATACCATGCCCCTGATATTCATCGACCACAGCAAAAGCGACTTCTGCTACGCCCGGCTGTTGCACGACATATCGCCCGCCGGCGACAATCGTGGTGCGGCCGCCGTCCTGAAGGACTGCGACCAGGGCTACGTGGTTGATGAAGTCCACGTTTACGAAAAAATCAACTTCCTTGTCCGAAAAATACCGTTTCGCGCCGAAAAAGCGCCGGTACATCGACTGGGCGCTGATGCGCCCGACGGCAGTTATAAGATCCGCCTGGTCCTGCGGCCTGAGGGCACGGATTTCAATGCTGCGTCCATCGCGCAGCCGTTCTGTTGCGGAATATTTGGCTGCATTCAACATGGTGATGCCGATAATTTTACCTCACCCAATATGAAATTGCATGCAAACTGATTGACCCTGATCAATGCGCGCACTGGGATTGCAAGAAACATCGTCAAAAACTAAGCGAGGGAGAAAGTACCATGTCATTCAAAAATGGACTTGTTGCGACATGTCTAGCCGGCACGCTCGCGATAACTCTCGGTCTGACCGACAGCGCTTCGGCGGCGAAGAAGAAACTCACCTATGAGCAGGCATACGCGAAGTGCAAGTCCATCATTGACAAGGAAGGCACTCCGGGTACATCGACTCAGTCGAACGTCCGCTACACGCGCGGTGCAGCCTGCATGAAGAAATACGGCTACAGGCTCTGACCCATCGGACCCAGCCGGGCTCCCTAAAGACGGAGCCCGGCTAAATAAATGATGTCGTTCGCTGAGGCGACATCACACTTTGAAAATTTCAGCATACCGCTTCTTCACCTCATCGGCCTGCGCAAGGATGCCTTCCGGGTCCTCTTTCATGAGCTTGATGTCGGCGAGCCTGCGGACACCGGGCTTTTCCACGGTCTGAGAGTGTGCCGAATATTGACGGGCCTGATCGACGATCAGCTGCTGGCCCTCGCGCGAGTGCATCCAGTTCTGAAAGAGGCGCGCCGCGCTAGGATTGGGCGCCGCCTTGAAGACGACACTTGGACCGCCTGCGAGCGGCGTCCCCTCCTCCGGATAAATTATGTCAATGGGTTGGCCAGCCTCCTTGAAACGGATCACAAGATAGCCGGCGCCGTCCACCATGACGGCGCGTTCGCCAATCGAAACTCTTTTCGGCGTGTCGGTCGCCGATTGCACCTGCATGACGTTTTGCGCGGCGAGCTTAACGAAATAGTCCCATCCCAGGTCACGCGCGGTCTCGAACGTCGCGTTCATGATCGTGCCACTATAGGCAGGATGCGCCTTGACCAGTTTGCCTTTCCATTTCGGATCGAGCAGATCTTTGAAGGACTTCGGCGCGTCTTCTTTTTTCACAAGATTGGTGTTGTAGGCGATCGGAGAAACGAGAATGCGGGTCGTTACATTAAGCCCTTCCGGGTCGTAGTAGCGCTGGTCGTAATACTTCGCCACCTCTTCCGGCAGATATGGCGCGAGCCACCCATCGCGTTTCCAGAGAATGCAATGCGCCTGGTCAGAGGTGTTGGCAACGTCGACATTGCGGATGTTGGAAGAATATTCCTGGGCAACGCGGGAAAACACGCGCTCAGCGCCGGATCGCTCCACGCGCACGGCGATGCCGGGATATTTTGCTTCGAAGGCCTTACCGAGCTGTTCTGCGAATTGCAAATCCATCGCTGTATAAAATGAAAGCTTGCCTTCCTTTTTCGCTGCTTCGATCAAGCCTGGCGTGATCGCTTCCACGGCAGGCGCCGCAGCGACCTGCACCGCAAAAGCGCTCAGACCAACCGCGCAAGTGCCCTTGAGCAGATCGCGTTTCGTAAACTGACTAGTCGTAGACCGGCGCACGGAATCCTCCTACGGCGTAAGTTTCTTCAGTTTTCAAAGCCTATCCTTTACCCGCAAAAGTGAGCGCGCAAGCGCGCGGACCAAAAAGGCTTTTTTTGCGCCTGAAGCCGGAAATCAGGGAACCGGACTTGTTGGCTGGCGTAGCAGTGCTCGTTGCACCCTGCTCTGCCCGCTTTCCCTGCTAACAGGGAATTTTACAGGGAAATCTGAGAAAACTCGGCTTTGGGTGCACCAGAGACTCGAAAATATCCGCATGGGCCGCCGCTGCGCGCCTATTGGGCCACAGTCCAATACTACTCAAATCTGCCATCGCGTAATAAAGGGTTGGCTGGCAGACAATTGTTACGGGAGGTTGAAATTGGGCCACTTTGACTCATCGCTTCGATGGCGAACGGTAACTATGGTCATTGGTTTTGCAGCGCTTGGAACTGCGCTGCCTACAACTGTATCCTTCGCTCAATCATCACGATCCCACTTTTGCCGAGAGTACGCCCGCGATTACTCCATGCGCTATTCGCGCGGCGGCGCTATGGGTGGCGTTGTTCGCGGCGCACTTGGCGGGGCCGCCATTGGCGCAATCGTAGATGGCGGCCGCGGAGCCGGACGAGGTGCCGGTGCTGGTGCGATTGTCGGTGGCGCGTCGCGCGGCATTCAAAGGTCAACGCTCCACGACAGGGCGTTTGATCGTTGCATGCGCGGCAGATGGCCCTGACGGGACGCGACTCCACTGCTTAATTTGAGGTCGCTTTAGGCTGTAAGGTCAGGCTGAGTCACCAGCAGCGAACGCGGCCCCAGCCGTCACGCCAGCAGCGACGACAATGCAAGCGTCCCCAGCGGTCACGCCAGCACCGACGCCAAGAAACGTCCGACAAAATGCTGAAGTCGAGAGTGTAGCTCGGAGCAATTGGTGCAATAGGTGTCGCGTACGTACTTCCCGATGCCGCCACGAACAAAAAACCTACAACGCCTATCGCAAATATGGTGCGTAACATTGGCGCTTCTCTCCTGATTTTTCCTCGTCGCCGCCCAACCGTTTGCACCCAGTCTATTTGGAAACAGCAAGTCAAGATATTGGACCTCAGTCCAACTGAATTTATGTAACCGGCTGGCGCTTTTTGAAATATTCGAGAACAACAAAGCAAGCGGCAGCCGCCGCAATGTGCTTGAGAGTATGGCCACTTAAAATGGATCCTATGGAATAGATCGCCTGGTCATAAAACTCGAATAACTTTGCGACACCATAAAAAGCGGCCGCAATGAGCCAAGAGGACGCGCCGCTGTAAGCCGGACGGAATAGAACGAATAGTAAAATCAATGCAACAGCAGGGAAAAACTGTACCCAACCATAGAGCCGCAGATCGCCGGTCCAGCGCCACAGCAAGAGGCTGAATAAACCGACCGCGATAAGTGGCCACAGCAGAGCAGTCCCAACTTTAAGAGCGACTTGCTCCTCGATCACATTGGCCAGGATTGCCATAAAGCTGATGGCCATCGGCAACCTGTCCCAAAACAGAGTACGATCATTCGGATCGAGGTGATAATAGGCCGAGCCGAAGCCAGTCAGCAGTATTCCTAGAAAGAGCACGCTGATCGCCGCATTGCGACGAAGTTTCCATAATCCCGCAACTCCGACTGCAATGAATGGGATATTTGAAACCACGTTCCAGAAATTCGGTATGCCGAAGATTGTTCGCTGATCGGCAAACTCATGATAGCTCTGATCCTGAGGAATTGGCGGTAGTAGCAACAGCCCGATGAGTGACGTCGCCAGAAGAAGCAGGAGAGCAAGTATCCGGTTGCTTTTCTTCGATTTCCAAAGCGTCATTTGGGCACAATCAGGAGCCGTGTGTGCTTTTCGTCGTCAGGCCGATTGTCTCGACGAGTGACCGTCGGCAGAGATGCGCGAATGCGATCGGAGAAATCCGGCGCGTCGTCAGCCGCTTGCGCCGCTTCATTGATTAGGGAGCGTCGGCGCAGCTCGTCAAACGGCAACGTCGTGTCGATCCGGCCTGAGTGGTATAGATAGCTGTCGATCAGCCCATTCAACAGATGACGGATATCGAACCGACCGGCGCGGCCGGCGGCATTCGCGTAGCGTATGATGTTGATCGTGCAGCTGTTGCTCAGCAGGTGATAGAATTCGGGCTGGTCGGCTAGTTCGTTGATGCGCGCCAGGTAGATCATGAAAAGCCGGCGGACATTGTCGGGCGATGAGTTGAGACGATAGAGATATACGGTCTCCCGGCGATAGTTGGTACGCACGCGGACAAGATCGCGTTCCTCACCGACCACGTAAATCAACTCAAACTGCTTGAAGAGGGAAGCAAGAGGATTGAACCCCTCACCCTTTTCTGGCCGCGTCTCGATGGAAATGCTCAGCGGCGGGGCGTTATCAAAAATGAAGCTCAGGAACGTGTGACCAACAAACCCCTCGGCCCAGTACGACACAAAAAAATCGAGACCAGTCAAGTGTGAAAGTTGAACCGTGCGCTCCTCATAGCGCGCCGTAAAATCATCCCGGCTACGATAATCGAAGTCGCGGACACCGGTGATACGCACGCGGTCGGCATCGATGAACGCCCGCGGCATCACCGCCACTTCTTGCCGCCACGGACGATCATGTGAAGGAAAAATGAACATCCACCACGTAACGACCGCGAGAAAAAGCACGATGAAGAGCGCGGACATCCGGCGTTGGCGCGAAAACCAGAGGGCCCAGGTCGCAAAGACGGCAAAGGCGATGGCCAGCGCGAGGCGCAAATCCGGCCATGGCAGATTTGAATAGTAGATCATCAGGGCAGCCCACGCGACGAGCAAGAGCTGGCAGAGAAACCAGAGTGCTCTGGCGAGCCAGCCGAGGCTCTTGAACAGAAAGCCGCGATGCACAGTCAGTGATACCTCCCACTCGCTTTAGCCTTGTAAGAAACGAGTAATATAAGCGATTTCTGGGTGAATAGAATGGCTTCTCGCCTAGCACAGCAGTTTCGGGACCAATCGTAGAAGCGTTGGATATTGGACTGTGGTCCAATATTTTTCGATCAACGCGCTGCGTTAGTCTCGACGAACCAGGCAGCTATTTTGGGAGGTGGCAATGTTTACGATTCCCTACGGAATAAAGAGTGCGGCACTCGCTGTGATAGCAGCGTTGGTACTGACCGCCTTGCCTGCACCGTCTTACGCGGACACAGGCACTGTGCGAATTACAATTACGCGAGCGGGCTTTATTTTCGGGGTCGCTGGCGGCAGCGGTGTGCTGCGGTATAAAGGCAAGACATATCCGCTTAGGATCGGTGGACTCAGTGTCGGAACGTTCGGTGCAGCTAGCGCGGACCTGGTGGGCCGGGCCTATCGGTTGCGCGGGGCCCAATCTATCGCCGGGGTGTACTCGGCCGTTTCAGCTGGCGTTGCAATCGCCGGTGGCGGCAGAACAGCGCGCATGCAGAATTCGAACGGCGTGATCCTGGAATTGCGCGGGCGACAAGTCGGCTTCGAGCTTTCGCTCGATCTTAGTGGTATGAACATATCGCTGCGGTAAGCGCCTCAAAACTTTGCAATGCTGGCCCATGGCCAAAGACAGGCCTTAGGCGGGGATGCATGGCCACCGCTGAATTTGTTACCGGTGTCGATTATGCTTAAGTGACGACAAGATGACGGATAAGAAACACAATGTTCGGTTGGTTGCGGGTCATAAAGTTTTGTTCAACCATTCTGGCGGCGTCGGCGCTGTCGGCTTGTCTATCCACACCGTCGCTGGCCGCGACCGGTTCAGTGCGTCTCATAATCACCAGAACGAATTTCATCTTCGGCGGCGGCAGCGGCACTTTGCACCTTCACGGAAAGCGCTATGAGCTGCGCGTCGGCGGTATAAGCATTGGCCCGTTTGGCGCACCCAGAGCGGATTTGGTGGGTCGTGCCTACAGTTTGCGATCCGCGGCGAGCATCCACGGAATCTATTCAGTCGTCACAACCGGCGGTACAGGCCGGCCCGGAACGGTAAGGTTGCAGAACTGGCAGGGTGTCATCCTGGAATTGCGAGGACGGCAGGGAGTCAACCCGTCATTTGATCTGAGTGGGCTGGATATAACGTTGCGATAAGTTTTTCGCGGTAAAGGCGTAGTTTTCAGGCGATTGCGACCGCATTTGAGCTGTATCAAGGAAAATTGATTGTTCCAGGTTATTTCTCCTACGGCATGATTGTTGGCTCGTGACGGGCCAGTGAAGCGGGTTGCCATGACGGGGGTAGACTTTACGGTTTTTCTGGTGGGCCACGAGTCGAAGCTCGTACAAGCCTTGTCTGCCGTGCTTTCGCGGGTCGGTTACAAGGCCAAGATATACCCTTCGCCAGAAAATTTTCTCAGTGAACACGATCCATCCATACCGGGTTGCGCCGTGCTCGACCTGTCAATGCACGGGTTGAGAGGACTGAGCGTACAGCGGGCACTGGTGAGCGAAGAAATTGAGCGCCCCGTCGTGTTCTTGACCGATCATCTGACCGTCCCCGTAACCGTGCAGGCCATGCGGGCGGGCGCTATAGACGTACTTCTCAAGCCTGTCGAACCATCCCAATTGTTGCAGGCGATCAGACGCGCCCAGAAACTAGACGAAACGAATCGGCGCGCTCAAGTTGAACTTCAGGCGATTGACACGCTGGTCCAGAAACTTTCACCGCGCGAGCGAGAAGTTCTAACTCACGTGATTGCGGGCCTGCGCAACAAGGAGATCGCCGAGATCCTCGGCGTCCGTGTCAAAACAATCAAGGTACATCGCGGACGCGTAATGAAAAAGATGGAGGTTGCGAGCGTCGCAGAGTTGGTTCGAATTACCACAAAAGTGTCTGTGCAACCTGGCCAGATTGTGGGCCAGCCGAGCCAGGAAACAATGAATGGCCACAGCCATGGTTTGGCCAGCTGAAGTGTCACGCGTACCGGGAGAATGGCAATGCTCTTCGAGGGTGGGTACACATACTCAAATTTTCTGGCGAATGCGTTAGCTATTTTCGCATTTATTGTGTGGTTCTGGCTGCTCGTTGTTATCTACGGCGACCTGTTCAGGCGCCACGACATCTCCGGCTGGGGCAAGGCGCTATGGGTGCTGGCGCTCGTTTTGACGTCCTACCTCGGCATTTTCGCCTACCTGATAACCCAGGGAAGAGGCATGGCCGAACGTAACGCGCAGCAAGCCCAACAGGCACGTGAGGAGCTGCGCCGCGCGGTGGGCTTTAGTGTTGCAGACGAGCTCACCAAGCTCGATCAGCTCAAAAAATCAGGGGCGATAACCGCCGACGAGTACCAGCGTCTACGCGCCAGGTTGGTCTAGCGAGCATCTCACGAAGATTTCGTACTGCGGGAGGCAGGAGGCCGCGGAAAACGCATTGTCATGGGCGCCAATTCATATCTTGGAAAGCCGATTGGACCACGGTCCAATAGCGCTGAACCGACCCATCAACTAGCGTAGATTGGGGTAAATTGAGGGTTACACGTTTATTCGGGACGGTGAACCCACCGCTGTTGAAAAACATTCGTCTGTAGCATCCGCGTCCCCGGTCTCCCCGATATCCGCAGAATTGGACCACGTAAAGTTGGGGCGGCCACGGACCACGACGACAAGCGACGGGGCACTATTATCCAATTGCGCTCTTCACATACCGGCAACTCATCGTGTGCTTTCGGCCGCATTAATAGCGTCGATCCTGCTGGCGTTTGCGACGCCCGATTTGCGAGATCCGGTCATGTCTGAGCTCACAATCGTCCTCATATTGCTCGTCGCTGCGATTCTAATGTTTGCAATTAACAAGCCTCGTTTGGATGCAGTTGCGCTCATCATGCTCGTGGCGTTGCCCTTCACGGGGGTACTTACCATGGGTGAGGCGCTCGCTGGCTTCAGTGACTCGAACGTTGTCCTTATCGCCGCTCTGTTTGTGATTGGTGACGGTCTTGTGCGTACGGGAGTGGCGCAGCGCCTAGGCGATTGGTTGATCGCAAAAGCGGGAAGCAGCGAAGTTCGACTGATCGTTCTTCTGATGATTGTTGTCTGCACGTTGGGCGCAACGATGAGTTCAACGGCCGTCACGGCAATCTTTATTCCGGTTGCACTCCGTATTTCACAAAGCACCGGAATTGGGCCCGGCCGCTTGATGATGCCGCTCAGTGTCGCCGCGCTCATTAGCGGCATGATGACACTTGTTGCGACCGCTCCGAATCTTGTCGTCAATAGCGAACTCGAGCGTCACGACGTGGCAGGTTTTCATTTTTTTAGCTTCACGCCGTTCGGCCTACCAGTTCTTGTTCTAGGCATCGTCTACATGACCTTTGCGCGCCGCTGGCTGCCTGAAGCGGACCGCAAGACAAGAACCTCCGGCCGTCCGAGCTTTGCCGACTGGATCGAGGAGTATCAGCTTGCCAACCGCGAATATCGACTCGGCGTGACGGATCAATCACCGCTCGTCGGCAAAACGCTTGAGAACCTAAATCTGCGTCAAAGATCAGGAGTAAATATTGTTGCCATTGAGCGCAACCGCGGGTTGTCGCGCGAGGTCCTTCAGCCGACCGCAAAGCTGCTGCTGCAGGCACACGATGTATTGTTGATTGATTTGTTCGAGCCGGGAAGCCAAGTCGAACCGCTGCGGAAACAATACGCGCTCGAGGAAATGCCGCTGAGCGGTGCCTATTTCACCGACCGATCGCAAGAGATCGGCATGGCGGAGGTCATTCTACCTGCAAGCTCGGAGTTGATCGGAAAATCGGTGGTTGAATCGGCGTTTCGTACACGTTTTGGGGTGACGGTAATCGGATTGCGGCGCGATGACGTGCCGCGCGACCTCGGCGTTCTGACTGACTCGCTTACGATCGGCGATACACTACTTCTGATCGGCTCCTGGAAGGATATCGAAAGGCTGCGGTCCGACACGCGGGATTTGGTGATAATTAGACTGCCAGCCGAGCTCGCCGAGGTGCTTCCGGCGCCGAATAAGGCTCTCCATGCCCTGGTTTGTCTCCTGCTCGTGGTCGGATTGATGGTGAGTGGTGTCATCCCTAATGTTCAGGCTGCCCTGATCGGGTGCCTACTGATGGGGCTACTGGGCTGCATCGATTTCGTCAGTGCTTATCGTTCGATTGACTGGAAGACCATCGTGCTCATTGTCGGCATGTTGCCCTTCTCAATCGCCTTGGAAAGAACGGGCGGAGTCGATCTTGCGGCCGACGGTCTGCGCGCGCTGACAAGTGGAGCCGGCAACCATTCCTTGCTTGCGGCACTCTTCGCTATTACCGCACTGTTGGGAATGTTCATCTCCAATACCGCCACTGCGGTGCTGATGGCCCCCGTTGCTTTCGCGGTGGCCAAAGAGATGCACGCCTCTCCGTATCCCTTCCTGATGATTGTCGCGCTCGCCGCCTCGACTGCCTTCATGACCCCGGTCTCTTCGCCGGTGAATACGCTGGTCGTGACCCCTGGGCACTACAAGTTCGGAGACTTTGTCCGCATTGGCGTGCCGTTCTCAATCGTTGTGCTGATCGTTTGTGTCGTACTTGTCCCTTGGCTGCTACCGCTGTGACGCGAGAGATAACCACACCCCGCTATATCGTGAAAGGAACGCCCTCATGAATAAATCCCGCAGGGTAGTGAAGACGGAAGCACCGAAGACCGTGATGCAGAACATCTTGGACACGGTTGAGAGAGTGGGAAACAGCGTCCCTCACCCGGTACTGATTTTCTTGATCCTCATTGCAATCGCCATCGTCCTCTCTCATCTCCTGTACATGCTTGGCGCGTCGGTTTCTTTCCAGGTCATCAATCCGGACACAGATAAAGTCGAGAAGGTGACGACAACCGCCAACAGCCTGATGACGGGCGAAGGAATCCGTCACATCTACACGCGACTCGTCCCGAATTTTTTGGGTTTCAGCGCTGTCGGCTTACTAATCGTCGCCATGATCGGCGTGGGCGTCGCCGAGGAAGCTGGCCTCGTGAACGCCCTGATCCGCAAATTAGTGGTTGTCTCCCCGGCATGGGCTCTGACCTACATTCTGGCGTTTGTCGGAATTATGTCGAGCATCGCATCTGACGCCGGCTATCTGGTGTTGATCCCGTTGGCTGGCACCGCACTGATGAGTGTCCGCCGCCATCCGCTCGCGGGGTTGGCACTGGGATTTGCCGGCGTTGCCAGTGCATTCACTGTGAACATGTTGATCAAGCCACTCGACGCCGTGCTCACGGAGATCACCAATGACGCCATTCACATGGTCAATCCTGGACTTTCGCTCGATCTGACGGCCAATCTCTGGTTTTCGATTGCGTCGGTTGCGGTACTGACCATTGTGATCGCGCTGGTCACCGAACGCACGATAGAGCCGCGCCTCGGCCAATATAAAGAAGAACAAGCCGCAGGGGACCTGCCACCGCACGATGCCGGGCGGCTTTCCGTCGTGGAATCACGCGGCCTACGTTACGCGGGCATCGGGTTCCTGGTGGTCCTTGTCGTGTTTGGACTACTGACGATCCCAACGGGGGCCGCGCTGCGTAACCCGACTACGGGCGCATTGATCGGAAATTCGCCGTTCATGGCCGGCCTCATTGGCGTGATCATGATGTTGTTCCTGGTGAGCGGGATCGCATATGGCGTTGGCGCGAAAACGATCAAGAGTTCGACTGATGTCATCAATGCCATGACGAAGGCGGTGTCGGGATTGGGCGGCACCATCCTTTTGTTCGTTGTCATCAGCCAGTTCGTGGATTACTTCAACTACAGCAACATGCCGACGCTTATGGCGGTCAAGATGGCGGATGTTCTTAAGAGCGCGAACATCGGTGCGATCTGGTTGTTGCTCGGCTTTATCATTGTCGTCGCAATCCTCGATCTGTTCTTCACGCCCGCGATCGCCAAGTGGGCGATCTTCGCTCCGGTCTTTGTGCCTTTGTTTGTGCAACTGGCAGTCGATCCTGCGGCAGTTTTGGCTGCTTATCGGATCGGTGACTCGCCGATGAATTCGATCACACCACTGAACGCCTACTTCGCGTTGGTGGTCGGGTTTGCGCAGAAATACGACAAGAAAGCAGGCGTTGGGACAGTCGTCGCATTAATGCTGCCCTACGTCGTATGGATTACGATTGTTTGGATGCTACTCTTCGTCGGGTGGTACCTGTTGGGACTTCCATGGGGGCTGCACTGACGGATGACGCGTAACACTAGAGTACTCGGAGGTCACCAATGGCTAGCAAGACTCTGCCCTTGAATGTCAAAGCTGCGGAAGCCCACCTCATGAAATTCCTTTCGGTGAAGGGAGTCACTGGTGAGGAGAAGGCTATCGCTGCTACCGTGTCCGCGGAGTTGAAAAAAGTCGGCGTGCCGGCGTCTGCTATCCGCTTCGATAAAGTGAACAAACGTATCGCGTTGCCGACACAAACCGGCAATTTGGTCGTCAATCTGAAGGGAACGCGCCCAGGCCCGCGGCTAGCATTTTCGACTCATCTCGACACCGTGCCGCTTTGTGCCGGCGCAAAGCCGAAACGCAAGGGTGAACGGATCGTGTCCGATGGCAAGACAGCGTTGGGTGGGGACAACCGTACCGGCTGCGCCGTGCTTGTGACGCTTGCCGAAACGCTGCTCAAGCACAAATTACCTCACCCGCCGATCACACTCCTCTTTACCGTGCGTGAGGAAAGCGGGCTTCACGGCGCGCGCGAGCTCGATGTAGCGGAACTGAACGGTGCAACTATGTGCTTCAATGTCGATGGTGGGCCCGCAGCAGAATTGATCACCGGTGCCGTCGGGCAGGAAAACTGGGAAGTTGAAGTCGTTGGCAAAGCCTCACACGCTGGCGTAGCTCCCGAGAAAGGCATTTCGGCTACGCTGGTGGCCGCGACAGCGCTCGTAGAAGCTCAGCGCGGTGGTTGGTTTGGAAAGGTGACCAAGCCGGAAGGGCAAGGAACCAGCAATCCCGGCATTTTTGGTGGAAAGGACGGCAAAGCCGCTGGCGACGCTACTAATGTTGTCACCGACTACGTTTATGTCAGGGGAGAAGCGCGGAGCCGCGATGCGAAGTTCGCGGCGGCTATTGCCGAAGCTTATGAGAAGGCTTTCAAAAAAGCCGAGTCGGAGGTGAAGGATGCCGCTGGTGAAACTGCCAATGTAAAATTTAGCAAGCAACACGCTTATCCCCCGTTCAACCTCAACGAAGACTCCCCAATCCTTAACCACGCCAAACGCGCGGCGGAATCGATTGGTTTTACGCCGAAGATCGTTTTCTCAAACGGAGGTCTGGATGCCAATTGGCTCGTTAAGCACGGCATACCGACCGTGACCATCGGTGCGGGCCAGAAAGAAGTTCATACGATCAAAGAGTACGTGGACTTGAAGGAATTTGCCGATGGCTGCCGCATGGCTGTGGCGTTAGCAACATTGGGGGGATAGTGAGAGTTTGCAAAAAAGCTCGCATCCCGGTTGGTGCAAGAATCAATCAACGATTGGGCGCGCGTCAGGCTTTTGCCCGGTTGCTTTGTAGCCGGCACGACTAGCCGGCGTCTTTTCGGGAACGAAAACCATGAGTGACAGCGCAATTGTCTTCGCGGTGGTCGCCGGCATCGTTGTTCTTTTCGTCTCAAATCTCATTCCGGTTGTGCTGGTAGCCATCGGCACAGCGCTCGCACTGTATGCTACAGGCGTACTCGATTTGGGGCAGTCACTCGCCGGATTCGGCGATCCTGCGGTGATTTTCATTGCATCGTTGTTTGTGGTCAGTGCCGGTCTCGATGCGACCGGCGTAACCGCATGGGCGGGGCAATTCCTGATCAATCAGGCCGGAGAAAGTCGTGTCCGGCTTTTGGTACTTACATCGGTGCTCGTGGCGCTGCTCACGGCACTGATCAGCCTCAACGGCGCAGTCGCGGCGCTTCTACCTGTAGTTATTGTCACCGCGATCCGCGTCAACCGATCTCCTTCGCAACTCCTTATGCCACTCGTCTTCGCAGCTCACGCGGGGTCGTTGCTGGCGCTAACCGGTACCCCTGTGAACGTGCTCGTCTCGGAAGCGGCCGTGGATGCAGGGGGAGCGCCGTTTGGCTTCTTCGAATTTGCCATTGTCGGGATTCCTCTGTTGCTGGGAACTATCGCGATCGTTGTGCTGTTCGGACAATACTTATTGCCGGAACGCGGTGGACGGACGATCCCTTCCGATCTCAGCAAGCATGCTCGGACGCTCGTTGAGCAGTATCGGCTTAATGACGGCCTGTTCCAACTTCGCATACGGCCGCATTCTCCCTACATCGGTTCACCGCCGACGGGCGTGGACCTCACTGACTATCCAGGATTGACTTTGGTCACGGTGCAGGCCGGCGACGGTGGCGGACCGGTGCGGCGCACCGCAATCTCCGAGGGCGATGTCCTGATCGTGCGGGGCACTGCGGAGGCAGCCGGCCGCCTTGCCTCCGACAAAGTGTTGGCCTTCCGGTCAGAGGACGCGCCTGGAGTTACGGATACATTGTTTAACCGCTCCTCCGGCCTGGCGGAGGTGGTGATCCCGCCGCGCTCGGGCATGATCGGGCAAAAAGTATTCCCAGGGATGGTCACGCCCAGCGGCAACCTTGTCATCCTCGCCGTACAGCGCAGGGGCGAGAACCTGGGTCCGGACGAAACCGAATTGGCCGCGGGCGATATGCTGTTGCTTCAGGGAACCTGGAAGGCACTCGACGTACATCTCGATGATCCCGACGTGCTCGTTATCGATTCACCTGAACTCGTGCGCCGCCAAGCGGTTCCGATGGGAACCGGCGCAAAGGAAGCGAGCGCCATACTCATCGCCATGGTGATCCTGCTCGCGACGGGCATTGTACCGTCGGTCATCGCTGGACTCGTTGCCGCCTGCGCTATTGTACTGCTGGGGGTACTTACAGTCGAACAGGCCTACCGCGCCATTAACTGGACGACGGTCATCCTTGTCGGTGCCATGATCCCGCTCTCCACCGCTATGGACACTTCTGGCGCGGCAAAACTAATGGCCGGGGCTTTGATCAACTTGGTTGGCGATGCTGGTCCCTACGCCCTGCTCGCCGGGTTGTTCGTATTAACTGCCATCCTCGGACAGCTCATCAGCAACACGGCGACAGCACTCATTATCATTCCGATCGCAGTGGCGGCCGCAACTGAACTTGGAGTGTCCACGCGACCCGTATTGATGAGCGTCGCGGTGGCTGCGGCGGCCGCGTTCCTTACTCCTGTCGCGACGCCGGTTAACCTCATGGTGATGGGTCCCGGCGGCTACCAATTCGGCGACTACTGGAAACTCGGGTTGCCCTTAATGCTGCTTTTCTTTGTGGTGGCTACTTTCCTTGTTCCCCTATTCTGGCGATTCTGATCCAACTGGAAAGCCGACGAAGCCTCAGAATCTCCCAACGCGTTCCCTGCTTTTTCAGAACCGTGCAGTCACGGAACCGAGGACCCGGTTAGCCGTAGCGAAGCCGGACCCTGCCGTGCCCGTAGCTACTGACCCGGCAAGCACGTCCCGGTGCGTATAGACATATTCAAGTCCTACATCCAACCATCCGGTCGCGACCGTGCCGCCGCGGAGTTCCGCGAACGGACTCCAGATCGCATTGACAATCGCTTGCTGCATAGAACTGTTCAAAAATACGGCCGAGGGTGATCCCGGCACAAACATCAGCGCATACGCCGGGTACTGCTGCCATGCGGCGGAATAGACGAAGTTGCTGCGAAGCTGCGGCGTCCAGAAACGGCGGTAAGCGACGCTCGCGCCATAGGTCGGGAGCGGGTCAAGACTGAAGTCGGTGGCTGTGCCGGGCAAACCAATGTTCGACAGAGCATCTTGGCCGAAAGTATTGCCACCGAAATAGCGCCCGATGCCCTGACCGTAGTAAGCCATGGCACTCAATTCGTCCGGGCCAAAGGCTGGGGACAACCACCGCATTGGCAAGCGCGCAGTTCCAGCCACGCCCCAGCCGGCGGCATTTCGCGTAAGCGCCGGTGGCGCGGCGGCGGTCCCCGCCGTGCGGACGCTGAGTTCTCTCAATAAGCCCCGCATATCGAGGACAAGGCCATTATAGCTATACGAGAGTCGCCCCAGCAGATCGGGTAGTGAAGTAAATGCGGGGCTTAGGCCAGAAAAGCCGGTCGGGGTGCTGTTCTGCGTGAATACGCCGGCCAGTGAAGTGTATTGTGTGTCCGGCATTTCGAGCGAGACCTGGCCGGTCAAACCCGGCGCCAGCATCCCGGTCGCGCGAATCTGCGGTTGACGTACGAAGGACTGATTGAGATTGGTCGAGAAGTTCACCGTTTCATACACGCCCTCATTCCACAAGCTGTTCGCCTGGCCGATTAGCACGCGAAACCGCTCGGTACCGAGCTCGCCCCATGCTTGGCGCAGCCGAAAAACCGCGTTGGTGGAAGTTGGCGCGCCGCCACCGAAATCGCCTTCCAGACGGGTTTCGAGAGTGCCCCAGCTTGTAAGTGTACGTGTGTCGATGCCCAAGCGACTGAAGCGAGCCGACAAGCCAAAATCGCCCCCCTGCATGTCAGCGGGGCTATTGGCGAGAGGGATCGTTTGCGCGGCCGGCGCGTCGGTCTGATTGCGGCCATTAAAATCACGATATCCGTTGACGTTCGCAAAGCCGTAGACTCGTACCTCGGATTGAGTGCCGGGAATGCGGATTGACAGGCCAGGCAAGTCGGAACGGAGCGCATCATCGCCTTCTCCGGTCTCGTTCTGATGACCCATGGGCTCGGGCGGCAGCAAGCCGGGAATATTCGCGACCGGAGCTTGTTGCGCAAATATCGGCGCACTCAGAGTGGACGTCGCCTGCGATGGCGAATATTCCGCAGGTGAGCGAGGCTTTTTCGATTCCGCCGCCGGTTGAGTGTTGGCCAGCCGTCTTTTTTCAGCTCGCTCGCGCCCTTCGAGTTCATCAACGCGGCGCTGCAACGCATCGATCCGTCGCATCAGATCTTCCATAGTCGGTTGCTGGGCCGCAGCTGAGCGAACAAGCGGAACGGCGATCGCTGTGACAGACAAAACTAAGCAAAGTACGCCAGCTCGAAGTGGTTTCATTGTCTTGGCTCGATTCGGTTTTGCCGCGGCCACGCGGCGGTGGATCGCGCGGCAGGTCTTTAGGCCGATCGACGCGATGGGATGCGAGGCAACATTGAAAGATGTTAGGACCTGTACGAATGCGATAGCGATCATCGGCAACCGAGAATCGCGAGATTTGGCAATTGCCGCAGATTTTGCTGACATCTTTGGTCCCCCCTGGTCGCTAAAAAGAAAGAAGCAAAATCGAGATGATATCCGGCAGGACCTCTCAGACCTCGGGTGCTGACACGAACAGATCCATGCCCAAGCGCTGCGAGAGAAACTTGGCGGCGAGCTGACCTTTCACGCTATTGCCGGCGCTATCAAGCGGCGGCGCAAACGTGCCGAGCCCGCCTTTCCCCGGCGAAACCGTAACGATTCCTCCGCCTATTCCACTCTTGCCCGGGAGACCAATATCGTAGAGCCAATCGCCAGAAGTCTCGTACAACCCCGCAGTCGTCATCACAGCAAGAGCGTAGTGACAGATGTTGGGGTCGACGACCCGCTTTTTGTTAAGTGGATTGACTCCTCCGTCGGCCAACGTGGCGCCCATCACGGCAAGGTCCTTGGCGCTGACGTTGAGCGAGCATTGTTTCGTATAGAGATCGGTGGCTTGCGTAGGATCAAAATAGATCTTGCCGTAGACCTGAAGCAGGCGGGCGATGCTTTGGTTACGGTAGTTCGTTTCCGATGCGGAGGCGTAGACCTCATTGTTCAAGGGAAGTTTGCGGCCGGCAAAACTGGACAGGCCGTCATGTATGAAACGCCATTTTTCCGACAAGGTAGCGCCAGGGACGAGACTTGTAGTGGCTATTGCTCCCGCATTCACCATCGGGTTTGTCCTGCCGTCGGGACTACGTTCGATCGCGCCAAGCGAATTAAACGGCATGCCGGTCGCGTTGGCTCCGAGCTTCGCGCGTGCCTCTTCTGGACCCATCTCCTGGCACACCAGAGCGAATACAAAAGGCTTGGATACACTCATGATCGAAAACTCATGGTCGGTGTCTCCCACCGCATGAATATTTCCACTCGTTCCCGCCACACATATCCCGAACAGTTCGCTTGGCACCCGAGCCAAGGCCGGGTAAACGTCCGAATTTCTCCCCTCGGTGTTTGACTTGAAGCGTTGATGAGCCTCTAACACCAGCGCCTTCACCACTTCTGGTGTGGGCAGGTTTCCAGTTGACACATAAGCTTCGTAGCTATCAGGGCGCGTGTGCAAAATCGTCCTCCCCAACCGCCGTGGACGGACGGCCCTGTTCGATATTGTACGCATTGGCTAATGGTCGCCTATTGGCCCACGGTCCAATAGGCGCGGAGATTGTCGCTGCCAACCCACGGCGATTTCGGCCAAATATCAACCCGCTGGAGGTAACAAAGATTTCCGTTTGGACGATTGTCGAGATGAACTCGGGCAAATCTCTAGGCGACTTTAAAGCGTTAGAAGAACCTTGACCACGCACGGCAAAAATTCATTGTAGTGCTGCTGATCTTGGGAGAACAAATTTTGCTTGAAACCTTTTTGTTAGTGCTCGCAGCACTTTTTCCGGTAGTCAATCCTCCGGGCACAGCGCTCGTATTCCTGAGCATGACGAAACGTGCTTCCGGAGCCACCCGGCGCCTGCTCGCACGCCGAGTTGCAATAAATTCTTTTTGTGTCATGGCTGCATCGCTTTTGATCGGCGCGTTCGTGTTAAAGATTTACGGTATTTCCGTCCCGATTCTCCGCGTTGCCGGCGGGCTGATTGTAACGATATCGGGGTGGAAACTTCTGAACGAAGGTAGTGTCAAGGAGGTTCTGGAAGACGCCCCTACTCCGGAACGAAAAGCGGAATATATGGGCCTGGCGTTCTACCCGTTGACGCTGCCCCTTACGACCGGGCCCGGAACGATTGCTGTCATGATCAGTCTCGGACTTTCACGGGCGGCATATTCCGACTATGGCCAGGAATTCAGTTTTCTGGTGGCGGGCCTGTTGGCGACGATCGTCATCGCCGCAGCTATCTATGTGTGCTTTGCTTTTTCTGACTGGGTCCAAAGCGTGCTTGGGCACGCAGGCACCGATATCGCCGTTCGTCTCTCGGCGTTTATTTTGTTCTGTCTCGGCGTCCAGATCATCTGGACCGGGGCCAGTGATCTTTTGGGCTGTGTGGGCGGATCCTGCGCACCGATACCCAGCAAGATCTAACGCAGTGACAGGATTGGACCCTGGTCCAATATATCGGCTCAGATCTGTGCACTATTGTTTGCGGGAGGTTTGGCTGGGCTCTACCGACTGTTGGATATGCCATGCAATCAACTATTTTGCGGTCAACAATGCGATCCTGGGCCACTGTGGTGATACTGGCTTTTTTTACTTTGCTGGCGACGGATTATGCAGGGCGCGCGCAGACGAGCGACTCTGAGCGCCGGCTAGCTGCAAAATGCACGGCACAGCTTAGAAAATGTAATAGTCATTGCAATCTTGTTTATGAAAGCAAACGAGCAAAGCTTGTCTGCCGAAATCATTGCGAAGATAGCTATTTTGTCTGCAAGACAAAGCCCAACTAGTTCACAATTTCCTTCTCTACCTTGTTTCGTCGGCTCAGAACACAATCTTCGTCGACAGCGGCGTCAGCTCTTTTCTGGGCCAGATAGAAGCGACGCAATCCATTCCGTTGACTTATGTCTCTCACAGACAGTTAGGATCGCAATTATAATTGGCACGCCGATAAAGGCACCCGCGATTCCCCACAGAAAGCTCCAGAAAAATACAGCGAACAGGACAATAAATGGCGAGATTGACAATGTGGCGCCAGCAATCCGCGGCTCCAGATAACTGCCAATTATAAATTGGATCGCGTTTAAACAGGCAAACACAGCGAGGCACAGTTGCCATGACCCAGACTGCACCAAAGCAAAAAGTGTCGGAAAGACTGTGGCAATAAGTGGACCGATAAAAGGAATGTAATTTAATACAAACGCAATTACCCCCCACGCCGTGGCCAGTTCGATACCAGCAACCAATGCAAAGCTCCAAACAACGACACCGGTCAAGACGCTCATTGTAGTTCGAACAATCATGTATTTTTGGAATTTTTCTGCGATGTCTTCGGCTGCGATCAACAATGAGTGCCGAAGTTTTCGGTTTTTAAGGTCTTCAATATTTTTTCGCGCAACATTAACTTCCAGCAGTCCGAGTATGATGAACGCGAAAGCGATAATTACGAAGGATATAAACCCATATCCTCTTCCGCCAATTTCTCGAATGCCACTTACAATCAGGCCTGGGTTGTAACTGTCGGCCACCAAGCCTGTGATGGAAACGCCATGACTGTCGAGCCATTCAGTGGCTTGTAAATAGAGTATCTGAAGACGGTCTGTATTTGCGACCAGCCATCGGACTACCAAGCCAAATCCCCAGACCACCAAAAAAACAAGCACCGCAATTATCGCGATTGTAACAATGATGGTGACAGCAAGGGCCAAAAGCTTTGGAATTCTGACCTGAAGGGCGCTCTGAAGCGGCCAGGCGATGGCAATAACAAAGATTGCAAATGCTATGGGCGCAATGATCGCGCCGGCAAAATATGAACCCGCGAGGATAATAATCGACGTGCAAAGTAAAAGTAATGTTCGCTCTGTTTTATCTCGCTTCATAGTCGGCGCTTGTTGCTAGGAATCTTCGTCTCCGACGTGAGGATATTCCATCGAAGCTGTCATTGCGCGGAGCAGAAGCCACAGACCGATGGCGAGGACAGCGACTTCGATGAACATGGAGAGTAAGAGCGCAAGGAGGTTCAGTATATCAGCAGCTGATACCCAGCTCGCTTGGCCGGCCGTAGTCTGGATGACAGGAACGCCGGCCTGTGGTGCGCGGAGAAAATATATCCAGAGTTGCGCGACTTCAAAGAAAAGCACCAGCATTGAGAATGCGATGCCAATCGTGCTCGCCATCACACCGGTCAATACGGTTCTTTGCACGGAAAATTCCGTTGGACGCCGCGCCGGGTCGGCAAGTCGCACCGCAAGGCGAGTGTACCGATAAAACCAGACTGCAGTGAATGCCAGCACCAGAAGACTGACAACGGTCAGATATTGAATCAACGGAAAACCACTGCGCGTTCCGGCCGCGCGCGCAGCCCCGAAAAGAAATGCATATATGGTGAGAGCCAGCGGTACCGCGCCGATGACAATCTGCATCCAGAAGCCGATCCAGCCCAAGCGTGAAAATGCCTGAGCAAGGCTGCGATTTTCCGACGGCCGCAGGGCGTTTCGAAGCGCGCGCAACATTGTGACGACAAGCCTTCCTAGGTCGCGGTATCCAATATACTATCCAATAGCACAAAAAATATCGTGGGCCTTCGAGATTAATTTGGCAAATTAGAGTGACTGCACCGAACTCAAAGCAAACTAAAGCACATGGCTCTTCGCGGCCATGGATCAGGTTTGCCATAACTATACTCCTGCTCGGCGCCGTCATCGTGACCGGCATTGCAGCGTTTCACTCACGAAATAGTTGGTGGGATAAATATTTGAGCTACATCAAAAACTAGCGGTGAGAAAGTTGGGGCTGCAAATTTCAGTAGCGGTCGTCACTTAGCGTGGCGGATAGTGGCCCCAGATCAAAAGCAAGCCGCTGATCACGTACAGGACTGTAAAATAGTACATTATGTACAAATTGTAGGCTTGGCCATTTCCTGAGTAGATCCTGCGCGTTCGCTCCGCGATTGTTACGGTAGCGGTGGCGAGTTCTCCCCAGAATGCGGTCGCCCACGGTGGCGTAAAAATGATCAACGCCGGCTTGTAAGAATCATAAAGACGGACAGGTGTTGGGCGTCCGCCGAGCTGCTCGAACCAGTCAGTGCGTCGCAGCAGCCAGAATATTCCGAACAATGCAACCGAGACAGCAACCGCGAAGGCCATGACCGGCACCGGATTCCAGTAGCCGTAAATCATCTCCAGTGACATGCCCTGCCATACCAAAGTCGATGCGAATTGAGGATCGATCGCCTCTGAGATCGGGTCGATCAGCGCCTTCGGAAAAAACGACATCAGCAAGATGCCGGCGATCAGCAAATACTGCGGGATGAGCAAGGCTATCGACGCCTCCGTAGGGCGCTTATGCGCAGGCTTTCGGGTCCCAAGGAAAATCACGTTGATAAAACGCACCATGTAGAGCAAGCCGACAAAAGTCGCGAGCACGGTCATTATGGCCGGCCCATACCAGCCCTTCTCCATCATCGCGCTGAGCAAAAGCCATTTCCCTCCGAAGCCGGTGAGTGGTGGCAAGCCAGACATTGCGACAATGGCAATTGTCGCGGAGACGAATGTGAGCGGCATCGATCGGCCCAGCCCACCGAGGTCAACAAGCAGCCGTTTGCCGGTCTGAGCAATGAGAGCCGCCACAACAAGAAACAGAATTCCCTTGACCATCAGATGATTGGCGGTCAGGTACAGCGCGGTAACCCATCCGAGATGGCTCATCAGCGCTACCGCGGCAATTATATAGCCGATCTGGCTCATGCTCGAATACGCCAGCATCCGCTTTACGTCATCCTCGCGTATTGCCAACACGGCGCCTACCAGCGTCGTCAGCATGCCAATCCAGCCAAGGACATGAGCGAGATTGAGATTCACCTCCGAACGAATTGCGAAGTAGGTGCCGACCACCAGTCCGTACACTGGTACTTTGCTGATGATCGCCGACAGTATTGCGGAAACATCGTCGTCGGCCTCCGCGTACGCGCCCGGTAGCCAGACATGAACACCAATTGCTCCCGCTTTGATGAGAAGACCGATGGCGAGTAATACAAAAACCGGGACGCTGTTCAGATTGGGTAAGCGCAGCGCTGTGAGAGAATTGCTCCCAACAAGAGCATGTAAGATTGCAAATCCGACAAGCAGGAAAAATGCTGCGAAAAGCGAGAACAGCAGATAGCGCAAGGCATGAAGCTCAACCTCGCGTGTCCGCAAAATCAGGAAGTAGGACGATAGAGTTATCAGTTCCCAGATGAAGAAGAATTCAAGACTGGTCGTGGCGCGCGGCAGGGTCGATAGCGAAAGCAGCATGACTGCGAGGAATGGATAGAAACCTGGTCTTTTGTCAGACCGGTATAGACACCCAATCGATACGACCAGGCCGCCACCGAGGAAAAGGACAGCAAACAGATAGCTGATCCCGGTCAAGTCGCGAATGAGCCAAATGCCGCCAACGAGCGTGAGAGCAAGAACGCCAAAACACTTGGTACGCCCGGACACCCGGTCTAGCAGGTAAAGGATCAGACCCGCGATGAGCGGTATGGAAGTCCATAAGGTGAGACCCATCAGGAAGGCCGCAACGCACCCGCTCGTCGCGAGCAGCAACGCCATTGCAAAAATTGGGAGCAATGCGACCGAGCTGCGTGATAGCCGATCTGTTTTACCGGAGCTCTGCAGGATTTGACCAAACCAGCGGAACAAATAGGCCGCTTCCAGCAGCGAGCCAAACAGCACGATCACTATCCAGATATAGCGCTGGCTCGCTGCCAGATTCATAACCAGCTGCCATTTCGCCCAAAAGCCTGGAAAAGGTGGAAAGCCGCATAGCGCCGCCAGAAGAATACCAAACACAAAAATGGCCGCCGGAGGGCCGACCAGTGCTGACCAATCCTGCAGACGCTCCTTGCCAAGGTAACCGGCCAGCCAGAAAAGCCCCACCTTGGCGAAAAGATGATTGACGAACAGGCCGGCGATCACAAGAAATGCGGCTTCGTCTGCACTCGACTGTTCCAGGAGGGCGGCAGCTAGCGTCAGAAGGCCCATCTGACCGATCGAAGAATAGCCGAGAAGGCGTCGCGCCTTTGTTTGCTGAAGGCCGAGGAGATTTGAGAAAACAAAAGTTGTCGCGCCCAAGGCTGCGATCAAGTCTAGCTGAGGTTTGAACAGAGGAAGGACCTTGATAAGAGCGAAAAAAACACCAGCCGAAACACCACCGGAAATCAGCGCGGCAACGCCGCTGTGTGCAGTTTCATAAACATCGAGTCCCCATCCATTTGCGGGAAAGGGTTTCAGCTCCAACAGCAGGCAAGCCAGGAGAAACATCAGACCGGTGAATCCGATCGGGCCGACGATCAGCCCACTCTTGGCAATCAGGTCATCGATGTTGAGAACTCCGGTTGCGCCGTAAAGCAGCACGGTGCCAATCAAGAAAAAGGTGGAGGCCAGAATGGTGGCCATGAGATATTTGAATGTCGCCGACAAAGCTGCCGGCGTCTCTTGCAAGCTGAGCAGCCCGTAAGTCGCAATTGAAACAATCTCGAGAAACACAAACAGATTGAAGAGGTCTCGGGTCATCACCATGCCCTGGATGCCCATGACAACCAGCAGGTAAAGCACCATCGTTCCGTATTTTTCACGCACGAAATAAGCAGAGCCAAAAAGCGCGACCAGATTGACACCAAAAGCGAAAACAGCTTCAGCAAGGCCCAGCCGCAGGTTGATCGAATATGGAGGCGTCGAACCGCCGGTCAGAATGTCAATCGGCGGACCGCCCTGCAAAAGAATTAAAAAGGAGAAACCCGAGATCAACGTCATCGCGGCGATAGAGAGAATGAATGCAATCGCGACCCAGCGTTTCCCTAGGCGGGACAACAGCGGGATCAGAAATCCACCACCCAGACCCACGATGAAAATATTTAACGGGTGAAGGAAACTGCTTACCATTTCGACTCCGTGAAGGCGTCGATCGAAAGCGTTTTTTTCGATTGGTAAAGCCGGATCGCGTAAGCCAGCATAACCGCCGTAACGGCCAGACCAATGACGATAGCGGTCACGACAAGAGCCGACGGTATCGGGTCGACCGCCCGCACGGGGGCCTCAGACAGGTTAAGAGCGCGATCTATTATTGGCGCGGTTCCGTTCGTTACGTAGCCGATTGCGACGGTCATGATATGAGTGCCAGTGCCCATCAGTGAAAAGGCGATGATGATGCGCAGGATGTTGCGGTGCGTCAGCAAGCCCCACATTCCGATCAATATGAGAGCCAGGCCCGTTGTCAGAACGACGTTTGAAGTCATCGCGCGATACTCCCGCTCAGGCCCGGAACCGATCGATAATGACACTTAGCTCGCAGCCAACCTTGATACCCAGTAACACCGACAGGAAAGGAATCGCGCCCGCGCTGATGAAGGCGCCGAACTGTCCAAGCGGCAGCACCCGACTGTCCAGGAATCCACCGGCAAAGATCAGGCCTGCGATACCGGTGAGTACGAAAAACACGCCTGCTGCCGACTCCGTCACGCTGAAAAATTCGAGATCGATCTGGTAACGGGCGCTAGCCAGTACCAATAACAGAACGCTGGAGGCGATTACGGCTCCGCCCTGAAAACCGCCGCCCGCCGAACGATGACCGTTCATGATGATATAGGCGGCGAAGATCCCGATCAGCGGAACCAGGATTTGAGCACCGCTCTGCACGATTTCACTGGAAGATTTTGCCCTATCCGATATTTTCGAAGGAGAATGTCTGCGTCCCTGGCCACTTTTGCCCAGCAGCAGGCCCACCGCAGCCGCGGCCATGAACAGGACCGCCACCTCTCCAAGAGTGTCGAAGGCGCGGTAGGTCAGCAAAATTCCGGTAATAACATTCGGTGCACCGAGATCTTGCGGGACAAGCTTGACGTAGCTTGCCGCAAGTGGCCGCAGTGATTGCCGCTCTGTATAATTGATTGCGAGGCTTGAGAAGATAAGCCCGAAGAATGCCACCGACAAGACAGCAAAAATTCGCCGCATCATGTTGTTTCCCGGCGTCGCTTCCGGGCGCCACGAAGAACATCGACTTGTGTCTCTCGCGTCATCGGGATTCCGATGAGGTAGGCAGCCCTTGCCAGCGCGTGGGAGGACACCGGATTTGTGACCAGCACAAAGCCAATGAGCAAAAGCAGCTTCAGACTCCAATCGGGATGAAAGAAGCCGAGGCCCAGGAGGACAAGCAAGTTACCGAGTGTCGAAGCTTTGGTGCCGGCCTGCATACGGGTATAGACGTCGGGCATTCGAAAGATGCCCAGACCAGCGGAAAAGTGAAAGATCGCGCCGAGCAATATGAGTATGCTCCCGATCATTTCCGCCATGCCCTACTCCCTTGCAGTTGTCGTCTTGCGGATCGCGTAGAGAAAAATGAGTGTTGAAAGACCGGAGCCGATTGACGCCTCTGTCATCGCAACGTCGGGGGCTCCGAGCAGGACATAGCAGATAGCGGCGAACAGGCTTGCCAACCCGCCGCTTACCATCGCCGCCAAGAGGCCGCCGAGACGGACAGCCAATATCCCGCTTACGAGAATGCTGCCGCACAGCAGGTACACGAAAAGTTCAAGCATGCCGCTAAATACCTCGTTCGAGATAGCGGGCAACCGCTAGTACTGCCAAAAAACTCAGTATGCCGTAGACCAACGCAACATCCAGATAGATGAAACGGCCCGCGACGTGAGCGTATAAGGCGATGAGAGAAATCGAGATGACGGTAAGCATATCCACTGCCACGACCCGGTCGACGACCGTCCGACCCAGTATCAGGCGCAGCACGCCCAAGACGATACCGCAAAGGATCAGAGCTGCGGCGGCGATCACGATGCCTTCAGCCAAAAGCTCTCCTCAGATGTTCCTCGAAGGGACCGGCAATCAACCGGGTTGCTTCATCCGTATCGGATGTCTTCACATCAAGCCAGTGAACGAAGAGGCTATCGCCATCAATCTCAATCACCAGCGATCCCGGCGTAAGCGCGATTGAATTCGCAAGCGCCAATCGGCCAACCGGAGTTTTCAGTCTGGTCTTGATCCTGACTACACCGGGATTGATGTTGATACGGAGCGCGTAGACGTAGCGCATCATGTTAATATTGGCTCGCACAATCTCGATCATAAAAACGCACATGTACAAGCAGAATTGATAAAGACGCGAGGGAGTGAAGCGAACATCCTTCCACACCCTGGAATTGCGCGTGAACATGTAGGCCAGAACCGCGGAGATCAGTACGCCAGTGAGAAAAAGCTCGACTGCAAAGGCTGAGTTTGCGGCGGTCCAGATAACTGTCAGAAGAATCCAAAGCCAAAAAAATCCGCTTGGCGTTTTCAACCGGAGCCAATCCGATGCCATGTCAGCGTTTTGACCCTAAGATATTATTTTTATTCTTGTGTGCACCAGCTAACAACGTCAATTGGACTACGGTCCAATAGTTGTCGGCTAATTGTCAGAACGACCCGAACAGCGATCCAAGCACGATTACAGCGGCCAGCGCAAGAATGGCGCTTACAATTCCAACCATCACAATATCGAAGTAGCTCTCCCGATGCGTCGACCCGCAGACTGCGAGTAGCGTTACAACGGCTCCATTGTGCGGCAAGCTGTCAAGTGTTCCCGATGCAATAACAGCCACTCGGTGAAGCAAGGCCGGATCCATATCAAGGCCCTTCGCAAGCGCCATGTAAGTGCTGCCCAAAGCATCAAGCGCGATTGTTAGTCCCCCCGAGGCTGATCCGGTCAGCGCAGCAAGTACGTTGGTTGCCACCGCGAGGGAGACAAGCGGGCCTCCCGAAATATCTAAAACCCAATCGCGAACCGTCGCGAACGCCGGCATCTCGGCCACAACAGCACCGAAGCCGACAAGACTTGCGACGCTCAGCGCGGGAAGCACAGAGGCGTTGGCACCAGCATCGACTGTTTCACGCAACTTAGGTAACCGTGCAAAATTTAGCGCCAACACCACAACGATGGCGCAGGCGAGCGCGGTAACGACTGCCCAGACACCGCCGACGGCAGCCAACGTTGTTTGCCCCCAGCGAGGGTCCGCAAGGAATGAGGCGTCAAGCCTTGGCAGAACAATCAGTGACATCGCCATATTGATCGCAATCACGACGACAAGGGGGAGCACGGCCAGTACCGCCAACGGCGCCGTGTCTGCTACCTGACCACTGTCAAGTTCGGCAGGATCGAACTCATGTGCTGTTGTAGCCCGCTCGCGCACTGCTTTGACGCGTTCTTCGTGCTGCGGCTGCGTTGAGTCATAATTTTGGTGGGAACTCTGGGCGGAACGGCGCGCCTTGGCCTCGGCGTGATTCAACCACCACATGCCAAAGCCGAACATGATGATAGAAGCCACAATGCCAAGACCCGGGGCGGCGAACGGCGTTGTTCCAAAAAACGGCATCGGAATGGCGTTCTGGATCGATGGTGTCCCGGGCAAGGCCGACATCGTAAAAGTCGAGGTCCCTAGCGCGATGGCCGCTGGCATCAGGCGACGCGGGACGCCGGCAGCCCGAAACAATTCCTGCGCCATAGGGCCGATCACGAAGAACGCCACGAAGAGACTGACACCGCCATAGGTAACAAGGGCGCTCGCAACCACAACTGCGAGGATCGCGTGCCCATGTCCGAGCTTGCGTATAAAGAGATCTGCGATGGCCGCTACCGATCCGCTGTCTTCCATCAACTTGCCAAAGAGCGCACCGAGCAGAAACAGTGGAAAGAACTGCGCAAGGAACTGCGCCGCGCTAATCATGAATGTTTGAGTCCAGTGTGCGAGAAGCGGCTCGCCGGAAAAGAGCGCCGCAATAAGCGCTGCAATTGGAGCAAGTAACAGCACGGTCCAGCCGCGGAAGGCAAATCCAACCAGGAGGCCTAGACCAATTAGAATGCCCAAGAGGCTCATGACTCAGCACTCCGACAACAACACATCAATGTCGGTAGTGGAACGATGGCCCAGATTATCGGCGTGCGCGTCCAAAAATTCGCTTGCTGCGCGACGACCTTCCGTCCGTAACATGGTTAGAAATTCCCATTCGGCATTGAGTTTTGAAGAGTAACCGAGATCGATCATCATTTCCGTCATGATTCTGTGCGTTCGCATGCCAGCCCAACGGGAACCCTCCCCTTTTCCTGGATCGGCCACTTCGCGCAGGAGCGCGATCATGCGCAGCTCCTTCATGAGGGGCGAATTAAAAGATATTTCATTGAGGCGATTGAGAATTTCGGCTGCCGATCGAGGCACAGTCGGTCGCTCTCGCGGATTGATCTGCACGAGGATCGAATCGTGTGCTTCCGTTTCACGGACCAGCGGCGTGATGGTTGGATTGCCCGCGAAACCTCCGTCCCAATAAGGTTCGCTATCGATCTCTATTGCCTGAAACATCGTCGGCAAACACGCTGAGGCCAATAACACGTCGGCCGTGACTTCCGAATTGCGAAAAATACGCCCGCGGCCGGTTCTTACATTTGTCGCTGTTATGAATAACTTGATCGGTGATCGGGCGAGCCGAGCAAAGTCAATGCTTTCCGCGAGAATATCACGCAATGGATTGAACCCGCGGGGATTGAGATCGTACGGCGAAAATATCCGGCTCATCAGGTCCATCGTTATAAAGACGGGAGACCAATCGAGCGTCCAGCGGCCTGTCAAACGGTCAAAAGGCGTGCGCTGCAATGGACTGAACGCGGCAGCGCGGGAAACGCGCTTCCAGTATGTATCGAGCGCGGCGCGCGCTCCCTCGCGTCCGCCTGAAGCCCATCCGTCGACCAATACGGCCGCGTTCATTGCGCCAGCAGAGGTGCCCGAAATTCCCGCGATCTGAAGCCAAGATTCCTCAAGAAGGCGATCCAGGACACCCCAGGTGAATGCTCCATGGGATCCGCCACCCTGAAGTGCAAGATCGATAGGTAACGGGCTACGCGCACTTTTTAACGGCATGGCTTTTCCTAAAAGTGCGGCGGAACAGGTCGCGGCGTACGTTTGTGATCACTTCGATTTGCTACTCGCTTGTGCGGCCAACTGATCACCGGATGAGTTTTTCTGTCTCCCGAACCAGGTCACATAGAGCGTCGGCAAGAAGATCAACGTAAGAATCGTGCCGGCCATTAGTCCGCCCATAATGGAGAATGCCATCGGACCCCAGAATACCGTGGGAGCAATCGGTATCATTCCGAGAACAGTCGAAACGGCCGTTAGCATAATCGGACGAAACCGAGTGCTGCTAGCATCGACAACAGCATCGAAGACGCTCTTGCCCTGCGCTCTTTCCGATTCGATTTGATCGATCAAAATTACAGCGTTCTTTGTAATCATTCCGATCAGGGCAAGAACGCCAAGAATTGCGACAAAACCCAGAGGCTTGCCAGACACAAGCAGCGCTGCGACGACTCCGATCAACCCAAGAGGCGCCACACTGAGGACTATGAACAAACGTTGAAAACTTCGCAGCTGAACCATCAGCACGGTAAACATTATCAGCAGCATCACCGGCACGACGGCGACCACGGACGCCTGCGATTTTTGGCTCTCTTCGACTGTCCCACCGACAGTAATTTTATATGAAGGCGGCAGACTCTCAGTCAGCTTGCCCACGGCCGTTGAAAGTTCACTGACGACCGTTTCTGGCAGCACACCTGGTTTAACGTCAGCCTGGACAGTGAGCGTAGGAACACGGTCGCGCCGCCAAATCAGCGGGTAATCCTGCTCGTACTCGAAAGTCGCAAATTGACTGAGCGGAACGGTGCGTCCGTTTGGCAATGGAACCTGTATGGTGCGAAGATTCGCGAGCGAGACGCGCTGCTCATCGGTCGCCCGCAAAATCACGTCGACGAGATAAATATCGTCGCGTACCTGCGTGACGCTAGTGCCCGATATCACCGTATTAATTACGCCGGCCAAGGCTTGAGAACTCAACCCAAGCAAGCGAGCCTCATCTTGGTCTACGCGGATGCGGAGCTGACGAGTTGGCTCGATCCAGTCGAAATTGGCGCTTGTGGCGCGCGGATTCGTGGAAATTACCTGGGCTAATTTAAGCGCGATTTCGCGCACCCGGCTGGCGTCGGGGCCGCTTACGCGATATTGCACGGGCCAGCCAACCGGTGGTCCAAGCTCCAAAGGTGAAATGCGGGTCACGAGGCCTGGAAAGTCGTTCGTCAAGATCTTTTCCAACTTGGCCTGAAGCCGCTCTCGAGCCGGGACATTCTTAGCGACGACTACCGACTGAGCAAAAAAATCGTTCGGCAATTGAACATTGAGCGGCAAGTAGAAACGGATGGCACCTCGGCCGACGTATGTGCTCCAGCGCTCAACGTCCTGATCTCCTTTGAGAAGCGCATCGAACCGTTGAGCAACGCTTTCACTGGCATAAATCGACGAGTTTTGAGGGAGCGTGAGATCGACAAGAAGTTCAGGACGGTCTGATGACGGAAAAAATTGTCGTGGGATAAGAGAAACGCCAAGAACAGAGGCAATGAAGATCGCTATTGTAACTGGAATTGTCACCCATCTACCCCGTATCGCGAGGGTGAGCAGGGATCTGTAGATACGAAAGACGCGGCCAGGCTCGGTGGTTTGCGCTGCCTTAGGCGGTTTGAGAATGGTAACGCCTATCAAGGGCGTAAAGATAACCGCCACGAACCATGAAACGATCAGCGCTATTGCGACAACCGCAAAAAGCGAAAATGTGTATTCCCCTGCCGAACTGGCCGCAAAACCAACAGGGACAAATCCGGCGATCGTGACGAGCGTGCCCGCAAGCATAGCGAATGCATAAGTGCGAAACGCAAATGTCGCGGCTGCCTCCTTGTCGTCGCCTTGCCCCAGGCGATTGATCATCGCGTCAGTCGTCGTCATAGCGTCATCGACAAGCAAGGCGAGTGCGATGATGAGCGCACCCAGCGATATGCGCTGCATGTCAATCCGAGCCAGCTCCATCACCGAAAAAACAACGACGAGCGTCAGCGGAATAGCAAGCGCGATAACTAGCCCCGGACGAACACCCAGACTTATAAAACTCACTACCAAAATAATTCCGACCGCTTGCCAGAGGGACGTCGTAAATTCCGTGATCGCGGTGTCGACGGTCACCGCCTGATCTGCCACAAGTTTCACATCGATCCCGAGCGGGAGCTGCGCGGTCGCTGTAGCCATAGCCTTCGTTATATTCTTTCCAAGAGCCAGAATGTCTCCGCCCTCGCGCATCGCAATTGCAAGGCCGATCGCTGGTTCGCCATTGACCCGGAAGAGCGGCTGCGGTGGATCGGAAAATCCGCGCCGGACCTGAGCAATGTCGCTAAGGCGCAGCAGACGCCCGTTTACGAAGAAGTTGACATCTCGCACATCTTGTTCGGTTTGAAACGCACCTGAGACGCGAAGCGAGAGGCTTTCATCCCCAGTCTGGATTGTGCCCGCGGGCCGCACGACGTTTTGCGCCTGCAGAGCGGCGATCAAGGCTGATCGATCAATCCCGAGACTTGCCAACTCCTTCATCGAAAATTCGACAAAAATCCTTTCGTCCTGGGCGCCCAGGACTTCGATTTTTGAAACATCGGGAACATTCAAGAGTTTTGATCGAACGTCCTCAACGTAGTCGCGCAACTCGCGATGAGTAAATCCGTCAGCAGTGAAGCCGTATATAATGCCAAACGTATCACCGAATTCGTCGTTAAAGCCCGGTCCGACTACGCCTGCCGGAAGAGTATGCCGCATGTCGCCAATGCTTTTTCGAACATGGTACCAGATGTCGGGGACTTCCCGAGCGGTCGTGCTGCCTTTCAGGTTGACAAAGATGGTGGTGACACCTGCGCGGGTAAAACTGCGCAGAAAATCGAGCTTGGGCGTCTCTTGAAGCGTACGCTCGAGACGCTCGGTTACTTGCTTAAGTGTGTCTTCGATGGTGGCTCCTGGCCAGGCAGCCTGGACAACCATCGTCTTGATGATGAACGTCGGATCTTCTGCACGCCCAAGCCTAAAAAAGGAAAGTATCCCGAAGATCACCACGACGATCATCAGGTATATAGTGAGTGAACGATGCTTGAGCGCCCACTCCGACAGATTGAAGTTCATGGTTCCAATCCAACGAGGCGGACCTTCTGACCCGGATGCAGAGCCTGTACACCCGCCGTGACCACGATGTCGCCAGTATCGAGCCCTTGAGAGACGGTGAAGCTCGCCTGGTCAAAGCTCAAGACATCGACATTTCGAATGGAAACTGTTTGGTTGGACGGATCCACAACCCATACGGCCGGCCTTTGATTTATTTTGGTCAACGCCGCCGCAGGAATTTCAATAATCGGGCCACTATTCACGGTGACGCGCCCATTCACAGTCGCACCAAGTCGCATATCATCTGGTGGGTTACTCAAGCCGACCTTCACTTCAAAAGTACGAGTCACGGGGTCAGCTTGGGGCGCTATTGTGCGAACCCTTCCGCGTGCCTGTACATTGGGATCGCTGGTCAAGGTTACCAGGATTTCGGGATCCGATGGACCTGAGCGGATGAACTGCGCCGGTACATCAAAAACTGCGTCGCGGCCACCCCTTCGCGCCAGTTTGAGGATCATCTGCCCGGCTTGCACGACCTCCCCGGAGCCCGGTCCGACTTCCGTTATAACCCCAGGTGCATCGGCCTTGAGCACAGTGAACTCAACGAGATCCTGGGCGGCCTTTTTTTGCGCCC
>DASPUD010000055.1:0-2477 GCA_035623095.1 Pseudolabrys sp.
CAGTTTGTCCTTGTCCACCACAGGCATGTGACGGAATTTTCCGGCCGTCATCCGTTCCATGATGCTGGCAACGGTATCATCCTCACCGCAGGTCGCGACATTGCGAGTCATTACTTGACCTACCGGCAAAGCGAGCGCACCGGCGCCGTGTTCGGCAAGCGCGCGCACAATATCGCGTTCCGACAATATTCCGGCGAGACGTCCCCCTGCCCCGCGAATGATCACGGCACCAATTCGATGCGCGGAGAGCAAGTTTGCCGCCGCCGCGAGATCCGCAGTTGGTTCGATGCTGATAATGTCGCCGCCCTTGGCGGCCAGAATCGACTTGACGTTCATGGCAGCCTCCCTTGCGCATGATTGGTTTTCGCGGATCATGCGCGAGTGTGATTTCCCGGCATCTGCCGGGTTGAGGCAACGATCCTGCCGATGGGACAGTTCCGTCAAGACGCAATTGCGCGAGGTCAGATTTGCGCCGAGCAATTGGCTAATGCGGCATTGCAGCAGAGTCCTCGAATTGCGGAAAATGCGGTTTCGGATCAAACCAGGAAAAAAGGAATAATCCCGCCAGGAAACCGCCGATATGCGCCTGCCATGCCACCGTCTGATCGGCGCCTAGCATTGGCAGTGATCCGAGGCCGAACAGGATATTGATACCGAACCAGACGATAAGAAAAATCAGCACCCGTGCGTCACGCAGGACTCCCCGTAATGGGATAGCCGGAACGCGGTAGGTCCTTTCTTCGGTAGCGCGAAACATCCCGAGTGGTCCGCCCCGTTGGAACGTAAACCGCATCGCGGCCGCCATTGTGCCTGAGATCGCTGCTGACGCGCCGATCATGGGAGCCTGCTCCCCGGCATGAGTGGCCAGATGCAGGGCCGCCCCAGCCGCCGCAGTCGTGGCGAAAAAGGCGAGAAAGCGCAGCGCACCAAAGCGACGGGCAACCGCGCTCCCGAACGGCAGCAACCAAATCGAATTCACGCCGAGATGCATCCAATCGGCGTGCAGCAGCGCGTACGTGAAAAAGGTCCACACATCGGCGCCGCCGCCCGGTAATGCTCCGCCCAAAACCACCGAGCTGTCGTAGCGTGCGGGAATGAAAGCGAAGCTCAGCAGAAATTCGATGTCCTGCTGCTCGCTGAAAAGAAAAACCCGCACTACGTGAATAATCACCAGCACACCCACTGTGGTGGCGACAATTGGGGGCACATTGAAAAGAGGTTCGCGATTCACGATGAGGACCTGGTGGGAGCTTGAGTTACGCCGCTTCTGCACCCAGCCGCAAGTCGCATTAATCACATAAAAAACGAAAAGGGAGGGCTTTCGCCCTCCCTGGAGCCGCGTTCGCGGGGCTATTGCCGCGCCTTGCCGGCGTGGTCACATCCCTCGCCTCCCCGAGGCTCACAAGTTCTGTTTGCCGCATGCCGAGATTTGGCACCGGTCAGCCACATGGATGGCTGACCATAGGCAGGCTCTTCGAGGGCGCCAATCCAACTCTAATCTTAACACTAATTCACGGCGGTCCGCCGGATAGCGGGAGACGGCACAGACCGTGCTGCACATCTGACGTCGCGGCAAAAGAGCGTCGTTTCTGTCCCGATCGGGGACAGTTGCGACTTGGTTCCGTGTCGCGGCGGAACAGGTGTACGATCAAACACGCGTCCACGCGAGCACTGTTTACCTATTGGGACGAGCAACGTGGCCCGCGTCCGGCTCCGGAGCGCTCCGACATTGAACCGGGGGATATTCGGCACATCCTGGGCGACATCTTTATGTTGGCCGAAGATTTCGCCGATGAGATTAGATTCCGCCTTGCTGGTACCCGGATCTGCACGCTGTTCACACGCGAGATCAAAAGCGAGGCCTTTAACTCTCTTTGGAACGAACAGGGCCGCAAGGAAATCGACGAGTTGGTGGCCGCCGTGACCAACGAAAACGTCGGCGTGGTCGCCGGGGTCACCGGACGCGCAGCCGATGGCGCGGAAATAGACCTGGAGATGCTGTTGCTGCCCCTCACACAGCGCGGACAGGCGCGCACGCGCGCCCTCGGATCGCTCGTTCCGCTGGTGCGGCCCTACTGGCTTGGCGAACAGCCTGTCGCCGAACTCGAGTTGCGGACGCTGCGACATCTGGAGGCGCGACAAATGCAAACGTCGCGCTTTGGACAGGTTGGCCGCGTTCGGCGCGGCTTTCTGGTTTTCAACGGCGGGCTGGCAAGGCTCCGGTAGTCGAGCCGGATAACGCATCGTTAACGATAGGCTCATAGGGTCGTTTGCTGCGGAAACGCCTTCCGACTCCGACATCTATGGCAATGCCTCAGACCAAACCGGTGATCCTGCCTCTGACCGAGGAGCGCCGGCGTCATCAGCGCGTGAGGGTTAACTTGCTCGGTCGCTATATGCTGGCGGACCGGCGAGAGTTTCCATGTCAGGTGGTCAATATGTCGCCGGGCGGCATGGCACTTATTGCGCCTATTGCG
>DASPUD010000056.1:0-22075 GCA_035623095.1 Pseudolabrys sp.
ACTAATATGTGCCTCGGCGATCGCCACCAGTAGTTTAATTTTTTTTGCAATCATTGGCGCCCTTGGCGCTGTCCACGCTGTAGCAAGTTGCCATGCAAGTCTGATCAAGCAAAAAGTAAATATCGGGACTGCGACGATGGCTGCGGCGCCAGCAATAAAGACCGGGGCTATTTGGTTTTTTACAGAGACAATTCGATTGTTCACCGGAAGATTACCGGAAAACTTTTTGGCTGGATTTTGTCGGACTTTTTAATTTTCCGCAGCGTCCATCGGAATTCGACGCAGACCACATCGTGATACCACGCAAAGGTTTGTAGGTACCGTTCGTCTAATGTCCGCTCTACCACCGAAAGCTTACATGCGCCGTAACGTCGCTAACGTCGATCTCTCTTTTCACGCACAGCATCTTTTGCGGCGCGTTGCCATGGCCAGCAACCCTCAATCTCGGTTTCCAGCGAGAAACTGAGAAAAGTTCGAATTAACACTATTCCGGCTAACAGCCCGACGCTCATAGCCGTGAGCGGGGCGGTGATGGTTGCGATAATGTCCGCGCCCACAAGCAGTTCGAGTCCAAGTAAGATGCCGCGTCCAATATTCGAACGATAGTTAGGATAAGCAGATTGCCAGTCCCCCGCGCGCGCACTGTCGCGGATAAACATCAACGTCGCTAAAACAATGCCGCCAACAATGATCGCTACGCCCGCGAGTTCCAGGGCCTTGGCAAGTTGGTCGACGAAGAGATGGATCTGCTCGGTCAACTTCCTCCCCCCTAGGTACGAACAAACGAACCATCATAATTAAATGGATACCCACATCAAACAGCCGTTCGAATGTCCGCTTTGGGTCATAGCGGGGCATCTGATACAGCGAATTTGAACTAAATTTTTAAGCATATCGCAGCGGCACTCACGTAACAGTTACCTTTATAAACGCACGGGAGACGGGCCGTGACCCTTACACTGAATTCGGCTTCGAGTTTATCGACGAGAATAGAAACCAAAGTTTCGTCGCCGACGACGCCGGAGTGCTCACGCGTTGTTGCCGGCATATTCGATTCCCTCGGTGTCGAAAACTACCATGTTTGGGCTTGGGACAATTACAAGCGAGTCGTCAGCAGTCTTTGCAGCGGTTTGGGCGCGCGCCGGATCATGGAGATCGGGGGCGGGCGCGACCCTCTCTTTAATCGAGCCGAAATAGACGCGCTCGGCGTTGAAATGACGATTAACGACATTTCGCCCGGCGAACTTGCGGTTTTGCCGCCCTTGTACAAGACGGCGCATTTCGACGTCGCCGGTGACATTGACGCCATTCCTCACTTGCGCGGCGCCCTCGATCTCGCATTCTCGCGCATGGTTTTTGAGCATGTAGAGAACGGACAGCAAGCTTGGGCTAACCTGTATAAAATGCTTGCGCCTGGCGGCGTGGCGCTCGCATTCATGCCAACGCTCTATGCGCTACCTTTCACGATAAATTGGCTTCTACCGCACAAACTCACTTCGGCAGTAGTCAAGCGTTTACAACCACATCGTACCGATGAGGCAGATCCGGTATTTCCCGCGCGGTATTCGTGGTGCCGCGCTGGCGGTCGCGTGCGCACAATGCTATCGCAAATTGGTTATCGCGAGATTGTGATACTGCCCTTCTATGGTCATTTTTATTACAAGCGCTTCCCACTTGTGCGCACCGCGCATGAGCGATTTACCGATCTTGCGCGCAGACACGATTGGCGGCTGCTAGCCACCTTCACTTATATTGCCGCGCGCAAGTAAAATACGAAGGGGACATCGCCCTGGTCGCCTATTGGTCATAAGCGGACATGTGCACTGCAAGAGCCTATGTCCGCTAAGGGCCTGAAGCGGACATTCACTATTCGATCACCTCATCCGCTACGATGAGGATCGCTGGCGGTACGGTCAGCCCAAGTGCCTTGGCCGTCTTGACGTTCACAAGTAGCTCAAACTTGGTTGCCTGCACGATTGGCAAGTCCGCAGGTTTTTCTCCTTTGAGAATGCGGCCGACATATATCCCAGCTTGCCGGTAGGATTCAGTGAAACTTGTGCCTTAACTGATCAGCCCTCCATCGCTCGCATATTCCCGCCAGGGATACAGCACAGGTACGGAATGGCTTCTCGCCAATGTCACGATGTGATCACGGCGTCCCTCGTAGAAGGGATTCGTCGTAACCAACAGCGCATCCACTCCGTTCGACCGCAAGGACACGAATGCCGCATCAATGTCGGCCGCGCTGCGCGCGTTCAGAACAACAAGCCGCTGACCATTCGCATTCGCGGCCACCTTCATTTCCGGCAGGGTGGCCGCCATCGCCGGATTGTCAGCATTCACGAGGACGCCAATGGTTGATGCTTTGGGAAGGAGCTCGCGTAAGAGCTGCAAGCGCTTAGCGTCGAGTTCGTAGCCAAGCAAACTGACTCCCGTGACATTGCCCCCGGGCCGGTTGAGCGAAGCGACCAGTCCACTCTTCACCGCATCCGAGCTCGAGGTGAACACGATAGGTATTCGGGAGCTCGCGGCCTTTGCGGCGCGCGCCACCACCTCGCCGCCGGTTGACGCAATAACCGTCACAGGGACTTTGGCGAGTTCCGCGGCCAATGCCGGAAGGCGCTCAATCTTGCCGTCCGCAGAGCGAAATTCGATCTTTACATTTTGTCCAGCCACAAAACCGGTCTCCTTCAAGCCTTGGTGGAACGCCGCCAACAACGTGCGACGTTCATCTGGAGACGTGAGACTGAGATAACCAATGATTGGAATCGCCGGTTGTGCGCGAACGACAAGCGGCCACGCTGATGCCGCGCCGGCTACGGCCTTTATGAAATCTCGCCTGCGCACTTGATCCTCTAGCCAAGGCGATTGTCTTTTTTGCAAATCTTAACCTTCGGCCGAAAGGGGGTCCGCTAAGAGCCGAAAGCACACATCGGGCCGTCCTCAGACGAACACAGCAGCGACGCGCGGCAGGATACCCTGACCTCGGTAAACTCGCCCCGCTGCATATTATTGAGGTACAGCGGACATGGCCCACTGCGAAACCACGCGCGGGCTCGACCGTGGCGTGATCGGGGCAATTGCCGCCGCACGGGAGAGACCGTAGACTCAATCCCTGCAGTGCCGCACCATTTCCATCTGGGGATAAAACTCGTGTTTATACGTCATGTTGCGACCGTAGCTGCAATCGCCACCCTACTTGGCCCCGTCAGTCTCGCCCAAGCCCAGTCCGACAGCGAGTTGCTGCGCGGTGGCGCAACCAAGAAAGGCATCTACAACATTTTTGGCTTCGATGGCACCGGCCTCGGCCGCACCACCGTGCGTTATGACAGTAAGTATGCGCCAGGTACCATAGTCATCAACACGGCAGAGCGGCGGCTTTATCTTGTTCAAGGCGGCGGCTCAGCGCTACGCTACGGCATCGGTGTCGGCCGGGCCGGCTTCCAGTGGAAGGGCATGCACAAGATCACCGCAAAAAAAGAATTTCCAGATTGGACGGCGCCACCGGAAATGATCGCGCGGCAACGGGATGTGCCGAGGCACATGAAGGGCGGCGATCCGGACAATCCGCTCGGCAATCGCGCAATGTATCTTGGCAGTACACTCTACCGGATTCACGGCTCGAACGATCCAGATTCGGTCGGCGAGGCGGAATCATCCGGCTGTTTCCGGATGAGGAACGAGGACATCGCAGATCTGTATAACCGTGTACCGGTCGGTACAACCGTAGTGGTACAGTAAAGACGTCGCCACATACGTCCGCTTTGGGTCAGAAGCCGACATCTGCAGCGCAAGAGCAGATGTCCGCTAAGGGCCAAAGCGGGCATTGCTGATAGTGGACCCGAAAGCATAGTATCCGCTTCGGCTGACCAACTCCGGAGTTTCGGGCGGAGGTTTGCAATGACGAAGAAACTATCGGTTGGCAAAGCGCTCGAAAAGCTGCGCGGCACTGATGAGCCTAAATCCAAGATGACGCAGCTCGATGAGAAAACTGACGATCTCGATAAAGAGATACAGCGCTTGAGAGCAATGAGACGCAGCGTGCAGCCGAGCCCTAAACCCGAGCCCACTAAACGCGATTGAAAAGGTTTCGGCTTCGCCTGCCTTTGATCTCACAATATGCTTTATCTTTTAGGAAAGGCAGCCTCATGTCCAATACAACAGCGGCGACGCACTCGCTGAGTGGAATTGAGCCCCTGCGCGCCAAATGGGGTTGGATTGTCGCACTTGGCGTCATTTACACAGTTGCCGGTTTCATCGCGTTAGGCAGCGTTTTGATGGCGACGGTAGCCAGCGTCTTTATAGTCGGCATCATGATGCTGATCTCGGGCGTTGCAGAAGTCATCAACGCTTTCCAGGTCAAGACTTGGGGCAAGTTCCTACTGTGGGTGCTGCTTGGCGTTCTCTATATCGTTGCCGGTTTCGCTACATTTGAAAATCCATTGCTCGCGGCAGCACTTCTTACGCTCCTTCTTGCCTGCACGCTTATTGTTTCAGGTATCATGCGGATCATTTTGGGCTTCTCAATGAAGCGTGGAATGCCCCGGGCATGGGTGGCACTGTCCGGTGTGGTGACGCTCGTGCTTGGCTTGATCATTCTTAGTCATTGGCCGGTGTCGAGCCTTTACATTCTCGGGCTACTTCTGGGCGTCGACCTTGTATTTGCAGGAGCAAGCTGGATCGGAATGGGATTGAGTTTAAGAAAAACAATCTAGCGCCATGCGCCCGCTAAGGGCTAAAAGCGGACGCCTTAGTTCCCGAAGGCATAGCTGACCCAACTGATGCCAAAGTTTTTTTCAGCCGTGTCGGCGGTGCGGTATTCGTATACTTGCTATTGGGCATCTTAGCTTTTAGATAGACCGGTCAATTGTCCAGCCTATTGCGCGGACGATACCATATGCGGCCAATGAAACTAATACGATACCGCCTAGACCGGTAGCAATTCCAAGAGCGAGGATCGGTATATCTGCAGGGATCAAGTCCCAGAACCTCAAGCCCAGCGCATCCTTTGCCATTAACAAAAGGCCAGCGGCAAGAATAATGCATGCAACAAGAACTCCGAGCCGATGAAAATTTCTGCTCACAAGAGCATTCCGCGAGCGACTGTACATGTGCGGGCCACCAGCATCGTTACTCATGGGCCGGATTTCCCTGTTGCGCTGACGCAAGAAGCCTTCGCGTTCGCAAGCTCCGCGCGAACGCGCTAAATCACTGTGGCAGCAATTCTGAGCTAAGATTTTTCATTCCGGCAGGTACTGCCAGGTGGACGCCCATCGCTGGTGCGGCAAAGTAATAATGATTTTTCGCGGCACTCTTGGCAGCGACGATATCTACGACTGTGGCGGTGATTAGTGCCACACCGATCATAATGGAGAGTGCTCGGCGCATGGCAACCTCCTTTTCCTACAGCCTACAATAAACCTTGAAACGCGGCGTCGCGATGTGATGGGCATCACAAATTTTCCAAAAAATGATCAGTTTTCAACATCGCAAGAATCGATGGGCGGTCGTACCAGTGCGCCAGGAAACGGGGTTTCGTGAAGACGAATTATTTTCTGGAGTAGTGACTTCATTCGGCAACCACAGAATATTTGGCGATCTTGTGTGACCCAGTTCACATAGGAAGGTGTGGCAGTACCGTTAGGTTTGCCAGAGCGAAAGGCGCTACCCGATGGCATCCGCATTCGATCGCAACCTTATTGAGCCGCTGATTGTGCTCACCGCCGTGGCGATGTTTCTGCTGCTGCCGCTTCTGATTCCGGCCTGAGAATTTGTAGTGCGAAAAAGAATGTCTGCTAAGGGCCAGGAGCAGACCAGGGGCAGAACCCTAGTCGATCACCTCGTCGGCAAACGAGGCTCGTTAAGGGACCAGCCATGTCCGCTTTGGGTCAGAAACGGACATGTGCAGTGCGGGAGCGCTATCTGCTAAGGGCCAGAAGCAGACACGTGCAAGGCAAAACGAAACGTCCGTTTCACCCCATAAAGCGGTCACTGAAAGTAGTCCACCTTTCAAAGGTAGCAAGGGTAGTCAGCCAATTTGGCCCATGTGTTCCGCCGCGAACACATTCGCGTAAAGGTTAGCAATCCACTGTTGGCCTTCCTGCGTGACACGCAGATAGTGCAAAGCATCAACAATATAAGGTCTCACAGCATTCCAGAAAAACTGCGGATAATTTGCTCGCAGATCGGCGGCACTATTGTATTTCAAAATCTTGCTTGTTCCGGTTTCGCGGAATTCGTTGAACAAGGCAGCTGTTTTTCGCAGATAATTGATATCTGCAAGTTGGCCAATCAGGTCCGCCGCGCGTAGCAGGCCGGGAAAATCGCCAGTAATTGCGTGCTGCTCATCTTGCGGTATGGGAAACCGTGTGTGTTCAATGTTAGCCTCGATCTCCGAAGTATCGAGGTGGACAAGAGCGATCCTCCCAAAACGCTCACGTACAAAAATCTTCGAACGTGCCACATGGTACGGGGTCAATGATGCATCCGTGGCACCGTCTGGAATACTTACCTTTTCACCACCTGTGTTGATGACGTACTGCCCGTCTTTGTCGCCACGACACACACCGCGTACGTAGCCGATATCGTGGCACAATAGCGAGACAATGAAATGCAGCCACTCGCGCGGGGTTACACCGCCGACGCTTATGTGTTTGCCCCTGAGGATCTCCTGTCCGACCAACGTCACCATTATCGTGTGATTGACGTCGTGATATGCAGCATCACTCGTTGCAATATTTTCAAGCGCGAGCCGCGCCACAAAATTCATAATTCCCGGATAGCTTGGCTCGAGTATTCCGTACGTCTGCTCGTACATTTCGTGAAGTTCATTCACGAAGCGATCAATGACTACCTGCGTTGGATTAAACATCGGATGATGCTCGGCCTACAGGTATGCGCAGCCAGCGACTGAACTATTGCAACACAGGTAGGCCAGCTAGGCTAGTGGGGACTTTACGATGTCCGCTTTAACCCTGAAAGGGACATTCGCTCGCCAAGAACTCGTGTCCGCTAGGGGCCAATAGCGGACAATCCGCTCACTCGATGACTTCGTCGGCAGTATATAAAAGCTTCGATGGAACAGTCAGGCCGAGTGTTTTTGCTGCTTTCAGATTGATCACCAATTTGAACTTTGTAGGTTGTTCGACCGGAAGATCAGCCGGTGAAGCTCCGTGGAGAATCTTGTCGACATAGCTTGCCGCTCGCCTGTAGAGATCCGTGAGGTTCGGTCCGTAGCTCATCAGCAAGCCTGCCTGCACGAACTGGTCTGTATTCGTAATGCTGGGGAGGCGATGCTTAAGCGCTAATTCTGCAATCGGTTCTCGAAGAAGGTATGTCAGTGGGCCGACGACGATGAGCAGAGCTCCGACCTGCTTGCTTACCAACGAATCGAACGCGCTGCTCAAGTTATCGGGAGTCCGAATATCGGCGACCTCAATCGCGACATTGAGTTTTCGTGAGGCCTGCTCCAGCTCTCCGAAACCGACCTGGGAAGATACTTGGCCAAGCACCCCGACCCGCGAAAGCTTGGGATCGATCTCCTTTAACAGCGCGAGGTATTTTGCCCAGAGTTCAGGGCTCGCATCGGCGCTTAGTCCCGTGATATTTCCGCCTGGCCGAGCGAGGCTCTTGACGAATCCAGATTTTACCGGGTCGGCGGCGAACACCATGACAATTGGAATTGTTGCAGTTGCGGCCTGCGCGGCTAGGACGTGTAGATTCGTACCCGTGACGATCACGTCAACACGCGTTCGCACAAGTTCTGCGGCGAGCTCTGGCAACCGGTCGATCTTGCCGGCTGCGTACCGACGTTCGAAAACGAAATTGCCACCCTCGACATAGCCGAGGTCACGCAATCCGTCGTGGAGCGCATTGAACAACGACGCCACGGATTCCTCTGTGGCCCCAAGCATAAAGCCCACGCGATAGACCTTCGCAGCGGGCTGGGCCTCGGCGACAGACTGTAAAAAAAGAGCCGTCAGCGAAGAGCCGACGAACCTGCGTCGATCCATCATTGAATCGCTCATCAGCCTCCCCGAGGCCGCATGATACTCGTTCGAAGTATCAGATTGGAAGCGGTAGCTGATGTTGGCTTTTCATCAAAGCAGACATGTGCGCTGCAACTAGGGATATCGGGGCTCAAAATCGGACTTAGTCTGCTTACTCGATCACCTCGTCTGCAATTAGCAGAACGTCCCGACTAATCGTCAGACCAAGCGCTCCGGCCGTCTTCGTATTAATCACCAACTCGAACTTCGTTGGCTGCTGGACAGGCAGTTCGGCAGGTTTTGCGCCTTTCAGGATTTTGTCCAAATAAATGGCGGTCGCTCGGGAGAGATTGGGCAGATTTACCCCGTAAGAGACGAGTCCGCCGAGTTCTACTCCCTCCCTCGCTGCATATATCGTTGGCAGGCGGTTGTTTGCAGCGAAGGACACAATGCGGGAGTACTGGCTAAATAACATCGGACTTGGAAATACAATGAGACCATCACCTCCATCTTTGGTCATCGTCGCGAAGGCGACGCTGAGATCATCGGGACTGACAGCAGGCACCATTTGAAGTTTGGTTCCCAAGAACTGCGAGGCGCCTTCGATTTCCTTTACCATGCCGGCCATTGTGCGCTCGCCGTATGCACGGGGATGCCACAACACGGCCACGCGAGACAGCCTCGGAACAATCTCTTTGAGCAACTGTAGCCGCTTGGACACCAATTCCGGGCCGAGAAATGTTGTCCCGGTTACATTCCCTCCTGGCCGCGCCAGAGTTGAAACAAGCTCATCCTCGACAGGATCAGCCATACCGATGCCGACAATTGGGATCGCCGACGTTGTTTGCTTGGCTGCACGGGCAGCCGGCGTAGCTTGCGCAACAATGGCATCAACCCGCTGATCGACCAATTCCTGCGCTAGCCCGCGGAGCTTACCTACATCGCCGTCTGCGAATTTCCGTTCAAATGCAATATTCCGGCCTTCGGTGTAGCCCAGCTCAAGTAACCCCGCCACGAACCCGTCGAGCATTCCACGACTTGCGTCCGTCTTGTCGCCGCGGCCAACCGACAGGAGGCCTATTCGAGCGATCTTTGTCGTCTGCTGCGCCCGCGCCAAAAGCGGCCAAGCCGCCGCGGACCCGGCAATGGCTTTGATGAAATCGCGCCGCCTCATTCCACCCCCGAAATTGGTTAGGAGATCGTAACGGCTTAGCCGCGCGCTCCGGAAGGGGGGTCATGTCCACTTTGGGTCAAAAGCGGACGTCGACCCTAGTGCTTCATTTCAAGGATGGGCTTGTCCTTATTCACGATCATTACGCCGAGGAGCCTCAGAGGCGTGGTACTGATTACCTTGCCTCCGTGCAAATGTTCGCGTTCAACATATTGAGCGTCGCCAGCTTTCATAATGTGGTCAGGTTTCCCTTCGACCTGTGCGTGCGCAGTTGTGCGCGCGCGTAAAAAGAAAAAGACCGCCTCGCGGCGGTCCGGATGTCCGAGTCGGGCGTTTAGAAAGACGGTGAATTATTTCGCGCCGGCGACAGCGGATTCATTCCCGGTGACTGCGCCGGAGATCACCCGCTCGATAAACTCCCACGCCCTGTCCCCGAGCGCGCGCCCCTGACTGCCGGCGTCGAGCAGTTTCGCGGCAATATCCCTGGTCACGTCGCGCACCCAGCCGTCATCAGCTTCGAAGGCCACCACGCGCAGGGGGCGCTCATAGTGCCCGTTCAGAATGTTATCGATGATGGCCCGTTCGCTCGCGCGTGCTGCATCGGTCTCGCGCCAGACGCGGCCGCGCTTTCCGAGATCATCAAGCACCAGGTAAACGGCCTGTTCGTCGAAAAGCGGCGTGACAAGGGTAATGCGCATCCGTCAGTCCGGCTTGTTTCCTATGCCGATGGCATAACCGCCCTGGTCCTTGAGATGCTGGTCTTCTCTTACTGTCACTACCGCGCCAGTGGCCATCATCAGGGCATTGCTTATGGCGCGGGCCACATCGTCATCCGGCCAGACGCTTATCCCGTCGGGGATTCCATTCGTGCTGGCATCTCGCTTTGCCTTCCAGCCGATCCGCTTGAACGCATCGACAAGGTCGCGGGCCAAAAAGGCCGAATCCCTGTCCTGCGGCAATACAGAAACGGCACGAGAGCCTTGCGGGGCAAGACTGGTTTCAAACTCCGTCACGGCGGCCGGATGAAGTTTGGTCCATTCACGGCTTTTGAGGCTGACCACCTGTCCCTCGAGGCTGTCCATTTTGGCCCTGGCTTCATCCGGCGTTGCGCCGTTCAGCCGCGCCTTGTAGAGCGCGATGAGATGGTTGCGTTGTTCAATGATACGAGCATAGCGCGACTTCAGCGCCGCCCAGATGAGCATGCCCAGCACCAGAACAGCCGTGGCGAAGATCAGTGGAGCGTCCGCGATCACGCGGACCTCGCTCAGGATACGGTCAAAGAACTGCTCAAGCATCGCCCGATGCTAACAGAGGAAGCCGATTCCATATCCGCCGCCGGTTACCTCACCACTTCGATCGTGAAGCGAGCGTCGACCTCAACCCGAGCGCATCAGATCGCCCGATTCATGCATCGAGAAGGTCTCTCGCGTGCGCAGCTCGTCGAGGATTTTCTGCAGATCCTCGGCAAGCTTTTCCGTATTGGCAAAGGCGCCGGGCGGCGGCGGCACAACCGATCCGGAAGGCGGCGGCACAAACCGTGCTGGGGCCGGTGGCACGAACGCCTTGGGGGGCGATTGTGCAAACGGTCTGGCGGGTTGCGGCAGGCGCCGCGGCGGCTTCGTTGAATTGACGCCGGGAGATTCCCGGGCACTTTCGAAAAGTGCGTCCCAATCGGGTGCCGCTCTCTGGTTGCTGTTCTTTGTGATCTTGCGCCGGCACACCCAGCGCATGACTTCCAGGACATAGATGAAAATAGCAATCGTCAGGAATGCGATCATTGCCAGCGCCACGGTGTGATCGGGGTCGCCCGCGGACTGGGCAGGCACTGCTGAAGATTGCGCGAGTGCCGGCGATTCCGGTTCGCTGGCGGCATCGCTCGCTGGTGCTGGCGGGGGATCGGCCGCGTCGCTCGTCTGCGGCTGCTCGGCCGGCGAAGACGTCGGTGTTGGCGCCATCCGGAATAATAAAGGCGGCATCAAAGGCAGATTAGTTGGTCCGGCCTGAGGTGTTGCGGGCCAGGGCGATGGATCCGTCACTGTGGCAAATTTCGTTTCAGTCGCGGCCGGCGGCGATGTTTGTTGCTGCGCTACCGATCGGGCGGACACATCCGAGGTGGACCGATCGGATGGCTTCCTCGCAGCCCGCTCATTGTCGTCTTCCGGTCCGAGATACCAACATTGACGGCCAAGGTCGCGATCGGTCCGATAATACCAATGCTCGCCTTGCGGCGCCGTCGCGTTCGGCTTCTCGATGCAAGAATCCGCTTGCGCGGCCCGCACCGGTACAGCGCAGAACATAGAGAATGAAAGAAGAGCGAATATAGCCGGGACCAATCCTGGTCTGTGTTGTGACATGCGTTTCTCCATCGGCATTCGCGTTTGCGCGTACGTGAATCAGCATTCTCTAGCTGCGGATTCGGGCTGCTGTGCGCAGGGATTGGGGCTGCAATGCGTTGCAAATTCGACGGAGGGCTCCTGAAAGGTAGTGCGGTGAGGTTACAGGCACGTTCGTGCGTTTGCGGCGGAAGACTCCTCGTCAATCGCCTGCCGTTGGCGGCATTTTGAAATCGTGACAAAAATACCTTCGGGAACATCCCGGAGGGATCTTCGCGTTACCGTTCAAGTTGAACCCACCGAAGCGCTCACAATCGCCCAGCAGGTATTTCATGCACACACGTCTGCCGACATTAGGCTTGTTGCTCTTTCTCCTTTTCCTGGCAGCGTGCGGACAAAGCGAGCCGCCCGCCAAGGGCGAGGCCGGACCGCCTGGTCCGCCCGGCCCTGCTGGTCCCGCCGGTCCAGCCGGTCCGCAAGGTCCGGCCGGCGCGCCAGGCGCGCAAGACAATGGGCGGGCGATCAGAGTGATCTCGGAGCCATGCAATCAAGCGACGTGCGGCGCGAGTTGCGAAGCGAATGAGCAGATCCTGAATGCTTACGCGCTCAATCCGGGAGGCGCAGTCGCATTCATCGACGAACGCAACGTCACCTTCCGGCCAAGGGGGCAGCCCACGGTTCTTGTGCTCGTTTGCATGCGCAAGTGACGTCGCGATTTATAATTTTAATTCGGCGAGTGGAATCGTACCACGTGCACAATAGCGACTCATGCATTAGTCAGCGCCGACGGCGGCGGTGAGAAAATCATCCCCACAGGTGCTCCGCTCGGCAGGCATTGCACCGATTTCCTCCGCTGCCGTCACCTGCCCCACATCCCGGCACATTCCGATACTGGATGAGCAGCCAGTCTCCTGGCGAAACCAAACGCGTGCGTGAACGGTTCCTGTGGTACCATCAGGGCTTCGCGAGGCCGGGATGCCACGGTTTTTTGCATGCATTCTTTTTTTGCTTTTTTTGGCCGCGTTGTTTTGCGCCTTCCCCCTGAACGCGCAGGAATCCGCCGAAACCTCCGGCCGCGCGCAGGCCGCGGACAAGGTCGAAGATATTCGCCGGGAACTGGTTCAGGTCCAGCAATCTGTCTGTCTTCTTCTTGAATCGGCGGCGCGCAGCAACGGCCTGCCCATCGAATTTTTCGTCCGGCTGATCTGGCGCGAAAGCCGGTTCCGCCCTGGCGCTGTCGGCCCAACGACCCGCAGCGGCCGGCATGCGCTTGGTATCGCGCAATTCATGCCGGGCACGGCGGCGGAACGTAACCTGCTCGATCCGTTCAACCCCATCGAGGCTTTGCCGAAGGCAGCCGAGTTTCTGAAGGATCTGCGCGATCAGTTCGGCAATCTTGGGCTCGCGGCGGCCGCCTATAACGCGGGGCCTGCCCGCGTCCGCGCCTGGATGGCGGGCACAGGCTCGATGCCTGCCCAAACCCGCGCCTATGTGCAGGCGGTGACCGGCAACACAATCGAGGAATGGGCAAGCGCGCGCGACTTCAAGCCCAAAGCCGAGGATGCAAAAAGCTGCGAAACGGTGATGGCAGCGTTGAAACAGCCGCCGGCGACTTTCCTCGCCGCGCTCGAGCAGCGCGTCGTGACCGGCACCATGCAGCCCTGGGGCGCCATTCTTGTCGCGCACAAATCGCGTCCGGAAATCCTCGACCGCTACGCCGCGCTGCAGCGGCGGTTTGGCGAAGTGCTGACGGGACGCGACCCGATCGTGCTTGACCGCGGGTCGCGCGCCTTCGCCCGCTATCAGATCAGGGTTGGCGCGGACTCGCGGACAGGCGCAAACGATATCTGCAAGAAGATCCATAAAGCGGGCGGCGATTGCGTCGTGCTGCGCAATCCAAACAGCTAGCAGAACGAATTAGCCTCACAATAATCCGCGTTTTTGTGATGTGCGGCACAGCGCCGGCGTGGCCCGGCGTTTAATAACAACGTCAACCATTCCTGTTTCGAACCCGACGAAAGGTGCGCCATGACCAAGACCAAAACATTGACCGCGCTGGCCGCAGCCGCGACCCTCGGCATCGCAGCCATCATTGCGCCGCAGCCGGCTCAAGCCGGCAACTACGGTGGCGCCGTCGCCGCCGGCGTGATCGGTGGCTTCGCCGCCGGCGCTATCATCGGCTCTGCCGCCGCGAGCGGACCTTATTACGGCCCCGCACCCGTTTATTACGGCGGCGGCTGCTACTGGACGCATCAGCGCATCTGGGACGGCTGGGGCTGGCGCCTGCAGCGCGTACGGGTCTGCGACTGACGGCACAACGAATCTGGTGCAAAGAAAAGACCGCCTCACGGCGGTCTTTTCGCGCTTCATCGCATCGATCTCTATTCATAAACCTCGTGCGCGAGCTCCTGCCGCGGCATGGATTTCATATCGATCGCCGTGCTTATGACGCCGACGTCGATTGTCTCAGGCGCGGCGGCAAACGATGCGGTCGCGGTGTTGGGCCAACGCTCTTCCAGGAAAAAGCCGGCAACGAGGATGATGGCTGCCGTGACGTAAACGATGGTGCGCATGGTGTTCTCCTTCATCGGAGCTGAAACCAGAGCGTCGGCGGCGGAAAATTCCGCCGCGGTTCGCCTGGCGATTTCAGCGCAAGTGTTGATCTGGTCGAAATAGGGATGCATGGCGGCGCCCAGCGGCGAGGGCTTTGTGCCGCGTGGCGCGCGTTGGAACAGGCTGCCGCCCAGCTCCGCTTCGAGGAGCTTGATGGCGTTGCTGACGGATGGTTGCGACACCCCGCAACGCTGGGCCGCCCCGGTGAAGCTGCCTTCCTCGCAAATGGCAAGGAAATAGCGGATTTGATTCGTTTCCATTGGACTCTCGCCGATGCAAACCTGTCTGTGACGACACCTAGCATCGCCGCGGAATCGCGAAGGTGAGCCAGCTCACACGGTTCGGCGTTGTGAATTGCCAGGAAGTATGCGGTTACCGGGCCAATCGCCCTTTTTGTGACCGGGAGCACAGCGCGGCCGCAGCCGGGAAACTAGGTTGGGTGAAAAGCCAGTCCAGCGTACTCCCGGTCCCCCAGAGGAGCACCCCATGCGCATCTTTTTTAGCATCGCAGTTCTGACAGTCCTCATCGCCGCGCTCGCATCGCTCGAGACCACCGCGGCCAGGCAGAACACCACGGTTGTCATCGACCCATTCGGCATGACCAAGACAATGACCGGCCTGACCACCGTGCAATACGACGCATTCTGACAAGGTACAGATCCCCTCCCCCAAGACGAGGCGAAGACGAGACGAAGACGAGACGAAGACGAGACCACCTCCAAACAAGACTATGGCCGGGTTTTTCCCGGCCATTTTTTTCAAGAAACTACGCTGGGCCGCGTCGCAATCGCGCAGAGTTCATTTGCCTCAGCCGCAGCGGGTGGTCATTGTTGTGTGGGGCTTCCTGGGTGGCAACTTAGGAGGTCGCGATGTCGAAAGTAGCAACTGTCGGAGCGACAGCACTATTCACCTGTCTCTTGTGCGCCGCTCCTTTCTCGCTTCGCCTCTCGCCCGCCGGACAAGTATCACTGTCAATGGATACCGCTTCGGCGGTGATCGGACGCCCCCTCACCCCAATGAGTGTCGCCGGCGTTAACCGACGTGCGCACCGGCGCGCGTATCGGCACGGGTATTATGGATATGGATACGGAGGCCACGGATACGGATACAACCGTCCGTGGCGCTATGGCTACGGAACATACCAGCCGTATGGGTACGCCTATCAGCCATACAACCAATATCGCTCGTATCAGCAGCCCGGGTACGGGAATGGCTACAGGAACTGGACAGAGTTCTGATCGAACCCGGTCAGCAGATGAGCCGCTCGCATCAGGCGGGCGGCTCATTGTTGCGACAATGTCAGAGCCAAAAGCGGATATTCGACTCAGTTCGTTTTATCCGTCACTTCCAGGACGCTGATATCGGCAGGTTTGGGCGCCGGTACCGGAACCGAGGTTCGGACTCTCTGACGACCGTCGTGGAGCATGTCCAGCGCTTTCGCGGCGCCATACGACAGGTCGATGCGCTTTTCCGGGTCCATCTTGGCCAAATACGGTCCCCGGTCCCTCACCACAACGCTGATACATTTTCGACGCAAGCATACATGTAAGATTGTACCAAAAGGCAAAGTCCTGTGAGCGGCGACATATTCGTCTTTGTTATATAAGCGGCCATTCGCGAGATATTTGCCTCCTTCCAAATGCCCCGAGCCACCGACCCAGTAGGTCGCGATCATGAAGACAACAGTCGCTGAGTGCATTTTTAAAAAGGAGAATCCCCGCTACGCCATGCACCAAATAGTCTCAACGCTTGGCGGCTTGTCAATCAATCAAATAGATCCGTGAAGGCAAATTTTTAGTTGCGCGATTAAATTACCACTGAGACCGATGGCCATCATCGATTCTCGCCGTCTGTCCAAACCACAACATCTTACCAGCGATCGGACGGCTCACCTGAGCAGCAGGACGCGCAAACTTTTTTTGACTCTCGCCGCGTCCGGCAATCGCGGAGAATTCATTTGGCGCGGCAGCAGCATGTCGCCATTGTTGCGTGGGGCTTCCTGGGCAATTCACTTAGGAGGTCGCGATGGTGAAAATAGTAGCTGCCGGATTGACTGCGCTCTTCGTTGGTGCATCTCCACTTGCCTACGCACAGTCGCCTTCCACTGAAGCATCGGAGCGCTTGAGCGTAGTCGACTGGAACAAGTTGACTGATTTGCGGATCGATCTCGTCAAGGCCGCGTTGCAGCTGACGCCCGATCAGGAAAAATACTGGCCTGCCATAGAAAACGCTATCCGCAACAGGGCCAAGGACCGGCAGGCCCGCATAGCAAAATTGGTGGAAACGGTAGGCAAGCGCAGCGACGACGGTAGTCCTGTCGAAACGCTGCGCAACCGTGATCCTGTCAATTTCCTGCAACAGCGCGCAGAGGCCCTGGCCCAACGGTCGGCCGACCTTAAAAAGCTCGCTGATGCATGGCAGCCGCTCTATCGGACGCTCAGTCCCGGACAGAAGCAACGAATGGCCGCCCTTACGATCTTTGTACTTCGAGACATGACCGATGCCGTGGAGCATCGTCGTCTTCAGTCTGATGACGAAGACTGAAAAACATTGATCCACCCGGGCGCTCTGGAAAAGGTCAGAGGTTGCGGCGTAGTCACCTCTTCCAAGGCGCGAAAAATAACCATGGCCGGGTTTTTGCCCGGCCATTTCTTGTCAGCGAAAGTTCCCGGTTTTTTAGCCGGCGGTGACCGTCACCGGCGCGAGCCCGTTGAAACCGAGCGCGCGCGCGGCGGCCGGCGTGAGGTCGATGATGCGCCCCCGCACGAATGGACCGCGGTCGTTGATCCGCACCATGACGCTGCGGCCGTTATTCTTATTGGTCACACGCACACGTGTCCCAAACGGCAGCGTCCGATGCGCGGCCGTAAACCCGCTGGGCTGCGCCCGCTCGCCGCTTGCGGTCCGTTCCCCTGAATAGGCGTAGACCGAGGCGATGCCGGACTGTGCCATCGCCGCCGACGAACAGACGATAAAAACCACCGCGCCGCAAAGAGCGGCGTTGATCCGCTTACGCATTCACACTTTCTCCTGGATTAGCCCCCAAGGCGCGAGCCTTCTAGAAACAAGGCGGCGCAAATTAGGGGCCGAACTGGGGCAATTTCTCGAAATGCTTTGGAACTTCCGATTGATTTTTGTCAGGCGCCGGATAGCCGCCGAATTTTATCAATCGTAGTGTGCTCGACCCTCTCATGGGGGGAACCGAAAACGACAGTCGTTCGGGCGGCCCGTCCCAGCCCCTGAAATTGATTTCCGCGAATCGCGAGAACTGGCGATCATGGTAAAATTTTTTCACGCGAATATCGATGTCCGCTTTGGGTAAAGAGCGCACATTTCGCAACGCAAGCGGCATGTCCGCTAAGAGCCAATATCAATCTGCTGACTGCGAGTCCGAAACCTGTTTCGGTATGTAGATGTGATCCGCCGGCAGCTTTTCTTGGTAGCGTTGGTAGATCGCCATATAGGCCGCTTCCATGCGCCGCGTGAATAATTCGGTGTTGAACAGAGAACAGTTTGGTATGTTATCCGCTAATTTCTTCCTGATTGCCGTCATCCGGTCGGGATTACGCGCAAGGCTTGAAGCGAGCGCTGCATAGTCCTGAGCGGATTCTGTAATCATTTCCGGCAAGCCGACCGCGTTAAGAAGGCTGCCGGCCATTCGCGAAGCAAATGATTTTCCCGGAAACGTAATGATCGGCAAACCAGCCCAAAGGGCATCGCTGGCAGTCGCGCCCGCATTGAATGCGAAGGTATCTAAAAACAAGTCCGCCAACCGATATTGGGCGAGATAATTGGGGTAAGGTTTTCTGTTGGTAAAAATCAGTCGGCCGGCGCTGATCCCCCGATTCTCGGCCTCTCTACCCAAATTCTTCTCCACGCTGCTATCGCGGCCGAGGAGCCAAAGCACGCTGCCATCAACCTGCCCTAGAAGACGCATCCACACATCGAAGCAGTCTGGGGTAATTTTATAGCTGTTGTTGAAGCAGCAGAAAACAAACGCCTTCTCAGGCAAATCAACATCTGCGCGTGAAACGGGCGAGTTGTCGATCATGCGTTTCGAGTCATTCGCCTGAAAGACGTCGGGTAGATAGATAACTTTCTCGGTATAGAAATCTCGCTGCGTATCAGGGATGACGAAGTTGTCAGCGACGATATAGTCGATGAAACCTGCACCCATCGTGCCTGGGTAGCCGAGATAGTTTACCTGAATCGGCGAAGCGCGCTGCGCCAAAATTGCCGGACGGCAATCTGTCGTATAACCCATCAAATCAACCGCGATGTCGATCTCAAGTGTGTGCAACAGTTTGGCGACATCGGCGTCACTCCGCTCAGTTACATCTATGAATTGATCAAAGGATCCCTTCAGCCGCGCCAGAATCTCGCTCTCGTGGCGGCGCCTAAATGAAATGGCAAAGGTTTCAAACCGAACATGGTCATGTTTTTCATACATGCCGGCCGTCAGATAGGAGGTGGGATGGTCTCCAAAATCAGCCGACAGGTAGGCAATGCGCGGCCGTTCGTGACTATGGCGCCGCCCGGTATTGGGTTTCTGAAATGGGAGATATCTCTTGTTGCTGTAAGTCGTCGCGCATCGCACCTGCAAGTCGGGAGCTGATGAAACGGCCAGAAGTACGAGCGGGAGGGTTACGGTTCCGTTTTTTACCCCTGACAGCAATCGGCCCCGATCGGCATCAAAGTTTCGCCAATCGCAAAGATGCATTTTTGCATGAAGGTGCAATCCTTCGGCTCCAGCCAATTTCGGCTTCAGCGCTAGTGCTTTTTCGTAGGCGGCGACCGCCTCATTAAACTGATGGCGATCCAAGAAAATATCGGCACGGGCGAGCCACGCGTCCGCCAGGTCAGGTTTAAGCGCTAAAGCCTTTTCATAGGCGGCCAGCGCGTCTTCATGACGCCTGAGGCGAGAAAAAACATTACCGCGGCCGACTAAAGCCATCTCTGAATTGGCCCGCAGTTCTAAAGCGCGGTCGTAGCTCTCGAGCGCTTCCAAATTGCGATGGAGCTGAAAGAACGCGGCGCCACGAATGATATATATCTCATGGAATTTTGGATCGATCTTCAAAGTGCGGTCGGTAACCGCCAGCGTTTCGTCGTAGCGTCCAAGCTCGTTCAAAATGTTGCACCGATTGACAAGCGCCAGCAAATGATCCGGTGCAAGCTTGAGCGCGGCGTCGAAACTTGTGAGGGCTTCCGTCGCACGCCCTAAATTGCCCAAAACAACGCCAAGACTGCTCAACGCGTTCACCGAGCGTGGATTAATTTTGGCCGCCTTTGTGATTAGCTTCAGAGCTTCATTGAACTGACCTTGTTGATATTTGAACAGGCCGTAGAAATGCAGGGCGTCAAAATACTCTGGATTCTTTTTGACAACACGCGCGAACAGTTTCTCGGCGTCATCAAATAGCCCTTGCTGCTGTAGCGTCATCGCTTGTTTTAAATCGTTGAGCGCTTTGAAAAAGCGTGGGTCGTTGCCCGAGAAATCACGCATAAACCTGTTTTCCGCTTTGGCCCCTTATGTCGGCCCATAGGGCCCAAGCTCTACAACAAAAGGACTTCGGCAGTTCCTGCGCTTTGGGTTAATAGCGGACATTTCGTGGCATAACCACCATGTCCGCTCTGCCCCCGAAAGCGGACATGTGGAGCGGGAAGGCTTTGTGCACCTGGGTATCTTTGGCCTAATCTACAAATGGTCACCGATATCGTGGTAGCTCGACCCAGTCCCATGTACGGCGACTGTGGCCCAGGACGCGTGAACGTTTTTAAGCCGGAGTCATTCGATGAAAAGCCTGCCAGCATTGTTGTCAATTGTGGTCGCAGTATCCGTCCTCTCGACCGACGTCACTTTGGCGCAAATGAAAGAGCCCGCATCGTCGGGCCTGAGCAAGCGAGCCTTACGCAAGCAAGACCGTCGCGAGTGCACCGCGCAGGCAACGCAACAAAACATCGCCAAACGGAACCAGGCCGAATTCGTGCGAAAGTGCATGGCCGACAGGCAAGGCGCGCGAAAAACTGAAGCTGGCGGCCCTTCCAAGGCCTCGCGGGTCAAAAAATGGACCGCCGCACGAACCGCTGCCGCGAAAAGACGTTGGTCGGAAGACAAAGAAAAGTTTGCTGAATGTCAGCGAAGGCTCGACGAAACTCTAAAGATGCAGCGCCTTTCCCTTCACAAACGCGTCGACTTCCTTGAGCGTTGCATGGCGGGACTGTAGCGAAGCGGACGTTTACATCAGGTTCCTAACCGGAGAAATCAAACTCTCTTTGCCTTAGCGCCTCTTCAAAGCGCTTGCGCTCAGGACGACCTTGTGGACTGGCCTTTATCTCTTCGAGCCACCGCGCCACTGTCCTCCACGAAGCGTTTTCCTCCTTTTCAAAAAGCCCGTTGCCGGCAGGAATTTCCCGAAACACTTTTGTCGCTGCGTCCTCCCGGCCGAGCCCTCGGCGCATCAGTTGCTCCATTTGCGCCGCGGCTTGCGCCTGACGACGCCTGATATTTATAGGCATGGGCACACGACGTGGCGGCTTTTTTGAAAGCCAGGAAGCGGTGTGGCCCCGCTCAAAGTCCGCAAGGGATTCCCCTAACTTGACGAACAGCGCGGAATCCGCAGCGCACCAATTGGGTTGCGCCATTAAAAAATCGATTACAGCTCCGATCGACTGGCGCGTGGCGCGTCTTTCAATGCTGTCCGATCGGGCGCCGCCTTCGTACGAAGCGTAGAAGGCGCGTAATCGTTTCTGCAGCCCTTCCAGCCTTGCATCGCCATCCATTTTGCCAGGTTCCCTGCTCAGTTTCTGACGCCTGCAAACCTCACGGCGGAATCATTCGTTGCAGGAGAATAACAAGATTCGCCTGGACCTGAGTGGCTATCGAGTACCCGCATCGCGGCCGAAGCCGCGACGGGCCAACTCGAATATCCGCAATTTTAATTAAACCCCATTTGCACGGAACCTGGGATCTTAATAACCGTGCTTTAGAGTACCACGCGTGGGCGGGAGATTCCGGAAACGAGGCTCCAAATGCGTTCGGTTAAAGTCGGTCTTGCGGTAGCCGTTGCGATGGCGGCGATTGCCAATCCTGCGTTTGCCCAAAAGAAAAAGGCTCTCGAAGCCTATGCTTCGGCCTCCCAGGGCCAAAATATTGTCGTCGGTTGGGATGGCCGCGTTGTTGGCACCGACCCTGACAAGAATATTCGTTTTCAGCTGATGCGTGATGCATTCGCGAACGAAAACTAGTCGGCTGAGCTTTTTGAAAAAAAAGGGTTTCCGGCCAAGAGCCTGGAAGCCCTTATTATTTTATTCGACCTCCGTGCCTTCTCGCGGACGTCCGCTTGGGCCAAAATTGTCTATTCAATCACCGCGTGAGCGCGCGCTATCAGGGCGGGCGGTACCGCAAGCCCGAGCGCTTTGGCGCTTTTCAGATTGATCACCAGATCATACTTTGTCGGCGCCTGTACCGGCATGTTGGCTGGCTTCTCGTCCTTGAGAATGCGATCGGCATATGCCGCCGCTTGCCGAAATTGCTCGACGAGATCGGTCCCGTAGGACATGAGACCACCATCATCAACGAAATATCGTGCGAAGTAGATCGCCGGCAGTTTGTGGCGGGCTGCCAGACTGATGATCAGCTCGCGGTGAACATTCGCGAACGCGCTGGCTGTTATGATCAGCCCGCCATTTTCCGAGCGCGCAAAGGTCGTAACCGCGTGTTCGATCTCGGCTGCTTCTCGCATATCGAAAGGATTTACCTCTATCCCGACCGAAGGCGCGACCGACTGGATCACCGCGAACTGAGCGATTCCGCCAATCAAATCCCGAAACACAGCCACCCGTTTCACCTGAGGTGCAATCTGGTGCAGCAATTCCAGCCATTTTCCGCTCAGGCCGTATTCGAATTGCATGAAGCCGGTCGCGTTACCGCCCGGCCGCGACAAGGTCTCGGCGTAGCCCGAACCGAC
>DASPUD010000057.1:0-16439 GCA_035623095.1 Pseudolabrys sp.
GCAAGATTTGCCGGATTGGCGCCGAGAAAATAGGCCAGACGCAGCCGCCACATCAGAAAAACGGTACGCAAGACCCCATGCGATCGCCAGCGGCGGGCGCAGGTGGTGACATATGCGCGCAGACAAAGCGGACGGCTGATGTGCTTGAGCCGGGCCGACAACGCAATGTCCTCCATCAGAGCGATCGGTGGAAAACCGTCGATCGATTTAAACGCCGTCCGCATAACGAAAATTGTCTGATCGCCGGTCGCGATGCCGGTCAATCGTGACCGCAAGTTCATTAGGGCGGCAATCAGGGACAGCAACCCGCCGGCATTAAATCGCACGTCAAAACGGCCCCAAACACGGCCAGATTGGGCAAGACCATCGCGTATCAAGGCATCGGCATCGGCAGGCAACCAAGTGTCAGCATGGAGGAAAAGCAAAACATCGCCGCGAGCGGCAGCGGCTCCGCAATTCATCTGGGCAGCACGTCCGCGCGGCGCGCTGAGTACGTGGTCGGCGAGGGGCTCAGCAAGCGTCATCGTATTGTCGTTGCTTCCGCCGTCCACAACGATCAGTTCCACGCCACGCGAGTGAAAGGGCGAGAGCGCCGTCAATGCCGCTTGAACTCCGGCGGCTTCGTTCAATACGGGCATGATGATCGACAGCGTCGGGCCGCTCATTCGGCTGCCTCTTTCAGAGCGCCGCCGCAGCTCGAGCCTTGTCCGGCCGTGCAACCGTAGCAATGACCGGCAACGCGAATGGAATGGCCCTCAATCGGTTCATGGAGCAAATCGGCCAGATGCGCGCGTTTGCGCTTGCCGAGCGTCATCGGCAGGCCGAGCATCTGATTGAAGTCGCAATCGTAAATGTAGCCGCGCCAATCGACTGAAATCAGGCTGCGGCACATCACGCCGTCAAGATTGGCGTCGAGATGGGCATCCTGCAGCAGTTCCAGGTAGGCGTCGAATTCGCCCTTGCTGATCAGCGTAGCCCCGAAGCGCTGAATCGGCATGTTGGCGAGCACGAAGAGCTTATTGAAGGTGATGCCGTACTGGTCACTGAGGACACGTTTGTAGTCGAATTCGAGAGAAGCTTGTGCCGGTGGCAGCGACGGCCCCTGTGGATTGTAAACGAGATTGAGCATGAGATCAGGATCGCGGCCGTAGCCGAGAGCATTGAGGCGCCTCAGACCCCGGATCGAGCCGTCGAAGACTCCTTTTCCGCGTTGCGCATCGACATTGGATTGCAGATAGCACGGCATGGACGCAACCACTTCAACGCGTTCACCCGCCAGAAATTCTGCCAGGTCTTCTTGGCCCGGCTGCTCGAGAATCGTGAGATTGCAGCGTTCCATCACCTTGGTGCCGAGCTTGCGCGCTTCGCGCACAAGTCTGCGGAAATTCTGGTTGAGTTCGGGGGCGCCGCCGGTGATATCCAGAGTCACGATTTTCCGATGGCGGAGAAACGCCAGAACCAGATCGGCGATCTCGGCAGTCATTTCCTCGGTGCGATTGGGTCCGGCATTAACGTGGCAATGGAAGCAGGACTGGTTGCAACGATAGCCGACATTAACCTGCAATGTTTCCAGCCTGCCGCGCCGGATCGCCGGAAACGCGATCTTTTCGAGCAGAGGAAGTGTGTCGCGCATCAGCCGCCTCGATTGCGTGGCAATTTCGCACGAAGCTTCCGCCGGCGTCACCCCGTCCGCTGCATTCGTCGGACAATTCGCCGTGAGACGGCGTCAGCGCGCGAGAGCTGTTGTTACGGGAGATTCGACACCAATACGGCCGAACCCTGGCAATTTGATCCCGGGATGCCGGAGGTCGAGCCCGGCGACCAGGCCCAGCAGGTTCAGCTCCACGCCCTCGACCCAGCCCAATTTGATAGCGGCGATGCCGTTCAGATTGAGCTCGACACCGGTGCCGCTGTCGGTCAATCCGGCATAAAACCCGTAGCGAAAATCGCGTCCGACTGCGTTCGATGGCAGAGCCACGCCGAGCTCCGGCACCGTGCGCAGAATTGCGGCAACAAAGCTGTTGCTGTTCGGCCCCGGCCAGATCCGGTAATCGCCAGCCTGTGCGTAGTCGTAAGCGGTGACGGCCTTTTCAATACGCGGAATGAGCTTTTCAGCGTCGGATCCAGTGACATCGGCGAGCATGACCGGCGTGTTGCCATACCAGAGGCCATCCACTGGCCAATAATTGCGACGTACCGGCTCGCCCCAGCCGACGACGTCATAGCGGGTCCAGCGCTTTTCGTTTGCGCGCTTGAGTGCCACCCAACTGTGCACCGAGAAAATGCCCTTCCAGGCGCCGGCCTTGCCGGTGAATATGATGACCCGAGCTGGTGCAAAATCGGCAGCGGCTGGAAGCATTCCGGTGCTCGACCAGTCAGCGTCGCGCCACGAGCGTGGTCCGTTGTCCATGGCGTAGAAAACGGTGCGGGCCAGGATCGGGACAAAGAAAATAATCAGGACAGCAAGCATGATGATGGTCGAGCGGCGGAGGTTGCGGGTGATCGACATGGCGATGCGACTATAGCGTCATTCGGGCCCAAACGTGGCGGTTTAATGGGGCGCGGTTGCCGGAAATAGTCAGCGGTATGAGACCTGTGATGCGCCTCGGAGGTTAACGCCGTGCTTCGGCAACGATGGTCGCCATGACGCGGCCACCAGCTCGGACCAGGTCATCGAGGCTCAATTGCGCCTTGTTGCTTCGCTTTGGCCTTGCTCCGCGCCGCACTTGCGGCACGTGGATAAATGCAGCGAGACGCGGCCTTTTCTTGCGCGTTGCCTCGGCCGCCCGCCAGCAGAGGTAGTTACAGAGATAGCGGCCGGCGTCGCGCGACAGCCGGACCGGCACCTGAGCTCCGCGCAGCACGCTAAGCAATTTTTGTACAGGGCCGGGCAACCTACAAGAGGCGGGCGCTGCCATGCGGATGACGGTGCGTCGCGCGGTCTTCCCGGTCGCATCTGGGATCAGCACGACGCTGTTGCGCGCACGTGTTTCGACGCGCAGAGTTTTTGTCCGTGTTGCGAGACCGAACATCAGCAGCGCGTCAGGCCTGTGTTTAGCTATTAGTTTCGGCAGTTCTTCATCTACAGCCGCGTAGCTCGTCGTAAAAATGTGTGACACGATTTTTGCGTCTGCAACAGCCGGGCGACGCAGCTGCGAAAGCCGGATGACCAGACGCTCGGTGGGATTGAAAGCCGCGCCGGGAAAGGGGCCGAACCCGGTGACAAGCACGGTGACCGGCATCTAGACCCCGAGAAGCTTGGCCAGATCTTCAACCGCGAGCGTCGGCGCCAGTTTCCCGGCGGCGACTGCGGCCTCGGCTTGCCGCAGTTTTGTGCGCACCGAGGCATCACTCCGCAGCCGCGCGGTCAGCCGCTCTTCGAGCATGCTCCACATCCACTTTACCTGTTGGTCGCGTCTTCGTGCGAGGAGTTCGCCGGATGTGGTCATTTTGTCCTTGTGGGTAAGGACCTGCCCCCATAATTCGGGAATGCCGTTACGCGTCAGCGCCGAGTAAATAACCACCGGCGGCGACCAGGTCGCGGACTTCGGGGTCAGGATATTCAACGCGGCGCGATACTCGGCCGCAGCAACCTTGGCCCGCTCGATATTGTCGCCGTCCGCCTTGTTGATGGCGATCATATCAGCCAATTCGACAATACCTTTTTTGAGACCTTGCAGTTCGTCGCCGGCGCCCGGCAGCATCAGTACCAGGAAAAAATCGGTCATATCGGCTACCGCGGTTTCCGATTGCCCGATGCCGACGGTCTCGACCATCACCACATCGTAGCCGGCGGCCTCGCAGACCAGCATGGTCTCCCGTGTTTTTGCAGCAACGCCGCCGAGCGTGCCGGAAGTGGGTGAGGGACGCACAAAGGCATTCGCGTCGCTTGCGAGCTGCGCCATGCGTGTCTTGTCACCGAGGATTGAGCCACCGGTGCGGGTCGAGGAGGGATCGACAGCCAGCACAGCCACCTTGTGGCCCTTGGCCGTAAGATAAGTACCGAGCACGTCGATGGTGGTGGACTTTCCAGCGCCGGGCGCGCCGGTAATGCCGAGACGGACCGCCTTGCCGGTCAGCGGGAGCAGCTCCTGCACCAGATGATGGGCGGTCTTGCGGTGATCCGCGCGTTTGCTCTCGATCAGCGTAATGGCACGCGCCAGCGTCGCGCGGTCGCCGGCGCGGACTCCGCGAACAAGTTCTGCGGACGGCATGTTGCGAGAGGCCATCGAATCCCCCGACCAGCGATCTTAGCGCCGGCGCGGCGATTTTTGCGCGCCGTCCGCCAGACGAATAATCAGACCACCTTCGCCCTTCCGTCGCGCCGCTGTCGCGCGCGCAAATGCAAACAGCTGCTCACGCGTCTCGATACGACAGCTGGAATCGTCGGTCTTCTTGCAATGCGCAGACCGTGTTGCGGCGTCAGCGTCGTCTTCGTCGATCCCGATCGCCTGAAAAACACCGTCCGTCAACCTGAATCCGACCGCATATTCGATGATGCGGGGCCGCTTCGCTGCAATGCTCTGGATGATAAAGCTATTGCCCTCGAACGGGTGCACCGAAAATGCGCTGACATCGCGCAAGCCGCCGCCGGTATGAACATAGCGTCCGTGATCCCATCTGTAATTCGCCTGTTCCGGCTCTTCCGCGAATCCTTTGCGTAACGTGTAGAACTGAAGCCGGACGCGCTCGCCCAGCAGCGGCTGCGCATCGGACAGGATCGGACCAACGGAGTCCACGCAACCTGGCAGTGAAAGCGCGCAAAGTGCAGCGGCAGCTGCGCGGACGATTAATCGTCTCACTCTGCCGCCTCTTTGCCGTGCCCAAGCCGTTTGTTGAGGGTCTTGAGCAGCTTCTCGGCTGCCTCCGCGATCACCGTGCCGGGTGGGAAAATCGCCTCGGCGCCGGCTTTCATCAGCGTTTCATAGTCTTGAGGTGGCACAACGCCGCCGACCACGATCATGATGTCATCGCGACCTTGCTTGGCGAGTTCTGCTTTCAGTTCGGGAACCAGTGTGAGATGGGCGGCGGCAAGCGACGACACGCCTAGAATATGCACGTCATTTTCAACGGCCTGGCGCGCGGCTTCCGCGGGCGTCGCAAATAGCGGTCCGATATCGACGTCGAAGCCGAGATCGGCAAACGCCGAGGCAATTACTTTCTGGCCGCGGTCATGACCATCCTGGCCGATCTTGGCGACCAGCAAGCGCGGGCGACGGCCCTCGGCGACTTCGAAGGCTTCCACGGCTTTACGGACACGCTCGACGGCGTCGGTCATGCCGACCTCCCGCTTGTAAACCCCGGTAATTGCCTTGATCTCGGCACGGTGTCGACCGAAGACCTTCTCGAGCGCCGATGAAATCTCGCCCACGGTGGCTTTGGCGCGTGCCGCGTCAATGGCGAGCCCCAGGAGATTGCCATTGCCACGGTCGGCGGCACGTGTGAGCGCGTCAAGCGACTCCTGCAATGCCGCCGGGTCACGTTCAGCCCTGAGCCGTTTCAGCTTTTCGATTTGCATGGCGCGCACGGCGGAATTGTCGATCTTAAGCACATCGATCGACGTGTCCTCTTTCGGCGGATATTTGTTGACGCCGATCACCGATTGCGCGCCGGCGTCGATACGCGCCTGCGTCTTGGCGGCTGCTTCCTCGATGCGCAGCTTGGGAATTCCGGCTTCGATTGCCTTGGTCATGCCGCCAAGGCCCTCGACTTCCTCGATGTGGCCCCACGCCTTGCGCGCAAGCTCATAGGTCAGCCGCTCGACGTAGTAGGAGCCGCCCCACGGATCGACGATGCGCGTGGCACCGGCCTCTTGCTGCAATACGATTTGCGTATTGCGGGCGATGCGGGCGGAGAAATCAGTTGGCAGGGCGAGTGCTTCGTCGAGCGCATTCGTGTGCAACGACTGAGTCTGACCTTGCGTCGCCGCCATCGCCTCAATCATGGTACGCGCCACATTGTTGAAGACATCCTGCGCTGCGAGCGACCAGCCCGAGGTCTGACAGTGCGTGCGCAGCGACAGCGATCGTGCGTCCTCTGGCTTGAATGGCTTCATCAGCTTCGCCCACAACATACGCGCGGCACGCAGCTTGGCGATCTCCATGAAGTAGTTCATGCCGATCGCCCAGAAGAACGAGATGCGCGGTGCGAACTGATCGATAGTGAGGCCTGCCTTCAGGCCAGCACGGACATATTCGACGCCATCAGCTAGCGTATAGGCGAGTTCAAGGTCCTGCGTCGCGCCCGCCTCCTGCATATGATAGCCGGAGACTGAAATCGAATTGAACTTAGGCATTTCCGCCGAGGTGAAAGCAAAAATGTCGGAAATGATGCGCAAGCTTGGTCCAGGCGGATAGATGTAGGTGTTGCGCACCATGAATTCTTTGAGGATGTCGTTCTGGATCGTGCCTGAGAGTTTCTCGTGCGGCACACCTTGTTCCTCTGCCGCGACGATATAGAGCGCGAGTACCGGCAAGACCGCGCCGTTCATGGTCATCGACACGCTCATCTGGTCGAGCGGAATTCCGGAGAACAGCGTGCGCATGTCGTAGATGGAATCGATCGCCACGCCCGCCATGCCGACGTCGCCCGAGACACGCGGATGGTCGCTGTCATAGCCGCGATGGGTGGCAAGATCGAAAGCGATGGAGAGGCCTTTCTGACCGGCGGCGAGATTGCGCCGGTAGAAGGCATTGGAATCTTCCGCCGTGGAGAAGCCGGCATATTGGCGGATGGTCCACGGCTGCGCCGCATACATTGCCGGGTAGGGGCCGCGCAGGAAAGGTGGCTTGCCGGGATAGGTATTGAGGAAGTCGAGGCCGGCGAGATCTTCCTCGCCATAGGTCGGCTTAACCACAATGGCTTCGGGCGTCGTCCACGGCGGGGCCGCGCTCTTGCCGGGGGCCTCGGCGGCGTCAGCGAAGTCGACCTTTGTGAAATTTGGAATCTGACTCATTTGATCCCTAGAATATCATGCGCGGCCTGCAACGTCGAAAGCACGTCGCAACCAACATAAATGAAGCTTTTTACCCCTGCGTCCCGCCAGCTTGTCTCATTTTCCCCGGGGCGTCCGGCGAGATGGGCAATGGCGCCGGCGGCGGTTAGTGCCCTGGCCGCGTCACCGGCCTCCCTTTCGTAAACCTTGTCCGACGAGCATAGGCAGGCGAGCTTCGCACCGGATTTCTTGAAGGCCGCGACCATTGCGACCAAATCTTTAAAGCCGTCATTGCCCAGAGCCTCGATGCCGCCAGCTTCGTAGAAGTTCTTGGCAAAGGTGGCGCGCGCCGTGAACTCCGACAGCTTTCCGAGATTGGCAAGAAAGACTTTCGGCCGCGCGCCGGTTTTCATAAGCATGCGGTCGGACGCATCCCGCAGGGCTTCGAACGGCTCGGCCAGCCGGATGCGTAGCAGCGGCTCCGTTGTAATCTTGGCAGATGTCTCTTTCGGCGTTGCTACAGGTGCGACGTCTAGCACCGCGGGTGTGGTCTCGTTGATGTGGGGAAAATCACTTGTCCCCGTGAGAGCATCCTTTCGCCGGGCGATGGCCTGCTGACGCGCGGTTCGTACCGCCGCGACCTTCGATTGGATCAAACCACGCTCCAGTGCCGCCCAGGCCCCACCTGCGGATTCGATCTCCTGGAACAGTGCCCAGGCAGCGGCGCAAAGCTTGCCGGTCAGGTCCTCAATGGCTCCAGAGCCGGCCGCGGGGTCGGCTACCTTCGCCAGGTTGGATTCTTCCAGCAGAATCAGTTGGGTGTTGCGTACGACGCGGCGGGCAAATGCATCGGGAAGGCCGAGCGCGGCGGTATGCGGAAGCGCAGTAATGCTATTGGCGCCGCCGAGGCCAGCGGCAGCAATCGCGCTCGTAAGGCGCAACATGTTCACGTACGGATCGTGGCGCGTCATCATGCGCCAGGCGGTTTCGGCGGCAACGTAAACAGGCTTCGGCGCGAGTCTGGACGCCTCTTCAATTCGCGCCCACAGCTTTCGCAGCGCCCGGAACTTGGCGATGGTCATGAACTCATCGGCGTCGGCAGAAAGCCGGAAATAGATCATTCCACGCCCTGCATCAGGTGGCACGCCGCCATCCTCGAGCGCGCGCAGGTATTCGACGCCGCTGGCGATGGCAAAGGCCAGCTCCTGCGCCTCGGAGCCTCCGGCATTGTGGATTACGCGCCCGTCACTGACAGCGAATGGTCCGCGAAATCCTTGCTCGCTCAGCTCGCGCAGCATGGTGGCGAACATTTTCGACAGTACACTCCATGGTCCTGGACTCGTGCCGGTAGCGGCGAAGCCGCCGACCGGATTGATACTCGCGCGCATGTCGACGGATGCGGGGGCAAGCTTGCGGCTTTTCACCAGGCTCGCGAAATGCTGTACGGCGGTACGCGTGGGCGGACTGAGATTGAAATCGATGGTGATACCGGCATTGAGCTGCACGCCATCAAGGGCGCGCGCGAGAAATTCAGGTGCGGCGTCCAGACCGTAGCCATTCGCGTTTACCGAGCCGGCCATGACAAGCGTAAGGCCCGTTGCACCCTCGGCCAGGTCTTCGAGAGCTTGCGCATTCGCCTTTGCCGGGTCGGGGTGGTCCACGCGCTGCATCAGCGTCCAGGTCGTGCCGGGAGCGCGGCCGACAACAGCCTTTGCTCCCACTGCACGCGGATAAAGCGGCTCGACGCGCAGTCCGTCGTAAGTCTGACTGACCAGCCGTTTACCGAACGGGGCGCCCCTGAGCGCGGCCTCGACCAGTTTGCGCCATTCGGCCTCGTTCGTCGGCGGAAATTCAGTGGCGAAGGTAAGATCGTCGGTCATCGGGGCAAAATGGCACAGTCCAAGCCGTCGGGCTATTGCGCAAAGCGGTTAAGGCAAACGGTGGATTCCCCGTGCATCGATGGCTTCGGCGGCTTCATCGATGCGTCGTCCGGCAATCACGTGGTCTCCCGCGATTTCAGCCAGCGGCACCAGGACAAAGGCGCGCTCGAACAGCCGAGGATGCGGCAGGGTCAAGTTCGGCTCGTTTACGGTCAGATCGTCGTAAGCAAGGATATCAATATCGGCGGTGCGGGGACCGTTGCGTTTTTCATGCGCGCGGTCACGTCCAAGTCTCATTTCGACCTCTTGTGCACGGGCAAGCAATTCGCGTGGACCCAGCGTCGTCTCGACAGCGATGGTGAGGTTGACGAAGTGCGGCTGGTATTTGAAGCCCCACGGTGGTGTCCGGTAGTCGGACGAGCGGGCAGTCAACCGCACGTCCTTACCGTCACAGAGCAGGGCGATGGCGCGGTCGAGAATAAACCGGCTGTCTCCGACATTGCCGCCGAGCGCGAGCAGCGCTTCAGCCATGACGGGTTCGCACAAGCGTTACACCAACGTCATCGAACGTGGCGGCGATCGGCGCATGCGTCTTGTGAATCGTCACCCGCACGGAACGCACGCGTGGAAAATCGGCAAGGAGCGCGTCGGCAACGCGCCCGGCGGCGGCCTCGATCAGACGGAAGCGTTGCGCACAGAACGCGCCGCTCGCTGAGCTGACGACTTTGTCATAGGATACGGTATCCACGACCTTGTCCGACCGAGACGCGGCAGAGAGATCGATTTCAAGATCAAGATCGATCTTGAACGTCTGTCCGACCTTGGCCTCATGCGTCATCACGCCGTGATACGCATGCAGCGCCAGTCCGCGAACGAAAATGCGGTCGCTCATCGTGCGCCCTCAATTGCTGCGGCCACGCGTAGCGCCTGCACCGTCTCTTTCACGTCATGCGCGCGCACGATCGCCGCGCCTTTCTTGACCGCCAACAGATGAGCGGAGATTGAGCCGCCGATCCGCTCAGATGGCGCCGCGGGCGTCACTGAATTGATAAAGCGCTTGCGTGACGCGCCCACCAATAGCGGCAATCCAAAGCGCTTGAATTCGGCAAGCCGCGCAATGCACGTGATGCTCTGGTCCGGCGTTTTGCCAAATCCGATACCGGGGTCGAGCACAATGCTTTCACGCGCGATGCCGGCGCGCGCGGCGATTTCCAACGAGCGCGAAAAAAAGGCCAGCACATCGGCGACGATATCGATAGCAGCGTCGGCCTCTTCGCGATTATGCATCACGATTACAGGAACGCGACGTTCGGCGACCAGCAACGCCATACCAGGATCACGCTGAAGCCCCCAGACATCGTTGACAACCGAAGCGCCTTGGTCGAGCGCCCAGGCTGCGATGGAGGGTTTGATGGTATCGATCGACACCGGCAAACCAAGACTGGCGACCGCGGGTAAGATCGAGGTCAGTCTAGCCTTTTCGTCTTCGGCTGACACCGGTACGGGGTCACCATAGGGTCGCGTTGACTCCGCGCCGATATCGAGAATATCGGCACCTTCGCTCTTCATTTCGGCGGCACGGGCGATCGCCACGGGTGGATCGAGAAATTTGCCGCCGTCGGAAAAGGAATCCGGCGTTACATTCAGGATGCCCATGACGAGCGGGCGACCGGCGGAAAGCAGGGTCGAAAACGCATTTGGCGCCCGGTTTGGCGCTGTTCCGGCAGGTTTATCGACGGCGCGAAGGCTTCCCATGCCGGTCGCTTTGCGCGGTCGGCGGGGGGCTGTCAAGCAGGAGCTATTTGATCAGTATGTGATCTTCAGCGGGAGAAGCTTGGCGTTCTCGATCCAGCGTTTGACCACTTTTTCGGAGGGAAGCAATCGCACCAGCTTGCGCTTGCGGTTGGCATCAGCCATCGCTTTGGCGAGATTGTGAGGGTTGCGATACTTAAGTTCTTTGACGGTATCGACACCCGCCGCTTGCAACAGCTCGGCGTACTCCTTGCTGATGCCTTTGATGCGCATCCGGTCGGCGACGTTGGCCCAGTGCAACAATTGCTTTTCGCTGAAGGCCGTTTTCTCGGCGAGCAGCTTGCGTCCTTTTACTGTCCGCGCGGCTTCAAGCAAGCGATCCGTTGATCTGATCCCTGCGGACTTGAAAATGGCGGCGACGTCGTCGTCGATCCCCTCTATGTCAGTGATGGGATAAGACATCCACGCCTCCTCAGCCGCCTCGCACGCTTACGCAACATCGAACGGTTCAGACAAACTGACTCAAACCCGGAATCGCACCGACGATTTCTCCGATTGCATCTTCGCCGACCTTTTCACGGGCATAGGCGATCGTCTCACGGGTAACGGCCTGCACTTGGCTCATGCTGAGACCCGCCGCCATCATCTTGGTGCCGGCGCCCATAATGCCGCCCATAGAAAACATGCCGCCGCCACCTTCGGATTGTTGTGCGAGCAAGGCTTCCGCACCGGGAAGCCGGTCGATGAGAGCTTGTGCCTTGTCGGGCGGACCTTCCTTGCGGAGGAAGTCCAGAATAATGCCAACAGCTTTTTCCGCGGCACCCCGCTCGACGCCGACTTTAGCGACGAGACGCGCGACCAACTCTTCCATGTTCCCTGCCCCCCGCACTAACGGCGGATTGCGGGCATATTGAACGCGGTTTTCGCCGATGACAAGCGTGCTACGGCGTCATTTGCGTTTGATGTTGTTGCGTTGCATCTGGCGCGGAAGCCACAGTCAAGAGAGAAATATACGTTGGCGATTGTGCGCGACGAAATAGACCAACATCAATTATGCATGTTCCGCCGCTGACGTGGGCCAACGCAGCCTTTTGCGTGTCAAATCAGCCGCTTTTGCGGGCCGCGGCACCGGCTATGCTTCTTTTCAGCTCCGGTCGGCGTTGCTAGTTTCAGCCCTCGACCCTAAAGGAGCATCTCATGAAGACCCTCGACGCGGTTCTCAACCGCATCGATCAGGATATCGACCAAAGCGTAGAACGCCTGTTTGCCCTGCTGCGGATCGCATCAGTCTCCACCGACCCGGCCTTCAAGGATCAGTGTCGGGCAGCCGCCGAACATGTCGCGGCCGACCTGAAGTCCATCGGTTTTGCCGCAAGCGTGCGTCCCACTGCCGGTCATCCAGTGGTGGTTGGAAAGTCAAACAGCGTGGCTGGCCCACGCGTACTGTTCTACGGCCACTATGACGTGCAGCCCGTCGACCCGCTTAATTTGTGGAAGACGCCGCCGTTCGAGCCTCGCATCGAAACACTGCCAGACGGACGCAGGATAATCGTCGCGCGCGGCGCCTGCGACGATAAGGGTCAGGCCATGACGTTCATCGAGGCCTGTCGCGCTTTCAAGGCCGTCACCGGTAAATTGCCTTTGCCGATTACAATGATGATCGAGGGTGAGGAGGAATGTGGCTCCAAAAACCTGTTCGGGTTCGTGCGCGACAATGCCGCCGAGTTCAAGCTCGATCTGGCACTCGTATGCGACACCGCCATGTGGGACCAGAAGACGCCGGCGGTGACCACATCGCTACGTGGGTTGGTCTATGAGGACGTCAAAATCACTTGCGCCGACCGTGACTTGCATTCCGGCGTGTTCGGCGGCGCCGCGAAAAATCCGCTGCGCCTGCTGGCAGAAATTCTTGGCGCAATGTGGGATGACAAGGGGCGTGTGACAATCCCAGGCTTCTACAACGGGGTCAAAGAACTTCCGCCGGACATCAAGGCCGATCTCAAGGGACTTGATCTCACGCCCGAGAAATTTCTCGGCCCGATCGGGCTCAAAGAGCCGGCCGGCGAGAAAGACCGTATGCTGATCGAACAGATAACTACGCGACCAACCGCCGAGATCAATGGCATCGTCGGTGGCTACACGGGAGAGGGAGCAAAAACAGTCATCCCGGGCGAGGCAAGCGCGAAAGTCTCTTTCCGCCTGGTGGGTGAACAAGACCCGGAGAAAATACGGGATTCTTTCCGCGTCTTTGTACGCCAGCGAGTGCCCGCCGACTGCAAAGTGGAGTTCGGCAATTTCGGCCTGGCGCCGCCGATCCAGCTGTCTTTCGACAATCCAGCTCTGACCAAGGCGCGGGCTGTGCTGGCCGAAGAATGGGGACACAAGGCGGTCGCCGTCGGTGCCGGAGGCTCGATACCGATCGTTGCCGATTTCAAGAGCGTGCTCGGTATGGATTCCCTGTTGGTCGGCTTCGCTCTTGATGATGACCGCGTGCACTCGCCAAACGAGAAGTTCGACCTCAAGTGCTTCCACAAGGGGATCCGCAGCTGGGCGCGGATTCTTGACGCGCTGTCGGCGGGCTGACGGGCTATTTCTTGAGCTTGTATCCGGTCCTAAACATCCACCAGACCGTAACGAGGCAGGCAAAAAGGAAAAGCAGCGTCATGCCGACGCTGATGCCATGGCTCACGTCGGCAATCTCGAAGAAGCTCCAGCGGAATCCGCTGATCAGGTAAACCACCGGATTGAACAGCGCGACGGTCTGCCAGACCGGGGGCAATACGCTGGTCGAATAGAACGTGCCGCCAAGAAAGGTCAGCGGTGTAATGAGCAGCAGCGGTACGATCTGGAGCTTTTCAAAACCTTCGGCCCAGATGCCGATAATGAAACCGAGCAGGCTGAACGTAGCCGCCGTCAGCAGAAGGAACGCGACCATCCAGAACGGATGCGCGATATGCAGCGGCACAAAGAGCCACGACGTCGCCAGGATAATCAGCCCAAGGATGATGGATTTGGTCGCCGCCGCGCCGACGTAGCCGAGCACGATCTCGAACGGCGATACAGGCGCCGAGAGAATTTCATAGATCGTGCCGGTGAACCGCGGAAAGTAGATCCCGAACGAGGCGTTCATCGTACTCTGGGTGAGCAAAGTCAGCATGATCAGCCCCGGCACAATGAAAGCGCCGTAGGGTACCCCTTCGATCTCGGTAATACGTGAGCCAATCGCCGCACCGAAGACAATGAAATAGAGCGAGGTCGAGAGCACGGGCGAAACAATGCTCTGCCAGATCGTGCGCCCGGTCCGCGCCATCTCGAAAGAGTAGATCGCTTGAACGGCTCTCAGGTTCATCGTCTGTCACTCACTAGCCCGACAAAAATGTCTTCAAGCGAGCTTTGCTCCGTCTGCAAGTCGCGGATCCGCACGCCGGCGCGCGACAGCTCGCCGAGCAACGTTGCCACACCCGTACGCTCCGCTTTGGTGTCGTAGTCATAGTTGAGCGTGTTGCCGCCGTCGCTGAGCGACAGTGTGAATCCGGACAGCTCACCCGGAATTGACGAAAGCGTCTGATTAAGATGCAGCGTGAGGCGCTTCTTGCCCATCTTGCGCATCAATTCGGCTTTGTCTTCAACAAGGATGATCTCGCCCTTGTTGATGACGCCGACGCGGTCGGCCATATCCTCGGCTTCCTCAATGTAGTGCGTTGTGAGGATGATGGTCACCCCGGAGTCGCGCAGGTCGCGCACGACCTGCCACATGTCCTTGCGCAGTTCGACGTCGACGCCCGCAGTCGGCTCGTCCAGAAAAAGAATCTGCGGCTCGTGCGACAGCGCCTTGGCAATCAGCACGCGTCGTTTCATGCCGCCGGACAGCGTCATGATCTTGTTGTCCTTCTTGTCCCAGAGCGAGAGCGCGCGCAGAACCTTTTCGATGTAGGCGGGATCTTTCGGTTTGTTGAATAGGCCGCGGCTGAAGCTGACGGTTGCCCAGACACTTTCGAAGGCGTCGGTATGCAACTCCTGCGGCACTAGGCCGATCAGCGAACGGGCGGCGCGATAAGCGGAAATGATGTCATGGCCGGCGACTGTCACCTTGCCCTGGGTCGGAACGAGGATGCCGCAAATAATCCCGATCAGCGTCGTCTTGCCGGCGCCATTGGGGCCAAGCAGCGCAAAGATCTCACCTTTGCGGATATCCAGGTTGATGCCGGAAAGCGCCCGAAATCCGGACGCATAACTTTTCGACAGGTCTTTGACGGAAATAATGGACTGCATGCGAGAAGCGGTTGGGGAGGGTGCACGCGCCATATAGTCCGCGCGGCTTCCGTGCGCCAGCCCGGTTGCTACGACAAAAGTGCTAGCCGATATCGGCCAGCATGGTCAGGTCGCTCAAGGTCTGTGTCGCGGGAAAATCCACATATTCATCCGGCATCTTCGCACGATTGATCCAGAATGTGCGGAACCCGGCGCGAACGGCGCCCATCACGTCCCACCGGTTCGAAGACGCAAAAGCCACGTCGGCCGGCTTGCATTTGCAATGGTCGGTAACGAGGCGATAGACCTCTTGCCGCGGCTTGTACATTTTCACGGAATCGACTGAGAGCTGAGCGTCGACATCGCCGCCGATGCCAGCGGCGTCGACCGCGGCCTTGAGCATCGCCGGCGAGCCGTTGGACAGAATGCCGGTCTTATGACCCTTTGCTTTCAGTGATTTGAGCGTCGTCCGCGCGTCGGGAAAAGCATCGAGCTTAAAGTAGGATTCAAGCAGCTTCGGTTTGACTGCCTTGTCCACCTGCGGCGCCTGGGCCAGCGCATAGTCGAGCGCGCGCTCGGTCAGCACCCAGAAATCCACGTAGTTTCCGGCAAGGGTCAAAGTCCAGCTGTATTCGAGCTGCTTGCTGCGCCATGTCGCCGAGACCCGATCGGCATCAGGCCCGACCAGCTGACGATGACGTGCAATCGCCGCGTGCACGTCGAACAGCGTGCCATAGGCGTCGAACATAAAGACGGATGACATGGAATCCTCCGGAGCGGGCCGCTATGGTTGCAGAGCCCGGCCGCAAGAGCAAAGCCCACGGCCGGGCGCGGGAGAACAGGAATGCCGGCAAAAACCTGGTCAAAGACATGGACCTACTATGAAGGCGATTGGCACGAGGGAAATGTGCCGATCATGGGCGTGCGCGACCACGCCGCCTGGCTGTGCTCCTCGGTATTTGACGGCGCACGCACCTTCGAAGGCGTTTCCCCCGATCTCGACCTGCATTGCGAACGGGTCAATGCCTCGGCAGAAACTATGCATCTCAAGGCGGTGGTCCCCACCGAAACCTGGCTCGGACTGACCCGCGACGGCATCAAGCGGTTTGACGAGGACGCCGCGCTCTACATCCGTCCAATGTATTGGGCGGAGCGCAGCGGTGCGTTGCTGGTCGCGCCGGATCCCGAATCCACCAAATGGTGTCTCAGCGTCTACGAAGCGCCAATGCGCAAGCCGGAAGGTTTCTCGGCGACATTATCTCCCTATCGCAAACCGAGCCTGGAATGCATGCCGGTCAACGCCAAGGCCGGCTGCCTTTATCCAAACAACGCGCGCGCACTGCTTGAGGCAAATGCGCGCGGCTTCGGCAATTGCGTGGTGCTTGATCTGCTGGGCAATGTGGCCGAGCTTGCCACCGCCAATATTTTCATCGGCAAGGATGGCGTCGTGTTCACGCCGGCGCCGAACGGCACGTTTCTCAACGGCATTACGCGTCAGCGCGTGATCAAGCTGTTGCGCGAATCTGGTGTCACCGTTGTCGAGACTGTGCTGACGTATCGTGATGTACAGAACGCGGACGAGATATTTTCCTCCGGTAATTATTCCAAGGTGATGCCGGTCA
>DASPUD010000058.1:0-154993 GCA_035623095.1 Pseudolabrys sp.
ACAGCACGCCGTCGAACTTGCGCGCGTAATCATAGATCGCTTCGAGATATTTAATACGATGCGGTTGCCCGCTCAGATAGGGATGGATCGCCAGCGCCATGATCTTCGCGCGCTTTTCTCCTTCCGCATAAAGCCGATCGAATTGATCGATTGCGCGCTTGGTCAGGTATTCGGCCTCGTGGTGCTGCACCGCCATCATGGGAATGTCGTTGAGCTCCATCGTATAGGGCAGCGTCACCAAAGGACCATTCGCAGTGCGGATCGTCGTCGGCTCGTCGTCATAGACCCAATCGCCGATATATTTGATGCCGGCTGCGGCGAGCAGATCCGGAGTCTCGAGCGTCTGCGTCAATCCCGGGCCAAGCCAGCCGACCGGCCGTTTGCCAGTGAATCGCTCGATCACGTGGAGCGAACGCTTGATCATCGCCTTCTGGTTCGGCTCCAGATGAATCGGACCCTGCTGGTAGGAATGGCCCATGAATTCCCAGCCGTCGTTTTTTGCTTGTTGCGCGACGCGCGCGTAATCCTCGCAGACGCGCGCATTGATCGCGAGCGTCGGTCTTATATTCTGCCGCTTAAACAGGTCGAAGAAGCGCCACACCCCGACCCGCATGCCGTATTCATGCCAACTCCAGTTCGGCACGTCGGGGAGATGCGTCACCCCGGTAGGCGGCGTCAGCACTTGGCGTGCCATCGGTTTGCCGATGTCCCAGACTTCGTAGTTGACGATGGTCCAGAACACGATGCGGGCCTTGCCCGGCAGCTTGAGCGGCGGGCGGTCGACAATCGCCGAATAGGGGGCACGGTCGCGCGGAATCATCGGGTCCGGCATGGCACTTTCCTGTTAATGGCAGGCACTTTGTCATGCTCCGACGGCGCCATGCAACCCGATAGGCTGAGCATCTATTTCCGCTCACCCCCGCGAAAGCGGGGGTCCAGAGTGTGAGATGCCGCCGCTGGATTCCCGCTTGCGCGGGAATGAGCGGAGTTTAGTGCAACGCCAGCGCGCTCACGCCGTCGCGGCCACGCGCAACCCGACCAAACGCTCAAGCGTGGCGGTGTCTTTTTGCAATTGCGCCGAGGGAGCCCGGTGCGCCACCGCGCCGCGTTCCAGCACAATAGCTTCGGCGGTCAGATCCAGCGCGATATCGGTGTGTTGCTCGACCAGAATGATGGCGATGCGCCGATCGGAAAGCATCGTCTTCATTGCTGCGGACAGCTCATCGACGATCACCGGCGCCAGACCTTCGAACGGCTCGTCCAGCAGAATAAGCGTCGGATTGGTCATGAGCGCGCGGGCGATTGCCAGCATCTGCTGCTCGCCGCCGGAGAGCTGATTGCCCATGTTGCCGCGGCGCTCAGCGAGACGCGGAAACAGCTTGAAAATCGCACCGAGATCCCACGAGCCGGGTCGTGCCGCGACGGTGAGATTTTCCTCGACCGAAAGCGAGGGGAAAATCTCACGTTCCTGTGCCACCCAGCCGATGCCATTGATGGCGCGCCGGTTCGGCGCAACGCGGGAAACATCCTGTCCGCGCCACAGCAGGCGGCCGGCACGCAGCTGCGTGTAACCCATGATGGTAAGCAGCAGCGTCGACTTGCCGACACCGTTGCGGCCAAGGACGGCAAGGCTGCCATGCTCGGGTAACTCCAGCGAAATGCCATGCAGCACCACGGCGTCGCCGTAGCCCGCGGTCACGTTTTCCAGTTTGAGCAAAGCATCAGCCATGTTTGCGCTTGCCCAGATAGACTTCGCGCACGCCGGGATCGGCGGCGATCTTGGCCGGCGGACCTTCGGTGAAGATCGCGCCGCCCACCAGGACGATGATGTGGCTGGCGAAGCGGAATACCACGTGCATGTCGTGCTCGATAAAAAGCAATGTGAGATTGTCAGACAGTCCCGCTACCGCTTCGAAAACTTCGCCGCTTTCCTCCGGCGGCACGCCGGCGGCGGGCTCATCGAGCAGGAGCACCTTTGGCCTGGTGGCCAACGCAAGCGCGATCTCAAGCAAACGTTGACGTCCGTAAGGCAGCTCGCGCGTGATCTGATAGCAGGAGTCGCCGAGCCGGAGCTTCCGCAGAATTTCATAGGCTTCGTCGATCGCCTCGCTATGCGATCCGACGCCGCGCCAGAAATTCCCGGCAAGTCCGCTGCGTTCCGCGACCGCCAGGGTCACTGCTTCGAGCGCGTTGAGGCCGGCGAACAGTGTGTTGATCTGAAACGTTCGCGCCAGCCCACGGCGCACCCGTTCCTGCGGGCCGAGTCTGGTGATGTCTTCGCCGCCGAGCAGAATCTGTCCGGCATTCGGTGTGAGCATCCCGGTCATCAGGTTGATGAGCGTGGTCTTGCCGGCACCGTTCGGCCCGATGAGCGCGTAACGCGCCCCGGCCGGCAGGTTGATCTCGATGTCGCGCGCGACCGGCAATGAGCCAAAGGCCTTCGAAAGACCGCGCGTGGCTAAAGCGATCGCGCTCATCTGCGTCTCCAGCGCGCGTAAAGTTGCGACAAGCCGCCAAGGATGCCGTTGGGAAGAATCATGACAACCGTCACCAGCAGCACGCCGATCCAGAAGTACCAGTATTGCGGGGCTATCCCTGAGAACTGGTCGCGCGCCACCATGAAAATCACAGCGCCGATCAGCCCGCCGTAAAGCCGTCCGGCCCCGCCCAGCACCAGCATCACCAGCACATCGGCCGAGCGCTGGAAGCTGATCGACTCGAGTGAAACGTTCTCGGTCGTTTGTGCCAGCAGCGCGCCGGCCAGGCCGGCGATCGCCGCAGCAATCGTGAAGGCCTTGCGGATATGTGCGCGGCTGTCGGCGCCGATCGCCGGCATGCGCACCCAGTTTTCGCGGATGCCGCGCAGCGCCAGCCCGAACGGAGAATTGATCAGCCGGCGCGCGCCGAGGAAAACGACAAACAGTACAACCAGCGAATATGTGTACGCGGTGTAGCCGTAGAGGTCGAACTTGAACAGGCCGAGCACCGGCCATATCGAGACGCCTTGCAGCCCGTCGCTGCCGCCGGTGAGCCAATGGGCGCGGTTTGCCGCCTCGAACGCGAGCAAGCCAAGGCCAAGCGTGATCATGATGAGAGTGAAGTGCCGGAAACGGGCGATGATGAAGCTCACAGCAAAGCCGACAACTCCGGCGGCGGCGGCTGCCAGCAAGAGCCCGCTGAGCGGCTCGCCCCAGCCGAATTTTGAAATCAATCCCGCTGTATACGCGCCGATGCCGAAGAATGCGGCATGCCCGAGCGAGACGAGACCCGCGTAGCCGAGGATGATGTCGAGCGAGAGCGCGAACAGCGCGGTAATCGCAATCTGGCTGGCGAGCGCCAGATAGTCAGGAAACAGCACGAACGGCAGCAAAGTGGCCAGCCAGAACACGATCTCCAGCGGGTGCCAGCGGCTTTGCGCCTGGAGATAGGCTTGGGGGGTCAGCGCTGCGGCAGTCGATGCCATCAGGTTGACTCCCTCGCGCGATTGAACGGCGCTTTCACTGTCATGCGCGGGCTTGTCCCGCGCATCCCGCTTATCAGGGCACGGCGTTGCCCGCCTAAGCGGGATGGCCGGAACAAGTCCGGCCGTGACGACGTAAGGGCCGTCATCACCTTCATCACCGCCTCCCGAACAGGCCGAGCGGCCGCCACATCAGCACCACCACCATGACCAGATAGATCAAGAAAGCGCCAAGCTCGGGCGCGTAATACTTGCCGGCAACATCGCTGACACCGATCAAAATTGCTGCAAAGAACGAGCCGGCAATCGACCCCAGCCCACCGACCGAAACGATGATCAGCACATAGACCAGATAGGTGAAGGCAAAATTCGGATCGAGGCCTACAACCTCGATGGCGAGAGCGCCGCCAAGTCCGGCAAGTCCGCAGCCGAGCGCGAAGGTCGAGGCGAATGTACGGTCGACATCGATGCCGAGGCCGCGCGCCATGCGCTGATTGTCAACGGCCGCGCGCACCTGCGCGCCAAAACGTGTGTACTCGAGGCCGGCCACGAGAAGCATGGTCACCGCCAACGCCACGCCGACCAGAAAGAGCCTGTACTTGCTGAGATCGAGACCGAGGATGCCGACAGAACCGCGCAAGATGCCCGGAGTTTCCACCGGCTGCTGAGTGGTGCCAAAAACATAGGCAGCGGCGGCGACCGAAATGAATGCAAGCCCGATTGTCAGCAACACCTGGTCGAGATCGCTTGCCCGGTAGAGGCGACGATAGAGGACGCGCTCAAGTGCCACGCTGACGATCGCTGCGGCGATGAATGCGACGGGCAGTGTTGCCAGAAAGGGCCACTGAAATTCATTCACCAGAGTGACAGTGACGTAGCCGCCGAGCATGGCGAAAGCGCAATGTGCGAGATTGACGAAATTCATCAGCCCGAGCGTCACCGACAGCCCGACCGACAGCACGAACAGCAACATGCCATAGGCAATGCCGTCGAACAGGACACCGAAGATCGGGGGGAGCATGGTGGCGCCGATAACCCGTACGTTTCTTCCCGGTTCGCCGAAACGGCGACCCAGAATCAAAGGTTGAGATTCACGCGACCATTACACTGGATTCCCGCTTGCGCGGGAATGAGCGGTGTGGGGTTTCCGTTGCCTTTTTTCCGCTCATCCCCGCGAAAGCGGGGATCCAGAATAGGCTATGACCTTTATATGCGAATGGGACGACCTTGCGATCGCCCCATCCGGAGGTTCGTAGGACTTCAGGGCGCCGGGTTACTTGTGCGTCGGATCCTTTACGTTCGGGATCGTCTCGAACTCGACGTTGACAATGTTGTTGCCGACTTTTTCGACGCGACGAATGTAGACATTCTGAACGATGTCGCGGGTCGCCGGATCGATGGCGATCGGTCCACGCGGGCTCTCCCACTTCATGCCCTTGGCCGCTGCGATCAATGTGTCGCCGTCGGTCTTGCCGCCGGTTTTCTTCAGCGCTTCGTAGATGAGGTGCATGCCGTCATAGCCGCCGACGGCGAAGAAGTCCGGGTTGCGCTTGAACTCGGCGTTGAAGGCCTTCACGAAGTCTGCGTTCATCTTTGACTTGTGATTGTAGTCGTAATGCCACGCGCTAAGACGGCCGATCGCAAGATCGCCCAGGCTCTTGATAGCGGTTTCGTCAACCGGTTCGCCGGTCGACAGGATCTTGATCTTCTTGGGATCGATCTGCCGCTCGGCAAAAGCCTTGCCAAGGGCCGCCGGCTGCGCGCCGCCCGGGACGAACACGAATATCGCTTCCGGATTGATATCTTTTGCGCGCTGCACGAAGGCCGAGAAATCGGGATTGGCGATCGGCATGCGCACCGAGCCGATGATCTCGCCGCCCGCCGCCTTGAACGCCTTCTGGAAGGCGGTCTCGGCATCGATGCCGGGGCCGAAGTCGGTGACCATCGTGTAAGCTTTCTTGATCTTGCCCTTGGTGGCCGCCCAGGTCCCCATCGTCTCACCAATTTGTGGCAGCGTCAGCGACACGCGCACGATATAGGGAGACTTCTCGGTGACGATCGACGTCGCCGCGTTCATGTCGACCATGAGTTTCTTGGCTTCCGCCGAGACACCTGCGGCGCCGAGCGCCTCCGGCGTCAGGGCAAAACCGGCGAGGATATCCACCTTGTCACGGACGACGAGCTCCTGTGCGAGGCGTTTGGCGACGTCGGGATTCGGACCACCTGTATCCTTACGGATGATCTCGATCTTCTTGCCGCCGGCTTTGTCGCCGTGCTGCTTCATATAAAGCTTGATGCCGTTCTCGATCTGCGCCGACGTATCGGCGAACTGGCCCGAAAAGGCACTGATAACGCCAATCTTGATGCTGTCCTGAGCATTGGCGCCGGCCGGCAACATCGCCGCCGCGAACAGCGCAGCGCCGGCGAATAGCGAACGTTTCATTGTGATCCTCCCCTGAAATCCTTGCTTGCTCTTATTACCGCTACAATGCCCGAGCCTCCCCTTAAAGAAAAGCGCGGCGACCCTGGGGTTCGCGGCGCGGATGGTCGCAAGTCTCTATTAGCGTGCAAACGGTTTGCAGGCGGTGAGCTCTTCTGCCGCTCGTCCCCGCGAAAGCGGGGACCCATAGCAATAGGCGCCCGCGGCCTGGATTCCCGCTTAGGCGGGAATGAGCGGAGTATTTAACCCAGCGACAATGTTGCCTGCTCATAGCGGCCGCTGCCCATCTTCCCGTCCGCGAAGATGCCGTGGGCAGAGATCCATTCAAAGGATTCCTCATACACTTCTTTAGTGTAGGGCTCGAACACCAGCCGCTCGCCGGGGCCCCAGCGTCGCGTGTCCATTTTGGCGTGGAAGCGGTCGGGGAATTCCTTCTTGTAATAATGCGTGTAGAGCTCGGGGCGCAGATCGATATCGCGCTGCGCCTTGCGCAAGGCCCGGAAGAACTTGCGCAGATCCTCCGGATCGGGATCGCCATGAATCATAGTGCCGATCATGAAAGTGCAGTCGATGACCTTACGGAAACCGAGCTGTTCGGCGAAGTAATACGGTCCGCCAAACAGGTGGACGGCGGGCGCCTTGCCTTCGAACAACTTTTCCATGCGCGCGAACAGCATGCCATCGGAATAGACGAGATTGATCTGTTCGGGCTTGAGGTACTGCTCGAGCGCCTGCACGGTCGAGTAGTGGCTGCCGGATTGGTATCCAACCGAAACCGGAACACCGGCGAGATCGGACGGATCCTTGATCTTTGAATCGGCGGCGACGAACACGCCGGCAGGTGCTACCGAATAGACATCGGTATACATCTTGCCGTGCCCGTTGGAGGCCGCGACATTGACCGTCCAATGGCACGCGCAGCTCACATTTGATTTGCGGCCTGCCTCGAACGACTGATAGGCGCCGACCTTATCGCCTTTGTCGTGGATCTTGCCGTCGGTCGATCGCATCAGTTCGCGGAATTCGTATTCAAGACCTTCCTTGCGGAAATAGTCCTTCTCCTCGGCCACCCATTCCTGCAGGCGGAAGTGCGGTTCGATCAGGAATTTTGCCATTGGTCTTTCCTCCCTCTTTACGTTCAGCAGCAGGTGTATTCATCGCTGCCGGATTGGTCGCGCTCGGCGACGCGCCGGGCGCGGATCATCTTGACGTGGTCATCCATCAGCGCGCGCGCCGCGGCGGCATCGCGCAATTCGATCAGATCGGTGAGTCGTGTGTGAATTTTGAGGATGTGACGGGCGAGCTTCGGTGTGGCAGTGACATTGCGGCGCGGCCACGACACGTGTTCGAGCGAGATGAGCTGCACGACCAGCACACGATTGTGCGAGGCTTCGGCGACCGCGAGGTGAAAATCGCGCGACAGCCGGGTGAACTCATCGAGATCGCCGATAGCGTCTTCGGCCTGGCGCAGCAGATGGCGCAATCGGGCAATGTCTTCGGCCGTGGCGTTCTCGGCGGCAAGCTCGGTGCCGAGGGTCTCGATCGCGCGCTGCGCGTCCATGATTTCGGCGGCGCTGACGCCGATGAGGTCGAGCTGCACGGCGAGCGCTTCGGCAAACAGGCGCGGATTGCCCTGCGCGATACGCGCCCCGCCGCCTTTGCCCATGCGGATCTGGACAATGCCGAGCGCCTCGAGCGTGCGCAGCGCGTCGCGCGCCACAATGCGGCTGGCGTCGAAGCGGGCGGCAAGGTCTTTTTCTGTGCCGAGGAAATCGTCGGGCTTGAGCTTCTTGGCGAACAGGGCGTCGCGCACCCAGGCGACGATCTGCGCTGACATGGACGACGAGCGGCCGGCAAACATGATGCGCGCGGTGAGGTCACCGCTCATCGTCACCGGTTGTCGTAACGCCGTCGGCGGCATGTCCACGCCCTATTGAGCTGGCGGTAAGTATATCGGGATCAAATACTAAAGATAGTATCTTTTGCAATCAGGAATCTTGCTGTGAAAATAAAGGCTTAGGGGGAGCAAGGTTAGCCCCCCCGCATATCTGTTCGAAAATTTGAAACCGCTCATCCCCGCGTAAGCGGGGATCCAGCAGGCCGAAACTGGATGCCCGCCTGCGCGGGCATAAGCGGCTGGGTTCAACGGCGCGGCTTACGCTACCTTCTTCCCCCACAATCTCGCAGAAGCGATGTCGGCGCCCTGGCGGATCGCGGCGAGCTTCAGCCACACCACCGGCTCGATCACCCATTCCCGCTTGGTGAAGGTGCCGAAGCCGCAATCGGTCGATGCGATAACGCGTTCGCGCTCGCCGACCACGCGCACCGCCTCTTCGATGCGGCGCGCAACCACTTCCGGGTGCTCCACGAAGTTGCTTGTGGTCTCCACCACGCCCGGGATGAGCAGCATGTCCTTCGGCAGCGGGTGCTTCTTCAGCGCTTCGTATTCGTGCGCGTGCCGCGGATTGGAAAACTCGATCGACAGCGCGCCGACTTTGGCCTGGTAAAGCGCCGGCAAAATCTTGGCGAGCGCAACGTCGTGAATATGCGGGCCTTCCCAGTTGCCGTAGCAAACATGCAGCCGGACGCGGTCGCGCGGGATGCCGGCGATGCCGTCGTTGATCGCCTGTACGTGCCGCTCGCAGCGTTTGACGAATCCGGCGTCATCGAGATCGCGGTACATCATGGTGCGATCCATGGCGAGATCGGGCGCATCGATCTGCAGGATCAGGCCGGCTTTGTGGATCGTCTGGTATTCGTTCTTCATCTCGCGCGCGATGGCGTCGAGATAATCGTCGTGGGTCTTGTAATAAGCGTTAAGCATCGTGGTTGAAATGATGCCGGGCGAGGGCGCGGTCATGAACCGCTCGGAAAATGCGCCGAGCTCGTCGGCGATCTTATTGAATCCCGCAGTCTCCTCGGTGATCGGCTTGAGGTCCTTATATTTGATGTCAGCCTGCGCTTCCGGGGCGCCTTGCTGGCTTTTGGCCGCACTCGGAAAGCGGCGCATCAGATAAGAAAGCAGTTCGGGGAATTCCTCGAATTCCCGGCCGCGCCGGCGTTTCGATACCCCGGCAAATCCGGTCATGCGCTGCGGCACGTAGGTCTGGAAGCTGATGCGGCGCTGCTCACCGTCATTGCCGATATCGATGCCGGCTTTCACCTGCTCGGCGACGACATAGCGGACCGCCTTGTCCATTTCCGCCGTCAGCACTTTAGGGTCGTAGTCCTTACCCTCCTCCTGCGCCATCAACAGGTCGGACAGTTTCTCGTTGCGCGGCAGGCTGCCGACATGGGTGGTGAGAATGCGATCCCGGCTAAAGATCATGAAATTGGCTCCCGTTCGTGTCGTCATGGCCGGGCTCGTCCCGGCCATCTCGCTTAGGGGCGCAGTGCCTTTCTACTCGGGATGCCCGGGACAAGCCCGGGCATGACAAGAAAAGCGAGCATTGCGACCGTTTTTCATGCCCTGCATAATACGAAGGTCTTGGGAGGAACAACAATGACGGTCGCGGAAGCGCGCGCGGCGCAAGCGGATCCGGCCGAAACGGTGGGCGAAGTCCCACGTGACTATAATTTTGCCGCCGATGTCCTGCAGCGCAATCTCGACGCCGGGCGTGCCAACAAGCCGGCCTATATCGATGCACGCGGCACCTTCACCTACGGCCAGTTGTCCGATCGCGTTGCCCGGTTTGGTACGGTGTTGCGCGAACTCGGGGTCAGGCGCGAGCAACGTGTTCTCATGGCCATGCTCGACACGATCGATTGGCCGACCGCGTTTCTCGGCTGCCTCAAGGCCGGCGTCGTTGCCGTTCCGGTCAATACGCTGCTGACCGAGGACGACTACGCTTTCATGCTGGCCGACAGCCGGGCGAAATGTCTCGTGGTGTCGGAGGCGCTCTACCCGCGTTTCGAGAAACTGATCAAAACAAGCAAGAACCTCGAGCACGTCATCGTTTCCGGCGACAATGCGCACGGCCATAAGCGTTTCGAGGATCTCCTGCAGGCGGCGAAACCGGAACCGTTCACCGCACCGACCACTTGTGACGACATCGCATTCTGGCTCTACACGTCAGGTTCGACCGGCAAGCCGAAGGGCGCGGTGCATGTGCACGCGAGCCTTAAGCTCACTGCGGATCTCTACGGCACGCCGGTTGCTGGCCTCAAAGAGAATGACATCTGTTATTCGGTGGCGAAACTGTTCTTCGCCTACGGGCTTGGCAACGCAATGACGTTTCCGCTTACAGTCGGCGCGACCACAGTGCTCAACCCGGAGCGGCCGACGCCGGATGGCGTTGCGGCCTTGCTGCGCAAGTATCCGATCACGGTGTTCTTTGCGGTGCCGACTTTCTATGCGGCGTTTCTCGCAAGTCCGAACGCACCGCAGAAAACGGAAGTGAAAATCCGCCGCTGCATTTCCGCCGGCGAGGCGCTGCCGGAAGAAATCGCCAAGCGCTGGAAGGAACGCTTCGGCGTGGAGATTTCCGACGGGCTCGGCACCACCGAGATGTTGCACATCTATCTGACCAACACGCCGGGCGCGACGAAATACGGCACCACCGGCAGGCCGGTGCCGGGTTACGACATCAAGCTCATCGGTGACGACGGTCAGCCGGTGAAAAAAGGCGAGATGGGCGAGCTCTATGTGCGCGGGCCGACCAGCGCGATCATGTATTGGAACAATCGGGAGAAGTCGCGCTCGACCTTCCAGGGCGAATGGACCCGCTCGGGCGATAAATATATCGAGGATGCCGACGGCTATTACATCTGCTGCGGCCGACAGGATGACATGCTGAAGGTATCGGGCATGTACGTGTCGCCGTTCGAGGTCGAGGCGGCGCTGTCCTCGCATCCCGATGTACTGGAAGCAGCGGTTGTCGGCTGGAATGACGAACAGAAGCTGATCAAACCGAAGGCTTTTGTTGTGCTCAAGGCGCCCGAAAAAGCCAACGACGCGCTGATCCAGGCATTGCAGGATCACGTCAAGCAGAAGCTCGCCCCTTACAAATACCCGCGCTGGATCGAATTCCGTAAGGATCTGCCGAAAACCGCAACCGGCAAGATCCAGCGGTTCAAGCTCCGGGCGGAAGGGCCGGGCGCACGCTGATGACACTTGCCGACTCCGGGCATCTCAATATCGGCGGGCAGCAGCTGGAATACCGGTTCATCGGCCCGTGTCCCGACAAGGCGCCGACGCTCGTGCTGCTGCACGAAGGGCTCGGCTGCGTCGCCTTGTGGAATGACTTTCCCGAGAAACTTTCGGCGGCAATCGGCGCCGGTGTGTTCGTCTATTCGCGCGCCGGCTACGGTTCATCAAGCCCGGTGAAATTGCCGCGCCCGCTCAGCTACATGCACGACGAGGCGCGCGAAACGCTGCCGCGCGTGCTCGATGCCATCGGGTTCAAACGCGGGCTGCTGGTCGGCCACAGCGATGGCGCGTCGATTGTCGCGATTTACGCGGGATCGCATCAGGATCATCGCGTTGGCGGGCTGGTGCTGATCGCGCCGCATTTCTTTACCGAGGATCCCGGCATTGCCTCGATCGTCGAGGCAAAGAAAGCTTATGAAACCGGCGATCTGCGCGCGCGGCTGGCGCGCTGGCATACCGACGTCGACAACGCATTCAAGGGATGGAACGGCGCCTGGCTCGATCCGGATTTCCGCGAGTGGGATATCACCGAGTTCCTCGCCTATATCCGCGTGCCGGTGCTGATCGTGCAGGGCGAGGACGATCAGTACGGCACGGTGAAGCAGATCGAGGTGGCGCAGCAAGAATGCTATTGCCCGGTCGAGGTTGCGCTGGTGCCGGGCGCGCGCCACTCACCGCAGCGCGAAGCCGCGGAGCCGACGCTGAAGGCGATTGCGGAGTTTGTTAGCCGGGTCATCGCGAGTGAGAAAAGTATTGCGTAAAATTCTCCGCTCATTCCAGCGCAAGCGGGAATCCAGAAACCGGGTCCCCGCTTTCGTGGGGACGAGCGGGAGATAACAAGCTACTCCGCGGCCTGCTTTGCCGAAGTGCCGTGCGCTGACGCGAGATAGTCCATCGCCGCCTGCACGCCGCCCTTCTTGTGCGGAATGTTGGCCAGCGCCAGCGCCATTTCGGTGACAGCCAGGCCGCCCAGCAGCATGGCATCGTTAATATCGCCAAGATGGCCGATGCGGAACATCTTGCCGGCGAAACGGCCGAAGCTTGCGCCATAGGAAATATTGAACTGTTCCAGCGCCAGCGCGCGGAACGCATCGGCGTCATGACCTTCCGGCAAAAGAACCGCGGTGATGGTCGGCGAATAATATTTCGGATCGCGGCAAATGATCTCGAGACCCCAGGTCTTGACTGCGCGCCGGGTTGCTTCCGCGAGCCGGTCGTGGCGCGCGAACACGTTGTCGAGGCCTTCCTCGTGCAGCATCTCGATACCGGCCGCGAGGCCATGCAGCATCTGCGTCGCCGGCGTGTAAGGGAAGAAACCAACCTTGTTCATGGTCAGCATTTCGTCCCAGGCCCAGAACGATTTGGTCAGCTGGGACGTCTTGTTCGCCGCAAGCGCCTTGTCGCTCACCGCGTTAAATGACATGCCGGGCGGCAGCATCAAACCCTTCTGCGCGCCGCCGACGGACACATCGACGCCCCATTCATCGTGCCGATAATCGGCCGACGCCAGCGAAGAGATCGTATCGACCATCAGCAACGCCGGATGGCCGGCCTTGTCAATCGCCTTGCGGATTTCCGCAACAGGCGACAGGCAGCCGGTAGAGGTTTCATTGTGCAGGAAGCAGACCGCCTTGATCTCTTTCTTCTTGTCCTGGCGCAGGTGCGCCTCGATTGCCGCGGGATCGGCGCCGATGCGCCAATCAGTCGTGATGAACTCCGGCACGAGGCCGAGCTTCTCGGCCATTTTTTTCCAGAGCGTGGCGAACTGGCCGGTCTCGACCATCAGCACCTTGTCGCCGGGCGACAGCGTGTTGACCAGCGCGGCTTCCCAGGCGCCGGTCCCAGTGGCGGTGTAGATGATCACCGGGTTGGTGGTCTTGAAGATCGTCTTGATGCCTTCGAGGCACTTCTTCGCCAGCTTGGCGAACTCCGGTCCGCGGTGGTCGATGATGGGCGTATCCATTGCCCGCAGGACGCGGTCGGGAAGCGGCGTAGGCCCCGGGATATGCAGAAAATGACGCCCGACCGTACGCGAGGAATTCTTGGCCATAGACAGTCCGCTCCTGAACGGCAGCTTTTAGGGAATATTACCATTTGCGTGTCCCGGTCAGGGGGCAACGCTTGTGGCGTTGAACTATGAATGCAACATTGCGGTCAAGCGGTTTTCCGCAATGCGAAGTAGTCCTTATGCATAGGTTTGGTGCAGCCCAAAAAGGATAAGAAGCGTGGCCGTAGTTATGCCCGGTTTGGAGCGGCGTCTGAGGGCTGAATTGACCGGCGAGGTGCACTTCGACCGGTTTACGCGGGGGCGCTACGCCACGGACGCTTCCCACTACCAGATGGTGCCGGTGGGCGTGGTCGCGCCTCGCACCATTGAAGAAGCCGATCGGGCGATTGCCATTGCGCGCAGCGAGGGCGCGACGGTGCTGGCGCGCGGCGGCGGAACCTCGCAGGCCGGGCAGGTGGTCGGCGAATCGCTGGTCGTCGATTGCTCGAAATATCTCACCCGCATCTTCGATCTCGACGTGAAGCGCGCCCGCTGCACGGTCGAGCCGGGCATCGTGCTCGACGATCTCAACCGGCAGCTCAAGCCGCACGGCCTGTGGTTTCCAGTCGATATCTCGACGTCCTCGCGCGCGACCATCGGAGGCATGGCCGGCAACAATTCCTGCGGCGGCCGTTCGATGCGCTACGGCACCATGCGCGACAATGTCATCACGATCGAGGCGCTGCTCGCGGACGGCACGCTGGCGCACTTCGGCCGCATCGGTGGCAACCTCAAGGACGTGCCGGCGCCCTTGCGTCCGCTCGCCAAGGAACTGCTGGCCATCGGCGCGCGCGAAGCCGACGAGATCGCTGCGCGTTTTCCGAGAGTCCAGCGCCGCGTCGGCGGCTACAATCTCGACGCGCTAGTGCCCGGCAAGAATGACATCAATCTTGCGCACGTGTTGGTCGGCGGCGAGGGTACACTCGCTTTTTCGACTCGCATCGAATTGAAGCTTTCGCCGCTGCTTGGCAGGCGGGCGGTCGGCGCTTGCCATTTCGGGAGCTTCTATGAGGCGATGAATTCGGCGCAGCACATCGTGCGGCTCAAGCCGATCGCGGTTGAGTTGATCGACCGCACGATGATCGCGCTCGCGCGGCAGATTCCCATCTTCCGGCCGACGCTGGAGAAATTCGTGCGTGAGACGCCGGAAGCAATCCTGTTGGTTGAATTCGGTGAGGACGACCACGAGGTCAATCTGCGCCTGCTGCAACAGCTCAAGGATCTGATGGGCGACCTCGGGTTCGGCTGGGACAAGAGCGGCGCCAAGTGGGGTGGCGTGGTCGAGGTGCTCAACCCCGATCTGCAGGCGGCGATCACCGAAGTACGCACGTCCGGCCTCAACATCATGATGTCGATGAAAGAGGAGGGCAAACCGGTCTCTTTCGTGGAGGATTGCGCGGTCCCGCTCGAACATCTTGCCGAATACACTTCCCGTCTCACGGCGATCTTTGAAAAACACGGAACGCGTGGCACCTGGTACGCACATGCCGGATCCGGTTGCCTGCACGTGCGGCCCATTCTCAATCTGCGGCAGGAAAAAGATGTGCATGCCATGCGCGAAATCGCCGAAGAGGCATTCGCGATGGTGCGCGAATACAAGGGCTCGCATTCCGGCGAGCATGGCGATGGGCTGGTGCGTTCCGAATTTAATGAGCCGATGTTCGGCTCACGGCTAGCGCGCGCCTTCGAACAGGTGAAGGACCAGTTCGATCCGAAAGGTTTCTACAATCCGGGCAAGGTCGTGCGACCGCCCAAGTTCGACGATCGCAGCCTGTTCCGTTATGCGCCCGGCTACCACGGTGAACAGCTCAAGACGCATCTTGATTGGTCGGCCTATCCAGGCGTCGGCGGCGGTTTACAGGGCGCCGCCGAGATGTGCAACAACAACGGCGCCTGCCGGAAACTGACCGGCGGCGTGATGTGTCCGAGCTACCGCGTGACGCGCGATGAACGTGACGTGACTCGTGGGCGCGCCAACTCTTTGCGCCTTGCCATTACGGGTCAACTTGGTGGCGCTGCGTTCATTGCCGATGAAATGTACGACACGATGAAGCTTTGCGTTTCCTGCAAGGCTTGCCGGCGCGAATGCCCGACCGGCGTCGACATGGCACGCATGAAAATCGAGGTGCTGGCGGCGCGCGCCAAGAAGTTCGAACTCACGGTGCATGACAAGCTTGTCGGCTTTCTGCCGCGATACGCGCCTTTTGCGGCAGATTGGCATCACTTCTTCAATTTGCGCGACCGCAGCGTCCTGTTACGCAGAGCTTCGCAGATGATCGGCGGGTTTTCGACCGAGCGCAGCCTGCCGAAATGGCGCAAGGATATCTATCGCGACCGTTCGGACTGGCGCTACACCACCGCGCAAGAAAATGCCGCCGCGCCCGAAGTCGTGCTGTTTGCCGACACGTTCAACCGTTATTTCGAGCGGGAAAATCTGGACGATGCGCTGAATGTCTTCGTAGCCGGCGGCTATCGCGTTTACGCGCCGTTGCCGGCCGACCCGGACGATCGGCCGCTGTGCTGCGGCCGCACGTTTCTCTCGGTGGGCCTCGTCGATGAAGCGCGCAAGGAAATGCAGCGCACATTGGATGCTCTTGCGCCCTATGTTGCACGCGGATTGCCGATCGTCGGGCTTGAGCCGAGTTGTCTGTTCACATTCCGCGATGAGTTGCCGGCCCTGTTCAAGGGCGAAGCGGTTGATGCGCTGGCGGCAAATGCTCTGCTGTTCGAGGAATTTATCGTGCGTGAGCACAAGCAGGGCCGCCTTAAATTGCCGCTGGGTGCCTTGCCGAAAAAAGCCCTGCTGCATGGCCATTGCCATCAGAAGGCGTTCGACACCATGAGCGCGGTCGAGGGCGCGTTGCGGCTTATCCCGCAGCTATCGGTCGAGACGGTTGAATCGAGCTGCTGCGGCATGGCCGGGAGCTTCGGCTTCCACGCCTCGACCATCGATGTTTCGCGCAAGATGGGCGAGCTGTCATTGCTGCCCGCGGTGCGCCGGGCAAGCCCCGATGCGCTGATCGTTGCGGATGGCACTTCGTGCCGGCATCAGATTCATGATGGCAGCGAGCGGGAAGCTGCCCACGTCGCGCGTATCCTCGCGATGAGCGTCGCGGCGGCTGGCCCGGCGGCCGGGCACTGACTCTCATTTGTCATGCGCGGGCGTGACCCACGCATCCTACTTAGGAGAGCAATGTGCCATCCTAAGCGAGATGGCCGGGACAAGCCCGGCCATGACAGTGGAAGACGCGAAATATGACGGGGAAACTCTTTCCGACCTCGCTGGTCGGCTCCTATCCGCAACCCGATTGGCTGATTGATCGCGCGCGTCTGTCCAAGATGGTGCCGCGCGTGCGAATGGACGATCTCTGGCTGATCGATCCGAAAGAACTCGAAGCGAAGCAGGACGAAGCGACGCTGCTTGCGATCCGCGATCAGGAGCGGGCCGGCCTCGATATCATCACCGATGGCGAACAGCGGCGCGAAAGTTATTCGAACCGGTTCGCGACCGCGCTGGAGGGTGTCGATACCGAAAATCCCGGTTCGACGCTCAATCGCAGCGGCAAGCCGATTCCAGTTCCGCGCGTGACCGGCCGGATTCGCCGCAAGCATCCGGTCGAGCTACGCGACCTGCAATTCCTGCGCGCGAATACAAAGAAGACCGTGAAGATGACAGTGCCGGGGCCCTTCACGATGTCGAAACAGGCACAGAACGAATTCTACAAATCCGATGAAGCCATGGCAATTGATTACGCGGCTGCGGTCAACGAAGAGATCAAGGATCTCTTTGCTGCCGGCGCCGACATCGTGCAGATCGACGAACCATGGATGCAGCAGCATCCGGAAAAGGCGCGCGAGTACGGACTGAAAGCGCTCGATCGCGCCCTCGACGGGATCAGCGGCAAGATCGCTATTCATCTGTGCTTCGGCTATGCCGCCGTCGTGCATGACAAACCGACCGGCTACTCGTTTCTGTCCGAGCTTGAGGGTTCCAAAGCCGTGCAGGTGTCGATCGAAGCGGCGCAGCCCAGGCTCGATCTCAAGGTGCTCGAAAAGTTGCCCTCCAAGACGATCATTCTCGGCGTGATCGACCTTTCCGACATGAATGTCGAAACGCCGGAAACGGTGGCAACGCGCATTCGCAAGGCGCTGGCATATGTGCCTGCCGGGCGCATCGTGATTGCACCCGATTGCGGCATGAAATACCTGCCGCGCGACGTGGCGTTCGGAAAAATGATGGCGATGGCGCAGGGCGCCGATATTGTGCGCCGCGAGCAGCAGGCCAATTAGCCGCACGGCGGCTTGCACTTGGGCGCAATACCCGCAAAATGGGCCAATAACAACGACAGCGCGGCCCATCTGCCGATGGAACCGCTGCGAGAGCCTAAAGGGAGGAGTTCGATGAAAAATCTCGTTATTGCGGGCACCGCCGCTGCGGCCGTTGCGCTTGTTAGTGCGCCGGCCGTCGCCTGGGAGCCGACCAAACCGGTCGAAATCGTAGTGGCTGCCGGCGCCGGCGGAGCATCCGATCAGATGGCGCGGATGATTCAGGCCGCCATTCAGAAGCACAATTTGATGAAGCAGCCGATGGTGGTGTCGCTCAAAGGCGGCGCATCGGGCGCGGAAGCGCTGATGTACATGAAATCGAGCGACGGCGATCCCAACAAGGTGCTGATTGCATATTCGCTGATCTACATGCTGCCGCTGTCGGCAAAAATTCCCTTCAACTGGCGCGAACTCACGCCCGTGTCGGTGATCGCGATGGATCAGTTCGTGCTGTGGGACAACACTACGCTGCCCTACAAGACTGTGAAGGAGTTTATCGACGCAGCGAAAACATCGCCGCAACCGTTCAAGATGGGCGGCACTGGGTCGAAGCGTGAAGATCACATTCTCACGGTCTTCATGGAAAAGAAGACAGGCGCGAAGTTCGCGTACCTGCCGTACAAGTCCGGCGGCGAAGCGGCGACCCAACTCGTCGGCAATCACACGGCGTCGAACGTCAATAATCCGTCAGAAAATCTCGAAGTCTGGCGCGCCGGCCAGGTACGGGCGCTGTGCGTGTTCGACAAGGAGCGCATCTCATACAAGACCAAAGTGACGGACACCCAATCATGGAACGACGTCCCGACCTGCAAGGAGGAAGGGCTCGACGTGCAATACCTGATGCTGCGCGCAATGTTCCTGCCGGGCAAGGTCACGCCCGAGCAGACTGCCTTCTTCGTCGATCTGTTCAAGAAGGTGTCGGAGACGCCGGAATACAAGGACTACATGGAAAAGCAGGCGCTCAAGCCGGTCTTTCTGACCGGCAAGGACATGGTCAAATTCCTCGAAGAGGACGACAAGCTGAATTCAAGCCTTATGGAAGAAGCCGGCTTCGTCGCGAAGTAACCAAATCCAGGGCGGCATGCCCCGAAAGTGGGGCGTGCCGCGCCGCGGGGTTTGTCTTGACTGATAGCAAAGGGGTGACCGGGCTATCCGCTCACGCGGATGATGCCACTGAGGCTTAACGCGCGATTGGGGGATCGGTGACAGAATCAAATACTGAAATTGCGGTGGAAGATCCAACCGCACCGTCCGAAGATTCTCCGGCTGTTGCCAGCACGCGGACCGTCGAAACGGTTGTCTATGCCATGCTGCTGGCGCTGGCGTCGTTGCTGGCTTTCGACAACTGGCGGACCGGAATGGGATGGGAAACGGAAGGGCCGCAGGCCGGCTATTTCCCCTTCTACCTGTCGATCATTCTCGCGGCCGCCAGCATCTTTGGCCTGGTCTCGATTTTCCTGAGCCGGATGGATGAAGGCAAATTCTTTGTCACACGCGATCAGTTGCGCCGCGTGATGCAGGTGTTTGTTCCGACGTTTCTCTTCTGCCTGCTGACGCAATGGCTCGGACTCTATGTCGCGAGTTTTCTGCTAATCGCCGGTTTCATGTGGCTCGTGGGACGTATTGCGCTGTGGAAATCTCTGCTGACGAGCTTTGTGTTCTCCATGGCCATGTTCATCACGTTCGATATCGCTTTCGACGTCATCATGCCCAAGGGGCCTCTCGAAGCGATGTTTGGGTACTAGTTCCATGGAAGCTTTCGGACTGCTCGTGCATGGCTTCGCGGTTCTGCTGACCTCGAAGACGCTCGCCTTGATGATGGTCGGGCTGGTGCTCGGCATTTTCGTCGGCGTTTTGCCGGGTCTTGGTGGCCCCAACGGCGTCGCCATTCTGCTGCCGCTCACATTCACAATGGATCCGACGTCCGCCATTGTGATGCTGTCGTGCATCTATTGGGGCGCGCTGTTCGGCGGCGCCATCACTTCGATACTGTTCAATATTCCGGGCGAAGCGTGGTCGGTGGCCACGACTTTCGACGGCTACCCGATGGCGCAGCAAGGCAAGGCGGCGGAAGCGCTTACGGCCGCCTTTACCTCGTCCTTCATCGGTTCGCTGTTTGCTGTTCTGCTCATCACGTTTCTGGCACCCGGAATTGCCTCATTCGCCTTGCGTTTCGGACCGCCGGAATTCTTCGCGGTCTATCTGCTCACGTTCTGCTCGTTCGTCGGCCTGGGGCGCGAAGCAAAACACAAGACGATCATATCCATGGCGCTCGGCCTGCTGCTGGCCGGCGTCGGCATGGATACGGTTTCCGGCCAACTGCGCATGACCTTCGGCTTCAGTGACCTGCTGCGGGGCATCAACTTCCTTGTGGCTGTGATCGGTCTCTTCGGGATCAGCGAAATTCTGCTCACCATGGAAGAACGGCTCGCCCTGCGCGGTCATTCGGCGCGGATCAATTTGCGTGTGCTCTGGAACGTATGGAAAGACCTGCCGCGTTATTGGGTGACGCTGCTGCGTTCGTCGGTGATCGGCGCGTGGCTGGGCATTACGCCGGGCGGGGCCATTGCCGCGTCGTTCATGGGCTACAACCTCGCCAAGCGTTTCGCTAAAGACCCCGAAAGCTTCGGCAAGGGGCGGATTGAAGGTGTGTTTGCTCCGGAAACGGCGGCGCACGCTTCCGGCACGGCAGCGCTTCTTCCGATGCTCGCCTTGGGAATTCCCGGCTCCGGTACGGCAGCGATCCTGCTTGGCGGCCTGATGGTCTGGGGGCTGAATCCCGGACCGCTGCTGTTCGTCGAGCATAAGGATTTCGTCTGGGGTCTTATTGCCTCGATGTATCTCGGCAATATCGTCGGCCTCGCAATGGTCCTCACGACTGTGCCGGTTTTCGCGGCGGTCCTGCGCGTGCCGTTCGCCGCCATTGCGCCGATGATCGTGGTGTCCTGCGCGATCGGCGCCTATGCCATACAGAACGCAATGTTCGACATCTGGTTGATGTTGCTGTTCGGCGTAGTCGGCTACCTCTTCAAGAAGATCGGAATCCCGCTCGCTCCGTTCACGCTCGCGCTTGTGCTTGGCAGCCGCGCCGAAGATGCGTTCCGCCTTGCAATGATCGGATCGGGGGGCGACTTGCGAGTGTTCTGGGCCAATCCACTGGTCGGCTCGATCACGACGCTCGCGATAGTTCTGCTGTTTTGGTCGCCGATCAGCAGGTTTGCTGGCCGTGTCGGCGCATTCGTACAGTCTGCCAAGCGGACGAGCTGATTATTCTGCGGGTCCCGGTTCGGTGACAGTCATAGAGCTCACAGAGGAAAACCGCGTGGCGCGCCGAGAAAAAATTGCGATCAACGTCGGCAAGGTAATAAGTATGACTGCGGGTGCCAGCGTCATGCCGCCTACAACTACGATCGCTAGTGGTTTCTGAACTTGTGACCCGATACCTGTTGACATTGCCGCGGGCAGAAGGCCAACGCCCGCGATGATGCAGGTCATTAGCACTGGCCGCATCTGCAATTCTCCCGTCCGAAGAACTGCATTGATGCGATCTAGCCCCGCATCAATCAGCTGATTGTATTGGGAGAGAATAATGATTCCATCCATCACAGAGATTCCGAACAGCGCAATAAAGCCGATTGCGGCGGAAATGCTGAACGGCATTCCCATCACCAGGAGTCCAAGGACTCCGCCGATTGTTGCCATTGGAATAACACTCATTGCCAGCAGCATGTCTGGAACGGAGCCAAAATTGACCCAGAGCAGCAACGCGATCAGCGCAAGACTGATTGGGACTACGATTTGCAATCTACCGATCGCGTCTTGAAGATTGCCAAACTCACCGACCCATTCGATTCGAGAGCCGCGTGGCAAGGGAACCTGTTTGGCGACCTTTGCCTGCGCTTCGCGAATGGCTCCTCCCAGGTCGCGGTCACGCACGCTAAATTTTATAGGCAGGTACCTCTGCTGCTGTTCGCGGTAGATGTAGGCAGCGCCTGACACGAGTTCGATGTTAGCGACCTCGCTGAGAGGAACCACCACGAAGGTCGATTGACTCGATACACCTACACCGAGATTTTTGATTGACTCCAGGCTTTGCCGAAAGTTGGGAGCTAGCCTCACGACAATCGGAAAATGCTGGTCGCTATTCGGCTCGTATAGGTCCCCGCCGCTGTCGCCGCCAACGGCAACGCGGACTGTCGCGTTGATGTCGCCTGGTGTGAGACCGTAGCGCGCCGCCCGCTCGCGATCGACGTCGATCTGGAGTGTTGGCTGCCCCAGCGAAGTGAAGACGGAAAGGTCGGTAACGCCACGCACCGTACCAAGCACATTTTTGATTTTGTTAGCGGTATCGGTCAGAACGGCAAGGTCGTTGCCGTAGAGCTTGATTGAATTTTCTCCTTTCACGCCCGAAACGGCTTCGGCAACGTTGTCTTGAAGATATTGGGAAAAATTAAACTCGATCCCCGGAAATTGATCCTGAAGTTTTTTCAAGATCTGCTCGGTTAGCATGTCCTTGTCGAGTCCTGCGGGCCATTGGCTAAATGGCTTCAAAGGTGCAAAGAACTCAGCATTGAAGAAGCCGGTCGCGTCGGTGCCGTCATCTGGCCGGCCGTGTTGTGAAACCACCAGTTCAACCTCTGGAAAGCTCCGCAGCAACGTTCTGATCTGATTGACATAACCGTTGCCCTCCTCAAGAGAGATCGTGGACGGCATAGTTGCCCGTATCCAAAGATTGCCCTCCTCCAGCTTTGGCAGGAACTCAAGCCCCAGCATTTTCACCGAAAGAAGCGAAGCCACCATCAGCGCGGTAGCGCAAACGACCGTTAGTCTTTTGTTGGCGACAGCCAACTTCAGCGCCGGTGTGTAAATCTGGTGCAAGATTCGCACTAAAATTGTTTCGGTTTCACGTGTATGCTCGGGGAGCAAAAAGGCACTCAGGGCTGGTGCAACAGTGAATGTCGCGATCAAACCGCCCGCGAGCGCATATGCATAAGTTCGCGCCATTGGACCAAAGATGTGTCCTTCGACCCCGCCTAATGTAAATAGCGGAATGAACGCTGCGATGATGATCCCAGCAGCGAAAAAAATCGAACGACTGACGTAGTTTGCGGCCTGATGTATTGCTGCCGCTTTACCGGTGAGCTTGTCGTCGCGATCGTCAATTCGTCTTGGTACAGAAGCTTCCCAAGGCGTGCTGAGGCGTCTGAAAATACTTTCGACCATGATGACTGTGGCATCGACAATCAGGCCGAAATCGATTGCGCCGACCGATAAAAGATTGGCGGACTCGCCTCGTATGACAATGATGCCGACAGCAAAGAACAAAGCGAAAGGAATTGTGGCACCAACGATCAAGGCACTGCGCAAGTTTCCCAGGAAACACCATTGCAGGAAAAATATCAGAACGATGCCGAACACCATGTTGTGCAGCACCGTTCTGGTCGTAATTTCGATGAGGTCTTTGCGGTCGTATATTCGCTCGATACGCACGCCAGGCGGAAGAATATTCGACTCATTGATCCGTTCGATCTCGGCTTCGACACGCTTGATCGTGGGCATGGTTTTTTCGCCGCGCCTCATCAATACGGTACCTTGTACGATGTCATTTTGATCATCGCGTCCCGCAATTCCGAGCCGTGGCTTATTGCCGATTACCACATTTGCAACGTCGCGGATGAGAACCGGTGTTCCGCCTGACTGCGTCAACATCGTATTCTTGATGTCATCAATTGACCGGATAAGCCCCACGCCGCGCACAATGGCTACCTGCGACCCAATATCGAGGGTATTGCCGCCTACGTTGATATTGCTATTGTTCAAAGTCTGTAGCATTTGCGCCAGTGTCAGGCCGTAGGCGGTCAACCGGTTAGGATCGACCTGGATTTCATAGGTCTTGGTCTGGCCACCCCAGGCGGTCACGTCGATAACGCCCGGCACGGCGCGGAATCGTCGCTGCAAGACCCAGTCCTGCAAAGTTTTGAGGTCCCGCACCGAATAATTCGGGGGACCGACAAGCTGGTAACGATAGATCTCGCCGATTGGACTCACCGGCGAAATCTGCGGTTGGGCGTTGTTTGGAAGATTCGGTAACGTGCTCAGGCGATTTATCGCCTGTTGGAGCGCCTGATCGTAGGTGAAATCGAATGTAAATTGCAGTTTGACATCAGACAGACCGTACAGCGAGATCGTCCGGATTGTCTGCAGGTTGGGAATCCCCGAGAGCTGCGTCTCTATTGGGATCGTAATGTAGCGTTCAATCTCCTCTGCGGAGAGCCCCGGGCTTTGGGTAACGATGTCCACCATTGGTGGTGTTGGATCGGGATACGCTTCGATATTCAAATCACGAAAGGCTATCGCTCCGCCGAATAGTACGGCAATGAAGACGACAACCATGAGCGTGCGGTGCTTCAGAGAAAAGGCGAGAATCGCACTCATGGGATGCCTTAGTGGTGTGTCCGCGATAGATCAGCTTCCGGCGGCAGCTCGATCGACGAACAGACTTCCCTTGCTGACAACAGAGTCACCCACCTGTAGACCGTTGAGCACCTGAATCATCGCCCCGTTAGAGAGACCCGTCTGAACATTACGTCGCTCAAGCGATCGGTCTGCGCGCACGACCCATACGTGTGCAGCCTTGCCATCGTAGATGAGCGCTTCGCGCGGCACTGCCGGCGAACTCTCACCTTCGCCGGTCAAGATGGTCACCCGAGCGAACATTTCGGGCCGCAGTACACCTTCCTTGTTGTTAATAACCGCACGTACAAGCAATCGCCTTGTAGCGGAATCGAGCGAAGTTGCGACGTAAGAAATATTTGCGGGAAACACCCGATCTGGAAAGGCCATCACAGTAAAATGGATCGCTTGGCCGACCCGAACATTTGGTGCTTCACTTTCGCGCACGTAGGCCACGAGCCAGACAGTCGACAGATCGCCGATGATAAAAGTTGCGTCGTTGGCTGCCGCGCTATTTGAAGTCGTGTTGACGTATTGGCCAGGTCCCACTTTGCGTTGGACGACGGTGCCGGAAATAGGCGAGTAGATTGTCACCTGCGTGCTGATTATTCCGGTTTCACTGAATTTGTCGATTTCTTCGTCAGTCTTGCCGAGTATACGCAGTCGATTCCTTACCGCTTCGAGTGAGATTTTAGCGGCGTGCAAATCATTTTGCGTAGCCAATAGAGTTGCTTGCGCTTGCTGAAGATCGCGTAAAGGGCCAGCTTTGGTCTCAAAAAGCGTTTTGTTCTGCTGCTCAATAATTTTTGCCAGATTCAACGCTGCTTGAGCTTTGTTCAATCCAGCTATCGCAGTGATGAAGTCATTCTGGGCCTGCACCATATCGGGCGATTCAACGCCGAAAAGCGGCTGACCGGCGATCACCTGGTCGCCGGGCTTAGCGAACAATTTCACAACTCGACCGGCATACGGTGAATACACGAGGGTGGCGCGATCTTCATCAACAGTAATCTTCCCCTCAGTTAAATGCTCCGTGCGAAATACCACGTCAGATACTGGTGCCGTGCCCCAAGATTCCCACTGCTGTGGTGTGGGGAAATAAGCCGCACCTTCGCTGCGACCCTGACTGGCCGTTTCCGCCTGGGCAAGCTTGTCTCCGCCGCGCGTCACCGCGGCTACCGCAAGCCAAGTGCCAATGACCAAAACGACCGCGGCGACCACAGCATTTCGCATGTGCGCCTGCGATCGCAGCGTAAGCTGCGCCATGATACTCCCGACAAGCCGATTCAAGGGCTTTCCCTCGTTCCGGCCCCCATATTGTGTGCTTTATATTGAATTCATCCAAAGATACTGCATAAACGCGAAATAAAGATTTCAGCTCGGTAAAGACGTTCGGAACCGACTAGCTTTCAACAGTCTTAACCGCGGGCTTGGACGCTGTTTTCCGAGTGAAATTGCAACAACCCTCATAACGGATATGCTTTACGGTCGATGGGTGCTGGACGGCTGAACCCATCGCCAATTCAACCAGTGTCATCCGCGTTTGGCCTTTCCGCGCTATCAGCGCATTGGTGCGGTGCAATAAGGGCGCTTCGGTCTGCATGAGATTAGATGGGCGCCCCATTGGTTACATCATTGTCGCGCTGAGCGTTGCCAGCGCAGCGCCCCTGAAGGCGCAGACGCCTGAAAGCATCGGGATTACCGAGCCCTCTATCGCGACCAGTCTGCCGCAGAATGGCGATCCGACCGGCCTGCGAAAACGCCTCTACGATCACGGCATCTCATATAATGTCATCTACACCAATGACGTGCTCGGCAATCTCTCCGGCGGCATCAAGCGCGGCGTCATCGATCAGGGGAAGGTCGAAGGCCAGTTACTGATCGACCTCGAAAAACTCGCCGGCTGGAACAGCACGACGTTCTATGCCAACGCCTTCGGAATTTACGATACCGGCCGCATGCGCCGTAACTATGTCGGCGGCATGAACACGATCGCAGCGATCGAAGCAAATCCGACCATTCGTCTATCGGAATTATGGCTCGAACGCTGGTTCGGTCCCGTGAGTTTCAGAATGGGCCAGCTCGCGGCTGACGCCGAATTTTTCTACAGCGATCTCAGTCAGATTTTTCTGCAAAGCGATTGGGCGACTATCACGGCAGTGAATTTGCCAGGCGGTGGCCCGGCCTACCCGCTGTCCGCGCTCGGCGCGCGCGTCAAATACGAATTTCCGAAAGATGCGTCGTTCCTGTTTGCAATTTTCAATGGTGATCCCGCGGGACCGTGTCCGGGAGATCCGGACACCTGTAACCGTTACGGAGTGAATTTTCGTTTGCAGGATCCCGCCTTCATGATCGGCGAGCTGCAGTTCCGCTGGAATCGCGGAAAAGATGACACCGGCCTTGCGACAACTCTGAAGATTGGCGGCTGGGGGCACCTCGGACAATTTGCAGATAAGCGTTTCGACGACACCGGCATGCTGCTGGCAAGTCCGACAAGCACCGGCGTGCCGTTGATGCACCGCGGCGACTATGGTCTTTATGGAGTCATTGATCAGCAGATCTATCGCCCGAAAGACGGTGATGCGAACAGCGGCATAGGAGTATACGCTCGCGGGTCAGTCAGTCCTCAGTCGGATCGAAATCTGGTCAATTTCTATATCGATGGCGGGGTTGTATTTGCGGGGCTGGTCCCGAACAGGCCGAACGATACTTTCGGCGCTGGCATCATTCATGCGCGCTTCTCCAACAGCGTTCGTGCTTTCGATCAGGATCAGATCAATTTTGGCAGTTTATCGACGCCCCCGCGTGACTATGAGACCAATCTTGAGCTGACGTATGTCGCGCAGATCGTGCCGGGTTGGACCATACAGCCGGTCTACACGTCGATCTGGCATCCGAGCGGCACAGGCATTCGATATCCGGATGCGCAGGTCGCGGGTGTGCGCTCGATCATCCGGTATTGAAAAAATCGACCCGCCCGGACTGGGGACTAAAGGCCGGGCGGGTCGTCTAGACCGGCGCGAGGATGGACGGGGGCTCAGGCGCCGATCTCAGGGGATGAACTCAGTAGTCGCAAATCCGAATGAGGCGCACGTTGCCCCAGCGGTCGTAACGCTCGACGAGGCGGCAATCGCGGTAGCCGGGCGCCACATAAACCGGGCCGGCGTACGCGCTGGTCGCAGCAGCTGCGCCGATCAAAGCGCCGGCGGCAAAGCCGATACCAACTCCGGCGCCCCAGTGAGAATGGGCTTGGGCGCTGCCGCTGGTCGCGGCAAGGGTGGCGGTGAGCGTGAGCGCGCCCAGCACGGCGGTGATCTTGGACTTGGTCATGGCGGTCTCCATCCTGTTGAATTCGGGCGGCCTGCGATGGCCGCGATATGCATGGGTCGCGCCGGCGCCGAAAAAGGTTCAAACGCACACAGGGCGGGTGCTTGCCCAGCCGGGCCGGGCAGTGAGAAAGTGAAAAAATGAGCAGAATCACCGCGTTTTTAGCGGTTTTCGCCCTTTTTTCGGGGGCGCAAGCCCAGCAGCTGGACAAGGTGCGCTTTGCCACCAATTGGCTGGCTGAGGCCGAACACGGAGGCTTCTATCAGGCGCTCGCCGACGGCACCTACAAGAAGTACGGGCTCGACGTGACGATCGTTCCGGGCGGCCCCAACGTGAACAACCGGATCCTGCTTCCGGTCGGCAAGATCGATTTCTTCATGAGCGCCAACTCGCTGCAGAGCTTCGATGCGGTCGCGCAGAATATTCCCACGGTCGCTGTTGCGGCGAGCTTTCAGAAGGATCCGCAGGTTTTCATCGCGCATCCAGGTGTCGCGAAATTCGAAGACCTCAAGACCAAAACGCTGTTTGTCTCCAAAGAGGGCATTGCGACTTATTTTCAGTGGCTGAAGGCCGACTACGGCTTCGATGAATCGAAAGTGAAGCCATATACTTTCAACGCGCAGCCGTTTCTTGCGGACAAGAACTCCGCCATGCAGGGTTACGTCACGTCGGAGCCCTTTGCGGTCGAGAAGCAGGCCGTCTTTAAGCCGCAGGTTTTTCTGCTCGCCGACTATGGCTTCGATGCCTATTCGACACTGATCGAGACGCGGCGCGAGCTCGTGGAAAAAAGACCGGATCTGGTCCAGCGCTTCGTCGATGCCTCGGCAATCGGCTGGTACCACTACATCTACGGCGACAGCCGGCCGGGCAACGCGCTGATCAAGAAACAAAATCCGGAAATGACCGACGCGCTGCTTGCTTATTCAATCGCGAAGATGAAGGAATATGGGATCGTTGATTCCGGTGACTCGGCGAAATTCGGTATTGGCGCGATGACCGACGCGCATTGGAAAAGTTTCTTCGACAAGATGGTGCGCGCCGGTGTCGTCAAAGCGAACATCGACTACCGGCGCGCATATACGTTGCAGTTCATCAATAAAGGCGTCGGCGCCGACCTGAGGCCGAAATGAACGCTCAGACACCGGCTATTGTTTCGCTGCGCGGTGTTGGCAAGACGTTCGAGAACGGCACGGTAGCCCTCAAAAGCTTCGATCTCGACGTGCGGCCCGGCGAATTCGTTTCATTGCTGGGTTCGTCGGGCTGCGGCAAGTCGACGGCGCTCCGCATTATTGCCGGCCTGAGTGCGGCGGCTGCAGGGACGGTCAAATGGCCAACTGGTTCAGGTCAAATCGGATTTGTCTTCCAGGAACCGACGCTGATGCCATGGGCGAATATTGCCGCCAACGTCGCACTCCCGCTCGAGCTCAGGAACGCCGGCGATGGGCAAGCGGCCGCGATGCAGGCGCTGAAACGAGTTGGACTGACCGACTTCGCCGACGCATTTCCGCGAGAGCTTTCCGGCGGAATGAAGATGCGCGCCTCGATTGCCCGCGCGCTGGTCACCGAGCCCCACTTGCTGCTGATGGACGAGCCGTTTGCCGCACTCGACGAAATCAACCGGTTCAAGCTTAACAACGATCTGCTGGCGGTATGGCAAGAGCTCAACCGCACCGTGATTTTCGTGACCCATTCGGTGTTCGAGTCGGTCTATTTGTCCCAGCGCATTGTTGTCATGACGCCGCGTCCTGGCCGCGTCTTTGCTGAAATTGAAATCGATGCGCCTTATCCGCGCGACGAGCGCTTCCGTACGTCAGCCGACTATGCCGGTCTTTGCCGCCGGGTAGCCGAAGCGCTCGACAAGGCGATGGCGGCAGGAGGTGGGTCATGAAGGACCGCGCCTTGCAAATCGCCTTGCCCATCGTCGTGCTCGTCTTCGGCGTGTTGATCTGGGGCCTAATCGTGTGGCTCTTTGCGATTCCGCCGTTCGTGCTGCCTGGGCCGGGTCTGGTGCTGGCTACGTTGATCGCCGATGCCGGCCTGTTGCTGAACTCCCTGCTGGTGACGCTGCTGACGACTTTCGAGGGTTTTTTGCTCGCGGCTGTCGGTGGTGTCGGCCTTGCAATCCTGTTCAACCAGTCGCGGCTGATTGAGTATTCACTTTATCCCTACGCTGTCATTCTCCAGGTTACGCCGGTCGTCGCCATTGCACCGCTGCTGCTGATCTATCTGTCACAACCGCTCGCCGTGCTCGCCTGCGCATGGATCGTCGCGTTTTTTCCGGTTCTCGCAAACACGACACTGGGTCTGAATTCGGTCGATCACAATCTGCTCGCGCTGTTTCAGCTCTACAAGGCGACGCGCTGGCAGGTGTTGTGGAATTTGAAATTGCCGTCGGCGCTGCCGCAAATGCTTGCGGGCTTGCGCATCGCCGGCGGCTTGTCGCTGATCGGCGCGGTGGTTGCCGAAATTGCTGCCGGCTCGGCCGGCGCCGGCTCGGGACTAGCCTACCGCATTGCCGAGTCTGGCTACCGGCTCAACATTCCGCGCATGTTTGCCGCGCTGCTCCTGTTGTCGCTGGCCGGCGTGGCAATCTTCTTCATCCTGTCGGCGTTGTCGCACTTTGCCCTGCGGCGTTGGCACGAGAGCGCGGTGATCCGCGAAAGTTGACGTTTAGGTTCCCAGTACGAGCTGCACGGCGATACCGAGCGCGGCCATCGCGACTACAACTTCAATGAGGCTGCGGTGCAGTCCGAATGCGAGAACAGCGGCGATCGCCGCCAAGGCGGTGGCGCGAAGATCGAGCGCCAGCGGGTCAAAGGCGTACCATCGCAATGGACCTGCATGCATTTCCGTCACTTTGCCGAACAACACATGCAGCGCGAACCACACCGACAGATTCAGGATCACGCCGACGACCGCCGCCGTGATGGCGGCAAGCGCGCCTGATAACTTCTGATTGGCGCGCAGCGGCTCGACGAACGGCGCACCGGCGAAAATCCAAAGCATCGAAGGCGTGAACGTGACCCAGGTCGTCATTGCCGCGCCGAGTATGCCGGCGGTTACGGCGGAAAAGGGCGCCGCCTCTCGGAACGCCGCAAGAAATCCCACAAATTGGGTAACCAGAATCAGCGGTCCCGGAGTGGTTTCGGCAAGGCCCAATCCATCGACCATTTCCGGGGCCGTCATCCACCCATAGGTTTGCACGGCCTCCTGCGCCATGTAGGCGAGTAATGCATACGCGCCGCCGAAGCTCACAACGGCGAGTTTTGAGAAGAAGATGCCGATGCTTACCAGGACGTGGCGTGGGCCAAAGACAAGCGCGGCGAGCGCGACCGGCGTCCACCACGCGACGAGACCGATGGCCGACGCCAGGGCGAATTGCCGCCAGCGATTTTCTGCGGGCGGTTGCACGCTTTCAGTTTTCCCTTTGAGACCCAGCTGGTTCGGAGCCCTGCGCGCAACGAAATAGCCGATGAGCGCCGCGGCGGCGACGATCAACGGGAAAGGCAATTCCAAAAAGAAAATGCCGACGAATGCGGCGCCTGCCAGGGAGAGCAACAAAGATGTCTTCAGCGCACGCTTGCCGATCCTGATCAGCGCCTCGAGCACAATCACCAGCACGGCGGCCTTGATGCCGAACAACGCGCCGTCGACCACCGAGACACCGCGTCCCAGCGCGTAGAGCAGGCTCAGGCCGAGCATCACAAATGCGCCTGGCAAAACGAACAAGATCCCGGCACTCAGGCCGCCGCGGGTCCCGTGCAAGAGCCAGCCGAGATAAGTGGCGAGCTTTTGCGCCTCCGGTCCCGGCAGCAACATGCAGAAATTGAGCGCGTGCAAAAACCGCGGTTCGTCGACCCATTTCTTCTCGTCGACGACCATCCGATGCATGAGAGCGATCTGCCCCGCCGGCCCGCCAAAATTGATGCAGCCGATCTTCAGCCAGACCATGAAGGCCTCGCCAAAGCTTGGCCGGGCAGTCGTTCCAGTGCTTGGCATATTCGTCACGCGGCCCTGATAGGCCAGTTGCTAATTTAACGCACGGGCACGATCAACGTCACTCCCATAACGAGCAAGAGCAGCAGGATGAGTTTGCGGAATGCGGCATCGTCAAGCTTTCCATAGAGCCAGAAGCCGCACCAGAGCGCGACGCCGAGAACCGGAAGCGCGAATGCATAGAGCTTAAGTGTTTCGACGGTGTACGCGCCGGCAAAGACGTAAGCGACCGCGCTGGTTACGAAAGTTGCGAACAGGACCGGTTGGTAAATCGCGCGTTGCGCATCCTTGGTGCCGCCGCGCAGCTGGCACCAGATAGTCACTACAACGCCGCCTAGCCCCGTCAGTCCACCGACAAAGCCGTTCACGATACCGACACCGAAATCAGTAGCGACATTGCTTTGTACAGGTTTCATCGTCGGCCGGAAAAGACTGTACAGGCTGTAGACGACCAGCAAGACACCGATGCAGGGACGAAGCGTGCCCTGTTGAACCGTTTTCAGGAGTGCGGTGCCGGCGGGAACACCAATCAAGCCTCCGACAATGAAGGGAGCGACCACCCGCCAATTTATGGTGTTCCATAGCTTCCAGATCCCCGACCCCTGCGTCACCAGTCCGCACAGCACGATCAGAAGAGCGTTCTGTTGCGGAGTAATAATGTGCAACCACACGCCGGACACGACGAGACCCATGGCAAAGCCCGACACACCCGACGTCAGGCCGCCAAGGAAAGTTGCAGCGAGAAAATAAGCCAAGCTCAAACCATCCATTGTGGTGGCTCCCAAAGACAAAGTCGCAACGCTTGGATGGATTTCATCTGACGGGGAGGCGGCTTGGTCCCCGAACATTGCTGAAGTGCGTTTGCGATTACTAGCCCGAAAACAGCATAGGTCCCCTCCGTGCACGAAGGAGACGGTGCTTGGGCCAAGAAGCCTTGGGAGCGCGGGGCGACCGTCGCGTGCCCCACGCCTTGTATGTACAGCATGCTGTGCGCTCGTTCAAGTTGATCTGCATGGCCCGGCCGCGTTTTGGTCTCTCGCCACGCAGCATAGCCTTCGCTAGTTTTCAGTCGGGAGGCGGCCATGACCAACAAGATCGACCTGAAGTCGCGCAACGCGGTCGTCACTGGCGGCGCACAAGGCATTGGCCGCGCGATTGTTGAGCGCTTTCTCGAATCGGGGGCGGCGGTTGCGATCTGGGATCGCGATATCGATCTTGCGAAAAAAACCGCGACCGAGCTGCAGAATCGGGGAAAAACGGCCCCAGTCACGGTCGACGTCACCAACTATTCGGCGGTGGAGCGCGCGCGCGACGATACGATCAAGGCGCTCGGCCGCATCGACATCTTGGTCAACAACGCCGGAATTGCCGGACCGAATGTGAAGACCTGGGACTATCCGCTTGATGCCTGGCGCGATGTGCTTTCGATCAATCTCACAGGCCCCTTTCATTGCTGCCGTGCCATCGCCCCTGCAATGATCGCGCAGAACTACGGCCGCATCGTCAATATCGCGTCCGTCGCTGGCAAGGAGGGCAACCCGAATGCGCCGGCCTACTCCGCTTCGAAGGCCGGTCTCATTGCGTTGACCAAGTCGCTTGGAAAAGAACTTGCGTCGTACGACATCGCGGTCAATTGCATTACACCGGCTGCCGCAAAGACCGCGATCTTCGATCAAATGACGCAAGAGCACATCGACTTCATGTTGTCGAAGATTCCGCGCGGAAGATTTGTGAAGGTGGAGGAGATTGCCAGCCTCGCCGCGTTCTGCGCGTCGAGCGATTGCTCATTCACCACCGGCGCGGTGTTCGATATTTCAGGCGGCCGGGCGACCTATTGAGCGACCTATCTCACCAACGCCGTCAAAGACTAACTGGCATAGCCCTGATGTGCGCTGCGGTGGCGACGTTTTCCTGTCTCGACACTACCGGAAAATATTTGCTGCGCTATATGGATCCATTGCAGGTCGTATGGGCACGCTATTTTGGCGCCTTCCTGATTGCATTTGTTTTCCTCAACCCGGTGACCCGGCCAAAAATGATGTCGACGACGCGGCCATTTCTGCAGATTGGCCGTTCGGCGCTGCTGCTCGGATCCACGGCGTTGAATTTTTTTGCGCTGCGCTACCTTCAGCTCGATGAAGCTTTGGCAATTTTGTTTTCCACTCCGTTCCTGGTCGCCCTGTTGTGCGTGCCGCTGCTGGGTGAATGGGTTGGCTGGCGGCGGTGGACCGCTATCAGCGTCGGATTTTTTGGCGTGCTGCTGGTGGCGCGTCCCGGACTCGGCGGGCTTCATCCGGCGGCACTGCTCTCGCTCGGCAGCGCCGTCTGCTACGCGCTCTATGTGATAGCAACGCGCGTGCTGGCGCGCACCGATTCCAGCGAAACAACACTTTTCTATTCGAACCTGGTTGGTGCGGTTGCGATGCTGCCGATCATTCCGTTCGTCTGGTCCACGCCGCAAAGCGTCTTTGTGGTAGCGCTGATGGTGCTTATCGGCGCGCTTGGCAGCGGCGGACACTATCTTCTCATCCGCGGCCATCGGCTGGCGCCGGCGTCGGCGCTGGCGCCCTTTATTTATACCCAGATGATCTGGACAACCGCGCTTGGCTTCCTGGTGTTTGGCGATGTGCCTCACTATTGGACCATCGTGGGTGGCTCGATTGTGATCGCCTCGGGCCTCTATCTGCTCCACCGCGAAACGGTGCGAGGTAAGGTCGAGCCTTCCGCACCGGTTGCCTAGTCGTTGCGGGGGGCGCTAAGTTCTGCCAACTACACAAGGTTTTCCACGCGAAGGATCAGTTATGGCCACAGCTAAGGACCGCGCGCAGGCCAAGCCCGCCGCCGGACTGAATGACGATATCGGCGAGCAAAAGCGGCTCGAATTGTACCGGACGCAGGTGGTTATCCGCGAAGCCGAGCAGCGCGCCTACGATCTGTTCCTGCAAAATCTGGTCAAGGGAACCAGTCATTTGTCGCTCGGGCAGGAGGCTGTCGCCGCCGGTTTTGCCGGCGCCATGAAATCGGGCGATCTCTCTTTCTGTACCTATCGCGGCCACGCCCACACACTGGCGCGCGGCGTCAGCGTGGAGAAGGTGCTGGGCGAGCTGATGCAGCGCGACAACGGGTTGATGCGCGGGAAGGGCGGTTCGATGCACCTGACCTCGGTCGACCACGGCGTGATGGGCTCTTACGCGATTATCGGCGCCCATCTCCCCATTGCCTGTGGCGCCGCCTGGCGAGCGCAATACAAAGGCGCGAAGGACGTTTCGGTCTGCTTCTTTGGCGACGGCACCACCAATATCGGCGCTTTTCACGAAGCGCTCAATTTCGCCGCGGTGTGGAAACTGCCCGTCGTCTTCGTCTGCGAAAACAATCTGTACATGGAATACACGCCCATAGCCGACGTGACCGCGGTCCCGCAGCCGGCCGCCGACCGCGCCTCGGCCTACGGACTTGAGCGCATTGTGATCGATGGCAACGATGCCGACGTGGTCTACCGCGCGGCGCAGACCGCGTTCGACAAGGCGCGCGCGGGCGGGGGCCCGTCGTTGATCGAATGCCTGACCTACCGCCACAGCGGCCACTCGCGCGCCGATCCGGCAAAATACCGGCCCGAAGGCGAGCTCGATCGCTGGAAACTTCGCGATCCGATCAAGATTTATCGTGAGCGCCTGCTGCAATTCGGCGTCGCCGGGAAAGTGATCGCCGATATCGACGCCCAGGTACGCAAGATCGTCGACGATGCGACGGAGGCCTGCAAGGCCGCGCCGCCGCCGCCGCTGGATATCATCACCACCGATGTCTATGCCGATGGAGGCTGGGCATGGCGGAACTGACATATCGCGACGCAGTCATTCGCGGCATCGCACAGGAAATGAGCCGCGATCCTGACGTCGTTTTCCTGGGAGAAGACATCGCGAAAGCCGGCGGCGTATTCAAAGCGACCGTCGGCCTTTACGAACAGTTCGGCCCGTTGCGGGTGCGCGACACCCCGATTTCCGAGCAGGCGATTCTCGGTGCGGCTATGGGCGCGGCCATGACGGGATTGAAACCGATTGCCGAGATCATGTTCTCGGATTTCTTTGCGGTCTGCTTCGATTACATCGCCAACGAGTTTCCCAAGAGCCGCTACATGTCGAACGGGCAGGTCAAATGCCCGCTTGTCGTGCGCACTGGCAATGGCGCGGGTTCCCGCTTCGGCGCGCAGCACTCACAAAGCGTCGAGAACTGGTGCATGATGATTCCGGGACTAAAGGTCGTAGCGCCATCGAGCCCGCGCGATGTGATCGGCCTGATGGCCGCGTCGGTGCGCGATCCGGATCCGGTCATTTTCCTCGAACACAAGTCGCTTTACGCGACAAAAGGCGAGGTTCCTGACGGCGAGATCGTGGACACGCTGGGGACCGCAAAGATTCTTCGCTCCGGCAAGGACGCGACCATCTGCGCGCTGGCGCTGATGGTTCCGCGTGCGCTCGAAGCGGCTGAAAGGCTAAAGGCGGAAAACGGTATCGATTGCGAAGTCGTCGATGTGCGTTCGCTGGTGCCGCTCGATACCCAGACCATCCTTGGCTCGGTTGCAAAGACACATCGTCTGTTCACGGTTGAGGAAAATCCGCGATTGTGCGGCTGGGGCGCCGAGATCGTATCGATTGCGGCCGATGAGGCCTTTTATGATCTCGATGGTCCGCCCGTTCGCATCACGACGCCGCACATACCGCTGCCGGCGGCCGATATTCTTGAGGACATGGTGCTGCCGACGCCGGACCGGATCGTCGAACGCGTGTCCCGCGCCCTACAGGGGTAACTGATGCGCCTTTTCTGTTCTTTTCTTGCGGCTATGGCGGCGCTCGCGTTTGCGCCGCCATCCTTCGCGCAGACGCTGCCTGATCCAATCGTCAGGACAGAAGGTCTCCGGCAGATATCGCCGCACGTCCACATTGTTCCCGACAACAGCGTGCCGCTGGTGCCGAATGTGGGCTTCGTGGTCGGCGACGCTGGAATTCTGGTGATCGACACCGGCCTTGGTCCCCGCAACGGCGGGGCTGTGCTGGAGGTCGCAAAGAAGCTCGGCGGTTCGCGCAAACTCTATCTGGTCGTCACGCATTTCCATCCCGAGCACGACCTCGGCGCGCAGGCATTTCCGGCGGATACGACCCTGATCCGCTCGACCGATCAGGTGAAAGACATCGACGAGTTCGGCCTGCAGCTAGCCAAGGTTTTTGCGGCGCGCTCGGCGATCAATGCCGAGCTCCTGAAGGACGCTGAATTCCGCAAAGCCAATGTCACGTTCGAGCACGAGTACACCGTCGATCTGGGCGGCGTGAGGGTGCAGCTTCTCGCGATGGGGTCGAACCACACCCGCGGCGATACCGCGCTCTGGATCGACGCGGACCGGGTGCTGTTTTCGGGTGACGTTGCGATGCGCCAGCAGCCCGCTTTCGCCAGCCCGTATTCAAACGTCCGCCACTGGTTGGCGAGTCTGGACCGCCTTGAGACATTCAAGCCCGCTATCATCGTGCCGAGTCATGGGCCGGTCGGAGATGGCTCTTTGTTCGCCAGCGGTTATCGCACTTATCTCATCGAAGTGCGCGATCGAACCACTGCTGAAAAGAAGGCGGGCCGCACGGCGGACCAGGCGACTGAAACGGTCAGCGCCGCGATGGCGGAGCGCTTCCCTGACAAGGGACGCCTTGCCGGTGCAATCAAGGCTGCCTACGCCGAAGCGCAATAGGACAAGTTGAGGAGCGTCACATGGCTAACTACGACAACCTTCTCGCCAATGTTCCGACCGATCTCTGGATCGGGGGTAAATGGCGCAAAGCGTCCGACGGCGGACGTTTCGACGTGATCGATCCTGCAACCGAACGCAAGATCGCTTCGGTTGCGAGCGCGACCGTGGACGATGCCAAGGCTGCGCTTGACGCAGCGGAGGGCGCGTTCGAGGGTTGGGCAGGACGCAAGCCGCGTGAGCGCGGCGAGATCCTGCGCAAAGCGTACGAGCTGATCATGCGCGATGCCGAGCGTTTCGCAAAACTGATCACGCTGGAAAATGGCAAGGCTCTGCCGGACTCGCGCGGCGAGGTAGCCTATGCCGCCGAGTTCTTCCGCTGGTATGCCGAGGAAGCCGTGCGCAACATTGGCGAAATGTCGCGCGCGCCGGCGAGTGGTGCGCGTATCTTCGTGCACCACAAACCAGCCGGGATCGCCGTTCTGGTGACCCCTTGGAATTTCCCGGCAGCGATGGCGACGCGCAAGATTGGGCCGGCGCTTGCCGCTGGCTGTCCCGTGGTGTTGAAGCCGGCCTCTGATACGCCGCTGACCATGCTGGCGCTGATGCCGGCATTAGAAGAAGCCGGCGTGCCGGCCGGTGTGGTCAATGTCATTCCCTCGCGCTCGTCCGGAAAAGTAGTCGGCGCGATGCTGCACGATCCGCGCGTTCGCGTTGTGTCGTTCACAGGCTCGACCGAGGTTGGCCGCAAGCTGCTGCACGAAGCAGCTGACAATATCGTCAAACCGGCCATGGAACTGGGCGGAAATGCCCCATTCATCGTGTTCGATGATGCCGACATCGACGCCGCAATCGATGGCGCCATGATCGCGAAAATGCGCAACATGGGTGAGGCCTGTACCGCGGCCAACCGTTTCTACGTGCACGAGAAAGTGCACGAGGAATTTGCCAAGAAGCTCACGGCCAAGATGGGCTCGCTGAAGATGGGCAACGGCCTCGACGAGGGCGTCAATCTTGGGCCGCTGGTGAACAAGGACGGCCGCGACAAGGTCATCGAACTGGTCGATGACGCGGTGAAAAAGGGCGCCAAGGTGCTGGTCGGCGGCAAGCTTCCGGATGGGCCGGGCTTCTTCTATCCGGCGACCGTCCTGACCAATGTGCCGGATTCGGCGAAAATGCTGAATGAGGAGATCTTCGGGCCGGTCGCTTCGATCCAGACTTTCAAGACCGAAGATGAGGCGATCAAACGCGCCAACGACACCGAATATGGCCTGGTCGCGTATCTCTACACCAAGGATATGAGCCGCGGCATGCGCGTCTCCGAAAAGCTCGACTTCGGCATGGTCGGTCTTAATCGCGGCCTGGTGTCTGATCCGGCGGCGCCTTTCGGGGGCACCAAACAGTCCGGCCTCGGCCGCGAAGGCGCGCACGAGGGGATGATGGAGTTTCTCGAAACCCAGTATGTGTCTGTGAGCTGGTAGCGGCAATCGAGGGAAAAAGCGCGTGGACGTCCTGATGCCGCAGCTCGGCGAAACCGTTGCCGAGGGCAAGATTACGAAATGGTTCAAGGCGGCCGGTGATGCGGTGAAGCCGGGCGACAACCTTTTCGAGATCGAGACCGACAAGACTTCAATGGAGGTGCCTTCAACTGTTGCCGGCACGCTCACCGAAATCCGTTTCAATGTCGGCGATGTCGCCAAGGTTGGTGCCGTGGTTGCGGTGATCGGCGGCGCTGGAGCGACCGCGAGTCCAGCTCCGGTAAGTTCGCCCAAGCCGGCGGCTCCGCCGCCGCGTCCGGCACCAGCCGTGCGAGCGCCTGTCACGCAGACAACACCCGTGGCGCGTACGGCGCCGATGGATCCGTTCCGCGAAGTGCGGACGCCTGAGCGAAACTACGGTCCGGCGAAGTTGCCGGGTGGTGCGGCCACGACACCGCTTGCGCGCCGTCTTGCGGGAGAGCGCGGTATCGACTTGTCACGCGTCAGGGGGTCGGGTCCACACGGACGCATTGTTGCCCGAGACGTGGAGCAGGCGGCGCCGGCGGCGATGCCTGCGGCAATGCCGGCCACTGCAAGTGCCGCGCAGGTAAAGGCGCTTTATGAGGGTATTGCCTACGAAGAGATACCGCTCGACTCCATGCGCCGTACCATCGCGATGCGGCTGGTGGAAGCCAAGCAGACTATCCCGCACTTCTATCTGACCGCCGATCTTGACGCCGGCCGTCTGATAGCAGTGCGCGAAGAGGCGAATGCCGCGGCGCCCAAAGACAAGGATGATCAGCCCGCATTCAAGCTCTCGCTCAATGATTTCATCATCAAGGCCTGGGCCGCAGCGCTGCAAAGGATTCCCGCAGCCAATGCGGTCTGGGCGGGCGATCGCATCCTGCGCTTCCAGCATTCCGATATCGGCGTGGCGGTCGCACTCGATGGCGGGCTGATCACGCCGATATTGCGCAATGCAGAGACAAAATCGCTCACCATGATTTCAGCAGAAATGCGCGACCTTGCCGACCGCGCACGCCGCAAGCGACTCCGTCCGAATGAGTATCAAGGCGGGGCAAGCGCCATTTCCAATCTCGGCATGTACGGCGTGCGTGAGTTTTCGGCCATCATCAATCCGCCCCACGCTACCATCCTGGCTGTGGGCGCGACGCGGCGGGCGCCTGTCGAGGCGGCGGACGGCAACGTGAAATTCATCAATCAGATGACGGTCACGTTATCCTGCGATCACCGGGCGGTTGACGGCGCGTTAGGCGCCGAACTGCTCGCGGCGTTCAAGAAATTCGTCGAATCGCCGGTGACGGCGCTGGTTTAGGCAAGGAGAGTAGGAATGGCTGGCGAAAAGCCGGACGTATTGTTGGTCGGTGCGAAAAAGCCCGTGATGATGAAGGGCTTCGAAGGCAAGGTTACACTCCATCATTGGCTGGACGCCAAGGACAAGGCCGCTTTCGTCAAAGACGTAGGCAGCAAGATCAAGGCGATCGCGATCGCCTACACCGCCAACAAGGTCGATGGCGATTTTCTGAAACAGTTTCCCAATCTGCAGCAGGTCTCAAGTTTCGGCGTTGGCTACGATCACATCGATGCCAAATGGGCTGGCGAGCACGGCATTATCGTTACGAATACGCCGGAAGTCCTCAATGAGGAGGTGGCGGACACCGCACTCGGTCTGTTGCTTTGTACGGTGCGCGAGCTGCCGCAGTCGGAACGCTATTTACGGGCCGGGAAATGGAAAGACGCTCACTATCCGTTGACCAAGGCGACGTTGCGCGATCGCACCGTCGGCATGGTCGGCATGGGACGTATCGGCAAGGCAATTGCGCGCAGACTGGAGGCGTTCGGCATGCCGGTCGTCTATCACAGCCGCAATCCGCAGCCCGGCGTGAAGTACAAGTACTATCCGAAGCTCACCGACATGGCGCGCGACGTTGATACACTGATGGTGATTGTACCGGGCGGAGCCAGCACCAAGAATATGATCAATGCCGAGGTGCTCAAGGCCCTCGGTCCGCGCGGCGTCCTGGTCAACATGGCGCGCGGCTCGGTGGTCGATGAGCCGGCGCTGATTGAGGCACTCAAGAACCGCACGATCTACTCGGCCGGCCTCGACGTGTTCGCCAACGAACCGCACGTGCCGCAAGAGTTGATCGATATGGACCATATCGTGCTGTTTCCTCATCTCGGCTCGTCAACCGAGGCGACGCGAGCCGCAATGGATCAGCTTGTGGTCGACAACATTCTGGCATGGGCGGCGGGCAAGCCGCCCATGACGCCGGTTGCTGAAACTCCATGGCCGCCAAAACGTTAGCCACGCCGCCGTCGAATTCAGGTGTTAGAGTCCAAGTATGATGCGTATTTTCGCTGGTTTTGCAGTGGCATGCATGGCGGGCGCCGCCCTAGCGCAGGCGCCATCGCAGCTTGGCGAATCTGCGCAGCGGATGGTCGGCAGCTGGGAATTCTCCAACGCCGATCGCGACCGGACCTGCACGGCCACCTTCAAGAATGATCCCGCCGGCCCGGCTGGTTTCAAAGTCGAGTTTGACGCCAATTGCGTCAACCTGTTCCCTTTGGTGCGCGATATCGCCGGGTGGAAATTCCCCGACAACGATCTGCTTTATCTCGTCGATGCGCGCGGCAAATCGATCGTTGAATTCAGCGAAGTGGAAGACGGCATTTTTGAAGCGCCGACACCCGGCGTCGGCGTGCTGTTTCTGCAAAATGCCGCCTCCGCCGGCGCGCCGCCAAGACCGCCGGACGAATTTGCCGGCGACTGGTCTATCCTGCGGAAATCCGTGCCCGTCTGTACCGTAACGCTCGCGACGACCAAGGCCGGCGACGACCTGGCGCTGAAAGTGAAGCCGGGTTGTGATGCCGCAATCACACGTTTGAATTTTTCCCGCTGGCGGATCGACCGCGACGAGCTGCTGCTGATACCCGCGCGCGGAAATCCGTGGCGTTTCGAGGACGCCGACGGCGCGAGCTGGAGGCGCGTTCCCGAAAGTGCCGACCAGATCACGCTGGCACGGCCACAATAGATTCAGATCAACCGCAATCCCCTGAAACTCGCATGGCCCTCCTTGCCGACGATGATGTGATCATGCACGGCGATGCCGAGCGGGCGCGCGACATCGATAATTGTCTGCGTCATCTGAATGTCGGCTTGCGATGGCGTTGGATCGCCTGACGGGTGATTGTGCACGAGGATCAGAGCGGTGGCGGATAGTTCAAGCGCGCGTTTGACGACTTCGCGCGGATAGACCGGCGTGTGATCGACGGTACCCACCTGCTGCAGTTCATCGGCAATCAACTGGTTTCGCTTGTCGAGAAACAACACACGGAACTGTTCCTTGTCGGCAAAGGCCATGGTCGTGCGGCAGTAATCGATCACGCTCGACCATGACGAAAGCACCGGCCGCTTTTGCACCTGCCCGCGCGCCATCCTGCCAGCGGCTGCGTGCACGACCTTGAGTTCGGTGATGGCCGCATCGCCTACGCCCTTGACTTCGGCCAGGCGTGCAGGAGGAGCCGCGATTACTTCCGGAAAAGAACCGAATTTGGTGATCAGATCTTTCGCGAGCGGTTTGATGTCGCGCTGAGGTATGGTGCGGAAGAGCACCAGTTCGAGCAGCTCGTAATCGCTGATCGAGTCGGCTCCGGCCACACGAAAGCGGCCGCGCAGACGCTCGCGATGGCCGTGATAGTGCGGGGCAGGCCGCCCTTCCCGAGTTGTCACTCATGAAAGGTATTCGTGAGCATACACACGTAATAAGTGTATTTTAAAAAATAACGATTATTGAGAAATATCGCGGATTGGGCGACGTCAGCGCCGATATGGCGGCTTGTGCAGCCCGGCAGGAGAAAACGTAAAAACCTCAACACCGTCATTGGTGACGCCGACAGTGTGCTCGAACTGCGCTGATAGCGAGCGGTCGCGTGTGACCGCGGTCCAGCCGTCGGACAGAACTTTCACGTGTGGGCGGCCGAGATTGATCATCGGCTCGACGGTGAAAAACATCCCCGGCTTAAGCACGATGCCTTCGCCCGGGCGGCCGACGTGCACAATGTTAGGTTCATCGTGGAACAGGCGGCCGAGACCATGGCCGCAAAAGTCGCGCACAACACTCATGTGCTGCGCTTCGACATAAGTCTGGATTGCGTGGCCGACGTCGCCGCTCGTCGCGCCCGGCTTGATGGCGGCGATACCGCGCATCATTGCCTCGTGGGTGACGTCAATCAGCCGCTCGGCCCGGCGTGGAATATCACCGATCGCGAACATACGGCTGGAATCGCCATGCCAACCGCCGAGAATGAGGGTGACGTCGATGTTGACAATGTCACCTTCCTTCAGCGGCTTGTCTCCAGGAATTCCATGGCAGACGACATGATTAAGTGACGTGCAGGTCGATTTTCTGTAGCCGCGATACATCAAGGTCGCCGGCAAAGCACCGTGATCGAGCGCGTAGTCGAGCACCAATCGGTCGATCTTTTCGGTAGGCACGCCAGGGCGCACATGCTCCGTGAGCATGTCGAGACAGCGGGCAACGAGTTGGCCCGCCTTACGCATCGCCTCGAAGGCGGCGGGCCCGTGGATCTTTATCTGGCCGGTTTTGCGTAGAGGGGCGACGGCGGCGTCGACGTAAGTCATGGGGATCAATGTAAGGTTTGCGGCGCGCCGCGCAAGCGCGCCTTAGTCAATGATGGGTACAGGCGCGCCGATCTCGATTCCGCACGCTGAAACGGCATCAATTCGCGATCTTTCCGCCGAGTTCATCCTCGATGTGCGCACGGACAATGTCGTCGAATGCAGTTTCGGCCTTGAAGCCAAGCTCACGGGCCCGTTTCGCATCGATTCGTTCGGCCCAGCCGGAGACGATGCGTTGCACCAGTTCATCCGGCTGACGGCGAATGCGTCTGGCCACCTTGTCCCCGGCGACACGGCGCAGCGCGTCGATTTGCTCGCCGACCGTGCACGATACGCCGGGCATCGCGAGGTTGATGCGCGGTCCGAGCTGTTCGCGCGTCAATCCCGCAGCATGAATGAGAAAGCCGACCGCCGCACGCGGGCTGGCATGCGTGTGCCGCACGGTCTCGGCTACGGGAAGCAGTGCCTCCTGGCCGGCCAACGGCTCGCGGATAATGCCCGAGAAAAAACCGGACGCCGCCTTGTTTGGTTTGCCTGGCCGTACGCAGATGGTCGGCAGCCGGATGCCGACGCCATCGAGAAAGCCGCGCCGGTTGTAATCAGCGAGCAGCAATTCGCAGATGGCTTTCTGTGTGCCGTAGGAGGTGAGTGGCGTAAGCTGGAATTCGTCGGGAATCGACGTGGGGAAGGGCGCGCCGAACACCGCGACCGATGACGTGAAAACGACTTTCGGCTTGTAGTTGGCGGCGCGGATTGCTTCGAGCAGGACACGGGTTCCATCGAGGTTGACGCGATAGCCCTTTTCGAAATCCGTTTCCGCCTCGCCAGAGACAACTCCCGCCAGATGGAAAATGATCTCGGGCTTGCCGGCGATTGCTTTGGCGGCCGCACCGGCCGCAGAAAGATCGCTCGTCGAAGCCTCAACCGCGCCGGAAAACCCGGCAGGTTTTTCAGGTGCGACCACATCGGTCAGCGTCAGCTTGTCGATCGGCTTGCCGTTGAGCTTGCCCTCCTTGACCAACCGTTCGGTCAGCTTGCGGCCGATCATGCCAGCCGCGCCGGTAATCAGAATATGCATCACGCCCTCACTTGCTCGCGATCCGCCGGCTCGTAACGATCGATGCGGCGTAAATCGGGAAACATCAGCATCCAGATGCCTGCCACCAGTAACGAGCCAAGTCCGCCGATGACAACCGATGGCACGGCGCCCAGCCAGGCGGCAACCAGGCCGGACTCGAATTCGCCGAGCGTATTCGACGAGCCGACAAAAAGGTAGTTGATCGCGCTTACCCGCCCGCGTTTCTCATCGGGAGTTTCGATCTGGACCAGCGAAAAGCGGACGACAATGCTCACCGCATCCGACGCGCCAAGTACGACCAGCGCGAGAAGTGAAAGGGGAAACCAGGTGGACAGACCGAATACGATGGTAGTCACGCCGAAAATGCCAACCACGGCAAACATTTTCCGGCCGATGTGACGCTCGACGGGAGTCCGCGCCAGCACGATCGCCGTCATCAATGCGCCGACAGCCGGAGCGGAGCGCAAAAGGCCGAGACCTATCGGGCCAACCACAAGAATATCCCGGGCATAGATTGGCAACAGGGCCGTGGCGCCGCCGAGAATGACGACAAACAAATCGAGAGTGATCACGCCAAGCAGACGGCGCCGGCTGCGGATGTAGTGGAAACCCGCCAACACCGACGCAAACGTTGGCCGTTCTTGCGCGGCCGGCGGAGCTTTCGCGCGCACGAGCGTCACCAGACTGATCGAGCACGCGAAAAAAAAGAGGCAAATAAGCCCGACCAACAAGGGGTTTAACGCGTAGATCAAGCCGCCCAACGCGGGCCCGCAGATCACCGCGATCTGGTTGGCGGAGGTCCAGGCAGCCACTGCACGCGGGATAAGCGGAGCCGGGACGAGCGACGGCGCCAGCGCATGCGCGGTCGGCAGTTCGAAGGCGCGCGCACTCCCGATCATGAACACGGCGGCGAACAGGAGATCGCGGCCGAGCACGCCGGCGAGCAAGGCGGCCGTGAGAATGATTGCCGTTAGCGCATAAACTCCTTGCGCAGTGCGCACGATCAGCCGGCGGTCGTAGCGGTCGGCGGCATGCCCGATCAGCAGCGTCAATACAACCGCAGGCACAAATTGTATCAATCCGACAAGGCCAAGATCGAGAGCGCTGTTGGTGATCTCATAAATCTGCCAGCCGATCGTGAGGGCCAGCATCTGGTAGCCCGTGGTCGAAAACAGCCGCGCCAGCCAGAACAGCACGAAGGGCCGCTGCTGCATCAGCTCGGTCGAAGAATTGGCTGCGGCGCTCATTCCGCGACGCCGTTCAATTCGCTTAGACTGATCTTTTGATTACCGTCGGCGGTGAAATTTTCCGGCGACAACCAGCGTTCGAAGCTCGACTTGCGCGCCGGCCATTCGCTGTCGAGCATGGAATAGTATGCGGTATCACGGTTTCGACCTCTGGCAATCTGATGCTGGCGGAGGATGCCCTCAAAGGTGAACCCGAAGCGCAGGGCGGCGCGGCGCGACGCGGCATTGAGCGCATCGCATTTCCATTCATAGCGCCGGTAGCCCAGCGTTTCGAACGCATAGCGCGCCAGCAAATATTGCGCTTCCGTCGCGAGCGGAGTGCGTTGGAGTACGGGAGAGTAGACAATCTGTCCGACCTCGATCACTCGCATGGCCGGCCGGATTTCCATCAGCGCAATGATACCGATAGCCCCACTTTGTGGCTCCACGATTGCGTACGAGTAGGGATCATCGAGTGCGGCCCGCGCGGTGACCCAGTCCGAGAATGTGGTGGCGTCGGGGAATGCCGGGTAGCTCGGCATGTAGGTCCAGAGTCGATCATCCTTTACGGCCTGCCACAGCAGCCCGGCATGCGACTGCGAAAGCTTCTCCAGCCGGCCGAAACGACCGATGAGTCTGACCGACCCCGGGTGCTGGCCCGCGGGTCCGTCCACAGGTGCACCGACCGGCTGGCCGGTGGCAGGATGGCGGTATTCACTCACGGTTTCGGCCGGCGCTGCAAATCGTCGTGGAAGAACTTGTTCAGCTCGGCATTCGGCACCACCCCGCCAAAGCTGTCGAATTTTCCTTCCTGCGCGATCTGCCGTGCGGATTGAATGAACGCATTCATGGCCACGCGCGCCAGTGTGCCGCCCACGCTGATGCGCCGCACGCCCATTGCTGCGACGTCGTTGACTGTGAAGCCCATCGGCGTGTGCATAAGCAGATTGACGGGCAGCGGCGCAACCGCCTTGACCACTGTTTCGATCTGTTCCCGTGTGCGGATGCCGGGCGCATAGAGGCAATCAGCGCCGGCGTCAGCAAACGCTTTCAGGCGGCGGACAGTTTCCGGCAAGTCCGGGCGGCCCTTGATGAAACCCTCGGTGCGCGCGGTGAACACAACACCGCCGCCGGCCTTGTCGATTGCATCGCGCGCGCCGCGCACACGCTTGACCGCGAGGTCAAAGTCATACAGCGGGTCCGCGTCGTTGCCGTTGAAGTCCTCAATCGACAACCCGGCAACACCGGTGTCCACACAAAGACGCACGTTGGCAGCAACCTCTGCTGGATCGTCGGCATAACCACCTTCAAAATCGGCATTCACCGGAATATCGGCCGCCTGCGCGATCTCGCGGCAATGCGCGAGCATTATGTCGCAGGTCACTTCGCCATCGGAATAGCCGATGGAGTGGGCATAGCCGGAGCTGGTGGTTGCCAGCGCTTTGAAGCCAAGCCCCTGCAGATAGCGGGCGGTTCCCACGTTCCATGGGTTGGGAATAACGAAACAACCGCTTTGATGCAGCGTGCGGAACGTGCGGCATTTGTCGGCGATGATCATGATCCAATCCCACACGTAAGGAACGCGACAATGGGCCCAAGCGTCGGCTCATTGCAATCGGACAAAGCGGTTACGCCATTTCCACAGGGAGATACAGAGATTGGCTGCCATTTGGCTGACGCATAACACCCGAAGAGCCTCGATATTCCGACAATGAGTTGTGATCGAATTGGCGGCGCATTTAACTTTGCATCGCGGCGTCAATTCAGTAATCGAATGACATGTCCTTCAGGCAATACAGTGTCATGGAGAACGCCATGCCATCGCTTCCGTTCAGACTACTTGCCGCCATGCTGGCCCTGACTTTCGCGTCGGCGTCGTATGCAGAAGACGCCAAGCCGCGTAAGCATAAAAAAGTTGCCGCTGCCTCGACGACGACCCGTACGACGCAGCAACATTGGGGTACCGACAAGTTTCCCGCCGGACCACTGTATTACAGCGGAACCTATCTCGGCGACGATCCCGATCCGAACATCCGCTTTCAGATCTGGCGGGATATCAGCGGGCGCTTCGGCGGCGATCCCTGACCTTCGCGGAAAGCCCTGTCCGCGTTTGATTTTTTCCGCCTGATCGGCTGAACTGCACGCCTTGCTGGAGAAGCCGCCGCGGCCGCACCGCGGGGCTGCTTCACCCCGGGAGGAGTGCAGTTATGCTTCGTACTATCGCGGCGTTTGATCGTATCGGTGAGGAAAACGCCTTTGCGGTACTCGCCCGCGCCAACGCGCTCGTTGCGCAGGGCCGCGACATTATCAATCTCGGCATTGGCCAGCCGGACTTCCGGACGCCGGATTTCATTGTTGAAGCGGCCGTGAAAGCTTTGCGCGAAGGCCATCACGGCTATACGCCGGCCAATGGCATTCCGCCGCTGTGCGAGGCCGTAGCCGCCGATCTTGCCAAGCGATTTAAGGTCGAAGTCTCACCCGACAGCGTGATGATCATGCCCGGCGGCAAGCCGACCATGTTCATGTCGATCCTGATGTTCGGCGAGCCCGGCGCCGAGATTCTGTATCCCGATCCTGGATTTCCGATTTACCGTTCGATGATCGAGTACACCGGCGCGAAACCGGTGCCCGTACCGGTCCGCGAGGAAAATGGCTTTGCGTTTTCGGCTGAAGAAACGCTCAAACTGATCACGCCGCGAACCCGACTGCTGATCCTCAATTCGCCTGCCAATCCGACCGGCGGCGTCACACCCAAGCGCGAAGTCGACAAGCTGGTCGCCGGTCTGGATAAATGGCCGGACGTTGCCGTCATGTCGGACGAAATCTATGACCACATGGTCTATGACGGCGAGACGCACGTCTGTTTGCTTTCATACCCGTCGATCCGCGACCGGCTAATTCTGCTCAATGGCTGGTCCAAAACTTACGCCATGACCGGTTGGCGGCTCGGTTACGCAGTCTGGCCCGGCAAGCTCTACGACTATGCGCGCAAGCTTGCGGTCAATCTCCACTCGTGCGTCAACGCATCGGCGCAATATGCGGGCCTCGCCGCGTTGAAAGGCCCGCAGGACGAAGTGACAAAAATGGTCGCCGAATTCGACAAGCGGCGAAAGGTAGTAGTCGAGGGCCTCAACAAGCTGCCAGGCGTGTCCTGCGCGACGCCGAAAGGCGCCTTCTATGCCTTTCCCAATATCAAGCGTACCGGATGGAAGGCCAAGGCGCTGGCCTCGTCGCTGCTGGAGGATGCAGGTGTCGCCATTATCGGCGGCCCCGATTTCGGTATTCTCGGCGAAGGTTACGTGCGGCTGTCCTATGCGAACTCTACAGAAAACATATTGAAGGCGCTGGATCGCATGGGCGAGTTCCTGGCGAACAGGAAAGCTGCCTAGCGCCGAACTTTTGCCGGAACGCAAGAAGGAACATTTAGATGCTCGATCGTACGTCCGCAGACCGAGGGCTGTCGGAAGAACAGCGCATGATGCGGCAAAGCTGCCGCGATTTCGTTGACGAAGTAGTTCTGCCGTTCATCAAACAGAACTGGCAGCGCGAATGGTCGATGGTGCCGGAAGACCGGCTGCCGCCCAGGATTCTGGAAGAGGCCGAAAAGATCGGCATCCGCACACTCGGCGTGCCGGAAGAATTCGGTGGCGTCGAACTTGAGAAGGGCACCGAGGTCAAGACATTCGCCCTTGTCGCGGAGGAACTCGCGCGCGGCGATTCCGGCCTCGCCGACAAGATGGTGCAAAACTGGAAAGTGTCGGTGTTGCTGCGCCAGCTGGCGCCCCGCCATTTGCAGGAGAAATGGTTCAAGCGCCTGGTCTCCGAGCCGCAATTCCTTATGGCACATTGCCTGACCGAGCCGCGCGGTGCCTCCGACCGCTGGCTTCCCTATAACGTCCCCGAAGCGTCAATGCAGACTAAAGCGGTCAAGGCCAATGGCGGCTGGGTGATCAACGGGCGCAAACAATTCATCTCCAACGGCTATGACGCCAGCCTCTACGTCGTTTACGCCAACACCAATACGAAGGTGGGCATGCTCCAGGGGACGTCGTCGTTCCTGGTGCCGCGCGAAACAAAAGGTTTCTCGGTCGCGCGCTGCAACGAAACGCTCGGCTGCCGCTTCATGAACAACGGCGAGATGGTGTTCGAGGACATGTTCGTTCCCGACGACCATCTGTTGGTGAAGGATACGGCGTTGGGTTCGGCTGGTGTCTACTTCCGTCCCGGCAAGATCATCCAGGCCGCCAAGAATCTCGGCGTCGGTGTCCGCGCCTTCGAGGCGACGGCGGACTATGTGCAAAACTACGTGCAGGGCGGCCGCATCCTGATCAAGCATCAAGCGGTAGCGTTGCGGCTCGCCGACATGGCGACACGCATAGAGGCGGTGCGCGCTTTGCTTGGTCGCGCGTCACAAGCGGTTGATGACAACGCGCCGGACGCCGAAGTTCTGGTCAACATGGCCAAGATGTTCGCGTCGGAAGAAGTAATGAAGGTCGCGCAACACGCCGTGGAATTGCACGGCGGCAACGGCGTCATGCTGGATTTTGGCATCGAGAAAGTGCTGCGTGACGCGGTCGTCTTTCTTCACATGGATGCGACCGTCGATATCTCCAAGTTCAAGATCATAAAGACAATGTTCCCGGAGACAGCCGGCAAATATGCGGGCCCGGAGTAAAGCTCAGCGCAGCGCGAATCTGAATCCGATCACGACGACCACCAGGCCGACGACCTGTGCGATGCTCGGCACGACCCCTAGCGTGAGATAGCCGATGATCAGTCCGAAACCGGGCACCAGCGCGGGAAACGTTGCCGCGCGGCCAGCGCCAAGCAGATTCACGGCGCGCGCAAATAGATAAATCGGCACTGCGCCGGCAAGCAGGCCTTGCACGACAGCTTGCAATAGATTTTCCGCAAGCGGCATCTGCAGAATCCCACCGTAGCCGACCAAAAGCGCGTGCAATGGAGCGTAGACCAGAATCGAAAGCGCGCCGACGATGGCAACCGCGCGCGGTCCGGATACACGCCACAGACGAAGCAAAGTTCCGAAAGTCGCCCAAAACAGCCCCGCGGTGGCGAACAACAAATCTCCGGCGATGCCATGGCCGCCAATCGTGGATAGAGATTCGAAACCGTACACCAGCAGCCCGGCGATGATGGTTGCTCCGCCGATAATGCGTTGCGAGGTTGGCTTCTCGTGCAGGACCAGCGAGGCGAGGATCAACCCGGAAAGTGCAGCGCAAGCCGGTTGAATCGTGGTGCCGTGACCGAGTGGCACAAGTATGAATCCGGTATAGGCGATCATGGCTTGCGGCGGGCCGGATAGAATGCTCATCACCAGGCCGCGCCGCCAGCCAATGCCGCCGAGATCAAGCAATCCCTCACGCAGCGCGAGCGGTATTACCAGCAGCCCTGACCAGAAGAAGCGGTGGAAGGCCAGATCGGCCGGCGAAAACCCGATGGCAACACCGTGTTTGGCTGCGACAAAACCTGCTGCCCAGCCGAGCGCCGCGCCGGTACCGCACAGCACGCCGATTGCGATGCCTGAGGACGTCGCCGATTGGCTTTTTGCGTCCACGGTCCGCCTTAGCTCCATGCAGGGTGACTCCCGTACGGCTGATACTCTAGGATCGCTGGCGAAGTCCATTTGCCATTCGACAACACTCACTTCACCGGGATGGAAAGCTCATGGCGAAGCCGCGTAAAGTCATCATTACCTGCGCTGTCACTGGTTCAATTCACACGCCGTCGATGTCGCCGCATCTGCCGGTGACCCCGCAGGAGATTGCCGACGCCGCTATTGGCGCGGCGGAAGCCGGTGCGGCGATTGTGCACCTTCATGCGCGGAACCCGCAGGATGGCCGCCCGGATCAGACGCCGGAAGCGTTTGCTCCGTTCCTCAAGGTGATCAAACAGCGCTCGAACGTGGTGGTGAATATCACCACAGGCGGCGCGCCCAACATGTCGATCGAAGAGCGCGTGCGGCCGGCTGCGACTTTCAAGCCGGAAGTTGCTTCGCTCAACATGGGCACAATGAACTTCGGTCTCTATCCGATGATCGCGCGCTACAAAGGCAAGTTCAAACACGAGTGGGAAGAGCCGTATCTTGAAGGGTCGCGCAAAGGCATGTTCAAGAACACCTTTGCGGACATTGAGTATATTCTCACGACCTGCGCCGCCAATAACACGCGTTTCGAAATCGAGTGCTACGACATCGGTCATCTCTACACGCTCAAGCACTTCCTCGACCGCGGCGTGGTCAAGCCGCCCGTCTTCGTGCAGTCGGTCTTCGGCATCCTGGGCGGCATCGGACCGCACCCCGAGGACATCATCATGATGAAACGGACCGCCGATCGGCTGCTTGGCGACAGCTACCACTGGTCGGTGCTGGGCGCGGGCGCCAACCAGATGCGGGTCGCGGCCATGGCCGCCTCCATGGGAGGCAACGTGCGGGTCGGCATGGAGGATTCACTCTGGATCGGCGCCGGCAAGCTGGCCGAATCGAATGCCCAGCAGGTGACGCAAGTGCGCAAGATTCTCGAGGGCCTCGGGCTGGAGATTGCAAACTCCGACGAGGCGCGTGAAATCCTTGCGCTGAAGGGCGGCGACAAGGTGGCTTTTTGATTGTTCCCTGAGCTGCGGCAACGTTTTCCGTTGCTCTCGCGCACGCGAATCTCTCCTATAGACTGGGGAGATTCGCGCGATGGGGTCGCTCGATACCGTCAGCCTCGCGATATTGCTCGGCAGCCTGCTGGTTCTCGCCGGTATTCTGTCGAGCCTGATCGCATTGCGCTTCGGAGCGCCGCTGCTGCTGGTCTTCCTTCTGGTCGGGATGCTGGCCGGTGAGGGCGGTCCGGGCGGCATCAAATTCGACGACGTCGGTGTCGCCTACACGGTAGGCTCGATCGCGCTGGCATTGATCCTTTTCGACGGCGGCCTGCGCACGCGTTTTGCCAGCTTTCGCAACGTGTTGTGGCCAGCACTGTCGCTGGCTACGGCCGGTGTACTGATCACCACCTTGCTGACGGCTCCGGTGGCAAGATTTGTGCTCGGCATCGACTGGATCCCGGCGCTGCTCATTGGGGCGGTTGTGGCCTCGACCGACGCGGCAGCCGTGTTCTTCTTGATCAACGCACGCGGCCTGCGCCTGCGCCCGCGCATTCGCGCCGTGCTGGAAGTGGAATCCGGCACCAATGATCCTTTTGCGGTGTTTCTTGTCCTGCTTCTGGTGAAGATCCTTCTGCTCGCCGACGAGACCTGGACGCATGCGCTGATGTCATTCCTGCGCGATGCCACTCTCGGCTGCGTTATCGGTTTCGTCGGCGGGCAAATCATCGTGCTGGTGCTCAACCGCCTGTCGCTCGCGCAAGGCCTGCATGCGCCATTTGTTGCCGTGAGTGCGCTGGTCGTGTTTGCCTTTGCCAATGCCGTGCATTCATCAGGTTTTCTCGCGGTCTATCTTGCTGGCCTGGTCGTCGGCAACAAACAAACGCGCGCTCATAACTCCGTCGTTGTCTTTCTCGACGCCGTCACATGGTTGGCGCAGATCGTCATGTTCGTGCTGCTTGGTCTGTTGGCTTGGCCGCATCGGCTGGCCGACAGCCTGACAGGTGCGATCGCGGTTGCTCTGGTTCTGATGTTGATCGCACGGCCCGTGGCAGTCTTTCTCTGTCTCCAGCCATTCAAGTTTCAGTGGCGTGAGATGCTTTTCATTTCCTGGGTCGGTTTGCGCGGCGCAGTCGGTATTTTTCTCGCGTCGATTTCGCTGCTTGTTGGGCTGCCGCGTGCCTATCTTTATTTCGATGTGGCTTTCGTTGTGGTCCTGTCGTCGCTGCTGGTGCAAGGCTGGACGGTCGCGCTGGCCGCGCGAAAGCTCGACATCTCTTTCGCGCGCTCTGATCCACTGCCGCGGCGGGTCGAGCTCGATCTGCCGGGTCAGTTGACGCGTGAAATCGTCGGCTATCCGGTTGCGGCGAACAGCCCGTTCCTGCGCCGCGGACTCATTCCGAATTGGGCGCGGCCGACCCTTGTTATCCGCAACGAAGAGATTCTGACGCCGGCTGAAGCGGCGCCCGTGCGTGAAGGCGATTACGTCTACCTGCTGGCTCCGCCGGAAAAGGCCCAGGCGCTCGACCGGTTCTTCGTCAAATTGCCGCCGCCGGCGACGCCGGATCCGCGGCTGCTCGGTGATTTCTTCGTGCCGGCGACAGCGACCCTCGGCGCGCTGGCGGAAATCTACGGTCTCCAGGTTGCAGCAGACCACACAGAAGTAACTCTCGCAGATTATTTCGGCGAGCAGCTGCGGCGCCGGGTAAAAACTGGAGACATCGTCGAGCTTGGCCCCATTGCGCTATTGGCGCACAAAGTCAGTGGCGGCCGGGTGACGACCGTCGGACTGCGGCTGGCGGAACCGGAGCCGGAAACCGGGTTGCCCGGCCGTCTTAGATCGGCAAAACGCAGAATTCAGAGATTGCTGGGTTAGATTGCGCGCCGCGACAATGCCGGTGTGTGCCGGACCAGCCAGGCGCTGCCGAAGAGAACCGCGGTCCAGAACAAATCGCCAAGCACCGTTTTGTCGAGGAACGGCAGGGCTGCGACGTAGCACTGCGTCAAGCCTTGCCACGTGAGCGAATACATGCCGCTGAAGGCCCACACCGCCCCGTTCGACAGCAGGAAAAAAAGAATCGAGCAAGGCACGATAGTCGCGATGACCGGCAACACGCCGCGCCAGCGGCGGGTGAGAATTCCGGCGAGCGCGGGGATCGCAATCACCACAAAGCCTACGGCCTGGATGCGCCAATCTTCGGTAGGCAGGATCGTATCGCTCAGCACCATGCCAAGCATCGGCACGGCGATCGCCAGTGGCGGGATGCGCAGGATGCGGCCAGCGAAGAAGCCGCTGGCGGCAACCGGCAGGAAGCCCGGAGGATGCGGCAGCAGGCGCGCCACGACGTCAAGGGTGACGAGGGCAACGATGACAGCCACGTCAATCCAAAGGTCGGAGCGGTTCTTGTTTGCCTGCATTGCGATCGTCCTTGCCAATTCGAGTTCGCCCGCGTTCTAGCACGTCCTGGCGGCGAGTTCACGCCGTTCGCGCCGATTTTTCCGGCATCGTTTCCGCCCATTCCGCAATGACCCTTGCGAGCTCGTCGAGACCGTCTGTCAAGGCCGCTGGTCCGGGCTGGAGAATCAACGTGGACTTGATCTCGCGCAGCCAGCCGTTGGCAACGGCGGGAACATTGGCAAACCCGGGCCGTGCGGCGACTTTGGCCGGAACGAATTTTTTGCCGCACCAGGAGCCGACGATGATGTCGGGTCGGGCGGCGATGACGTCCTCCGGCGATAAGATACGGTCCTTGGCGTTCTTGCGCACGGCGACTTGCGGGAACACATCGATGCCTCCGGCGGCCGCGATCAGCTCCGACACCCAGGCGATGCCTGAAATCATTGGTTCGTCCCATTCCTCGAAATATACGCGGGGCCGGTACGGCAACCGCAACGCGCGATCACGCGCGACATCGACTCGGGCCGCTAGCGAGACAGCAAGGCCATCGGCTTTTTCGGAAGCGCCGACCAGCGCGCCAAGCGTGCGTATCATGTCGAGAATGCCGGCCACGTCGCGTTGATTGAACGCATGCACAGCGATGTTGGCGCGTATCAATTCGGCAACGATATCGGCCTGCAAGTCGGAGAAAGTGAGCACAAGGTCCGGCTTGAGCGCGAGGATCTTAGGCACGTCGGCGGAGATGAAAGCGGAGACGCGGGGTTTTTCACGGCGCACCTGTGGTGGCCGCACCGCGTAACCGGAGACACCGACAATTCGCCGATCCTCACCGAGGAGATAAAGCGTCTCCACGGTTTCCTCGGTCAGGCAGATGATTCGCTCCGGGGGGAACATTCCTTAGGCAAGCATATCCGCCTGCGCGGCGTCGAGCAGTTCGATGCCGCCTCTTGCGATCACTGTTCCAGCCTCGAGCTGCACAACGCTGGTTGCTATACGCCGGAGCTCGGCGGCATTGTGGCTGACATAAATCAACGGCACGCGTGCCTCGTCGCGCAGGCGCTCGAGATAGGGCAGGATTTCGCGTTTTCGCGCGGCATCGAGCGAAGCGAGCGGCTCGTCCAGCAACAATAAGCGCGGGCGCATCAACAGGGCCCGTCCGACCGCAACGCGTTGCCGCTCGCCGCCGGAAAGCTTGCCAGGTCGCCGGCCCAGCAAATGGCCGATATCGAGCAGCTCGACCACATGGTCGAACGCGTCTGGATCGCTCGGATAACCGCCCATCCAGCGGCCGTAGTCCAGATTGTGCCTGACCGACAGATGCGGAAACAGCCGGCCTTCCTGAAACACGTAGCCGATGCGTCGACGCGAGACCGGTACGTCGATGTGCGCGGCATGGTCAAACAGCACATCGTCATCCAGCAGAATGCGGCCGCTATCGGGCCTCAACAGCCCGGCAATCATGTTGATGATCGAAGTCTTGCCGGCGCCTGAAGGTCCGAACAACGCCGTAGCGCCACCTTCACTCGTGAAGGACCCGCTCAACGTAAAGTCGCCTAGCTGCTTTTTTGCTTTAACGACAAGCATTGTCAGGCCCCGTGAAGACGCGCGGTAGCGCGCCGCGCCAGCCATTCCGAGGCGAGCAGGGCGGCAAAGCAGATGACAATTGATACGAAAACGAGCTTGAGCGCATCGGCATCCCCGCCCGGCACCTGAATCAATGTGTAAATCGCAGCGGAGATGGTCTGCGTCTCGCCCGGAATGTTGGAAACAAAGGTGATGGTGGCGCCAAATTCGCCAAGCGCGCGGGCGAAAGCGAGCATCATGCCGGCAATGATTCCGGGCAACGCCAGCGGCAAGGTCACCGTTGCGAAAATCCAGAAGCGGCTGGCGGCGAGCGTGGCGGCGGCATCCTCCAGCCGCCGGTCGATGGCTTCAATCGACAATCTTATCGCGCGGACCAACAGCGGAAATGCCATAACGCCGCAGGCAACCGCGGCGCCGGTCCAGCGAAACGAAAAAACGATGCCAAAGTGATCTGCGAGAAATGCGCCGAGCGGCGCCCTCCGGCCGAGGCTGATGAGCAGCAGATAGCCGGTGACGACCGGGGGCAGCACCAGGGGAAGGTGCACGACGGCGTCGAGCACGGATTTTCCCCAGAACGATCCGCGCGCCAGCAGCATGGCGACAGCGATGCCGAACGGCAGCGCTACCACTGTCGATATCGCCGCAACCCGCAACGACAGTGCGACTGCGGTCCAATCCTGTGGTGATAAGTCGAGCACGCGCTGCGCTACCCGTCTAAGACACCGGCTTGATCAGGAAGCTGAAGCCGTATTTTTCGAAGATCGCCTTGGCGGCGGCGCTCCGCAGAAAACCAAGATACTGCGCGGCGCTCGCTTTTTTGGACTCGGCGGTTGCCGCGATCGGATAGGTGACCGGAGGATATGAGTCGTAAGGAAATACACCGATGGTTTTCACCTTTGGTTCGACCTTAGCGTCGGTCTCATAAACAATGCCGATCGGCGCTTCGCCGCGTGCGACGAAGGCAAGGGTCGCCCGCACGTTTTCCGCCTGCGCCAGCTTTGGCTCGGCGGCTGACCACGCTCCGAGTTTTTCCAGTGCCGCTTTGGCGTAGAGCCCGGCGGGCACCGCTTTAACATCCGCGACGGCGATGCGGCCATCGCCGGCAAGCTTGGCGATATCGAAACCGTGGCCGATGTTTAGGTTGCCAAGTTTGGAATCAACCGGTGCTATCAGCACCAGCTTGTTGCCAAGCAGGTTCACCCGCGTGCTTGTATCGATCAGCTTGCGCTCCGCGGCATAGTCCATCCAGCGCAGATCGGCGGAGATGAAAATATCGGCGGGTGCTCCCTGTTCGATTTGTTTGGCCAGCGCCGAGCTGGCCTCGTAACTTGATACCACTTTCATGCCGCTCGCCTTGGAGAACGCCGCGTTGGTTTCGTCGAGCGCATTCTTCAGCGACGCCGCCGCGAAGACCGTGAGTTGTTCCTGAGCGAACAGCGGTTGTGGCGTCCCCGCGAGCACGCAAAGAAAGCCGAAGATGGCGAAAAATCTCACAAACATGGCGGTTCTCCTGCGGCGTCAACGCGCCGCCGTAGGCCTATAATCCGGCTTGAAATCGGAACCGCCGTTCCGGTTGCGTGCGGCGCACGCACGGGGCGCCGCAACGTTTGTTACCCTAGCAAGTCCGGCCGACCGGGGTAAAGTCCAGGGACGGAGTGACGGAAGTGGCAGCCGCGTCGGCTATAGAGGGCGAATTCGACTACATCGTTGTGGGCGCGGGCTCAGCCGGCTGCGTGCTTGCCAATCGCTTGTCGGCCGATCCGGCAAAACGCGTGCTGCTGCTGGAAGCCGGCGGCAAGGATAACTGGATCTGGTACCACATTCCGGTCGGCTATCTTTTCGCCATCGGCAATCCGCGTTCCGATTGGATGTTCAAGACGGAGCCGGAGCCCGGCCTCAATGGCCGCAGCCTCAACTATCCGCGCGGTAAGGTGATCGGCGGCTCGTCGGCCATCAACGCCATGATCTACATGCTGGGTCAGGCCGGCGACTACGATCATTGGCGGCAGCTCGGGCTCCCTGGTTGGTCGTGGACCGACGTGCGCCCTTATTTCCGCAAACACGTCGACCATTTTCTGAAAAGCGAACACCACGGGGTTGGCGGCGAATGGCGCGTCGAGTTTCCGCGTGTCAGCTGGGAGATCCTCGAGGCATTTCGTGCCGCGGCGAACCAGTATGGCATTGCGAATATCGAAGACTTCAATACCGGCGACAACGAAGGGATTTGCTATTTTCACGTCAACCAGAAGCACGGCCGCCGCTGGTCGGCGGCGCGCGGATTTCTGAAACCTGTGCTGCACCGGAGAAACCTGCAACTTGAAACCGGCTGCCTCGTGGAAGCGCTCGAAATTGATGGCAGACGCGTCAATGGAGTGCGCTGGCGGCAAAAGGGCGATCCGCGCAGTGCGCGCTGTCGCGGCGAAGTCATACTCGCCGCCGGCTCCATCGGCTCACCGCACATCATGATGCTGTCCGGGATCGGTCCCGCCGCGCAGCTGGCGCAATTCGGCATCCCGATCGTGCTCGACAAGCCGGGCATGGGCGCCAATCTGCACGATCACTTGCAGCTGCGCACGATCTTCAAGGTCTCCGGTGCGAAGACGCTAAACGAGACTTACGCCTCGCTGTTTCAGCGGTTGGGGATGAGCCTCGACTACGCGCTGCGTCGCCGCGGTCCGCTGACCATGGCGCCGTCAACGCTGGGCGCCTTTACGAAGTCGGATCCGACACAGGATCGCGCCAACATTCAGTATCATATCCAGCCCCTTTCGCTGGATAAGTTTGGCGAACCGCTGCACCCTTTCCCCGCCTTCACGGCGAGCGTCACCAATGTCAGGCCGACCAGCCGCGGCGCGCTCACCCTCAAATCAAAGGATCCGTCGCAGGCTCCGGCCATCAAGCCAAACTACCTCTCAACGCCAGAAGATCAGCGTGTCGCGGCAGATGCGATCCGCGTTACGCGCCGGATCGTCGCCCAGCCCGCGTTGCAAAAATACTCTCCCATCGAATACCTGCCGGGGCCATCTGTCGGCAATGACGACGCAAGCCTCACCAAGGCTGCGGGCGATATCGGCACGACGATTTTTCACCCGGTCGGAACCGCGCGAATGGGACGGGACGATGATACCCGCGCGGTTGTTGACGCGCGGCTGCGGGTCATGGGCATCGATCGCCTGCGGGTAGTCGATGCTTCGGTGATGCCCTCGATCACGTCCGGCAATACCAATTCGCCGACCATAATGATTGCGGAAAAGGGCGCGGCGATGATTTTGGAGGACCAAAAGCGTCTATAATCAAACCGCGGGTTTAATGGAGGGGTGTCATGAATCTCGTGGAGCGGGTTAAGGGAATTCTGTTTCAGCCAAATTCGGAATGGTCCGCCATCGCACGCGAGCCGGGCAATGCCGGCTATCTGTTTCCAAACTACGTGGCGATCCTCGCCGCCATTCCGCCGGTATGCAATTTCATCGGGATGACACTCATCGGCTATGGGCCAATTCGCTACGGCATCGGTGCTGGCCTTGTGGCGGCCGTCATCACCTATGTTCTCTCGTTGATCGGTGTCTTTGTCGTCGCCTACGTCATTGATTTTCTCGCCGGTACTTTCGGCGCCCAGAAAAATTTCGAGAATGCCATGCGGGTATCGGCCTATACGCCGACCGCCGCCTGGATCGCCGGCGTGTTCAACCTCATACCGGCGCTGGGATTTCTGGGAATTCTCGGTCTGTACAGCCTCTATCTGCTGTACACCGGAATTGGATCTTTGATGAGGCCGTCGGCGGACAAGGCCTTGCTTTACACCATTGCCGTCATCGTGTGCGCGATCATCGTCTGGATCATTATCTTTGCAATCCCGGCGATGCTTCTACGGTAACGCCTTGAGGTGACGGATCGGGCGGCCGGGCGCAATCGCCTGCGCCGCCGCGACGATGGCGTTGGCATCGATGCCGTAGTGCCGGTAGAGCTCGGCGAGCGAGCCGGTCTGACCAAAATGTTCGACGCCAAGCGGGCGCACGCGATGACCGGCAACCGCGCCCAGCCAGGCCAATGTCGCAGGATGCCCGTCGAGCACAGTGACGAGGCCGCAATGCGCCGGCACCTCCACGAGCAGTCGCTCGATGTGTGATCGCGCATGTACCAGGCCGCGTTCGCGCGCGCGCTGGGCCGCGGTCCAGCCGGCGTTGAGGCGGTCAGCGGAAGTGACCGCGAGCAAACCGACGTCGCGGCGGTCTTCTGCCATAAGCCCTACGGCCTCGATCGCTTCCGGCGCCACCGCGCCGGCATAAGCGACGACGACCTGGCAATTGGGCCCTGGCTTGCGCTGCCAGTAAGCGCCATCGACGATTTGCTGGCGCAACTCAGCGGTCATGTCGCGCTTGATCTGCTCGATTGGCCGCGTCGACAGCCGCAGGTACACCGAGCCACCAGTCTCATCGCGCAGCCAGTTCACTTCCGAAGGCGCGACCTCGCCGTTCTTTTGGATGTAGGAAAATGCCCAGGCCATGATGGCCGCCAGTTCGTCGACATAGGCCGGCTCGAAAGATGCCAGCCCGTCCTGTGCCAGGCCGATGAGCGGCTCCGCAATCGACTGATGGGCGCCGCCTTCGCCGGCCAAGGTGATGCCCGACGGTGTTGCGACCAGCATGAACCGCGCATCCTGATAGCAGGCATAGTTGAGCGCATCGAGGCCGCGCGCAATGAAGGGATCATAAAGCGTACCGATCGGAAGCAGACGCACGCCATGGACGCTGTGCGAGAGACCGAGCGCGGACAGCAGAATAAAGAGGTTCATCTCGGCGATGCCGAGCTCGATGTGCTGGCCTTTGGGCGAGAACTCCCAATTGAAGGTCGATGGGATGTGCTCGCTCTTGAATGTGTCGGCCATCGCCTGACGCGCAAACAGCCCACGCCGGTTGACCCAAGGTCCAAGATTTGTCGAAACAGTCACGTCCGGAGAGGTGGTAACGATGCGACGCGTGAACTCGCCCGCGCCGCGCCCGATCTCGTTGAGGATCGCGCCAAAACCGGTCTGCGTCGACATGACAGGCTGGATGGTGACGCTCAGACTATCCGGTACCTCAAGCGTTTCCGCCGTCAATCGCCGCGCGCTGGCTGACGCGAACGGCACGTGCTCGAGGAACCGCTGAAGTTTTTCCGTGGGGACCGTGAGACCTTCGAACTTGTCCCACTCGTGACCGGGGCGCACTCCCATGGCCTGGCGGAAAGTCTCCATCTGCTGCGGCGTCATCAGCCCGGCGTGATTGTCCTTGTGCCCGGCGAAAGGCAGTCCGAAGCCTTTGACTGTGTAACAGATGAAGCACGTGGGTTTTTCCGGGTCGGCATTGTGGAATGCCTCGAGCACGGAGGGCAGATCGTGTCCGCCGAGATTGTTCATCAGGGCAGCAAGCTGTTCGTCACTCCGTCTCTCGATCAGCTTGCTGACATCACCCTGGTCGCCGATTTCGTCATTGAGCCGCTTGCGCCAGGCCGCGCCGCCGGCGAATACCAGCGCGGAGTAGAGCTGGTTGGGGCAATTGTCGATCCATCGGCGCAGTGTCTCGCCGCCGGGCTCTTTGAACGCCGCCTGCTGCAGCGAGCCGTATTTGAGGATAACGACATTCCAACCGAAATTCGCGAACAGCTGCTGATAACGCTCCCACAGCCCTTCGCGCACAACTGCGTCGAGACTCTGACGGTTATAGTCGACGATCCACCAGCAATTGCGCAGCCCCTGCTTCCAGCCCTCCAGCAGCGATTCGAATATATTTCCTTCGTCAAGCTCGGCATCGCCGACCAGCGCCACCATGCGGCCGTCCGGCCGGTCCAGTCCCCAGCCGTGCGCGCGCACGTAGTCCTGCGTGAGCGAAGAGAACAGCGTCTGCGCCACGCCGAGACCGACGGATCCGGTCGAGAAATCCACATCGTCGGCGTCCTTGGTGCGCGATGGATAACTCTGCGCGCCCTTATAGCCGCGGAAAGCCTCCAGCCGCTCGCGCGACTGATTGCCCAGCAAATACTGGATAGCGTGAAAAATCGGGCTCGCATGCGGTTTCACCGCGACGCGGTCCTGCGGCCGGAGCACGTCGAAATAAAGCGCGGTCATGATGGTGGCGAGCGAGGCGCTCGATGCCTGATGGCCGCCGACCTTCAAGCCATCCGTGCTCTCGCGCAGATGATTGGCGTTGTGGATCATCCAGCTCGCGAGCCAGAGCACCTTGCGCTCGAGCGCGGCCAGAACTTCCAGCGAACTCGTCGTGCTCTTGGCCATGGCAACTAGGGCTTTTCGGTCGCCAAGCTGGTCTTCTTGTCAGGCGCTTCGAGCACAGTTTTGCAGGCGGCAGGTAAGTCGGCGAGCATCACCGGCTTGGGCGGTGTGGTTGGCTTGCTTGGATGAATCTGCGGAGCCAGAACTTTGTCCGAAAGCCAGTGGTCGAGTTCTTTGGCGTCGCAGCCGTCGGCGCCGGTCACTGGCGTCTGCGGGCGGCAAGACGGCGAATCGGGCGGGCAGGCCAGCCGTACATGGATATGGTCATGATGGCCATACCAGGGGCGCACCTTTGCCATCCATGCATTATCTTTCGCGGTTTTGACGCGGCACAATTCCTTTTTGATCACGGCGTTCACCAGCACGCGCTCCACATTGGGCTCCTGGGCGGCAGCCTTGATGAATGCAACGTGCTGCGGCGTCCAACTCTGCGGATTGAGATGCTTCCAGTCAGGCGCCACGAGATTGCTGGCCGCGATGGTATCGCGCTCTTCCTTGGTCAGTACGTGGTCAGGCATCGGCATGAACCAGATGTCGACATCAAGTCCGATCTGATGACTGGCGTGATCGGAGGGCGACGGTCCGCCGCGCGGCTGCGCCAGGTCGCCGACAAGAATGCCCTTCCAGCCTGTAGCTTTGGCGGCGTCGTTGGCAAATTTTTCCACGAAACTGATCAGGCTCGGATGGCCCCAATTGCGGTTGCGCGACACGCGCATGACCTGCCAGGTCGATCCATTGACTGGCAGCTCGACGGCACCGGAGAGGCATCCGCGCGGATAATAACCAATTGCCACTGCTTTACCGATCGACGGCAGTTTTTTCTCGCCGAAAAGCTGTTTCGCCGGCACGGTTTTTTCCCTGACCTGGATGTCCGTCGACGGTTTCGGCGTTGGCAGCGGAGCCGGTCCCAGCGCGGCCTTTGCGGGCGTTTGCGCGACCGCGTGCCCCGTGGATGCAAGAAAACCACCTGCAACCAGGCACGGCAAAACGAACAGAATCACGGTTCGCAGGAACATTGTGAACGGTTCCGTCTTACGGGACGGCCATATACTAGCACAGCTTCCGGCAAAAAGACGGACGGCGCCAGCGGCTTCAGACATCTACCTTGAGCGCAGCGATGAACGCCTCTTGCGGGATGTCGACCTTACCGAATTGCCGCATGCGCTTTTTGCCTTCCTTCTGCTTGTCCAGAAGCTTGCGCTTGCGAGTCGCGTCGCCGCCGTAACATTTTGCCGTCACGTCCTTGCGGAATGCGCGCACGGTCTCGCGAGCGATGATCTTGCCGCCGATAGCGGCCTGGATCGGCACCTGGAACATGTGTGGCGGAATCAACTCCTTCAGCTTTTCCGCCATGGCGCGGCCACGGGTTTCGGCTCGGGTACGGTGAACCAGCATGGCCAAGGCATCAACCGGGTCGCCGTTGACCAGCATCTGGAGTTTGACCAGATCCGCCGGCTTGTAGTCCGTCAGGTGATAGTCGAACGAGGCATAGCCGCGCGAGACCGACTTGAGCCGGTCGTAGAAATCGAAAACCACTTCGTTGAGCGGCAGGTCGTATTTCACCATTGCGCGGTTGCCCACGTAGGTCAGCTCTTTCTGTTCACCACGTCGGTCCTGACAAAGTTTGAGTACCGAGCCGAGGAATTCATCGGGCGTCAGAATCGTGGCTTCGATCCACGGCTCCTGCATCTCCTCGATATGATTGGGTTCCGGCATGTCCACCGGGTTGTGAATCTCGAGTTCGCGGCCGTCGGTTGTTTTTATTTTGTAAATCACCGAAGGCGCAGTCGCGATCAAATCGAGATTGAATTCGCGCGTCAGGCGCTCCTGGATGATTTCCAGATGCAGCAGGCCGAGAAAGCCGCAGCGGAAGCCGAAGCCGAGCGCGGCTGATGTCTCCATTTCGTACGTGAAGCTGGCGTCGTTGAGCCGCAGCTTGCCCATCGCCGCACGCAAGTCCTCGAACTGCGCGGCATCGACGGGAAACAGACCGCAAAAAACGACGGGGACGGCGGGCCGGAAGCCGGGCAGGGGCTTATCCACTGGTTTGCGGTCATCAGTGATCGTGTCGCCCACACGTGTGTCGGCGACTTCCTTGATCGACGCCGTGAGCATGCCGATCTCGCCAGGGCCCAGTTCGTCGACCGGCTGGAGCTTCGGCGTGAACACGCCGGTGCGGTCCACGTCGTAGGCCGCGTCGGTACCCATCATGCGGATGCGCTGGCCCTTCTTCAGGATGCCATCAACAATGCGAACCAGCACGACGACGCCGAGATAAAGGTCGTACCAGCTGTCCACCAGTAAAGCCTTCAGCGTGGCGTTGCGGTCGCCTTTCGGCGGCGGTAGCCGGGTGACGATGGCCTCCAATACTTCCGGCACATTCAGGCCGGTCTTGGCGGAAATCTCGATGGCGTTGCTGGCGTCGAGCCCGATCACGTCCTCGATCTGTTGTTTGACCTTGGCAGGCTCCGCAGCCGGCAGATCGACCTTGTTGAGAACCGGCACGATCTCGTGGCCGTTGTCGATAGCCTGATACACGTTGGCGAGCGTCTGCGCTTCGACCCCTTGACTGGCGTCCACCACCAGCAGCGAGCCCTCGCAGGCGGCGAGCGAGCGGTTTACCTCGTAGGCAAAGTCGACATGGCCAGGCGTGTCGATCAGGTTGAGTACGTAGTCCTTGCCGTCGCGTGCCTTGTAGTTGAGCCGCACGGTCTGCGCCTTAATGGTAATTCCGCGCTCGCGCTCGATGTCCATGGAATCGAGCACTTGCTCCTTCATCTCGCGTTCTTCCAGCGCGCCGGTGAGCTGGATCAGCCGGTCGGCAAGCGTGGACTTGCCGTGGTCGATGTGCGCGACAATGGAGAAATTGCGAATATTCTGGATCGGTGACGCCGTCATGGCGCGGCAGATAACACCCGGGGTCCCAAGCTTCAAGCGCAGCGATTTGCCGGATTCCTTGACCGGAAATCCCGTCTAAACTTGCCGATCCCCGTCGGGTATTCTAGCTCAGGCTCTGGCTTCCGTGGGATCAGCGGGGTGGAGACGGCTGCAATGCGCTTCGCGTTTTTCCAATCCGCTGAGCGGGCAGCGGGTCCCTTGCGCGATGCGCTGATCGATCCGGCGCGGCGCGAGCGCGCTGTCATTGTCTCACTCGCCTGCTATGTCCTGCTGTGGACCATCTACGGCACCATATCGAGGAGCGCGCAGGGTCTGAACCCGGACATGACAGAATTGATCGCGTGGTCCCGCGATCTGTCTTACGGTTATCTCAAGCATCCGCCGTTCGCGGCGTGGCTGACTTGGATCTGGTTTTCAGTCTTTCCAATTACGGAATGGGCTTTCTATCTGCTGGCAATGCTGATGCCGGCGATCGCGATGTGGATCGTTTGGCGAGTTTCGCTAGATTACCTCGACGCCGAAAAGCGTATCGTTGCTGTTGCACTGCTCACATTTATTCCGTTTTTCAATTTTCACGCGCTGAAGTTCAACGTAAACACTGTGCTACTGCCACTCTGGGCGGCGACTACTTGGTTTTTCCTGTGCTCGGTGCGCACACGGGGCGCCGTGTGGGCGGCGCTTGCCGGCATTGCGGCGGCCGGCGCCATGCTCGGAAAATATTGGTCGATCTTTCTGCTCCTGGGACTTGCCCTGGCCGCGGTTATCGACCGCCGCCACTTTGAGTATTTCCGGTCACCGGCACCTTTTGTCACTGTGCTCGCCGGATCGATAGTGCTGATGCCGCACATCATTTGGTTGATTGAGCACAGGTTTGCACCATTCAGCTATGCGACGACGGTGCACACGCAGCAGCCGTTCGCTGCAGTACTTCAAAGCTCCCTCAGCTATCTCCTTGGCTCCATTGCTTATGTGACCGTTCCAATCATCTTGTTTCTCGTACGCGCGCGACCTTCCTGGCGCACCGTAATGAATGTTATCTGGCCTCCCGATGATGATCGACGCCTGGTGGCATCTTCGTTTTGGGGTCCGCTCATACTTCCGGCAGGCGGTGCGATTATCGCCGGAGCTGAAATTACGTCGTTGTGGTCAATGCCGGCGCTTTCGCTTTTGCCGGTGCTGCTGTTGTCGTCACCGTCGGTGACGATACGCGCCATTGATACGCGGCGTACTCTTGCCGCAGCGGTGGCGCTGCCGCTGGTGATGCTGATCGTATCGCCGGCGATCATGGTGATGGCGCAACGCCGGGGTCCGCTGCCGGCGGCTGCGCAAGCCCGTCTCCTGACGGCGGAAGTCGAGCGATTGTGGCATCAGGCAACGCCGCAGAAATTGCGGTTTGTCGGCGGGGAAGAAGATATTGCCGATGGCGTGATCACCTACGCCGTCGATCGGCCGCGCGCTTTGATCGGCATGGTTCAGCCCGACGCAGTCGAACTTGCAAAGAGCGGATTGGTGCTGGTGTGTTTCGCCGGCGGCGCCAGTTGCCAGCGTGAAGCGGCGCCACGCGGCGCCGCAGCGACCTTGGTCGAGACGGAGATCGTGCGCAATTTTGCTGGAATTGCGGGCAAACCGCAGCGGTACACGATTGTGATCGTGCCGCCGCGGCCCTGAGCTTAGTACCGGTAGTGATCCGCCTTGTATGGGCCCTCGGCCGCAACGCCGATGTAGTTGGCCTGCTTGTCCGAAAGCTTGGTCAGCTTCACGCCAATCTTGTCGAGATGCAGCCGCGCAACCTTTTCATCGAGCTGTTTGGGCAGCGTATACACTTGTTTCTTGTACTTGCCGGGATTGGTCCACAATTCGATCTGTGCCAGCGTCTGATTGGTGAATGACGAGGACATCACGAAGCTCGGGTGCCCCATGGCGTTGCCAAGGTTCACAAGGCGTCCTTCCGACAACAAAATGATGCGCTTGCCGTCGGCGAATTCCACCTCGTCCACCTGCGGCTTGATGTTGTGCCATTTCAGATTGCGCAAGCTGGCGATCTGAATCTCGCTGTCGAAGTGGCCGATGTTGCAGACGATGGCGCGGTGCTTCATCTTGCGCATGTGATCGATTGTAATCACGTCCACATTGCCGGTGGCAGTGACGAAAATATCGGCGCGCGACGCGGCATCTTCCATGGTGACGACCTCGTAGCCTTCCATCGCCGCCTGCAACGCGCAGATCGGATCGATTTCAGATACCATCACACGGCAGCCGGCCTGGCGCAGTGATGCCGCCGAACCCTTGCCGACGTCGCCGAAACCCGCAACCATCGCGATCTTGCCGGCCATCATCACGTCGGTGCCGCGGCGGATACCGTCGACCAGCGACTCACGGCAGCCGTAGAGATTGTCAAACTTTGATTTGGTCACACTATCGTTCACGTTGATTGCCGGAAACATCAGGCGGCCTTCCTTGGCCATTTGATAGAGCCGATGCACCCCGGTCGTGGTCTCCTCGGTGACACCTTTGATCGCCTTGGCAGTTTTCGTGTACCAGCCCGGCTGTTCTTTCAGCCGCTTCTTGATGGCGGCGAAAAGCACTTCTTCTTCCTCGTTGCCCGGATGATTGAGCACCGCCGCGTTGGTTTCGGCTTGCATACCGAGATGCAAGAGCAGCGTCGCGTCGCCCCCATCATCGAGGATCATGTTCGGTGTACCGCCGTCATGCCATTCAAAGATTCGGTGCGTGTAGTCCCAGTATTCCTTCAGACTCTCGCCTTTGACTGCAAACACCGGAACGCCGGCTTCGGCGATTGCCGCGGCCGCATGATCCTGAGTTGAGTAGATATTGCAGGAGGCCCAGCGCACATCGGCGCCGAGATGCGTCAGCGTCTCGATGAGCACGGCGGTCTGAATGGTCATGTGCAGCGACCCGGCAACGCGGGCGCCACGCAATGGCTGTTGCGGGCCGTATTCTTCCCGCGTTGCCATCAGGCCGGGCATTTCGGTTTCGGCGATGTTGATCTCGTTGCGCCCCCAGGATGCGAGGGTGATGTCCTTGACGACATAGTCGCCGGTCTTGGCCTTCGGCTTGGCGGAAGCAGTCATGACAATACAGTTCCTGACGATTGCGGATGGGTTGACTGGCCGTGGCTATAACAGCCCGCCGCCAGCACCGCAACGCATATATAAAGAATTCTTTATGTAGGCTAACGCCTAGTCTTCCTCACCGAAGCCGCTGGCAACGAGCGTGCAGAGCGTCTCGACTGCTTTGGCAGCATCTTTGCCGATAGCTTTGATTGTGATGGTGATTCCGGGCCCTGCAGCCAGCATCATCAGGCCCATAATGGAGGTCCCGCCTACGGTCTCGTGGCCACGTGTGACAGTGATAGCGGCGTCAAACTGTTCGGCGGTCTGCACGAATTTTGCCGACGCTCGGGCGTGCAGGCCCTTCTTGTTGACGATCTCCACCTCGCGCACGACCGGGGTGTCGTCCGCTGAAGCGCGGCCGCTCATTTCCCGTTGAGCACCCGACTCGCGATCGTGCAGTACTTGCGACCGGCTTCCTGAGCTGCCGCGACCGCATCCTGAAGCGGGCAGATCTCTCTGATTTTCGCGAGCTTTATGAGCATGGGCAAATTGATACCGGCCAGCACCTCAACCTTGGGCTGGCTCATAACCGAGATTGCAAGATTGGAGGGGGTGCCGCCAAACATATCGGTGAGGATCGCGACCCCTTCGCCGCTGTCTACCCGCTTCACCGCTTCCAGGATGTTCTTGCGGCACTGCTCAACGTCGTCGTCGGGGCCGATCGTGACCGCCTCGATTTGACGCTGAGGACCGACCACGTGTTCCAACGCTGAGCGGAACTCGACGGCGAGCCGCCCATGGGTCACAAGTACAAGGCCGATCATCCCTAACTCCTCGCGGGCGCCACGCTGCGCCGCACGAAAGGGCGCAGATTCACGCCCATCTGAGGCCTGATTACAAGGCCTCTCTTCGCAATATAAGCGTTCTGCTGCACTGCGGAAAGATGGGGTCACGGGAAGGGCTCGGAACGTGCGCTTTTGCCAAATACGATCCTAGGCCCTGTATGGTTAATTTTTCGATCGGTCGAGGGGCGGGGGGTAGCTCAAGTGACGCCCGCCGGTCAATTACCCCCTGGAAGGGGTCCGCAGGGCAGCCAACACCATAGGGAGCGCTGCCATTCCGGCTGCGACGGCAAGCCGCGGCACCGTGACGCCCGCAACTACGGTGCTTAGAGCTCCCGGGTGGCGGCTCGCATCGTTGGCAGCCAGATCGATCACGGTACCGACGGCAGCCAGGGCCTCGAACTCGACGCGCCGAATGCCAAGGCCATGAATTTCGATCATGCCAGCGAGCGCCTGTGGCGGCCGTGCCAGCAAACGCCCCGAGCGGCTCTCTACGTGGACGCGATCATCGGCAACCAGACGTGCGAAGGGCAAAACGCCCTGCGCCGCCGCATTGAGAAGGTTCCATACCAGCTGCGATTTGCCGGAACCGGCCGGCCCGCGGATCAGCACTGCCTTGGCGCCAACCAGCACTGCTGAAGCGTGAATCGTGGAATCGTCCGCTGCCATCATGTCGCGGGCAGGCGGACCACAAAGCGGGCGCCAAGCACGCGCGGCTCTTCGGTGCGGCCGGCAACAGTGATCCGATTCTCAACACGAATCGTACCGCCATGCGCTTCGACGATCTGTTTGGAGATGGACAGTCCGAGCCCCGAATTCTGGCCGAACCCGTGTTCCGGCCGATCGGTATAGAAGCGCTCAAAAATCTTATCGAGCGCTTCCGGCTGGATGCCTGGCCCGTCGTCGTCAACCATAATTTCGATCTGGTTCCTCAGGCGGCGGCAAGTAACACGCACGGTGCCGCCCGGCGGCGAGAAGGAACGCGCGTTGTCGACCAGATTGCTGATGACCTGGCCAAGACGAGAGTCGTGACCGGGCACCTTGAAACCTGAGGACGGGCTGCCCTCAAACGAAAGCGTGACTGTAACGTCGTCGGTGCGCACCTCGTTGGCGGCCTTCACCAGCGCATCGAGCAGCTTGGCGAAGTCGACCGGTGCGGCTTCCTGCCTTTGCAATTCCGCGTCAAGGCGACTTGCATCGGAGATATCCGAAATCAGCCGGTCAAGCCGTTTCACATCGTGCTCGATCACAGCAAGCAGGCGCTGCCGGCTCTGGTCGGTCTTGGCTAGGGGGAGTGTCTCCACCGCCGAGCGCAGAGAAGTAAGCGGATTACGCAGTTCGTGGGCGACGTCGGCCGCGAAACTTTCGATCGCCTCGATGCGGGTATAGAGCGCGTTGGTCATGTCGCGCAGCGCGCCCGACAATTCACCGATTTCGTCTCGTCGGCGGGTGAAGTCTGGAATTTCGACGCGTGTGCGAATACGCCGGCGCACCCGCTCGGCGCCGTCGGCAAGCCTGCGTACTGGACCGGCGATCGTGCCCGCCAGCAACATGGAGAGTACAACCATGACTCCGGCGGCGACAAAGAACACTTTCACAATCGCGAGACGCTCTGCCCCCACCATGTCGTCGATGTCCGCGCCTTGTGTCGAGAGCATCAATGCGCCACGCACCGCGCGGAAACGCTGCACGGGCACCGCGACCGAAACGATCACCTCGCCGCGGTCGTTGACGCGCACCATGCTCGCGTGCGCACCATTCAGCGCCTGCGCCACTTCCTGGTAGCCCTTGCCGTTTTCAGGGCCGAGCTCATTATAGAGTGGAAGATCGCCGCGTCCGAACCAACGGCGTAAAGCGATGAAGGCGCGCTCCATGATACCCGGCTTTTCCGAATTCGGCGGCGGAAGATCAAAACGCAATACGTCACCGCGCCCATAGAGATTACGGCTGTCCAGAATGAGAACGCCGTCGCGATCGTAGATGCGCGCGCGTGTCTTGGTCGGCGAGACGAGACGGCGCAACACCGGCGCCACCCGCTCGGGATTGATCGGAAACTCTATGCCGGACAATGAATCATCGGCGGGTCCGTAACTCTCGCCGGCCTGCAATTCCAGCAAGCGTTCCGGATCGATGGTGATCGAATCTGTATCGACAGTGGCCGATGCGGCGATCGCGCCGGCGATGATCTCGCTCTGCGTCAAAAGGCTCTGCACGCGCGCGTCGATAAGGCCGGCGCGGAATTGCGACAGGTAGAGCACACCGGTGACAAGCGCGACCAGGCCCGCGAGGTTGAGGAAGACAATGCGCCGGGTGAGGCTGGAAAAACTTTGCAGCACGAAAAAGTGCCACGCCGATCGCGCGATCCGGCGCGCGGCGCTGTCTTGCTTGAGCTCCGGACGTGCAGATGCAGCGCCGGGGTTTTCGGCCTCGGTCTCCTGCGCAACAATTTCCGCCGTTCGATCGAGCACGTCGTATCAATCCCGCCGGGCTGACTATGGGTCCTAAATTGACCCCAGTTTACCGCAAGCCGGGACGTTCCGTCAGGCCGCCCAGTTCGGCCGCGACATTAAGAATATGTCATTCCTTAAAGCGGTAACCAACGCCATATAGCGTCTCAATCATCTCAAAATCGTCGTCAACCACCTTGAATTTCTTGCGCAGCCGCTTGATGTGGCTGTCGATGGTGCGATCGTCGACGTAAACCTGGTCGTCGTAAGCGGCGTCCATCAGCGCATTGCGGCTTTTAACCACGCCGGGACGGGTGGCGAGTGCCTGGAGAATGAGGAACTCGGTGACTGTCAGGATCACGGGCTCGCCTTTCCAGGTGCACGTATGGCGCTCGGGATCCATGCGCAGCTGACCGCGCTCCAGTACCTTGGCGGAGTCGATTTCTTTTGGAGGCGCACCATCTTTCGGAGTCGAGCGACGCAATACTGCCTTGACCCGCTCAACCAACAAGCGCTGCGAAAACGGTTTGCGGATGAAGTCGTCGGCGCCCATCTTGAGGCCGAACAATTCGTCGATCTCTTCGTCCTTGGATGTTAGGAAGATCACCGGAATGTCGGTCTTCTGTCGCAACCGGCGCAACGTCTCCATTCCGTCCATGCGCGGCATCTTGATGTCGAGAATAGCAAGGTCTGGCGGCGACGATTTGAATCCGTCCAGTGCCGAAGCACCGTCGGTATAAGTCATGATACGATAGCCCTCAGCTTCGAGTGCCATCGATACGGAGGTAAGGATATTGCGGTCGTCGTCGACGAGAGCGATTGTCGGCATGAGCCCCTCTTGCGTGACGTCCCGCGTATTTTGAACCCTACAAATCGGGTCTGAAATGTGGCCTCTTTGCAACAACTATGTGATTCGGTCGCGATTTCAAGTCCACCGCCCAAAAACTTCCAGATCCGCGACCGAGATCGTTAACGTGCAGGTAAAAAACCAATGAAGCCAGATAGTACCTTCAATGCCGTTACGGCGGCCAAGAAGCTGCTCCGCGAAGGGCGCTCAGGCGCGCTGGCGACACTGATGGCCGACTCCGGCGATCCGTACTGCTCGCTGGTTAATGTCGCAACGGCGATCGATGGTGCTCCGCTGCTCCTGTTGTCGAAACTCGCGCTCCACACCAAGAACATCCTGGCGAACGCCCGCGCCTCCCTGATGCTGGATGAACGCAAGGAAGGCGATCCGCTCGAAGGAGCGCGCGTCATGCTTATGGGAAAGTGCGCGGTGGATTCAGCTGCCGCGACGGCGAATGCGTATCTGCGGCGTCACCCTGAAGCGGAGATGTTCGCGCACTTTACCGACTTCGCTTTTTACCGGATGGAGATTACCCGCGCGCATCTCGTCGCTGGCTTCGGTCGCATTGTCGATCTCGGGCCGAAAGAGATTCTGGCTGACGTCTCCGATGCCGATGCGCTCCGCGATGCGGAGGCCGACGCCATCGCGCATATGAACGACGACCACGGCGACGCTTGCCGATTGTACGCGAGCAAACTGCTTGGCGCGCCGGACGGCGAATGGCGCTGCGTTGGTATCGATCCGGAAGGTCTTGAATTGCAGCATGGACGCATGGCCTTGCGTCTGCCGTTTCCGCAGCGCGTCAACGCACCCGGTCCGCTGCGCGCTGTGTTGAAACAACTCGCCGAGCAGGCCCGCCGCATTTAGAGGCGGGCAGCAGCCCACTGCTGGTACGCCTGCACACGCGAGTGTTATCGCCAAATTTTCTCGAATAGGTCAGACTGCGTTCAACGACAAAATTCGGGAGCAAAACCATGCGGCATATTCTGCTTTCAATTTTATTGAGCGTGACTGCATCGACGGCATTTGCCGGCGAGCCGATCACGCTGCGCGACATGGGTTCATTCCACGTCGGCGGACGCGTCGTGGAAATTTCCGGCAAGCCGGTGAAAGAAGTGGTGTTCGGCGCCGGCGGTGTTCCTGCTAAAGTCGATCCGAACGGCCTTTATCAGGTCGAGCAGATGTACGTGCAATACTTCCTGCCGCAGAACCGCAAGGGAAAATATCCGCTGCTGATGTGGCACGGCGGTGGACTGACAGGTGTGACTTATGAAAGCACGCCCGATGGCCGCGAAGGCTGGCTCACATTGTTCATCCGCAAAGGCTGGGATGTTTATAATTCCGACGCCGTGGAGCGCGGCCGCTCCGGCTTCGCGCCTCCTGACATCTGGAACAGCGAGCCTAATTTTTTGACCAAAGCCAATCCGTTCGAGCGTTTCCGCATTGGACAGGGCATCGGGTCGTGGAATGCCGATGCGGCAAAAATGAAAACAAATGTTGGCAGTCAGTTCCCGGTCGAGGCCTATGACAATTTCGTCAAGCAGATCGTTCCGCGCTGGCTGACTACTGACGCAGCAATCATCGCTGCCTATACGGCGCTGGTCGACAAGGTCTGTCCTTGCGTTCTCTTGTTCCACAGTCAGGCCGGTGGCTTTGGCTTTACAGTCGCTCAGGCCCGTCCGGACAAGATCAAGGCAATTGTCGCGGTCGAACCGGCGGTCGCTGGTGACAAAGCGCAGGCCGGCAAGCTGAAAGACATCCCGACTCTGGTGGTGTACGGCGACTACATACCGCTCGATAGCCGTTGGCCGAAAATGCGCCAGCTCGGGCTCGAGTATGCTGAGGCGGTACGGGCCTCCGGTGGAAACGTGGACGTGGTTAACTTGCCCGAGGTCGGCATCAAGGGAAATTCCCACATGCTGATGATGGATAAGAATAACGGTCAGATTGCCGATCTGATTCAGAAGTGGCTCACCGACAAGGGCCTGGTAGAGTAACCACGGCCCGGCTTTGGTTTTAAGCATTTGATGCAGTGCAATGCGGCCTGCAAACCATGCATGACGTTTCTTCTTGGCTTTGGAGGACGTCGTGACTATGGTCGCGCGCCTCGGCCCAAGGGGCTATACTAACGTCGTACAAGCCGCAGCGGGGATCCAACACCTCGCGAGAGGATTTAGCTACCAAGCGGCTGTGTGGGAGGAATACGCGTGCAAGAACAGGGTGTGCGGAACGGTGCATACGGCGCCGACAAGTTCGGTTTCAAAAACCTGGCCGCAGTCCACTGGAACCTCAACGAGCCGGCCCTTTACGAACATGCCATAGCGGCCGGCGAAGCGACGGTCGTCGCGGGCGGGGCGCTGTGCGCCGAAACCGGCCATCACACCGGCCGCAGCCCGAAGGATAAGCATACCGTCGTCGACGATCTCACCCGCGATTCAGTCTGGTGGGACGGCAACCGTAAAATGTCGAAGGAAAACTTCGACAGCCTTCTCGCCGATTTTCTCAAGCATGCCGAAGGCAAGAAGCTATTTGCGCAGGATCTCTACGGCGGCGCCGATCCGAAATACCGGATCAAGACTCGCGTTTTCACCGAACTTGCCTGGCACTCGCTTTTCATCCGCCAATTGCTGATCCGTCCCGAGCGAGTCGACCTCGCAGGTTTCGTTCCGGATCTCACGATCCTTGATTTCCCCTCGTTCAAACCGGATGCGAAGCGCCACGGCGGCCGCGAGGGCTCTGACACGATGGTCGCCATCGATTTCACCCGGAAGATCGTGCTGATCTGCGGCTCGTCTTATGCCGGCGAAATGAAGAAGTCGGTGTTCACCACGCTGAATTTCTATTTGCCAGCCGAAAACGTCGTGCCCATGCATTGCTCGGCCAATGTCAGCAAGGACGGCGAGAGCGCGCTGTTCTTCGGTCTGTCGGGCACCGGAAAGACCACACTGTCGGCCGATCCGCATCGCATCCTGATCGGTGACGACGAAACCGGCTGGGGCCCGGACGGCATCTTCAATTTCGAGGGCGGCTGCTACGCCAAGTGCATCAAGCTCTCGCAGGAAGCCGAGCCGATGATCTGGGACGCCACCAACCGTTTCGGCGCGGTACTCGAAAACGTGGTGTTCGATCCGGCCACGCGCATTCCCGACTACGATGACGGTTCAAAGACCGAGAACACGCGGTCGGCCTATCCGATGGAGTTCATCCCGAATGCTTCGCGCACGGGACGTGCTGGTCATCCGAAGAACATTATCTTCCTTACGGCCGATGCTTACGGGGTGATGCCGCCGATTGCGAGGCTCACGCCGACGCAGGCGATGTATCACTTCCTTTCGGGCTACACCGCAAAGGTTGCTGGCACCGAGAAGGGTCTGATTGGCGTGCAGCCGGAATTCTCGACCTGTTTCGGCGCGCCGTTTCTGCCGCGGCATCCATCGGTCTATGCCGATATGCTGCGCGATTACATCAATCGCTACAAAGTTGACTGCTGGCTGGTGAATTCCGGCTGGACCGGGGGCAAATACGGCGAAGGCCGTCGCATGCCGATCAAGGCGACACGGCGTCTGCTGACCGCGGCGCTCGACGGCTCGCTGAAAGATGCCGATTTCCGCACCGACCCCTATTTCGGCTTCTCGGTGCCGACTTCAGTGCACGGCGTTGAGCCGCATCTGCTCAACCCGATGAAGACCTGGAAGAACAAGGCCGAGTTCGACAAGACCGCGCGCGATCTGGTCGCTATGTTCCAGAAAAACTTCGCCAAGTTCGAGCAGCACGTCACGCCGGACATCAAGGCGGCCGCGCCTGAGGTGAGGATCGCGGCGGAGTAGGCCGCTCCCGCTCGCACGAACTGAATAAAAGGGCGGCCCAGCGGGCCGCCTTTTTCATCCTAATAGGATGCAGTCCCGTGCGTTAGATTCCGCACCAATTCCGGATCATCCGAGCGTAGATTTCGGTCGCTTCCTCAATTCGTGACACGAAGCAATATTCGTCGGTCTGATGCGCAAGGGCGAGTTCGCCTGGCCCAATAATTGCGGTCGGCGGTGCGCCCGTGGCGGGTGTAAGAATCGAGGCGTCAGTGAAGTAGGGCGCCGCCGCAATCTCGTTCGGGAAACCTGCAACGTCGTGAACAATGCGGGATATCTGGTCGATCCATGTATCATCGGGACGCGTCCAGACGCTTTGCGCATCGAGCAGCGTGCTGAGCGCAACGTCATCTCCGAGATAGCTCTTCAATTGCTCACGGATCTTGGCGTGGCTCTGCCCAGGAACCGTACGGATATCGATGCCGATCACACTCCGGTCGGGTACCGAGTTGATATTCAATCCGCCACTGATTGTGCCGACATTAAGCGTAGGGCTGCCGAGAACGTCGTGGCGGGCGAAATTGAAGTCAAAATCCTGCAGCGCTGTCACAGCGCGTGCGGCTTTGTAAACTGCGTTGATGCCTTTCTCGGGCATCGAACCGTGTGCCGTCACGCCCGTCGTCACGGCTTCGAGCCAAAGCGCCCCTTTATGGCCGACAAGAAGTTTGTTTCCGGTTGGCTCCGCCACGACGAGTGCGCCGACCTGAGGAAGCGATTGTTTGGCCTGCGCCAGGGCGGCGGCCCCAGTGCAGCCAGTTTCTTCGCCCGCAGTGATGAAGAGAACCACACCCGGGGTTTTGATAAGCTTTTCGGCGAGCGTGGTGCACGACACGACAAACGCGGCGACACCGCTTTTCATGTCGGATGAGCCACGCCCGTAGAGCTTGCCGTCCACGATTTCGGCAGCCAACGGATCGACGGACCAGGCTCGCGTTCCAAGCGGCACGGTGTCGAGATGGCCGGTAAACCCCAACGGCAATTTCCCCTGCGCGCCTCCGATGCGCGCCACGAGCTGCGCGCGTCCCTCGCCGAAAGGAATTACGTCGACGGCAAATCCCGCATCTTCAAGCAAGGATGCGAGTCGCTCGGCGCAAGGACGTTCGGCGCCGGGCGGATTGATCGTGTTGAACCGGACGAGGTCCTGTGTCAGTTCGACTGAAGGCTGCATGACTTACCCGAAGTAAGCATCGCGCACGTCCTGGCGGGCCGCAAGTTCGGCGGGGTCGCCGCTGGCTGCGACGCGCCCTTTCGAAAGCACGAACCCGAAATGCGAAATCGCAAGCGTTTGGTGGACATTCTGTTCGACCAACAGAACGGTAATGCCACGCTCGTTAATGCTGCGGATGATATTGAAATTTTCCTTCACCAGGCGAGGTGACAGACCGAGCGATGGCTCGTCGATCAGGAGCAGCTTGGGCGCGCACATCAAGCCGCGGCCAATTGATACCATCGCCTGTTCGCCGCCCGACATGGTGCCGGCAAGCTGCGTACGTCGCTCGGCGAGCCGCGGGAAGATGTGCAAGATCTCGGAAAGGCGTTGCGAACTGACCTTGTCGGAGCGCTCCTGATAGGCGCCAACCCGCAAATTCTCCTCGACCGTGAGTTTGGGGAAGACCTTGCGCCCCTCCGGGATGCAGGCAATGCCGGCGGCGATAATCCGATGCGTCGGCAGATGCGTGATCTCGGTGCCGTCAAACACGATTCGTCCGGCGCGGGCAGGGGTCAGGCCGAGGATCGATCGCACCAGCGTCGTCTTGCCCGAACCATTGGATCCAAGCAGGCAGGTGATGCGTCCCGCTTCGACCTTCAGCGACACGCCCTGCAAAACGTCGGCCTTGTCGTAGGCCGTATAGACGCTTTCGATCTCCAGACTCTCAGCCATCATACGGCTCCGAGGTAGGCTTCTTGCACGTGCGTGTCGGCGGCGACCGTGCGGTAAGGACCTTCGGCGATCTTGCGTCCGAAGTTGAGCACCACACAGCGGTTTGTGATGCGTTCGATGACGCCCATTTCATGCTCGACAATGATGATGGTGAGGTTCTCGTTTCGCGCGCGAACCAGCAGAATGTCGTTCATGAGTTCGGCAGTTTCATCGTGCGTCATGCCGGCCGACGGCTCATCAAGCAGCAAGAGCTTCGGCGAACTGATGAGCGCACGACAAATCTCGATACGGCGACGATCAATCATTGGCAGTCCGGCGACCGGCTCGGACAGGCGATCGGCCAGCGACGGCTCGAAGAGCTCGACGAGAGCACGTGCCGCGGCGAAATTCTCTTCGAGTTCGCGCCTGAAGTTGCCGCGCTTGACCAGATTGAACCACAGGCCCTGATTGAGACGTTTTTGGTTGCCGATCATGATGTTGTCAAAGATTGAGAGCGGCAATGAGAGACGTGAACGCTGGAAGGTACGTGACATGCCGGACTGATAGACCGATCGTCCGCTCGCATTGGTGACGTCGTTGCCATCAAAGATCACCTGGCCAGCATCGGCGCCGTAGATGCCAGTGATGACGTTGAAAAATGTGGTCTTGCCGGAACCATTCGGGCCGATGAGGCCGAGAATCTCGTTCGGCGCCACGGTGAGATCGAGCCCATCGAGCGCCAGCACTCCACCGAAATGCTTCGACAGGCCGCGGGCTTCGAGCAATGCGCTCATGGCTGCCATCCGGAGAAATAGCGGCGGACTGGCCGCGGTAAAAGCCCTTCAGGACGGAACAGCAACACCGCAATCACCATGAGCGCATAGAGGAGGAACCGGTATTCCTGGATGGTCTGCAGTTTCTCGGGCACGACCACGACGATGATCGTGGCCACGATCAGGCCCCATGGATTGCCGATGCCGCCGAGCAGCAGAATCGAAACCAGAATAAGCGAGTCAGCAAAGGTGTAGTTATTGGGCGCGACGAAGCCGCCGACCATGCCGAAAAGCGCGCCGGCGATGCCGATGAGAAAATTGCCGATCAAAAACGCCGTGATTTTCCATCGGACAATGTCGAGGCCAAAGCAGCTTGCGGCTGTTTCATCGAGCCGCAGAGCGTCAAGGTTTAGTCCAATCCAAGATCGCTCCAGCCGCCGCACCAGGACGAACGCCCCGACCAGCAGAAGCAGGCTGACCACAAAATAGTTCATGTAGAACGACATCGCGATGCCGGCGATCTTGAAGTTGTCGTTGAACGACCAGCCGAGAATGCTCATGCCTTTGACCTGCATGCCTTGCGGCCCGCCGAGCACGTCATTGACTTCAAGAAAGGTCTTCAACAGCAGGGCAAACGCGATTGTCACCACCGCCGCATAGTGTCCGCGCGTACGCAGAACGGGCAGGAGCAGCAGGCAGCCGATCAGCGCCGCCAGAAGGCCGCCAATCAGCAGCACCAGCAGATGCGGCAGCGTGGTCTGAGAATTCAGAACAGCCGAGGTATAGGCGCCGATGCCGAAGAACGAAGCGCCGGCAAAATTGAGAACGCCCGCATAGCCGAACTGAATGTTGAGCCCCAGCGTCGCTACCGAATAAAGCAGCACTGTAATCACGAGCAGCAACACGAAATGATTCTCGTGAAAAACTGCCGTCACGGCGAGCACAGCGATAATCGCACAGCCATCGAGGGTGTCTTCATTTTCGGTGAATGACTTGCCTACGTCCGCAAACAGGCCGAGCCAGGTGGCGGCAACTACGACGGCAATGCCGCCGACGAGTAGCCCGATAATCAAGGCCTGCTTTTCTGCCGCGAGCACTGCAATCAAATAGATCGTTCCGACCACAAGCGCCGTTACGCCGGGCCATACCGACGCCCGCGTTTTGTGCGCCATTGCCCTAGACCCGCTCACTGATCTTTTCCTGGATAAGCCCGGTCGGACGCCAAGCCATAAGGGCGATGACGACGGCGAAGGCAAACACATCCTTATAGGCGCTGGCGAAAGGCAGAAGCACCGTTCCGACGATTTGCAGCCCTGCGAACAAAAAGCCGCCGAGGATGGCCCCGTAAATGCTGCCGAGGCCGCCAATAATGGCGGCGGAAAAGCCGATCACGCCAAGATAGAGGCCGATGCCGAAATTGATTTCGTTGTAGTAGAGCCCGTTCATCACGCCGGCGAAAGCTGCAAGCCCCGAGCCGAGGGCAAAAGTGATCAACACGATGGCCGTGAAATTGATCCCCATGGTGCGCGCGGTTTCCTCGTCTTGCGCGACCGCGCGAATGGCAAGGCCCAGCTTTGTACGATTGAGCAAATATTGAATGCCGACGATCACCAGAATGCCGGCGGCAAGCATCAGCACGTTGTCAAAGCGCAGGTTGAAGACGCCAAAATCGATCGACCCGCGCGGCAGTAATGCCGGGAAGGGTTTCGGGTTGGCGCCCTGCGGGTAAAAGAGCCGCACGCATTCGCGCAGCACGGTGCCGAGCATGAGGGTGATCAAAAGTGTGTTGAGCGCCGGAGCGGAGCGCAGCGGCATGACGAGGTAACGCGCGATCACCATGCCGAGCAGCGCCATGGCCGCCGTCGACAGCACGATCATAACGACAAGATCAAGCCAGCTTGACCTGACGCCGATTGCTTGCAGGCCGACGTAACTCGCCAACGCGGCAAAGGCGCCGACAGTGAGAACGTCGCCATGCGAAAACTTGATGACGTCAAGAACGCCGAAAAAAAGAGTAAAGCCGACCGCCACCAGCGCATACATCATGCCGAGCATCAGCCCGTTCATGACGTATTGAGCGAACAGACCCGCGTCCATGCTCAGAGTCTTGGCGGCGGCTTGAAAGAAAATGGAGCCGCGTAGAGCACGGCTCCTATGAAGCCATTATTTCTGCCCCGGAAGCTTGCGCTTGCCGCTGGCGTATTCGCTATCAACCCACTCAACGAACTTGCCGTCTTGCACGACGTATTTCGTGATCACCGGAACCGTGTTCTGCCCATGATCGTCGAAAGTGATCTTGCCGACGATCGAATCGCGATCCTTGACGTCGCCGAGCGCGGCGATGACTTTCGCCCGGTCGGGACCGACTTTCTCTATGGTGTCGAGGATCATGTCCATCGCCGCATAGGCAAAGGCGCCGTAGGCCTCCGGCGGGTTGTCGTATTTCTGCGCGTTGTACTTCTCCATGAAGAACTTGCCGCCCGGCAGTTTTTCGGTCGGCGCGCCTTCGCGGAAGGCCAAAGTGCCTTCCGCCAATGGTCCCGAGCCCTGGATATAGGCATCCGACACAATGCCGGAGGTACCGTCGAACACGGCCTTAATGCCGAGCTTGTCCATCTGCGAGCGGATGCGGACGCCGATGGGCGTCAAACCGCCAAAGTAGATCACGTCAGGATTGAGCGCCTTGATCTTGGTGAGTTCGGTTGTGAAGTCCTGTTGTTCCGCGGTGACACCAAACGTTCCGACAATCTTGGCCTTGCCGATCTTTTCCAGCGCCTTGCTGAAGTATTCGTTGTGACCCTTGCCATAATCGGTGGTGTCATGGATCACCGCCACGGTCTTGTAACCGAGGCTGGAAATCAGCTCGGCGTTGGCGTCGTTCTGATTGATCATCGTGCCGTTGACACGATGAACCTCGTCATACTTGTTGCGGTAGGTGATGTCGGGCAGCACCGCGCCCCATACGATCACCGGAAATCCGAACTTGTGGTAGACGTCGACGGTCGCGATCGCGGCTGCCGAACAATAATGCGTGGCCCCGGCAATGATTTCGTTGTCGGTAGCCATCTTGGTCGCGACCTGCACCGCGACATTGGGTTTGCACTCGTCGTCAAGAACGACAATTTCGTATTCGTATTTCGCCTTGGCATCGGCGTTGCGCAATCGTACGGCGAGATCCGCTGAGTTGCGGCCGCCAAGACCGTTGACTGAAACGCCTCCGGTCAGTGGGCCAATGAAGCCGACTTTCACCTTGTCCTTGGCTTCGGCACTTGCAGCAGCGACGGCGGCAAATACGATTGCCGCGAAACCGGCCGCCATGCGTTGCGCTGTCCTGGTCATATGTCCTCCCGCACTGTTTCTTGAGTTGGAGGCATAGTTGCGCGGTGGAAGGTTTCCGGCAAGCCCGGATTTGGTCGGCACAAACGTCTGTAATGTCGGGTTAAGCCGAGGGTGAGGTAACACAACTTAAAGTACGGCTACGCAGTCAATCTCCACGTCAAACGGGCCGGGCCACGACGGCACCTGCACAAAGATTCGCGCCGGTGATTCGACCGGAAAATATCGAGCGTAAACGTCGTTGAGTTGTCCAAAATGAGATTCGACTGGCGTGCAATACACGTTGCATTTCACGACGCGCTCCAGTGAGGAGCCGGCGGCCTCCACACACTTCTTCATTTGGGCGAGCACGATGTCGGCCTGGCGCTCGAATGGCAGTTGCCTGATCTCTCCGGTTTCCGGGTCGAATGGCGGCAAGCCCGAAACGTAGATCGTCTCGCCCGCAACTATCACCGGAAAGATCGGGCCCTTGCGACGGCGTTCCAGATAAGTGGAGAAGGGCTCGACACGGAGCGGGATGCGGTTCATGGGAAGATCCTCCAGTCACAGAGACCAATCTCTGACAGCAATCACCATACTTGTCGCGCAGCGTTGGTTCGGTACCGGCCGAACTGTGATCGCTTGCCGTTCGTGTTGAGGCAGCGGTAGAGTCGGTCATGGTTGCCGCCGCCAATCTGGTCGAGGTCGGAGCACTCGTCGGGGATACCGCCCGCGCCACTATGCTTGCCGCGCTTATGGGTGGTCAGTCACTGACCGCGAGCGAGCTGGCGTTCCTTGCGCATGTTTCCCGTCCGACGGCGAGCGAGCATCTCGCCAAGCTGGTCAATGCGCGTCTTCTTGCGGTCACGCAGAAGCGCCGCAACCGGTATTACCGGATTGCTTCGCCGCTGGTCGCCAGAATGCTGGAAGGCATCAAGGCTGTGGCGGCGATCGAGGTGCCGCCTCGATATCAGCCACGCTCGGCACGCGATGATGCTCTGCGCTTTGCGCGAACATGCTACGACCATCTGGCCGGACGGCTTGGTGTTGCGATAGCCGACGCTCTTGTTGACAAGGGTTATATCGTCCTGACCGACGAGGGAGGTGAGGTTACCGGGTCCGGTGCCGCGTTCCTTACGCGTTTCGGCGTAGACCTCGTTCCCGCACCGCGGTCGCGGCGGATCTTCTGCCGGCCGTGTCTCGACTGGAGCGAACGCCGCTATCATGTAGCGGGCCATGTCGGGAGCGAAATTCTGCGGCGCTGTATGGAACTCGGATGGCTGAACCGCGCGCGCGATCATCGCTCCGCGACAATTACTCAGGCCGGACGTGCCGGTTTGCTTGCCACGTTCGGTATCGCACTTCAGGCCGACCAGCCGCTGAAAATCCCGGCCGAGTAGCAACGTGCCAATAAAAAAGGGCGGCCACCAAGGCCGCCCTTTCGTTTTTGTAATCAGATATCAGCCGTTCGTCTGCGACAGTTGCTGGCCGATCCGGTTGAACCGGGCCTTCTGTTCGCCGCTGAGCGAAGCATAGAAGTTATCGAGCGCGGGCTTCACGGTCTTGGCCGCGTCGGTCATCGCTTGCAGCCGTTTTTCCATCGCATCGAGCCGTCCGGGCGGAGTAATCGGCGTTTCGTCCGGGCAAGCCGCCTGCATGATCGAGACCGCCTTGGTGGTCGCATCCTGCAGCCTGTTCAATTCGGCTTCCTGCGCGTCAGTCGGGTTGACCGCATCTTCGATCTTCTCGATTGGAAGATTGGCAAGGCCCTGCTTCGGCTGCTTGCAGCTTTCCGCCGCCTGCGAGGCTGCGCTGGCCTCGGCGTTGCTTGCCGTATTTTTCGGGCCGAGCTGGTTGAAGCGTTCCTTCTGCTCATCGCTGAGCGAGTTGTAGAACTTCTCCAGCGCCGGCCGCACCGTTTGTACGGCCTCAAGCGTTGCATCGAGCCGTGCGGTCATCGCAGCAAGCCGACCCGGAGGAGTCAGCGGGAACGCATTTTCCGCCGGACACGAGGCCTTGAACGCCGCGGCCGCATCCTGGCTCGCGCTGCGCACATCGCCGAGCAATTGCTTCTGGTCAGCATCCAGACTGATTTTCTGCTCGATCTCGGCAAACGGCCATGCGGTCACGCCGCCGCCGGGTTGTCTGCAAAGCTCCTGCACTGCGGCATAGCTCGGCCGTTGCATGGATGGCCGCGCAGATGGTCCCGCGTAGGCATAGTCGACCGGCGGACCAGCTTCGCCCCAGAACAACCCATCGAAGAAGTCGTCATAGGCATAGGCCCAGTAGCCGTCATCGTAGCCATAGGGCCAGAACGCGTAGTCGAAAATGTCAGAATAAGCGTATGGCCAGAACACCGGCCCGTACCACGGCACGAACGCAGCGCGTAGTCCGCGCCGCCATGCGTGGTGCGCGGCGACGCTGGCAAAGCGATCGCGCCGGTTCATGCCCGCAGCTTGCGCATTGAAGCGCGAAGCAAAGCGACCTTGCTGCGCCGCTTGTTGCGTCACGCGCGGCGATCCATTGCGACGATCTGCGCGCAACGTCCGGGCGTTTGACTGGCCGCCCTGCACCGCGTTCGGCTGAGCCTGTTGCTGCCGGCCAAGCGTACGCTGCTCGCGCGCATTGCGGATCTCTTCACGGCGCTGCGCCCGCTGCGAAGGCGGCAGACGGCGCAGTTCGCGGTCCTCGTTGCGACGCAAGGCCCGCTCGGCGCGCAACTGCTGGCGCGTATTGAGCTGGCTCTGCGCCTGCGTTTGGGCGGCAGAACGCGTCTGCTGCGTCTGCGTTTGCAGGTTTTGACGCGTTTGAGCGGTTGGTTGCACCTGCTGGCGCCTTAGTGCGCGCTCCTCCCGCACTTGCTGGCGATTTTGCCGAACTTGCTCTTGTCGGACCTGGCGCTGCTGTTGCACCGAACGATTGACGACTGCCGGTGCCGGGTGCGGTACCGCCGCGCGTTGTGGCGCGGCACGTTGAAACGCAACTTGGGGCGCCATGCGCGCAGCAGGCGCCAGGCGTGGCGCTGCTTGCGGTGCTACTCGCGCAGGTGCGGCGACATGCGGTGCAGGAGCTGCGGGTCGGGCCATGGGCGCCGCCGGTCGTGCTGCCGGTGCCGCGGGTCGCGCTGCGGGTGCCGCAGCCCGCGCCGGGGCCGCCGCTCCTTTGTGATTGTCTTGCGCTCCAGCAACTGCCGGCATGGCGGCTAGCGCCGCTGCCAACACAAAAATTCCGGTTCTTGTTTTCATTTTCCAAAATCCTCCACGCCGTCGCGGCCGCGGTTCCACGCGGTTCCGTTCTCAACTGGTTAAACGAAGTGGAGTTCACAGACCCGGCGGTCGATCATGCGGATGTGATCGAAAATGAAGGTCTTTTAAGTTTTCACAACCGCACATTGCGGCTCCCGAAGTGCGCAAGCTTCCAGTCTTATCTGCTGGCGCCGCTCGCGCCGCCGCGCAGGCGGTCAAGCAATTCAACGGTCGGGTAGGAATCGGCCGGCAGACCGACTTTTATCTGCGCCTTTTTCGTTGCATTGCGCGTGCCGTTGCCGATCTTGCCGTCGACTTCGCCAACGCCTTCATAGCCGTTTTTGATCAGCAGCCGCTGCAATTCCATCACCTGCGGCGTCGACAGGGGCGTCACGGTCGTGGTCGCGGAATGGTCGACGTTCGGTGCGCCGGCCAGCCGGGTCGCGAAGTAGGCGACCGTGGTGGAATAGACCATTGCGGAATTCCAGCCGAGGAACGCCTTGAAGTTCGGATAGGCGAGGAAAGCCGGACCGTATCGGCCCATCGGCAGGATAAGCGACGCCGGCAATTCGTCGGAGGGCAGCGGAGCATGCGCGCCCTTTACACCCCACGCCACCCACTTTGAAAGCGGATGCTGGATGTTGAGGTCGGCTTCCTGCCACGGCAGTTTCTCGGGCACGCGCACCTCTTGCAGCCACGGCTGGCCCCGCTGCCAGCCGAGGGTGACCAGGAAGGCAGCGGCGGAAGCGAGCGTATCGGGAACGCTGTGGATCAAGTCACGACGGCCGTCGCCATCGAAGTCGACCGCATTCTTGAGATAGTCCGATGCGGTGAACTGCATTCCGCCGAATTCGCCGGCCCAGTCGCCGATCATGTCCTCGACCCGCTGGTCTCCGCGCTCGATGATGCGCAGCGCATCGAACAGCTGCTGGCGGAAGAAATCGGGGCGGCGGCAATCGTAGGCAAGCGTCGCGAGCGCACTCAGAATATTGTAGTTGCCGAAATTCGCGCCGAAGTCGCTCTCCAGTCCCCAGAAAGCGGTAAGCACCGGAGCAGGCACGCCATATTTTTCTTCGATGCGCGCGAACAACGCGGCGTGCTGCTTGATCTTCGCGAGGCCATTGGGAATTCGTGCGCCGCCGACCATGCGGTCGGAGAACTGCAGGAACGTCTGATTGAACACTGATTGTGCATGATCGCGGCGGATGATCGCCGGGTCGAATGTCATGCTGGGTGAAGCGGCGGCAACGACGCGCGGCGAAATACCCTGGCTTACGGCTTCCTTCTTGAAGTCCTCAAGCCAGCGTTCGTAGCTGCCGGTGTTCTGACAGGTGGCGGCCAAAGACTGGCCGGCAAAACCCATCGCGACCACAAATGCCGCCGCTGCCACTACAGGTTTTCGCATCATCCGGATCACGTTTCGGAAGGGAACAGCCCAAATCCGCCAAGGCCCTTGTCGGGTGAATAGCAGACCAAAGTTATGACAGAAAAGCGACTGTGGAGCGAGATTGCACAGCGCCTTGCTACTTGCGCGCGCGCCCCGACCCAAGCGATAAAACAAAGGTTGGTCGCTCACGGGGGATCGGGGAAAAAAGTGGACGCATCGCCCGCCATCGAGATAGCGAAAAATACATTGCTTACAGGCGGGCTTGTTCTTGCGGTCGGCACCGTTACCGGCTTTGTGGCCCGCAAGATCAAGGTTCCCGATATTGCCTTGTTCCTGATTGTCGGAATGGCGATGGGACCCGCTGCACTCGGACTAATCAATATAAAGGCTGACTCTGCGCTCTATCAAATCATTCTCCTGTTCGGGGCAAGCTACATTCTTTTTGATGGCGGAGCTTCGCTTCGCTTCGATGTCCTGAAAAAAGTTTGGATCACGATTCTTGTGCTTGCGACCCTCGGTGTCGTGATCACAGCGGTCGTAAGTGCAATCGCCGCGTACGCCGTTCTTGGCATTCCCTGGATTGTCGCGCTGCTGCTCGGCACGACGATCGCTTCAACAGATCCGGCGACACTCGTCCCCATTTTCAGGCAGGTTAAGATTCGCGACCGGGTCGCTCAAACGGTAATGAGTGAGTCTGCATTTAACGATGCCACCGGTGCGATTTTGACGGTCGGTGTTATGGCAATTGCCATGGGTACCGGCGAGTTTTCGATCTCCGCGTCGCTGTTCGATTTGCTCAAGCAATCGCTTGTCGGCATCGCCGCTGGTGCGGCTCTCGGCTATCTAGCTGCATTGTTGATCGCACACGAGCGCTGGGCGTTTCTCGCGGACTATGCCCCCGTCGTGACGCTGGTTGCGATGATTGGCGCGTATTTCGCGGCCGACGGAATGCAGGCCAGCGGATTCATGGCCGTGTTCGTGTCTGGAATCTTCATCGGCAACAAGGATGAGCTTGGATTCAAAATGCCGTCCACCGAGGCACGAAAGCTCGACGAATTCGTTATGACAACCGCGTTCATCATGCGGTTATTCATATTCCTGCTACTTGGGGCGCAGATCGATTTTCACCTTATGGGTCAATATTGGTTTGGCGGTGTTATCGTAGTGCTCATTTTCATGCTGGTCGGCCGACCGCTGACGGTTTTCCTTTGCGCGCTGCCCGACCGACGCGCCAAATGGAGCTTCAACGAGATGCTGTTCATGTGCTGGACCCGCGAGACCGGCGTTATCCCTGCTGCGCTCGCCGGACTCTTGCTCGGTATGAAAGCGCCGGGGGCGCCGATCATTGCGTCGGTTACGTCGGTTGCCATTCTGATGACAATCCTGATACAGGCGCCGACCACCAAATGGCTCGCCGCGCGCTTGGGGCTCCTGAAGTGAATGTTCAATCGAGGTCGTAGGGAGGTTCTGCATGGCTGCAAATGTTCGCTTTTCCAATCCGAAAACGCTCGCGAAACCGCCTGGCTACAGCTACGTGGTCGAGGCAACGGGACCGAACCGTCTGATTTTCATCGCCGGTCAACTCGGCCTCGATTTGGAAAACAAGCTTGTGGGTGAGCCCGGGGATTTCCGCGCACAGGCAGTCAAGGCAATCGACAACCTCAAGCTCGCGCTTGCCGATGCCGGCGCCACGATCAAGGACGTGGTCAAGATCAACAACTATCTGGTCGACATGTCGCACATCGGCATTTTCCGCGAGGTGCGCGATCAGAATTTCAATATGACGGCACCGCCCGCGAGCACGACGGTGGCGATTTCGCAGTTGGCGCGACCCGGCGCCTTGTTCGAGATCGAGGCGATCGCGGTATTGCCCGCGAAGAGCGCGAAGGCTGCAAAGGCCAAATCCTCCGGCAAGGTCAAGGCGCGGCGGCGCAAACGAAAGTGAGCAGCCCCAGATCTAAGTCTCGCCACGCCGCGTCTGCGAAGACTGCCGGTTCGGCGGCCATGCCTATGCCTGTGTGGACGTGGGCATGGCCTCTCGTGGCCTGGGTGGTCTTGGTGGCGGCGCTGTTTTTGGGTGCGGGCGGGCTGATCGTCAGTGCCGCCGGAGTTGCCCTTATCGGCACGGTGTTTGCGGCCGTATATCACGCCGAAACGGTCGCGCACCGCGTCGGCGAGCCATTCGGCACTCTTGTCCTCGCCGTGGCAGTCACCGTGATCGAGGTCGCCCTGATTGTCTCTGTCATGATCTCTGCTCCGGTCGAGAAAGCAGGTCTCGCGCGCGATACTGTCTTTGCCGCCGTGATGATCGTGTGCAACGGAATAGTCGGACTATGCCTGTTGTTGGGTGGTGCTCGCCATCGCGAGCAAGGGTTCCAGATTCACGGAGCGAGCGCGGCACTGGCTGTGCTGGCCGCGCTGACGATCCTGACCCTCGTTATGCCAAATGTGGCGACAACCGCTCCGGGCCCATTCTTTAGCACGTCGCAGCTTGTCTTTGCGGGAATCGAGTCACTGCTGCTCTATTGCGCGTTCGTGTTCATTCAGACCGTGCGTCATCGCGACTATTTTCTTCCCGTTGTCGGAAGCGACGACGAACTGCACGGGCCGCCGCCTTCGAACAGGACCGCATTTCTCAGCGCCGGACTTCTCGTCGTCGCTCTCGTCGCCGTGGTCGGTCTCGCCAAGGGGCTTACCCCCGCGATAGAGGCAGGCATAGCGTTCGCAAATGTGTCAAAAGCGGTAGTGGGTATCATCATCGCTGCGCTGGTGCTCTTGCCGGAAAGTCTTGCTGCTGTCAGGGCAGCCCAGGCAAACCGGTTGCAGACCAGCTTGAATCTCGCGCTGGGATCTGCGCTTGCAAGTATTGGGCTGACGATTCCGGTAGTCGCCGCCTTTTCGATTATCGTTCGCAGTCCGGTTGAATTGGGACTTGGCGCAAAAGATCAGGTGCTTCTGGCGCTTACGCTGCTCGTCGGAGTGATCACGTTGGGCACAGGGCGCACGACGGTGCTCCAGGGAGTTGTGCACCTGGTTATCTTCGCGACGTTCCTGTTCTTCGCGATCGTGCCGTAACGAACTCAGTGCGCCTCGTCCCAGTTGGCCGCGGCGCGGGCATCGACCTGCAGCGGCACATGCAGCGATACCGCCGGATGCGGCGCATTCTGCATCACGCTTCTTATGATCGGGATGGTGCGTTCGATTTCACCGTCCGGCACTTCGAAAATGAGTTCGTCGTGCACCTGCAGAAGCATCTTGGCGGCCAGCTTGTCTTTCTTGAGCTCTGGCTCGATCTGAATCATGGCGCGGCGAATGATGTCAGCGGCCGAGCCCTGCAAACGCGCGTTGATCGCGGCGCGCTCGTTGAACGAGCGGATCGAAGGATTGCTGGCCTTGATGTCGGGGTAGTGGCACTTGCGGCCGAATAAAGTGAGAACATAGCCGTGTTCGCGACAGAACTCGCGGGTCTCGTCCATGTAGTCACGAATGCCGGGAAAACGCTCGAAATATTTCTTGATGTAGTCGCCGGCCTCTTTTGAGGCGATGCCAAGCTGTGCCGCCAGTCCGAATGCGGAGATGCCGTAGATGATGCCGAAGTTGATCGCCTTGGCGCGCCGGCGGATTTCCGGCGGCATGTCCTTCACCGGCACCCCAAACATTTCAGAGGCAGTCATCGCGTGGATGTCGACGCCATCCTGGAAAGCCTTGCGCAGCGTCGGCACATGGGCGATTTCCGACAACAGACGCAGCTCTATTTGAGAGTAGTCGGCGGACACCAGCTTCGTTCCCGGAGCGGCAACAAAAGCACGGCGAATCTTACGCCCGTCCTCGGTGCGGATCGGGATGTTCTGCAGGTTCGGTTCCGATGACGACAGCCGGCCGGTCGACGTTGAGGCAAGCGCGTAACTTGTGTGCACCCGATGGGTGTCCGGATTGACGTAAGCCGGCAACGCCTCCGTATAAGTCGAACGCAGCTTCGAGACTTGACGCCAGTCGAGGATCACCTGCGGAAGCTTGTGGCCTTGCTCCGCCAATTCCTCCAGCGTACGCGCGCCCGTCGACCACTGGCCGGTCTTGGTTTTGCTGCCGCCGGGCAGCCCCATTTGACCGAACAAGATGTCGCCCAGCTGTTTCGGACTGCCGGGATTAACCTGTGTGCCGGCAATCTTGTTGATGCTCTGTTCAAGCGCTGCCTGCTTCTTGCCGAATTCGTTGGAGAGCTGCGACAGTACAGCCGGGTCGACCGAAATGCCTCGCTCCTCCATGCAGGCAAGAACGCGCGGCATAGGTCGTTCCAGTGTCTCGTAGACAGTCACGACCTTCTCGGCTGCTATGCGCGGCTTTAATGCTTGCCAGAGACGAAAAATTATATCGGCGTCCTCAGCGGCGTAGCTCGCCGTGCGAGCGATTGGCGTCGCTTCGGGAGTGAACAGCGCCCTGTCTTTATTCTTTACGTCGTTGAAGCGTGATTGCCTGCGGCCAAGATAACGCGTGACCATGCTGTCCAGGTCGTGCGCGGCCTTGCCGGCATCCATCACGTAAGACATCAGCATTATGTCGTCGATCGCGCCAAGGCGGATGCCACGGCAGGCGAGCACCAGCCAATCCCGCTTCACGTCGTGCCCGATCTTGACGATGCTTGTATCTTCCAGAACCGATTTGAGCGCTTCGAGTGCGTCGCGTTCCGCGATTTGTCCGGAGCAGAGTTTCGCGGCGAACAGTCCGGACGTTTCTCCCTCGCTTGCCTCGCGATGACCTAACGGGAGATAAGCTGCCTCGTTCGGCGCAACGGCGAGCGCGATACCGCAAAGCATAGTGCGCATCGGGTCCAGATTGCTGGTTTCGGTTTTCAACGCCAGCACACCGGTTTCTTGCGCGCGCTCGATCCAGCGTTGCAGTTGCTCGAGCGTTCCAATCGTTTCGTATTTTACGGGGTCGATCTTGGTCGTGCGCAATGCTTCAAGCCGGCGTTCAGACAGGGAGATCGGCGTCAGTTGGCTTGCCTCGGCGCTTGTTCGTGCAGTGGTTTGCCGGCCTTGTGGCGCGACAAGCGGGAGCTGTCCCTGTCCGCTGGTTCGACTTGGCGCGATTGCAGTTGAGACCGGTTTTTCCTGGCCGCCGGAGGCCGGCTTGGCGTTGGCTTCAATCTGGCCGGCGTCGATGCCGCTTTTATCAGCGACGCGTTGCGAGAGCGTCTTGAAACCCATCGCCTTGAGAAAGGCGATCAGCGTCTTGTAGTCCGGCTCATGCACGCCGAGGTTTTCGATCGGCACGTCAAGCGGTACCTTGGTGTCGAGCGTGACGAGTTTTTTCGAAATGCGCGCCGCCTCGGCGTTATCAAGTAAGGCCTGCCGGCGCTTGTCTTGTTTGATTTCGCCGGCGCGCTTGAGCAGCGTTTCAAGGTCGCCGTATTCGCCGATGAGCTGTGCCGCAGTCTTTACTCCGATTCCCGGTACGCCGGGCACGTTGTCGGAGGTGTCGCCGATCAATGCCTGAACCTCGATAACCTTGGCTGGCGGTACGCCGAATTTCTCGATCACCTCCGGAACACCGATGCGCGCATCTTTCATCGTGTCGTACATGACCACGCATTCGTTCACGAGCTGCATCAGGTCCTTGTCTGATGATACGATCGTGGCTGTTGCACCCGCCTCGCAGGCGATCCGCGCATAGGTGGCGATAAGGTCATCGGCCTCGTAGCCCGCCTGTTCGAGACAGGGAATCTCGAAGGCGCGCACGGCGTCGCGGATAAGCGGAAACTGTGGGATGAGATCGTCGGGCGGAGGCGGCCGATGCGCCTTGTACTCCTTGTACATCTCGGTCCGGAAAGTTTTTTCGGACTTGTCAAAGATGACCGCGAGGTGCGTCGGCCGCTCTTCCGGCTTCATCTCCTTGAGGAGTTTCCAGAGCATGTTGCAGAAACCGTAAACGGCATTGACATGCGTGCCGTCCGGTGTGCGTGGCTCGAATCTGATCGCATGATAGGCGCGAAAAATGTATCCGGACCCGTCCACCAGGAAGACATGATCGCCCTTTTTTAAGGGGCGCAACGCAGCCTTTACCGGAGTGAGCGCGGATGTACCGGTTTTTGTCTTGGCTTTGGCGGGTGCGGGCATGGTCCGAATGTGGGCCCTGACGCGCTGTTAATCAATCCGCGAAAATCTGCAGCCACAGGAAATGATCGTGGGGCTTCGCCTCTCGCCACTGTGGATAGTGTCTGCTATGCAGACGCGTTCGGTTCCGGCCGAAAACGGTTTGTCACCTTCATGATGGAATTCACATGCGCGTTGCCATGATCGGCACCGGCTATGTCGGCCTTGTTTCGGGGGCATGTTTCGCCGATTTCGGCCATGATGTGATTTGCGTCGACAAAGACAAGAGCAAGATCGCAGCGCTCGGTCGCGGCGAGATGCCGATCTATGAACCCGGGCTAGGCGATATGGTCGCCGCCAACGCGCGCGCCGGTCGGTTGAAATTCACCACCGATCTCGCTGGCGCGGTCGCCGAAGCGGATGCGGTGTTCATTGCGGTGGGCACGCCCTCTCGTCGTGGCGACGGGCACGCCGACCTGAGCTTCGTCTATGATGCCGCGCGCGAGATCGCGCGGGCGCTCGACGGCTTCACGGTGGTCATAACAAAATCGACTGTGCCGGTCGGCACCGGCGACGAAGTTGAACGCATCATCCGCGAGACCCGCCCCGACGCAGATTGCGCGGTGGTGTCGAACCCGGAATTCCTGCGTGAAGGGGCGGCCATACAGGATTTCAAACATCCCGATCGTATTGTCGTCGGCAGTCCGGATGCCCGCGCGCGCGAAGTGATGACCGAACTCTACCGGCCGCTTTATCTCAACCGATCGCCAATCCTGTTCACCGACCGGCGCACCGCTGAGCTGATCAAGTATGCGGCCAATGCTTTTCTTGCCACGAAGATTACGTTCATTAACGAAATTGCCGATCTCGCGGAGAAAGTCGGTGCCGACGTTCAGGAAATTGCGCGCGGTATCGGGCTGGACAACCGTATCGGCTCAAAGTTCCTGCACGCAGGTCCTGGCTATGGCGGCTCATGTTTCCCCAAGGATACTGTCGCGCTGATCAAGACCGCGCAGGACCATGCGGCGCCGCTGCGTATCGTCGAGGCAGTGGCGGCAGTGAACGATGCGCGCAAGCGTGCGATGGCCCGCAAGATTTCGTCGGCGCTGGGCGGCGAAGTTCGCGGGAAAACAATCGCGGTGCTCGGTCTCACCTTCAAGCCGAATACGGACGACATGCGTGAAGCTCCGTCGCTGCCGCTGATTACCGCGTTGCAAGACATGGGTGGCAAGGTACGCGTCTACGATCCCGCAGGCATGGAGCAGGCCAAGAACGTGATCAGCAACGTTACGTTCTGCAAGGACGCGTATAACTGTGCCGAAGGCGCTTCGGCCCTGGTGATCGTTACGGAATGGGAACAGTTTCGCGCGCTTGATTTCCAGCGGCTGAAATCAGTTATGGCGCAACCGGTGCTGGTTGACCTGCGCAACGTATATCGGCCGGAAGAAGTCGGCCGTCACGGCTTCGTTTACGAAGGCGTCGGGCGAGCGCGCAAATGAACGTCACAAAGCCGCCTTTTGATAGAAGTCGCTGTCCCCTGCGTTTGCAGGGGACTAAGTAACCACCGACATCGCTATAGCTTTCCCGCGGTTACTGAGTCATCCGTTTGCCCGGATGACGGCTCTGAGTTTCCATGCAGATTTTCGAAATACCGCTCCCTATCGACAACGCGCTGCCGGTGCTTACAGCAGCGCTGGGCGCGAACAATTGCGCCGTGCTGGTAGCGCCGCCCGGCGCCGGAAAGACCACGCGCGTGCCGCTGGTTTTGCTTGATGAGCCATGGGCGAAAGAAAAGAAAATCCTGGTGCTGGAGCCGCGCCGGCTGGCGGCCCGCGCCGCAGCGGCGCGCATGGCATCGACGCTGCGCGAGCAGGTGGGTGACACTGTCGGCCTGCGCGTGCGCTTTGGCTCCAAAGTGACGAAGCGAACCCGCATAGAGGTAGTCACCGAGGGTGTATTCACGCGTTTAATACAGGATGACCCCTCCCTCGAGGGTGTCGCGGCGGTGCTGTTCGACGAATTTCATGAACGGTCGCTCGATGCCGATCTTGGCCTTGCTCTGGCGCGCGACGCGCAACAAGGTCTGCGCTCCGATCTCAGGCTTCTGATTATGTCGGCAACGCTCGACGGCGCGCGCATTGCGGCACTGCTCGGCAATGCGCCTGTCATTGAAAGTGAGGGACGCGCATTTCCAGTAGAGACGTATTATCTCGGCCGCGACCAACGCGCTCCGATCGAGCGTCAAGTCGTCGACGCGGTGGAGCGGGCACTGCGCGCGGAAACCGGTTCGTTGCTGGTGTTTCTGCCGGGCGCCGGCGAAATTCGTCGCGCCGACGCGCTGCTGAGAGAACGCATAGCTGATGCAAACATCGATATTGTCGCGCTCTATGGCGCATTGGATGCCCGCGAGCAGGACCTCGCTATCGCGCCGGCGCCGGCGGGCCGCCGCAAAGTGGTACTGGCGACGTCGATTGCGGAGACATCGCTGACGATTGAGGGCGTGCGCGTTGTCATCGACAGCGGGTTGTCGCGCGTCCCCCGCTATGAACCGGATGTGGCTCTCACAAGGCTTGAAACGGTGCGTGTTTCGCGCGCGGCTGCCGACCAGCGGCGCGGCCGCGCTGGACGCACCGAACCTGGCGTTTGTTACCGGTTGTGGGATGAGCCGCAGACCGGATCGTTGGAGCCCTATACGCGGCCCGAAATTCTTTCTGCTGATCTGTCATCGCTTGTGCTTGATCTGGCCCAGTGGGGCGCAGCCGACGCTGGCAAGCTGGCGTTCCTCGATGCGCCGCCTCAGGCCGCGCTGAACGAAGCCAGGACACTGCTGACCGAGCTTGATGCGATCGATGCGGCGGGCCGTATCACCGAGGAAGGCCGCAAACTGCGTGCTCTGCCGCTGCCGCCGCGGCTGGCGCGCATGGTGGTCGACGGGGCCGCCGAGGGTGTGGGTGAGCTTGCCGCCAGCATCGCCGTTCTGCTTACGGAACGCGGGCTCGGCGGAGATGACGTCAATTTGCAACACAGACTCGACAATTTCCGCCGCGAGCGGTCGCGCCGGGCCGACGATGCGCGTGCAATGGTAAGGCGATGGACCGAGACAGCCGCCAATAAAAAGGAAAATGGCGAACATTCCGTGGGCTCATTGCTCGCTTTGGCTTACCCCGATCGTGTTGCGCGCAATCGCGGCGCTGGCGCGGGTGGTTTCCTGCTCGCCAACGGCCGTGGCGGTGTTGTTGACCCCGCATCATCACTGGCTCGGGAACAGTTCCTTGTTGTTGCCGAGCTGACTGGCGCGGCAGCGGCAAGCCGCATTGTGCTGGCGGCGCCGATAACGCCTGCCGAAATCGAGTCGCGCTTCGCCGCTCATATCGAAGATCGCGAAACGACAACATTCGATGCTGTTTCGGCATCGCTGCGTGCGCGGCGCAGCCGAAGGCTCGGCGCGTTGGTGCTGATCGAGCAAAACCGGCCGGTGGCGGCGAACGACGACAACGCGCAGCTCCTCGCTGGGGGTATTGCAAAGCTCGGTGTCGGTAAATTGCCGTGGAGCAAGCCGCAAATCCAGATGCGCAATCGCGTGATGTTTTTGCGGCGCGCGGAGGGCGATGAGTGGCCAGACCTGTCGGACAATGCATTGGCGGACAATGCGACGAAATGGCTTGCGCCTTTTCTTTCCGGCAAGACCGCGCTGGCGCAGATCGGGGCCGATGATCTTGCCGCCGCGCTTGATGCATTCATTCCCTGGCAATTGCGCAAACGTCTTGAGGCCGAGGCGCCGACGCATTTCACGGCGCCGTCCGGCTCGCATGTGCCCATCGACTACGAATCGGAAGAGGGGCCGAAACTTTCGATAAGGGTACAGGAACTGTTCGGTTTGGCCGCGCATCCGACGATCGCAGGAGGGCGGGTGCCGCTTCTGGTCGAGCTCCTCTCTCCCGCCCATCGGCCCGTCCAGATGACCCGCGACCTGCCTGGCTTCTGGCGCGGGAGCTACAAGGACGTGAAGACAGATCTGCGTGGCCGTTATCCGAAGCATCCCTGGCCCGATGACCCGCTGACCGCACCAGCAACTCGCCGCGCCAAACCGCGCGGGAAATAATTAGAATTGTCGCGGTTGCCGTAACCCGCCCGGCACCATGACCAAAAGCGAGCCAGGACTCATATGTACGTTAAGCCTGCCTTGATGCTGGCGTGTCAGGGTTGTCCTGCAACCCACGGGTTTTGCCATGCGCCAGATATTTCTTTCGGCGATTGTCGTGCTGGTAGCGGGTGGATACCTCGCCGGCATGGCTGATCGTGCCGTCGAAAAACAGCCGGATTCTCAGGCTGCTGTGGTTCAGCCGGCCTACGCGGCGCGCGAGCCGACCAGTTCAGGCCGCAGTCTGGTCCTGGACAGCGATCGTCAGGGCCATTTCCAGGTGGAAGCCAGGGTTGACGGGCGCTTTGCCGACTTTGTGGTCGACACCGGTGCATCGCTTGTCGTGCTGCGTGAATCGACTGCGTCGATGGTTGGAATTCACCCCCAACCGCGCGACTACACCGCCGTGGCCGTCACAGCCAACGGCAGAATTAACGCCGCGCGCGCTACCATTGAGCGAATCGAAGTCGGCGGCATCACCGTTTTCGACGTGCCGGCCATGATACTGCCCGACGAGGCGCTCACGAAAAACCTGCTTGGCGTATCGTTCCTGTCGCGGCTCAAACGTTACGAATACGCAAACGGCCGGTTGGTGCTCGAACAGTAGGCTCAAGCCTTTCTTCAACAAGGACCTGCACGGAGCGCTTTGCGGCCTTCCGGCGTTGAGGTATTGAATTCGCGCCACCGTTTGAGGATCTTGATGTTTCCGACGCCAAAGCCCGCGCTGACCCCGAACACCTACGAATATGAATCCACGCCGTTGGTGAAGCCAACCGGGTTTCGCGAATACGACGCGCGCTGGCTGCTGGAAAAAGAAATCAACCTCATGGGCGTGCAGGCCCTCGGGATGGGCCTCGGCACCCTAATTCGCGAATTGAACGTGAAGCCGGAAATCGTCACAGGGCACGATTTCCGCAGCTATTCGGCGTCGGTAAAGATGGCGCTCATTTCCGGGCTGATGGCGTCGGGCTGCAAGGTGCACGATATCGGCCTGGCGATCACCCCGATGGCTTACTTTGCGCAGTTCGAACTCAACGTACCTTGCGTTGCCATGGTCACCGCTTCGCACAACGACAATGGCTGGACGGGCGTGAAGATGGGGGCCAACCGGCCGCTCACCTTTGGACCCGTCGAAATGAAGCGGCTCAAGGAAATTGTGCTGGGAGCCAAGTTCGATAGCAAAGGTGGCGGCAGCTACGAGTTCGTAGAGAATTTTCCCGAGCGTTACATTGCCGATCTGACCAAGCGGCCGAAGCTCAAACGCAAGCTCAAGGTGATCGCCGCCTGCGGCAACGGCACCGCCGGGGCCTTTGCGCCAAGAATCCTGCAAGCTATTGGCTGCGAGGTGGTGCCCCTCGATTGCGACCTCGACCACACTTTCCCTCGCTACAATCCCAACACCGAAGACATGGAAATGCTGCACGCCATGCGCGACGCGGTGCTGGTCAATCGGGCCGATGTCGCGCTCGGGTTTGACGGCGATGGCGATCGTTGCGGCGTCGTCGACAACGAGGGCGAAGAAATTTTCGCCGACAAAGTTGGTGTGATACTCGCTCGCGACATGTCGAGTTTGCACCGGAACACGACATTTGTGGTGGATGTGAAATCAACCGGTCTGTTCCTCACCGATCCGGTGCTGAAATCAAACGGCGTTAGAGTCGACTATTGGAAAACCGGCCACTCCTATATCAAACGGCGGGTAAACGAGCTCGGCGCCATAGCCGGCTTTGAGAAATCGGGACACTTCTTTTTCAACAAGCCGTTCGGCCGCGGCTACGACGACGGCATGATCTTCGCGCTCGCGGTTTGTGACATGCTCGACCGTAACCCAGGAAAGAGCATGGCCGATCTGCGCAGGGCGTTACCGAAGACCTGGGGTTCGCCCACCATGTCACCGCACTGCGACGACGAAAAGAAATATGCGGTCGTCGATGCGGTGCTCAAGACTTTCGAGGAAGCCAAGGCAAACGGCGGAAAAGTCGCCGGCCAGCCGATCCGCGAACTGGTCACAGTGAATGGCGTGCGTGTTACGGTCGAGGACGGCACATGGGGTCTGGTGCGGGCGTCGTCGAACAAGCCAGAGTTGGTGGTCGTTGTGGAGAGCCCGGTCTCCGAGGCGCGGATGCGCGAAATGTTCCAGGCAGTGGACGGAGTGTTACGCAAGCATCCCGAAGTCGGCGCCTACAACCAGACGATTTGAATTTTCCCATTTTTGCCCCATGCTTGGTTCCTCAGATGAGGCGGGTCGCAATCGATGCGTATCGCAATCCTCGGCGCGGGCCCTGCGGGCCTCTATCTCGCCTATCTGATCAAGCGCCGCCGGCCGAAAGCGGACGTCACGGTCATCGAGCAGAATCCGCCTGATGCCACGTTTGGCTTTGGCGTTGTGTTTTCTGACCGCGCGCTGGAATTCCTGCGCGAAGACGATTCCGACACCTATGCGGCCATTGTCCCGCATATGGAATCCTGGACTGACATCACGATCGTCCATCGCGGCGAGAAGGTGGTCATTGATGGTATCGGATTTGCAGCAATTGGCCGTCTCAAATTGCTTCAGTTGTTGCAGGCGCGGGCGCGTGCGGTCGGAGTTGAGCCGATCTACCGGCGAACAATAAAGGGCCTTGATGAGCTGGACGACGCCGATCTCGTTGTGGGCGCCGATGGGGTAAATTCATTGGTGCGGCGCAGCCGTCAAAAGGAGTTCGGAGCGAGCGTCACTCTGCTCACCAATCGTTTTGCCTGGTTCGGCACGACGAAGCGCTTCGAAACTTTGACACAGACCTTTGTTGAGACCGATCTAGGCTTTTTTAACGCACACCACTACCGACACTCATCGGACCTCAGCACATTTGTCGTGGAAGTTAATCAACCGACTTTCATGCGTGCCGGTTTTGAACACATGAGCGAACGCGACACCCGCGCATTTTGCGAGAAGGTTTTCGCCCACGCGCTGGATGGGCATGCGTTGATTTCAAACAACTCTGTCTGGCGGCAATTTCCAATCGTGCATAACGAGCGTTGGTCGGTTGGCCGCCTTGTTCTGCTTGGAGACGCGCTACACACGGCGCATTTTTCCATTGGCTCCGGGACGCGGCTCGCCATGGAAGACGCCATAGCTCTGGACAATGCTCTGGCGACGAAACACGACGATCTTGATGCCGTGCTCGCTGCGTACGAGCGCGAACGGCGGCCGGTGCTGGAGAAACTGGTGGCCGGCGCGAACGGCAGCGCAACATGGTACGAGCATTTCGCCGACCACATGCGGCTTGCCCCGGCCGACTTTGCCATGAGCTACATTACCCGCTCAGGCCGCGTCAGCCTCGATCGGTTACGCAAGATTTCGCCGCAATTTGTCGAGCGTTTTGAGTGCCAGCGCCATTAATTAATGGGCGCAAAGACGGTTAACAATTAATAAAAGCTTACAGCCCTATAACTTCGCCATTGGCGGGTGGGGCTTGACCAATATCTTCGACCAGTCCTGGCAGATATACGCCATCGCGATCTTCGGCCTTGCCGCAATGGCATTCGCGGTCAGGCGGCGCCGGCGAGGCGTTGGCGTGCGTGATAGCGATGGCGCCGTTCTGTCCATGGTTCTGAACAACATGACGCAAGGTGTCATTCTCTTCGACGCGCAGGAGAAGGTTGTCGTTTGCAACGATCGTTATGTCGAGATGTACGGATTATCGGCCAACGTTGTGAAACCAGGCTGCACCCTGCGTGATTTGATCAAGAATCGAACAACGACCGGTAGTCTCAATATCGACGCTGAAAAGTACCGCAGCGAGATTCTGGATGCCGTCAGCAAGGGCGAGGTGATGAACCGGATCGTGGAGACGCCCGATGGGCGCGCTGTGCTGGTTGTCAATCGCGCGATCGAAGGCGGCCAGTATTGGATCGGCACCCACGATGACATCACCGAACGCATCCATGCGGAGCGTAAAAACGCTGCATTGTCCGAACAGGAACGCCGCCGCGAGCAGATTGAAAGCGAGATCCGCAAATTCCGTGAAAATGTAGCAGCCGTGCTGAAAACGGTTAGCGAAAGCACGGCAGCGCTAAAGTCAATCGCTACCGCTTTGTCGGATTCGTCTGGCTGCACCTCCGAACGCACGGCCGGCGCGGTGCAGACTTCAAATGAAACGTCCGCCAACATGACGGCTGCCGCCGGCGCTGCCGAACAGCTGATCGCGTCGATCAGTGAAATCGGCCGTCAGATCGGCCAGGCGGCGGAGGTGGCATCACACTCTGTGGCCGAAGCCAACACCACGAATGACCAAATGACGCGGCTTACGGACACGGTTCAGCAGATCGGCGAAGTGGTCAGTCTGATCCGTAGCATTGCCGGTCAGACCAATCTGCTCGCGCTCAACGCCACAATCGAAGCAGCGCGCGCCGGCGAAGCCGGTCGCGGCTTTGCAGTCGTTGCTTCGGAAGTGAAATCGCTTGCGGTCCAGACTGCAAAAGCTACTGAGCAAATCACTGTTCAGATCGAAGCCGTGCAAAGCTCGACGCGCGTGGCGGTCGACGCTATCCGGCGCAATACCAAGCGCATGCAGGAGATCGACGACTATACTTCCGCCGTAGCGCTATCGCTGCAGCAGCAGGACAGTGCGACCGACGAGATATCGCATAACGTGGCGAGCGCTGCGCAAGGCGCGAAAGGCATGGTTACATTGCTCGACGAGGTCACGCGGGCTGTAAGCGATACGCGCAACGCGGCGAGCAAGGTGCTGGAGGCGTCGGAAACCGTGGAGGCCGCTTCCACCAGCCTGCAGCGCGGCATCGAAGGTTTCCTCGGCCGCGTGGCGGTCTGACGGCTCTAGGATTTTTCTTCCTTGAATGTTTCGCGGAAGGCATGTGCGGGATAGACGCCCAGCACAGTGAGCTCTTTCGAGAAGAAGGCAAGTTCTTCGAGCGCAAACACCAGCGCGCGGTCGTCGGGATGGCCTTCGACGTCGGCATAGAACTGCGTGGCGAAGAAGTTGCCGCCCACCATATAGCTTTCCAGCTTGGTCATGTTCACGCCGTTGGTCGCGAATCCTCCGAGCGCCTTGTAGAGCGCGGCCGGCACGTTGCGCACACGGAACACGAAGGTGGTGATGATCTTGCCTTTGCCCGGTTGCGCCCATTTTTTCTCGCGCGACAACACGACGAAGCGCGTTGTCGAATGCGATTCGTCTTCGACATTCTCCTTGAGGATATTGAGCCCGTAAATTTCCGCCGCGAGCCGGGAGGCAATCGCAGCGCGGGTCGAATCCTTTGCCTCGGCAACCTCACGGGCCGAACCGGCGGTATCGGCGGCGACGATAGGCTTCAGCTTCAATTCGCGGATCACGTTGCGGCACTGGCCCAGTGCCATCACATGGCTCTGCACCGTCTTGATCGTTTTCAGGCTCGCGCCTTTCGGCGCCATCAGCTGATTACGAATGGGAAGAAACCATTCAGCGATAATGTGCAGACCCGCCGTCGGCATCAGATGGTGGATATCGGCAACGCGTCCGGCGACCGAGTTTTCTATCGGAATCATCCCGAGATCGACATCACCGGCAATCAGTGCTGTGAAGCAGTCCTCGAACGTGGGGCAGGGTACCGGTTCGTGGTCCGGATACGCTTCGCGGCATGCAAGATGCGAGTTTGCCCCGGGCTCTCCCTGAAAGATGATCTTTTTCTTCGCCATATCTCACCACCTCGAGGGCGATCCGTACGCAGACCTTTATGACTAAGTCAACCGCGGAGCAGGGTGCGTGCCTTTTCCAGATCTTCCAGCGTATCGACGCCGAGCGGCACGTTCCTGACCACCATCACATCGATGCGCATGCCGGCATCGAGCGCCCGCAATTGCTCGAGTTTCTCAAGCTGCTCGTTGGCGGACGGCGCTAATTTGACGAAGCGCTCCAGCGCCTCGCGGCGAAAAGCGTAAAGGCCGATGTGGTGATAGTGAGGGCCGGTGCCGGATGCATCCTTGCGCGTGAAGGTCGTTGCCCGGAGCCGACCAGGCGCAACCTGAGAACCGACGACCTTGACGACATTTGGGTTGGTGAGCTCGGCTGGCTCGGTGATAACTGCGGCCAACGTGGCAATGTCGACAGCCGGATCTGCGAGGGGTTTGAGTGCGGACCGAATATCAGCGGCCGCGATCGTCGGCAGATCACCCTGGATGTTGATGACAACGTTGACGCGGTGCTCCGGGTCAAGCGCCTCCAGCGCTTCGTAGATGCGGTCAGAGCCGGAAATGTGGTCGCTGCGCGTCATGACTGCGCGGCCCCCGGCTTTTTCCACGGCCGTGGCGACCGCCTCGGAGTCGGTTGCCACGATGGCGTCGCCGATGCGCGCCGCTTGAGCCCGCCGCAGGACGTGCACAATCATTGGCATCCCGTGCAGATCGGCCAGCGGTTTGCCTGGCAAGCGGGTTGAGGCTAGGCGTGCCGGGATGAGGATGATGGCATCTGGCATCTTGGCGACTATCGACAATGCCGCGCTTATACGGGTTGCCAGAGGTCAGGCAAACCGGTATCTCATCGCCGCCGCCGTCGTCCTGGTGGCGATCCGCCCGCACCATCAAGTCCCGCTCCGGGAGCTGTATTTCGATGAATTCCTTCGAACTCAACAAGATCCTTGGGGCTATCCTCGGGACATGCCTGATAATGCTCGCGTTGAACATCGGTGCTGGCGCAATTTTCTCTCCGGAGAAGCCGGCCAAGCCCGGATTTAACATTGCCGTCAAGGAGAGCGCCGAAGGCCAGAAGGGCGGAGAGGCGAAGGAGCCGGAACAGCCGATCGAAACACTGCTGGCGAAGGCCTCGGTGGAAAAAGGCCAGGCGACCGCCAAGCAATGCCAGGCCTGTCATACCTTTGAGAAAGGCGGCCCCAACCGGGTCGGGCCGAACCTTTATGGCATTGTCGGCAGCCAGCGCGGGGAGGGCCGAGGCGGCTTCAATTTCTCCGCCGCCATGAAAAGCAAGGGCGGCAACTGGACCTTCGAAGAGCTCAACAAGTTTCTGGCTAACCCGCGTAGCTACATTCCGGGAACGGCCATGACCTTTGCCGGCCTTACGCGCGCGGAACAGCGCGCCGATGTGATCGATTATTTGCGCACACTTTCAGACAATCCGGTGCCACTGCCCAAGGCGGCAGAAGGCGCGCCGGCCGGCGGAGAACCTGCCAAGAAGTAGCGAACCGCTGGGATCGCCTTACGCTGGCCGGGCCGTCGCCCGGCCAGTCTATTTTGAGCCTTGCCCACGGAAAATTGACGACGCGGCCGCTTGTCGCGCCAGCAAGCGGCTGGCGGGGAAACCAAAAAGCGACATAATCACCCGCGATTGCATCAACTCATGGGGCGTTTGTGCACCGGAGCCGCTTATGAAATTCAGCCGTCGATCAGTCGTAAGAGCCGCGGCGGCAACACTTCTTGCGCCCGCTCTCGAAACGTTCGAGGCTTTTCGTGCGACGGTCCGAGCCCAAACGCCGGACTGGAAACATGCGCTGTCATTGTTCGGCGACGTCAAGTATCCGGCCGGCTTCAAAAACTTTGAATACGTCAACCCGAATGCGCCGCAAGGCGGCACAGTACGGCAGATCGCTTTCGGCACGTTCGACAATTTCAATACAGTCGTCTCGGGCGTGAAAGGCAACATCGCCAACGGCACTGAACTATTCACTGAAACGCTGATGACGCCGGCGCTCGACGAAGTGTCGACAGAATATGGTCTGCTCGCGGAGGCTGTCACTTTTCCCGCCGATTACGCGGCGGTCACCTATCGGCTGCGCGCCAACGCACGTTGGCATGACGGCAAGCCGGTGACGCCCGAGGACGTCCTGTTTTCGTTCGACGCCCTTAAGAAGAATAGTCCATTTTATGGCGCTTATTACCGGCATGTCGTGAAGGCCGAGAAGACCGCGGAGCGCGAAATCACTTTCACGTTTGATGGGCCCGGCAATCGCGAGCTGCCGCAGATCGTCGGACAGCTTCCTGTCTTGCCGAAGCATTGGTGGGAAGGAAGCGATAAATCCGGCCGCAAGCGGGATATCACGCAAACAACGCTCGAGCCGCCGCTCGGCTCCGGACCTTATCGGCTGAAGGACTTCGCGCCGGGCCGTACGCTGGTCTACGAAAAAGTCGACAATTATTGGGGCAAAGATCTTAACGTCATCATCGGTACACGGAATTTCCAGACAATCCGCTACGAATATTTCCGTGATTCAACGGTTGCATTGGAAGCTTTCAAGGGCGACCAGGTCGACTGGCGTTTCGAGAACAGCGCCAAGGATTGGGCAACGGCCTACGACTTTCCCGCGGTTCGCGAAAACAAAGTGGTGCGTGAGGAATTCCCGATCCGCAATTCGGGGATCATGCAGGCCTTCGCTTTCAACATCCGGCGCCCGAAATTTCAGGACCCGCGCGTTCGACGTGCGTTCAATTTCGCGTTCGACTTCGAGGAAATGAACCGGCAGATCTTCTATGGCCAGTACAAGCGTATCGCCAGCTATTTCGAGGGCACTGAGCTGGCGTCGTCAGGTCTTCCGGAAGGTGCGGAGCTTGAAATTCTCCAGACCGTAAAAGACAAGGTCCCGCCGGAACTCTTCACCAAACCCTACACTAATCCTGTCGGCGGCAATCCGCAGGACGTGCGCAACAACACGCGTGAGGCGCTGACCTTGTTTCGTGAAGCTGGATACGACATACACGATACGAAGCTGGTGAACGTGAAGACCGGCGAGCGCTTTACAGTCGAGCTTCTGGTCGAACAGCCGACGCTTGAGCGGATCATGTTGTTTTACAAGCCCTCGCTGGAACGGATCGGCATGGCGGTTTCCATACGCACAATCGACACCTCGCAGTACGAGAACCGTCTGCGTCAGTGGGATTTCGACATTGTCGTCGGGTCATGGGCGGAATCGCTGTCGCCCGGCAACGAACAGCGCGGATTCTGGGGATCGCAGGCGGCCGACCAGCCGGGCTCGCGCAATTTAATCGGTATCAAAAACCCCGCAATCGACGCGCTCATCGATCGCGTCATCTTCGCGAAGAGCCGTGACGAACTGGTGGCCGCCACCCGGGCGCTTGATCGGGTCCTGCTGTGGAATTTTTACGTGGTGCCGCAGTGGACCTACGGCAAACAGCGCACCGCGCGCTGGGATCGGTTTGGGCATCCCGAGGCAATGCCAAAATACGGGGCCTCGGGATTCCCTTCGATATGGTGGTGGGACCCGGAAAAAGCGGCCAAAGTGCCGCAACGGTCTTAAGCCTATGAAAATAAGCCGCCGCCGCGCATTGAGCGTGTTTGCGGGCGCGGCTGCCGCCGGCGCCGCCTCCCGCATTGTTATCCCCGCGTCCGCACAGGAAGGCGAGCGGCATGGCATGTCGGGTTTTGGCGACCTCAAATATCCGGCTGACTTTCCCTACTTCAGCTACGTAAATCCAAAAGCGCCGAAAGGCGGTGCGTTTTCACAGATCGGGCCGAACCGGCAATTCAATCAGTCCTTTCAGACTTTCAATTCGCTCAACAGCTTCATCCTGAAAGGCGACGCGGCTCAGGGCATGGAGCTCACGTTTGCGACATTGATGGTGCGTTCGGGCGATGAACCTGACGCAATGTACGGTCTCGCGGCGCGGAGCGTGTTTATTTCCGATAACGGACTGACGTACCGTTTCATCTTGCGGCCGGAAGCAAAATTCCACGATGGCACCGCGCTGACCGCGCACGACGCGGCCTGGTCGTTGGCCACGCTGAAGGAAAAGGGTCATCCGATCATTACGCAGCAGTTACGTGACTTTGCCGGTGCGGAAGCAACCGATGATCGTACACTCGTCGTTCGCTTTGCCGAAAATCGCGGCCGCGATGTGCCGCTGTTCGTCGCGGCCTTGCCGATTTTCTCCCGGACTTATTATTCTAAGAAATCATTCGAAGAATCGACACTGGATATTCCGCTCGGCTGCGGCGCATATAAAGTTGGCCGCTTCCAGCCCGGACACTTTATCGAATACGAGCGCGTCAAAGACTGGTGGGGCGCGGACCTGCCCGTGTCGCGCGGCCAATACAATTTCGATTTTGTGCGGTTTGAGTACTACCGCGATCGGGAAGTAGGGTTCGAGGGATTCACGGCAAAGACCTATCTGTTCCGCGAGGAATTCACGTCCCGCACCTGGGCCACGCGTTACAATTTTCCGGCCTTCAAGGATGGCCGCGTCAAGCGCGATGTATTGCCGGACGATACGCCGTCGGGCGCGCAAGGCTGGTTTATCAATACACGACGCAACAAATTCAAGGATCGGCGCGTTCGTGAAGCATTGATCGACGCGTTCGATTTCGAGTGGACCAACAAGAACATCATGTACGGCTCCTACGACCGCACACACTCTGTCTTCCAGAATTCGCCGATGATGGCGAAGGGCAAGCCAGACGCCTCCGAACTTGCATTGCTTGAGCGCTTCCGCGGCAAGGTACCCGACGAGGTGTTCGGGGAACCGTATTTACCCCCTGTTACCGACGGCTCGGGGCAGGACCGGGCTTGGCTGAGGAAAGGCGCGGACTTGCTCACCGAAGCCGGTTGCACGATCAAGAATGGCAAGCGTGTTCTGCCGAGCGGCGAGCGGCTGACTATCGAATTCCTCAGTGATGAGCCAACGTTTCAGCCGCATCATCTGCCCTACATCAAGAATCTTGGCGTGCTCGGCATTGACGCCACGCTGCGTCTGGTCGATCCCGTGCAGTATCGTGCGCGCGTCGACGGTTTTGATTTCGATATCACGGTAGAACGATTCAGTTTTTCCGAAACGCCGGGAGATTCGTTGCGTACTTTTTTCTCGTCGCAGGCCGCAGCAACCAGAGGCACACAGAATATCGCGGGCATCGCTGACCCGGCGATCGATGCGCTCGTTGACATCATTATTGCCGCTAAGACGCGCGCCGAAATGGTTGCCGGTTGCAAAGCGCTCGACCGCGTCATTCGGTCCGGCCGTTATTGGATTCCGCACTGGTACAAGGCATCACACTGGATCGCCTATTGGGACGTCTTTGACCGTCCGGCCAGCCAGCCGCGTTATTTTCGGGGTATCCCGGAGACTTGGTGGTACGACCAGGACAAGGCGGCAAAACTCGGAAAGAGCGGCTAGAACCGATGCAAAATCATATGCTTGAGATTACAGGCTGCATGCTGTGCTTTCACTGTCCGGGAATGACATACTGAGAAGCCCATGAGCGCTTATATCATCCGCCGACTGTTATTTATGGTGCCGACGATGTTCGGCATCATGCTGGTCGCCTTCACCGTGGTGCAATTCGCGCCCGGCGGGCCGGTCGAGCAGGTGATTGCGAAACTCACCGGTTCGGACACCAGTGCAACCTCACGCATCTCAGGCTCGCCCGGCGGCGATTTCGGCAGCCGCGGGATGGCGCAGGGCGGCTCGCAGGTCGATGCCGTCACATCGAAATATCGCGGTGCCCAGGGGCTCGATCCTGAATTCATCAAGCGGCTGGAAAAGCAGTTCGGCTTCGACAAGCCGGCACCGGAGCGCTTTGCGTTGATGCTGTGGAACTATGCGCGTTTCGATTTCGGCAAGAGTTATTTCCGCGATATCAGCGTGCTGCAGCTGATCAAGGAAAAGTTGCCGGTTTCGATCTCACTGGGCGTGACGCTGACACTGCTGACCTATCTCATTTCGATTCCACTCGGCATCCGCAAGGCGGTGGACGACGGCTCTCCCTTCGATACCTGGACGTCCAGCATTATCGTCGTTGGCTACGCGATTCCCGGCTTCCTCTTTGCAATCCTGTTGATCATCGTCTTTGCCGGCGGAACTTTTTTTGACTGGTTTCCGCTGCGCGGCCTGGTTTCGGAAAACTGGGCGCAGCTCCCGTGGTGGAGAAAAGTACCGGATTTCTTCTGGCATCTGGTTCTGCCGATCACAGCCATGGGACTGTCGGCTTTCGCCACCATGACATTGCTCACAAAGAATTCGTTTCTCGAGGAGATCCGCAAACAATACGTGCTCACGGCGCGTGCCAAGGGCTGCACGCGCAAGCAAGTGCTCTACGGTCACGTTTTCCGCAACGCAATGCTGATCGTGATCGCCGGCTTCCCGTCGGCTTTCGTGCATGCTTTTTTCACCGGCTCGCTGCTGATCGAAACCATATTCTCGTTAGACGGGCTTGGCTTGCTTGGCTTTGAAAGCGTGCTTAATCGTGATTATCCGGTCGTGTTCGCCACGCTTTATATTTTTTCGCTCATCGGCGTGGTCGTGAACCTGATTTCCGACCTCACGTACACGTGGATCGATCCGCGTATCGACTTCGAGACGCGGGAGGTTTGAGGTGGACGTACGCGCCGGGATAAAAGAACCCGAAACCTCCGCCGTTTCGCCGATGGGTCTGGCAGTGCCTCCGATGGGGCATTTCTTCGACCTTTCGCCGCTCAACAGGCGGCGCTGGGAGAACTTCAAAGCCAATCGCCGTGGCTACTGGTCTTTGTGGATCTTCTTGACTTTGTTTGTGGTGTCGTTGTTCGCCGAATTCATCTGTAACGACAAGCCAATCCTGATCCACGTCAACGGCCGTTTCTTCTTTCCTGCGATCTTTACCTATCCGGACACGGCCTTTGCCAAAGAGCAAGATCCTAGTCTGTTTGGCACGGCGGCCGACTTTCGCGACGACTACCTAATGGGACTGATCGAAAGAGAACACGGCACAGTCATCTGGCCGCCGATACGCTTCTATTACAACACGCAAGTGAGCAAGCCGCCGTCGCCGTTTCCATCAAAGCCGACATGGTTGCTCAACAAGAAAGATTGCGAATTTGCGGCGAGCCACGGCTTTGCCAAGTGCGACGAGGTCGAAACCAACTGGCTTGGCACTGACGACGGCGGCCGCGATGTGGTCGCTCGACTTATTTACGGCTTCCGCATCTCTGTTCTGTTCGGGCTGTCGCTTACCATCGTATCGTCAATCATCGGCGTCGCGGCCGGCGCCGTGCAAGGTTATTTCGGCGGCTGGACGGATCTTCTGTTCCAACGCTTCATAGAAATATGGACGTCGATCCCCTCGCTCTACCTGCTGTTGATCATTTCATCGGTGCTGGTGCCGGGATTCTTCGTGTTGCTCGGCATCCTGCTGTTGTTTTCATGGGTGTCGCTGGTTGGCCTGGTGCGGGCCGAGTTCCTGCGCGGACGCAATTTTGAATACATTCAGGCGGCGCGTGCGCTCGGCGTTTCCAACAGAGTCATCATTTTCCGCCATTTGCTTCCAAACGCCATGGTCGCAACCATGACGTTCCTGCCATTCATCCTGTCATCATCCGTGATGACTTTGACCGCTCTTGACTTTCTTGGATTCGGTCTGCCGCCCGGCTCACCTTCACTGGGCGAACTGTTGTCGCAAGGCAAGGCGAACGTTCAGGCGCCGTGGCTCGGGCTTACCGGCTTTTTCAGTATTGCGCTGATGTTGTCGCTGTTGATCTTCATCGGCGAAGCGGTGCGTGATGCTTTCGATCCGAGAAAGACGTTCCGATGAGTAACAGCGCGCCGCTTCTTTCGATCCGCGACCTGTCGATTGCGTTCGGCTATGGCGCGCGAGAATCGCTCGCGGTCGACCGTGTGTCGTTTGATATCAGCAAGGGTGAAACGCTTGCATTGGTCGGCGAATCCGGTTCGGGGAAATCGGTCACGGCTTTGTCGGTAATGAAGTTGTTGCCATACCCGTCGGCGCATCATCCGTCCGGCTCGGTCAATTTCCAGGGCCGCGATCTGCTCGCCATGTCGGAGCGAGAGATCCGCGCGGTGCGCGGCAACGACATCACCATCATCTTTCAGGAGCCGATGACCTCGCTCAATCCGTTGCACACGATCGAAAAACAAATAGGAGAAATTCTTTCGTTACATCAGAATGTTACGGGGCAAGCCGCGCGCTCGCGGATCATCGACTTGCTCGGGCAGGTTGGCATACCCGACCCGGCCGGACGGCTCGGCGCGTACCCGCATCAGCTCTCCGGCGGCCAGCGCCAGCGCGTGATGATCGCCATGGCGCTTGCGAACGAGCCGGAGCTGCTGATCGCCGACGAACCAACCACGGCGCTCGATGTCACCGTGCAGGCGCAGATTCTCAAGTTGTTGAAAGACACGCAAAGACGCCTCGGTATGTCGATGCTTTTCATCACGCACGACCTCGGCATCGTACGCAAACTGGCCGACAGAGTTTGCGTCATGCATAGGGGCAAGATTGTCGAGACAGGTGCGGTCGAACGGGTATTCACATCACCCGAGCATTCCTACACACGCGCACTGCTCGCGGCCGAACCAAAGCCGGATCCGGCGCCGCCCCGGCCGGAAGCGCCGGTAATCGTCGAGACCAACGATCTGAAGGTCTGGTTCCCGGTCAAGCGTGGCGTGCTGCGCAAAGTCGTTGGGCATATCAAGGCGGTGGATGGCGTCAGCATTGCGCTACGCAAGGGTGAGACGCTGGGCGTCGTCGGCGAGTCCGGCTCCGGCAAGACGACGCTGGGCTTGGCGATCCTGCGGCTCATCTCATCGACCGGTCCGGTCGTCTTCATGGGCAAGGGCATCCAAGGCCTCAAGTTCAAGGAGATGCGCCCGTTCCGCCACGACATGCAGATCGTGTTTCAGGATCCGTACGGCTCGTTGTCTCCGCGTATGTCTGTGTCCGACATTATTGAGGAGGGTCTGAAGGTCCATCATCCGGACCTGCCCGCGGCTGAACGAACCAAGCGCGTCATTGATGCTCTAACCGATGTTGGTCTCGACCCTGAGACTTGTCACCGTTATCCGCATGAATTTTCCGGCGGCCAGCGCCAGCGCATCGCTCTGGCGCGCGCGCTGGTGCTTGAGCCGACTTTCATCGTGCTGGATGAGCCGACCAGCGCGCTCGACATGCTGATCCAGTCGCAGATGGTCGATCTGCTGCGCGACCTGCAGAAGCGACACGATCTGACCTACATGTTCATTTCACATGACCTGCGCGTGGTCGCAGCGCTGGCGAGCCGGTTGCTGGTGATGCGCAACGGCAAGGCGGTTGAGGAAGGTGCGGCGGCAGAACTGTTCAAGGCACCAAAGAGCGACTATACGCGCGCATTGTTCGCGGCCGCGTTCAAGCTGGAAACAGCTCCCGAAGGCATAGTGGCTCAGTAAATTCTCATGCCCAAGCGCGACGAGCTCGTCGATCTGCCGGCCGAAGTCGTGGTGTCGCCGCCACAGGTCCTCGCCAAGGCGTACCACGACTACTATCGCTATCGCGTGACTTTCAGCAACCAGGATCGGGTCGGCGTATCGCAGGAACGCGATGTGCTCACCGCGGGCAAGGTGGTGCTGGTAATTCCTGTCGATCGCGAGCGCCGAGAGGTCGTCATGCTCCGCCAGTTCCGTCTGCCTGCGCATCTTGCGAATGGGGCCGGTGACCTCGTCGAGCTTGTGGCGGGACGGGTGGAAAAGGGCGAAGCGCTTGCTGAGGCTGCGCGGCGCGAATGCCAGGAAGAGATTGGTGCCACGCCGAAGAAAGTGGTGGAGCTGTTCAGTTATCTGAGCTCCCCCGGTGTGACCGACGAAGAGGTCACGGTTTTTCTCGCTGACGTCGATGCAGCGCAAGCACATGAGGGCGCGCACGTCACATCCGAAAACGAGCAACTTTACGTTTGGCGTGCGCCGATTGATGCTGCAATTGAGGCTCTCGATCGCCACGGGGTGCGTGGTGCGCCCTTGACCATCGGACTGCAATGGCTCGCGCTCAATCGCGGACGGATAATGGATCTCTTGCGTTAGCCGACCCGCTTCACGGCGGTCATTTCGCCACCGGACGCGCTGATCCGCGCAATCGCCTCCGTTGCCGGCTCTATTGCCACGAACATGTGATGCGCGTTCGCGTGGATAACACTTTCAGGATCGCGGGCGATCGCCACATGACCCTTCCAGAAGATCAGGTCGCCACGTCGTAAACTCGCCAGCGACGACAATTTGCCCAGCGCCAGCTCCTGCATATCGCTGTCGCGCGGGCATGTGATGCCGGCCGCTTGAAGCGATATTTGCACAAGGCCCGAGCAGTCCAGCCCAAGCGAAGTCTTGCCGCCCCACAGATAAGGAACGCCGAGAAACTGTTCTGCGACCACAACAAAATCCGGCCGCTTCGCCCTGATGGGTGTGACATGCGTCTTCGGCACATGCCACCCGGACGCGGTCACGACAAAGCGCTCATCCTGCTGTGCGATTGCAAGCATCGCACCCATCGGCAGTGCGGTGATCGGAGGCAATCTGATATCCGGCCCGGGGAACGCAAACGTACGCGGGATGCTGACTTTATGGGTGGACGGAACGACGGACGGTGCAATGGCATTGGCTGAAAGCCAGCCGACGTATCCGTCGGTTTCCAGTTGACCCCACGCCCAGCCTTCCTCGTTGGTTTCGTAGACCATGACGTGCTCGCCCAGCAGAACTTCGCTGTCGAGTCTGGCGTCATGCGACGGCGCGCGACGTAGCGCAGTGGCCGGTTCAATTGCCTGATAGCGGGTGCCTTCGACGAACCGCCTGGCCTCGACCTGGCCTTGCAGATGGTTCGCCGCGATTTCCGGGCGGAACGCATTGAGGCGGGGATCGAGCGCGACCATGCGAGTCTAGGAATGGCGGTCGCACAGCAACGCATACAGTGCGCGCGCGGTTTGACACTCGGCGCCTTCCGGTCGCCCTGGCTTTGCCGTCGGCGTCCAGGCGAAAATATCGAGATGCACCCAAGATTTCGCGGTCACAAAGCGGCGCAGGAACAAGGCTGCTGTAATGGCGCCGCCATGACCGCCGGTCGCGACATTGTTCAGATCGGCCACTTTCGAATCCAGCATGGTTTCGTAAGGCCGCCACAGCGGCATGCGCCAGAGCGGATCGTTTTCCGCGGCGCCGGCGCGCATTAATTGTTCAGCGAGCGCATCGTCGTCGGTGAAGAAGGGGGGTACGTCCGGCCCGAGTGCAACCCGCGCTGCGCCTGTGAGCGTGGCGAAATCAACGATCAACGCGGGTTTGTCTTCATCGGCCAGCGCGAGCGCATCGGCGAGGATCAGCCGGCCCTCGGCGTCAGTGTTGCCGATCTCAACGGAAACGCCTTTGCGAGAAACGTAGACATCGCGCGGACGGAAACTTGTGCCAGAGATCGAGTTCTCGACTGCCGGAATGATGACACGCAGACGCAACTTGAGACTGCGTGCAATAATCATGTGCGCGAGCGCCAGGGCAGTCGCCGCACCGGCCATATCCTTCTTCATGTTGAGCATGCCGGTGTCCGGCTTGATGTCCAAACCGCCGGTGTCGAAGCAAACGCCTTTGCCGACAAGTGTGACTTTCGGATCAGTCGCTTTGCCCCAGGTGATATCGATCAGTCGGGGAGCGCGGGACGAGCCGCCGCCGACCGCGCTGACGAGAGGAAAATTCTTGGCAAGTGCATCGCCGCTGGTAACTTGCACCTTGGCACCATGCCGCTTGGCAAGCGCACGCGCCGCGGCTTCCAGTTCGGCCGGCCCCATATCATTGGATGGCGTGTTGGTGAGATCGCGGCACAGTGTCACGCCTTCAATAATGTGCGTGAGATCTTCTCCGTCGAGTCCGGCAGGCAGCACAAGCTTTACATTTCTTGCTTCCGCCTTGCGGTAGCGTGAGAACTGATAACTGCCGAGCGCAAAGGCGAGGACAGCCAGCCGCTCATCATGCGGCGAATTGGCGAAACGATAGGTGCCCGGCGGCAAAAGACCGGGCAGCTGGCCGGGCCTGAAGCGGTCGATATCGGATGCGTCCGGCTTCTCGATTCCGAACAATGCGCCGGCGAGTCTGCCGTCGGCTGCAGGGAGCAGTAACAGCCGGCCCGGCTTGGCGTCGAAGCCGCCGGCGGAAACGAAAGCGCCCCCACGCTCGCCGAGCTCCTTGCGTACTGAATTGAGATTGCCTGGGTGGACGAACCAGATAGGTGTCGCCTGCGCCCTGCCGGCGCTTGCGAAAGTCGGATGCATGGCTACTCCGCCGCGTCGCCCGTTGAATGCCCGGGCGAATACCCCGTGAAAGGGGCACCTTACAAGTTAACCAGTCATTAGGGTTAACGTTTTATTGCTGGCGTATGCCGAGCTCCACCGCTGCCCGCCTTCTTGCTTCATCCGTCGCGGTCGTTGTTTTGGCGCTGGCCGTGGGTGGATGTTCCAATATCGCTGGTCCCGAAACGACCGCCTCGATCGGCAAGACCAATGCGACGCCGCGCACCGAGGCAGAATGGCGGCAGTCCCTCGAAACTCTGGGCGCGCGTTACCGCGAAAATCCGGGCGATGCCGATACAGCCATCGCCTATGCCCGCGCGTTACGCGCCACCGATCAGCGCGCCCAGGCGGTGGCGGTACTGGAACAGGCTAACATCCGCAATCCGCGCAGCATGCCCTTGTCCGGCGCATACGGTCGGGCTCTGGCGGAAGCCGGTCAATATCAACAGGCGCTCGAAGCACTCGGGCGCGCGCACACACCGGACAATCCGGATTGGCGCATTCTCAACGCTCAAGGTGCCGTGCTCGATCAGATGGGCCGCCACGCCGAGGCGCAGCGTCACTATGACACCGCACTCAAGATCGTGCCCAACGAGCCTTCGGTACTTTCCAATCTTGGGCTGTCCTATCTGTTGGCGAAGGATCTGAAGAAGGCCGAAGATACTTTGCGGCGCGCAGTGGCGCAGCCGAATGCCGGGCCGAAAGTGCGGCAAAATCTCGCCTTGGTGGTCGGCCTGCGCGGCCGCTTCGCTGAAGCGGAAAAAATCGCGAGCGCGGATCTACCCGAAGCGGAAGCTACCGCCAACGTGAGTTACCTGCGACAGATGCTGGCGCAACAAAACGATTGGAAGAAGATAGGGCGGTCCTACGCGCCCACACCCGACGCCGGATCCTGATCGCGCGATCGCTCTTACTGCAGAGCCATGACCTTGATCGCTGCCGGTCCGAGAATGACCACGAACAGCACAGGCAGGAAGAACAGGATCATCGGTACGGTAAGCTTGGGCGGCAGACCGGCTGCTTTCTTTTCTGCTTCAGCCATACGCATGTCACGATTTTCCTGGGCCATCACCCGCAGCATGGTGGCAAGCGGCGTGCCATAGCGTTCAGCCTGCTGCAAAGCCATACAGACCGATTTGACGCCGTCGAGATTCGTTCGCTTGGCGAGGTTCTCGTAAGCCTGCCGCCGGTCCGGCAAGTACGACAATTCCGCCGTGGTTAGGGTCAGCTCTTCCGCTAGCGCCACCGATTGCGTTCCAACCTCGTCGCTGACCTTTCGGAAGGCTGCCTCGATCGACATGCCGGACTCCACGCAAATCAGCAAAAGATCGAGGGTGTCAGGAAAAGCGCGCCTGATCGAAAGCTGACGCCGCTGAATCTTGTTCTTGAGCAGGAGCAAAGGCAGCTGCATGCCGATATAAGCCGAGGCAATGCAGATGCCGAGTTTCACCATGGTCGGCTGTTGAAGTTTGAGGAAGACGAACAGATAGAGCACCGCGAACAGAAACAAAGCGACTGGCGTCACCATGCGCATGAACAGGTACGTCACATAAGGCGCCTGGCCACGATAGCCGGCTTGCACAAGCTTGAGGCGCGCTTCCTCCTGACCGACCCATTTGCTCAGGTTGAAGCGGTCGACGATCGTTTGCACATATTGCTTGGGCGACTGCCGTAGCTTGGCCTTCTGACCTTCCTGCGCCATCCGTTCGCGTTCGCGTTGACGAATTTTTTCACGCTCGAGCGCGACCGCTTTCATCCGCTTGTCGAGTGGATCAACGAACACGAACGGCATTGCCAGCGTCAACACCGTCGCACCCGCTGCGACAGCTGCGAAAAGCATCGTCAGCATTTTGACGCTGAGTATGTTGATGAGAAAATCAGTCATTGATCGGCCTAGAAGTCGAAATTGATCATTTTTTTCATTACCAGCACGCCCATGACCATCCACACTGCGGAACCAGCCAGCATCAAGTGGCCCATCTGATTGCTGAACAGCAGCGAGATATATTGCGGGCTTGTGAGGTAGACGAGAATCATAACGGCGATCGGCAAGGCACCGATGATGCCGGCGGAAGCTTTTGCCTCCTGCGACATCGATTGGATCTTGGCTTTCATTTTCTTCCGATCACGCAAGACTTTCGACAGATTGCCGAGTGCTTCTGAAAGGTTGCCGCCGGCTTTTTGCTGGATCGCAATCACGATCCCGAAAAAGTTTGCCTCAGGCAGAGGCGTTCGCTCGTACAGCTTGGTGCAGGCCTCGCCCAACGGCATACCGATAGCTTGCGTCTCCAAAATAAACCGGAATTCGGACTTCAGCGGTTCCGGCGCCTCCATCACGATCATCTTTATGCAGTCGAGCAGCGGCAGGCCGGCCTTGACACCGCGCACGATGATGTCAACCGCGTCCGGGAATGCTTCGAGGAATTTCGTCTCGCGACGTTTCTTCAAATAGGACAAAAGCCAACGCGGCGCACCGAAAGCTCCAACAAAACCGAGCGTAACTGAAGCGATCAGACCGGCGCCGGAGAGCGAGCCGACCGCGTACATGGCTACACCGAGCCCCGCGGAAATCATGGCAAATTGGCGCTTGGACCAGGACAGCCCCGATTGTGCAATTCGAACCGAAAGCGGCACGCTTTTGCTTTTCTTATGGCGTTCCTCGAAATCTTTCAGCGAGGACTCGACCACATCGCGGCGCGATTTCTGGACTACGCGCGATACGCGCGCCATAGGTTCGGGTCGTGCGACGTTCAGAATGCGCTGCTCGGTTTTACGCTCACCGGACAGCATGGGATAGACAAATACGTAGACGATGCCGCCGATGGCGACCGTTACCAGGAAGAAGACGGCGATAATCTGCACGGCGCGCTTCCTTTAGGTGCGAGTGGCCTCGCCGGCCGCTTCCGCTGCGTCGAGAGCGGTCGCCAGACGCTGTTCCTCGCCGTAATAACGGGCTCGATCCCAGAACTTCGGATGACCGATTCCCGTTGAGCGGTGCCGGCCGACAATGTTGCCCTTCGCGTCCTCGCCGGTCATGTCGTAGACGAATATGTCTTGAGTGACGATGACGTCACCTTCCATCCCCATCACTTCGGTGACGTGAGTGATTTTGCGCGTGCCGTCGCGCAGACGGGCAGCCTGAATAACCACATCAACGGAGGCGCAGATCATCTCACGGATTGTTCGCGAAGGCAGCGAGAATCCACCCATGGTGATCATCGATTCCAGGCGCGACAGGGCTTCGCGCGGATTGTTCGCGTGCAACGTACCCATCGAGCCGTCGTGGCCGGTATTCATGGCCTGCAGCAAGTCAAAGGCTTCCGGTCCGCGGACTTCGCCGACGATGATGCGCTCCGGCCGCATACGCAGGCAGTTGCGCACCAGATCGCGCATTGTGACCTGACCCTCGCCCTCTAGATTGGGCGGGCGCGTTTCCAGACGCACGACGTGCGGCTGCTGCAGTTGCAGTTCCGCCGCGTCTTCGCAGGTGATGATGCGCTCGTCGTCATCGATGAACTGTGTGAGACAGTTTAGCAGCGTAGTCTTGCCGGAACCGGTACCGCCGGACACCAGCGTATTGACGCGGCAGCGTCCAATGATGCGGAGAATTTCGGCGCCGTGAGGTGTGATCGTGCCGAATCTGACGAGTTGATCGAGCGTCAGCTTGTCCTTCTTAAACTTGCGGATCGTGAGCGCGGGGCCGTCGATCGCAAGTGGCGGCACTATCGCATTGACGCGCGAGCCGTCCGGCAAGCGCGCGTCGCAGATTGGCGACGATTCGTCGACACGCCGGCCGATCTGGCTGACGATACGCTGACAGATATTCAGAAGCTGCTGGTTGTCACGGAAGCGGATGCCGGTCTTCTGGATCTTGCCTTGAACTTCGATGTAAACCGTACCCGAGCCGTTCACCATGATATCGGCGATGTCGTCGCGCGATAGCAACGGCTCCAACGGACCAAAGCCGAGGACGTCGTTGCAGATATCGTCGAGCAAGTCTTCCTGCTCGGCGATCGACATCACGATGCTCTTGATCGCGATGATTTCGTTGACGATGTCGCGGATTTCCTCGCGCGCCGAATCCACATCGAGCCGCGCCAGCTGCGCGAGGTCGATTGCCTCGATCAGTGCGCCAAATATAGTGCCCTTGGTTTCGTAATAGGTTTCTGATCGGCGGGTATCGGTCGACGGCGGCGTAGCATTGGCGGGTGCCGCACCGCGGGGCGGGGTAGGTGCGCCTACCAACGGTGCACCTAGTCCGTCGGACGGGAACGGCGTTCGACCGGTCTCCATGGATGCGCTTGCCGCCGGCTTCGGCGGTTCAGCTGGCGCCGATGCAGCTGGAGCTGCTGATGGATGTGGTGCGGGAGCGCGAACTTCCGATGTTGCACTGCGCTTACCGAACACGACTGCACACTCCCGACAATTCTCAGCCTTTTCGCTTCTTCAACCGGTTAAGCAGCGGCGAAAGGAGACCGCCGGTTGGCCGCTTGGTCTCGATACGCCCGGTAAGCGTTTGGGCCATTTGGCGGAACATCTCCGCAGTCTTATGACCGGCGGAGACCTCGGCGATCATCTGCCCGTTGTTGGCGGCGGGCCCGAAAAGCGCGGGTTCAAAGGGAATCGCCGCCACCGGCTGGCAGTCCAGCGCCTTGGCAAAATCCGCCGGTGTAATTTCCGGGCGTTTTGGCACGCCGACCATGTTGAGGCAGTAGTGCGGACGATGGTCATTCGGGCGCGACGTGCGCAGCAGGTCCAACAGGTTTTTCGCATTGCGCAGGTTCGCCAGATCGGGAGCGGCAACGACGAGAATATTATCAGCGCTTATCAGCAACCGCTTGGTCCAACCAACCCATTGGTGCGGTACGTCGAGAACGACACAGGGGATGGAAGCGCGCAACGAATCGAGAATTGAGTCGAACGCCTCCGCGCCAAAATCATAGACGCGATCAAGCGTTGCGGGGGCCGCCAGCAGACTTAGATGATCGCTGCATTTCGACAACAGGCGGTCGACAAACGCTGTGTCGACGCGATCCGGCGAGAATGCCGCATCGGCAATGCCTTGCGGTGGATCCTGATTATAGTCGAGACCTGCCGTACCGAATGCTAGGTCGAGATCGGCAACCACAGAATCGAGCGTGAGGTCGCGGCCGATCGACCAGGCGATATTGTGGGCGACGGTGGAAGCGCCGACGCCGCCTTTAGCGCCCACGACTGCAACAATGCGCCCCACCGGCTTGGCGTCCGGCGCGGAGAACAGATTGCAGATTGCCCGGACGACATCGATGGGCCCGATCGGAGTAATCAGATATTCGCTCACACCGCGGCGTGTCAGCTCACGGTATAGTGTGACGTCATTGACTCGACCCATGACGATCACGCGCGTACCAGAGTCGCAAACCGCGGCCAGTTCGTCGAGTCCGCCTAGAATATCGGTGGCGCGTGCGTCGGTTTCGATCACGATGACATTTGGCGTAGGAGAATTCCGGTAAGCCTCGGCCGCGGCGGCGATGCCGCCCATCTGGATTTTCACGTGGGCTTTCGCGAGACGCCTGTCTTCTCCAGCAGACTGAACTGCGGCTGCACTTTCGACGGTTTCGCAGAATGCCTGGACCGAAACGCGTGGCGCCGGCGCAATATGCTCGCCGCCGACGTGCTCGCTTGTCGCGGGCGTCGTCGGAGCGCTTTCGGTGCCCGCGGCGTGGTGAGCGTGCTTGGTCATTTTCCTATGTCGCTGATTTTTCCGGTGTCGTATCCGAGGTAATTGCCGGAGGGATTTTCGCCCTTGCGGTATTTTTCAAGCACCACGGTCCGCCGCGGTGTCCAGGCTGGCGTCTCACCGCGCGGTTGCACCAGATCGGCGGGATTCTCGACCATGGCAGCGAGATTGCGCTGACTCGCGCAGCCCAGATTCCAGTACGGCTGGTTTTCGATGTAACCGGACTCCCAGGACGGACCGATATCTTTCGGCCACTGTCCGCAGGGTCCGGCCTCCGCGATGAACTTCGAATAGTTGAGCTTGATGCTGGCGAGTGACGATCGGGCCGGCTTGTAGTTCCGCACGTAGATTGTGTTGGATGGCACGCCGACAGCGTCAAAAATCGAGCGGATTTCCCGCATTGAATCGGCGGCAGCGTGATCGGTCGGCCCACCGTGCGGAAGTTCGACGATGATCCCGCTGCCGGCTTCTTTGCGCCAAGTTTGTGCAAACGCAAGCACGTCAGCTCGCTGATTGGGCGTAAGACCGCCGCGGTTGCGGCCGAGCATGATCTCGACGGTTTGGTTGCCATCGCGCACCACAATCGGGTGACGCACGCGATAGTCGACGGGATATGAATTTATCGCGACTTCCGACTGGAGGCATCCTGCCAGCGAAAGCGCAAGTCCGCTTGCCGCGAGGAGGCGCAGCGTCGACCGGTTGCGGCGGCTCTCAGCCGCTCGAATAATCGCCTTCATTACTTGTCTCCGCCGCTCAATCGAGAATGAACCCGTACTTGCCGTGATAGTCGGTGGATGGCCGCGTTTCGCCTTTGCCGGCGACGCCGTAGATGCGGTTAAGCTGGCCAAGCAGCACTGTCTGTGGATCGCTCGGGTCCGCATATCCGTCGTCAGGTCGCGACAGCTGCTTTTGGGCAACCGCGCGTACAACGTAGGGCGTGACCAGCACCATAAGTTCGGATTGGTGGTTGATGAAGTCGCGGCTCTTGAACAACGCGCCGAGGACGGGAACTTGCATCAATCCGGGAAGGCCGTTGATCGACTGCTTTGTTTGCTCCTGGATCATGCCGGCCAACGCCAGAGCGCCGCCAGACGGAATCTCTACCGTCGTCTCGGCGCGCCGGGTTTGAATCGAGGGCACAGTCAGCGATGTGGCCGATCCGGTGACCTGCAAGGTCATCGCATTTTCCGTCGAAAGATCGGACACCTCGGTCATGACCTTCAGGCTAATGCGCCCTTCAGTCAGCACGACCGGTGTAAAGACCAGGCTGACGCCGAATTTCTTGAATGTGATCTGCGGCTGACAGATCGGCGGCGAACGCGTAGTGTCGCACGACAGTCCATTCGGAATGGGGAATTCGCCGCCGGCGATGAACGTTGCCGTCTCGCCGGAGATTGCGGTCAGGTTAGGCTCAGCCAAGGTGCGGATCACGCCGGCGCGTTCCATCGCGCGCAATGTTGCGGTGACGGTATTGAACGCGCCGGCAAACGCAGTATTGCTTATGCCCTGGCCGGTCGCGGAAAACGGATTGGTCGTATTGAAGTTCACGACCGCGGTGCCGTAGTTGAAGCTGCCGGACAGGTCGATGCCCAACTGCTTGATAACGTCGCGGCGGACTTCGGCGACCGTCACCTTGAGCATGACCTGGTCGCGTCCGCGCACCGCGATGCTATTGACCACCTTGTTCGCATCACCGACCAGCCGCGAAGCTACCTCGAAAGCGTGCTGGGCCTCTGCCGGGCTAGCAGCGCTGCCGGAAAGCACGACGCCGTCGCCGACACCCTCGATACGGATTTCAGCGTCGGGCATTGATTGCTTGAGAGCGGCACGGACGCCATTCAGATCGCGCGTAACGGCTATGTCAAAGCCGGCGATCTGTTTCCCGTCGGCATCAAAGAAGAAAATGTTGGTTTGTCCGACTGTGACGCCGATCATGTAGGCGCGACGCGACGAGCGGACCACTGCATTGGCGACCTTGGGGTCCGCGACCAGTACGTCCTTGATATCGGACGGCAGATCAATAGCGACCGATTTTCCGATGCCGAGCGTGAGGGCTCGAGATGTCGCTTCGCTTGCCGCCACTTGTATGACGGGGGTGCGCGCGGTCTCTGCCGAGATTACCGGTGCAGTCAGCGCAAGCCCGCCGAAGACAATAAGTGCCCCCGTTACGGCGGTGCGGGTCAGTGTCGTGATCGCCATTCCCGTGGTCCCCAAAAGGTCATCGTGGCGTGGTCGTGGTTTTCACGCCAAACCGAACGATATTGACGTTACGGCGTGTGTCAGATTCATCGCCCTTCTGGTCTTCACCGGAGCCATCGGCGATGCTGCGTAGCGCGAGCGACAACAAGCCGAGTTGTTGCGACAACGCCAAAGTTTCCGCTTGCCCTTGCGTCAGTTCCAGCGTTGCGGTCTTGCCAACCACGACCTTCTGGCCATTCTTTTCTTCAATGTTTTGATCGATCGCGAGCACCCGAACATTGCGGAGAATGGTCTCGCTGGTGTTGCCCGATTTGTCGTTGGCCCCGCGTGGCGTCATGATGACGTCGACGTGGTCATTCGGAAGAATGAAGCCGCCCGCGCCGGTTTCAGGCGTTATCTGCGTGGCGACTGCGCGCATGCCGGTAGGCAGGATTGCGGCCATAAAGCCGGAGCCCTTTGCATTCACCAACTTTGCTTCGCGTATCGGTTCACCGGCGACAAATGGCGTGCGAACAATCATCCCGGTCAGATTGTCGATTCCTGCCGGGCGGTCAGTTTTGCGGATGAAATTGCCGGCTGCGGTCTTCGCGGGCCACGCCTCCCAGGAGATGTCAGCGGGCGAAATTGTCTGGCCGCGCGAGAGATCAGATTTGGCAACCAGAATATCGACGGTATCGGGTTTTGGTGCCTCGACCTTGACGGGGGCAGGAGGTTTGTCAGACCGGCCAGCCAGCAGGGCGGCAACACCGCCCGCGGCTACGGCGACAGTTAGCACTACAACCCGTGCGGCTTTCATACGCTCACTCTCACCGTGACATGCAGCCGAATCGGCCGCTTGAAACCTTATGGCCGTCGGACGCGGCCACTTTCACTGGATTTCACCAGTTAAAGGTCAAGGTATGGTTAAGGAGCGGTATCTAAATCGAGTTAATATTGTCTTGCGACGCTAATGCTGCGGAGTGTGACGATTCTATGCAGGCATCCAGCCGGTCTTCGGATAGACCAGAAGCGCCGCCGCCGCGAGCGCGATGCCATAAGGCACGCCGCCGCCAGCTTCGTGTAGGCGAGCGATCCATTTTTGGCGGGCGAGCGTTGCCGGGAGCGGGAATCTGCGGAATTGAAGAATCAACAGCGTCAAAGCGCCGCCGAACAACGACGCGTAAATGGCATAGTCGAGCAGATGATCGAAGCCGAGCCACAATGCAGTCGCGGCTGCGAGCTTGGCATCTCCGCCGCCGATCCAACCCTGCGAGAAGCAGACGAATGTAACCGCAAGCACTAAGGCGGCGGCAGCGAGGTGCATGCCAATCGTGGGGAGGCTCATCCCGGTCATGAGGGTCAGCAGGAAAAAGCCGCCGGCGAGTGCAAGCGACAGCCGGTTGGAGATCGTCATGGTCAGCAGATCGCTTGAGGCCGCGAAGGCCATAAGTGCGGGAAAGAGCAGCAATCTGATGACATCCGTTAGCATGATCACACGTTTACGCGTATTTCCCTGGACTAGTTCAATTGGGTCGAGATGGTGTCGAATTTGCCGTTCAGGCTGCTCCCGATGCCATTGATCACTGCGATGATCGCAACCGATATTCCGGCGGCGATCAGGCCGTACTCGATCGCGGTTGCCGCCGACTCGTCTTCGATAAAACGGTTGACGAGCCTCTTCATTCCGACATCCCCACAATCACTGCGCGTGAGTGCTTTGGTCCGCGCGAGAGTCGGAAAAAACGTAGCGGTCAGGTCTTGCGTGAGGGTTAAGTTTGTTCAAAAAACCAGGAACAGCGCTTTGTATTTCAACGGCATAGTGATTGGAGTTAACAAATCATTGCTCGTAAATGCTCGCTCATACACAAAAAACATGTATGCTCTTGCTTCAGGCAAGCGTGTGCCGAATTTTTCCTGAAGCCAAATTTTGCCGGTTTTTCGCGGCTAAATGCCGGCTCTTTGCACTTCATTCACCATTTGCAGTCAACAGTAATCGGAACGTGTGGGGCCACTGCGGCGGCCTGTTGTGTGCGGTGTTGGAGAGCGTGATGTCGGCCTTGTCGAAGTGGCCCGGGCGGTTATTCGGCTTATGGACCTTGGCATTGTTGGCCGCCACCCTCAGCGCAATCCCCGTAAGGGCGGACACTGTTTCAATCAATCTCGACCAGGCGCAAATCCTCCGCTTGCCGGAGCGGGTCGCCACGATTGTCATTGGCAATCCGCTGATTGCTGACGCCACGCTGCAGAGTGGCGGTGTTCTGGTCGTTACCGGCAAAGGGTATGGGGCAACAAACGTCTTGGCGCTTGACCGTACCGGCCGCGTGCTCTTGAACCAGACCGTTCAGGTTCTCGGACCTCCCGGGGACGACCTGGTGACGGTCTACAAGGGCGCCGAGCGCGAATCCTACAGCTGCGCGCCGGATTGCGAGCGGCGTATCACGCTGGGCGACTCGCCCGCGTACTTCAACGCCACCCTGACCCAAAGCAGCACCCGCAACGGCCAGGCTCAAGCGGCCGGTCGTTGAGCGAACACCGGGTAGAGCGCGGTTAACAAATGGTTAACGCGACCAAGGCGGTTCCTTAGGATTTTGGCAAGAATTAAAAAACGCGCCCTTGCTATCAAGATCGGTGTTTCGGCACCGTCCAGCAAGCGAGGCGCGCTGTCATGTCCAGAGCTCCGCTAGGCAAAATTACGGCTTGTGTTTATCGCCTGACACGGCGCTTCATGCGCAGGCAGGACGGCAGTGCCGCCGTCGAATTTTCCATTGTCGCACTCCCGTTTCTGGCGCTGATCTTCGCCATCATGGAGACGGCGCTCGTCTTCTTCGCCGGACAGACCCTCGAGACAGCGGTGGCCGATGCATCCCGGCTAATCATGACCGGTCAGGCGCAGAACCAAGGATGGAGCCAAGACGACTTCAAAACGGCGGTATGTGCGCAGTTGAACGGCGGACTGTTCGATTGCGCGAACAAGGTTCTGGTCGACGTCAGAACCTATGACAGCTTCAGTTCGGTTACCAACGATACGACAACGCCAACCACCAATAACCAACTCGACCCCACAAAGGCGAGCTATAGCCCGGGTATTCCTGGCAGTCTGGAGGTTGTCAGACTTTACTACCAGTGGCCAATCTATGTTTCGCTGCTGGGCTACGACCTGTCCAATATGGGTAGCGGCACTCGTATGCTGCTGGCGACAGCAGTCTTCTGTAACGAACCTTTCTCAACCCAAAGCCCTGCGACCAGCTGTAAGCCTTAGGTGGTGGTGCGTCATGAACGCGAGATCGTTTCGTATGTCAAAAATCTTACGTTCTTTTGGCCGTGATCGGCGCGGTGCTTCAGCAATCGAGTTTGCGATTGTTGCGCCGCTGATGTTGGCTCTTTACGTCGGCGTCGTCGAAGTTTCTGAAGGCGTGGCCGCCGACCGTAAAGTCACGCTCACGTCGGGAACGCTGGCCAATATTACGGCGCAGTCTCAGGCGCTCACCTCGGCTGCCATGACCAATATTCTCAACGCTTCGATTGCGATCATGACGCCTTATACCGGCACCATTTCGGCGAAAATATCCTGCTTGAAAATCGATGCAGGCGGGGTCGCGAAAGTGGCGTGGGGTGCCGCGAACACTGGCACCACTCCTCACTCAGTGGGTGAAGTCATCACGATCCCGGCGGACCTGGCCGTGCCCAACAGCTCCGTCGTGTATAGCGAGGTGAGCTATCTGTACATCCCGGTCACCGGCTATGTTCCCGGCTGGAGCCATATCAGCGCAAACGGGATTACCCTGTCAGACAGGATGTTCATGAGTCCGCGTCTCACGCCGCCAAGCTATGACGACGGTGGCGGGGGCGCTGTTAAAACCTGCACCTGACCGGCTATCGGGCGTCGACAATCGGCAGCGCCGTTGTCGATTTGATTCTTTCCATGGCGAAGCGTGAGGTGACGTTCTTCAGCGGCACCGTCGCAATCAATCTCTTGTAGAATGCGTCGTAGCCAGCGATGTCGCTCACGACCACACGCAGCATGTAGTCGACATCGCCGGCCATCCGGTAGAATTCCATGACTTCCGGCATTGCCCCGACCAGATCGGCGAACTTGGTGAGCCATTCCTGCGAGTGGTCGCCGGTCTCAATCGAAACGAACACGGTAATGCCCAGACCGACTTTTTCCGGATCTATGATCGCGACCCGACGCGTGATGACCCCGTCGGCCTCAAGCCGCTGCAGCCGCTTCCAGCACGGCGTCGATGACAGGCCAACGCGCTGACCAATCTCGGCTACCGAAAGCGAGGCGTCCTGCTGGACCACGGCGAGAATCTTGCGATCGATAGCGTCCATTCTCCCGTTCCTTCACGGCATGGAACAGAAAACTCGTATTCGCTCTTAAATGAGGAATATAATTCTTATTTCCTCACCCTCTCTGTCTTTATAGAGAAAAATATTCTATTTCAACAACAATCGGTCGCCTCCTGGAGGCGGCTCCCGCAACAACAAAGTCCGTGCCATGAAAACGTTATTAGGGTTCCGCGCCCCCCGCGCCTTGCGCCGCCTCGGAGCGGCGATGCTGTTCAGCGCCGCCTTGGCCGCTTCGGCAGCCGGCGTCCACGCAGAGCCGCTCGTAAGCGTGCAGTGGCTCAACGCCCATAGCGCTGATCCTGATCTGGTGGTGCTCGACATCCGCTCGGCAATCGACGGCGGTGGCGCTCAGGCTTACGCGGCGGCTCACATCCCTGGCAGCGTCTATAGCGACTACGACAAGGCTGGTTGGCGGGTGACCCGCAACAATGTGCCGTTCATGGTGCCGACAACAGCCGAGCTTGAAAAGCTTATTGGCGACATCGGAATCGACGAAAGCAGTCACGTCGTTGTTGTTCCGGCCGGCGTCAACGTTCTCGATTTCGGCTCCGCTGCGCGCGCGTATTGGACGCTGAAATACGTCGGCTTGAAAAACGTTTCGATCCTCGATGGCGGCATTGCAGCGTGGCGGCAGGCCGGTCTGCCGACCGAGCGCGGGACGAAGCCGCCGTCGCCGAAGATTTTCACTGCCGCTATCGACAAGAGCATTCTGGCGGAGGCGCGCGACGTCGAATCGATCGAAGGGAAGGGCGGCGCGACGTTGATCGATGCGCGCCCGGCGTCATTCTTCTCCGGAAAAGAGAAGCTGCCGGCCTCGCAGGTGTATGGTCATATTCCCCGCGCGCTCAATATCGACAGCGCGCGCTTTTACGATCCCACGACCAACCGGCTGAAGTCGAAGGCCGAGCTTGCGGCAATCGCTAATGCTCTGCCGGACGGTCCGGCGGTGAGTTACTGCAATACCGGCCATTGGGCATCCACTGACTGGTTCGTGCTGCACGAGCTGCTTGGCCGCAAGGAAACGAGACTTTATGCCGGCTCTATGGTCGAATGGACCAGCAATACCGACCGGCCGATTGAATCCGCGCGCACGAAATGGGACGATCTGAAGAAGGCCCTTGGCCTCGGATCCTAACTGCGCTCTGGAGCTTTGATGTCCACGGCAAGCCTGGCCGCGTCCGGTGAGGGTGCGGCCGTTCGTATCGACCGCCTGTTCCTCGGCATCGCGCTTACCGTGACGGCGATCCTGGTTGCGCTGGTGCTGCTTGACCAGCAGCCAGCGTCGGCTGCGTTGATTCTGGGCGGCTTCGGACTTGGTGTGGCGTTTCTGAAAGCAGAATTCAGCTTTACCGCTTCCTGGCGGCGTTTCCTGACGCGCGGGGAGGCGGGCGGTCTGCTCGGTGGGCTTATCGTTATCGCCATCGCCGCGCTCGCCGTGATTCCCGTTGCCGCGCTTCTGCCGAGATACGGCGGCGCTATTGCGCCGGTCGGTCTGTCGCTGGTGATCGGTGCATTCGTATTCGGCATAGGCATGCAGCTCGCCAATGGCTGCGGATCGGGCACGCTCTATACCGTCGGTGGCGGCTCTGGGCGCATGCTGATAGCGTTGTTGTTCTTTGTGATCGGGAGCGTGTTCGGCAGCCTGTCACTGCCCGCTTTCCTCGCGATCGGCGGCGTCGATCCTGTACTTGCGTCCGACTATTTCGGCGCATGGGGCGGGTTGGCGGTGACACTCGCCAGCATTGCGCTTGCCGCGGCGATCATCATCTCGGTAGCTCGCGCACGTGGCGCCAATTTTTTGCCATCACGCAACTACGTCATCGGCGGCATTGCGATCGGGTTGCTGTGTGTCGCGGTGTTCGCGGCCGGCGGTCATCCCTGGAGCGTAACCTTCGGATTCACATTGTGGGGAGCGAAGGCCGCGAGCGCTCTCGGAATCGACCTGTCGCAGGCGCCCTTCTGGCAGTGGCCGGGCCCCAAACGCGCGCTCGCTGAATCCGTGTTGTCCGATACGTCCAGCTTGACCAACTTCGGCATGATGTTCGGCGCCATGGCGGCGGCCGCAGCGAGCAAGCCGTTTGCTGCGGCAGCCTGGCCGCCGATGCGTTCTCTATTGGCCGCCGGTATCGGCGGCTTGCTGATGGGATGGGGCGCGCGCCTTGGTTTCGGCTGCAATATCGGCGCTTTTGTTGGTGGCGTCGCCTCCGGCTCACTGCACGGCTGGGTCTGGTTCCTGGCGGCTCTTCCGGGCTGCCTGGCAGGCATCCGGCTTCGTCCGCTGTTCGGCCTGTCGCGGGAATAGCTGCATGCGCGCGGTATACGTTATTGTCGTGCTGCTCGGTGTTGCGGCCATTTTGGTCGATCACCTGTCCAGTCCTTCGAGCGGGCGCGCGGTATCGCCCGAGGATTTTGCCGGGGCCTGTGCACCCTGCGGCGCGCCGTGTCCGTCGAAAAACAAGTAGATCTAGTGCGCCTTTAGAAACGTTTCGACTTCGGCGCGCGTGGGCGCGCCGGCGGCGCCGCCGAATTTGGTGCACTTGAGCGCTGCTGTGGCGCTGGCAAAGCGTAACATTTCGGGAAGCTCGCGGCCTTCTATCAAAGCGAGGGTAAAGCCGCCGTGAAAAGCATCGCCGGCGGCGAGCGAATCGATCACCTTGACCTTGAAAGCCGGCATATGGCGAAGACTGCCGTTGTCGAGCCAATAAACGCCATGCGGCCCATCAGTGATCGCCAGAAACCCTGAAATGTGTTCAGCCAGTTTTTTGAGCCCAGGGCCATAATCCTTCAGTCCAGTCGTGCCGTGCAGGGCCTCGGCCGAGGAGACGACGTGCGTGCCGAGCGCAAGCAGCGGGTCGTCAACTGTTGTTGCCTGATCGAGATCGATCACAATCGGAATCTTGCGCTTTTGTGCGGCCCGGCAAACCTCCAATACAAATTTCGGAAAACGATTGTCGACCAGTACGGCATCAACGTCGGCCACCAGCTTCGCAGAATCTTCCGGCAAAGTGTTTTCAAGATTGGTCCCTCGGCGCGTGGCAATGGTTTTCTCGCCGCTCTCATCAAGCAGGATGAGCGACGCAGACGCCGTGCCGCTGGTGACGCGAACAACACCGCTGCAATCGACGCCTTCCTTGCCCAGGTCGGCAAGAATCCGATTGCTGACATGATCATCGCTGGCCCCAAGCGGGCCTGCGAAGGCGACGCGCCCATTGAGTCGTGCGATTGCCACCGCCGCATTCGCGGCGCAGCCCCCGCCGGTGATGATGAATTCACTGGCCGCTACCTTGGTGCCCGGCGCCGGAAAATTCTCCACGCGCATGACGATATCCTGCACGGCGATCCCTGCGCACAGGATCTTCGAACTTTTCGACGCACGTTCAATCAAAGCCGATCTCGTCCTCAAACCATGCGCGGATAAGATGATGCGCAATTGCCACCGGTGGAGGCGTAGTCAGGCCTTGAGGGTGCTTGCGCAACAGCATCACCGCTATCTCGTCTTTGCTAAACCAGCGGGCGTCCTCAAGTTCCTCGCGGTCGACCACAATCTCGTGGGTCAGCGCCTGAGCATGGCAACCGATCATGAGCGAGGTGGGGAACGGCCAGGGTTGCGAAGCGAAATAGGCCACCTTGCCGCACGTAATACCGGCTTCCTCGCGGGTTTCCCTATGCACGGCATCTTCAATTGATTCACCCGGCTCAACGTACCCGGCAAGGCACGACCACATGGTCGGCACAAAGCGCGGACTGCGCCCGAGCAGGCACCGGCTGCTGTCGGATGCCAGCATGATCACGACCGGATCGGTGCGCGGGAAATGCTCGGTCTTGCACTGCGGGCAGTCACGTCGCCAACCGCCGCAAACAGGGCGTGTTGCCGAGCCACAGTTCGGGCAGAAGCGGTGGCGCGCATGCCAGTGCAACACGGCCTTGGCTTCGGCAATCGGCGGCAGATGGTCTTGCGCGACCAAGCCTTGCACGGCGATCGAACGCAAATCGGTGATGTGCAATTCACCTCGCGTCTTCAGTGCTTCTGCAATCTTGGGTGCGAGGCCATGGCCGAACCGGGGGGCGCCATCGATTAACCCGAGAAAGATTGTCTCGGTCGCCGCCGAAAGGTCGCGCGCCTCGGCCAGCGTGAACAGCGGATCATGAGTGGGGGCGGCCCTTTTCATGACGATCGCTTCGCCGCCGATCACATAAGCGCCGGCGCGCGGATCGCGAGCAAGCTCCTCAATGGCGGCGTCTTTGGCCCGCAGCTCGGCAGCGCGTTCAATGCGACTGTCGGAATATCCGAGGCGAGGCTTGGGGCCGAGAGCGGGACTGGAGGACATGCGCCGGCAAAGTCGCACGGCGAATTCATCCGCGCAATGCTTACTCCGCCGCTTCGCCGCGCGGGTACATCGCCTCGCGCAATTCTGGCCTCTGCCACTGCGGGCCGAGCACACCTTGTTTTGCACCAAAGTTGAGTGCCGAGGTCACAGTGTCGGTTGTAGCGCGCATTTCGCGCGCTCTGTCGAGGCTGACATCGACCACAAACAGCCCGGCGGCCGTGCTCTCGAACAGAATCTCCTCCGGGCTGGCCACCATGGCGAGCCCGCGCTCAGCGCGGCTGAAGAGATTTTGCGTGGTCACGACAACAGCCAGATTTTCTATTGCACGCGACCAGATCAGGTTGCGCCAGGTCGCCCACAAGCGCCTCTTGTCGGTGCCGGCCGGCATGAAAATCAGTTCGGCACCGCGCAGCGCCAACGCGCGTGTTACCTCTGGCATATAGGCCTCGCTGCACATCGCGAGACCGACTTTGCCGTGGGTTGAATCGAAAACCGGAAATTCATTGCCCGGCACGTATTGAAACTCCCACCATTGCCCGCCGGTGTAGATCCAGGGACCGTTCGGATGAGTGCGGCGATAGCGAACCGGTGCGCGACCATCTCCATAGGTCATGCAGATTAGATTGTGCGCCGTGCCTTCGTTGTGGCTGAGCGGTTCAATCGTGCCGTAGATCGTCGTGACGCCATGCTTGGCGGCGGCTTCGGCGATCGCCGGTGTCGGATCGAATGTCGCCGGCATACGCCAGGGGCCCGGGTAAGTTTCGGGGAAGCAGACGAAATCGGCACCTTCAGCTTTGGCGCGGGCAATGTAGTTCACTGCATCGGCGATATTCTTCTCGGCTTCTTCAATCGGGTTGGCGATTGGCTGCACAACAGCAATACGGAATGACATGTCCACTCCCTTAAGCGGAAGATAAGCCTAACCGGCCACGGGCTTGACGTGAAGGGCGCGACGCAGCGCGCCAATAAAGCCGTCGCGCACCGCCGGATCGTAAGCTGTTGGCGCGACCGCGCCCCATACCGGTTTGGGCCATGCTGCATCGCTGTGGCGGCGCCCGATGATGTGCACGTGGAGTTGCGGCACTTGATTGCCGAGGGCGGCGATATTCAGTTTTTCGCATTCAGTGATGTTTTTCAGGGCGCGCGCGGCGGCGGCAACTTCGCTGAGCAACTGAACCTGCGCATTTTCTTCAAGGTCGATCAGTTCGACCAGCGCCGGCAATCGCGGCACCAGGATCAGCCAGGGATAGTTTGCGTCGACGGCCAACAGGAGGCGCGACAATGCAAGATCCCCGATCGGAACCGTGTCTTTCGCAAGCTGCGGATGCAGGGACCAGGCGGAGGAAATCATTAGGGAAATCCGCTCGATTCTTTCGGAGGAAAGCTAGCAGAGGCCTGGTTCGGCTGCTTGCTTTCTCCAACCATAGGTCCGATATAGGACACGGGAGGTTGGCGGTGGACGAGCCACTCGCCAACCGGGTCAGGTCCGGAAGGAAGCAGCCCTAACGAGCGCGGTTCGGGTCGCTCGTCAGCCTCCCACCTATATTCCTCGATTCGTTCGCAGTGAGCCCGCGCGCCGCGCGGCGGCGAAGCGGATGGCACAATGAGTGAGCCGAAAAAATCCGTAGCTCCCGGTTCTGTCCCGGCCGACGCGCCGGCCGACAGCTATCGCGTGCTCGCACGCAAATACCGCCCGGCGAGTTTCGATGACCTGATCGGTCAGGACGCCATGGTGCGCACGATTTCGAACGCTTTCGACAGCGGGCGTATTCCGCAGGCCTGGATCCTTACCGGCGTGCGCGGCGTGGGCAAGACCACGACCGCCCGCATCCTTGCGCGCGCACTCAACTACGAACTGCCCGACGGTTCGGTGAAAGAGCCGACCATCAGAATGCCTGTAATGGGCGTGCACTGCCAGGCGATCATCGAGAGTCGGCACCCTGATGTGCTGGAAATGGACGCAGCCTCCCATAACAGCGTGGAGGACGTGCGGCAGATCAATGATGCAATCCGATATGCGCCGATGAGCGCACGGTACAAGGTCTACATCCTCGACGAAGTTCACATGCTTTCCGGCGCGGCGTTCAATGCGCTGCTCAAGACTCTGGAAGAGCCGCCGCCGCACGCCAAGTTCATCTTTGCGACGACCGAAATCCGCAAGGTGCCGGTGACGGTGCTGTCACGCTGCCAGCGCTTTGATTTGCGCCGCGTTGACGCCGCCGTTCTGGTCAAGCATCTCGAGGCGATCGCGGCAAAAGAAAAAATTGAGATCGAGCACGCGGCGCTGGCTTTGATTGCGCGGGCGGCAGAAGGATCGGTGCGCGATTCTCTCTCCCTGTTTGACCAGGCTATCGCGCACGCCGCTGGTCCGGTGCGCGCCGACGACGTGCGGCAGATGCTCGGCCTCGCCGACCGAGTGCGTATTGTCGACCTGTTCGAGGCGCTGATGAAGGGCGACGTGCCTTCCGCATTGCAGGAGCTGCGTGAACAATACGACATCGGCGCGGATCCCGCGGTCGTGCTGGGCGATCTGGCGGAATTCACCCACTTTGTCACCCGCGTCAAAGTTGTTCCTGCCGTTGCCGAGGATGTATCCATGTCGGAGGCAGAACGCGTTCGCGGCCGCGCTTTCGCCACACAGCTGTCGATGCGCGTGCTGTCACGCACGTGGCAGATGCTGCTCAAGGGCGTCGAGGAGGTGCAGGCCTCCGGGCGTCCCGTTGCTGCTGCCGAAATGGTACTGGTGCGCATCGCCTACGCCGCCGACCTGCCGACACCCGACGAGGTGGTGCGCTCGCTTGCCGAAAATAGTGCGGCTCCCGCGCGGCCGCAGGGTAATGGCGGTACGATGCAGGCGACCTCGCAAAGCTATGCCCCGCGCTATGAAGCGCCGCGCGGCTCGCCACGCTCTGCCGCAGCGGTATCGCCACGGCCAGCGGACGATCCAGCAGCGCGGTTGCAGGAGCCGGTAACGGCCGCGCCGACGCTTTCGGTCGCATCATTCGAGGAGCTGATCGCGCTCGCCGCTGAAAAGCGCGACATCTCTGCCAAGATGGCGCTCGAACGCGATGTACGGCTGGTGCGTTTTGAGGATGGCCAGCTTGAGATTGCGCTCGAAGCAACAGCACCCAGGACGCTGGTGCATGATCTTCAGCGCAAATTGACCGGCTGGACGGGCAAGCGCTGGATTGTCGTGGTCTCCAAGGAGCAGGGCGCGCCAACCGTTCGCGCACAGGCGGAAGCCCAGCAGGCCGAGATCGAGCGCGGCGTTCAGAGCGATCCGCTGGTGCAGGCCGTGCTCAACCGCTTCCCCGGTGCGAAGATCGTGGGCGTGACGCAGAACGCGCTGGAAAGCGGAGAAGGCGCGTCAGGTGCTGCCGGGGACGGCGAGCACGAGGATTAGGCCATGGCCGATTTTATGGGTCTGATGAAACAGGCCGCACAGCTGCAAACCAAGATGCAGGCCATGCAGGCCGAGCTCGAGCAGATCGAGGTCGAGGGTACAGCGGGCGGCGGGATGGTCACCGTAACGATCTCGGCCAAGGGCGATCTCAAAGGCGTCAGGATCGACGATTCCCTTTTGAAGCCTTCGGAAAAGGAAATTCTTGAAGACCTGATGGTAGCAGCGCACACCGACGCACGACGCAAGGCGGAACTCGTGCTTCAGGAAAAGATGAAAGCGATCACCGGCGGCCTGCCGCTGCCGCCCGGATTGAATCTGACGTAATGCCCGCCGCCGTTGCCGGACCTGAAATTGAACGCCTCATCCAGTTGCTGGCGCGGCTCCCCGGCTTGGGACCGCGCTCGGCGCGCCGTGCCGCGCTGCATCTCATCAAGAAACGCGAACTGTTGATGGCGCCGCTCGCTGCCGCGCTCGAGACGGCGATGGAAAAAATCGAAATCTGCAAGATCTGCGGCAATATCGACACGCAGAACCCGTGCGCTGTCTGCACCGACCCGAAGCGCGATCAATCGATCATTGTGGTCGTCGCCGATGTCGCTGATCTCTGGGCGCTGGAACGTGCGCAAGCCGTCAACGGCCGCTATCACGTGCTGGGCGGCACGCTGTCACCGCTCGATGGCGTTGGGCCGCAGGACCTCGCCATCGACACGCTGATTTCGCGCGCGCATGAAACACCTGTCAAAGAGGTGATCCTTGCGCTCAACGCGACGGTCGACGGCCAGACCACCGCTCACTACATCACCGAGCTGTTGCAGGACGCCAAGGTGAAAGTAACGCGTCTCGCGCATGGCGTCCCGGTGGGCGGCGAGCTCGATTATCTTGACGAAGGCACGCTCGCAGCCGCGATCAAGCAGCGGACATTATTTTAAACTGCCACCGCTTCCGACCGTTGACGCGCCGTAGGGGACCGGCACTTCCATCACCGTGCCGCGCGGCCCTGGCATCACAGTGATCGGCATGGGTGTCCCGTCTGGAGCGATCGCGACCCGAGAGCAATCGCCATATTTATTTAGATTCGTCTGGCCGTCGTATGAGTTGTGCGAGAAATAATACTTACACACACCATCGTCATAATTGATGTTCGTCCAGGTTCCGTCGGTGTAGCGGGAGAAATTAGGGCTGTGCTGGTCGGCCAACGCTGATGAAGGTGCGGATACCGCGCCCGCGAGTGCGCAACCCAATACCGCTGCTGTGAAGTTGAGACGCATGGAAGCCTCCTTTTGCGGGTTTGAGGCCAAACGTCTGCCGCACCGCATCGTTCCTGAAAGAGGCGGCACTTTTACTTTCGATGGAACCCAGTTCTACGGCCGCTTTGTGACCAGCCGGGCAAAATGTCTGCGGCGCTGGAGCCATGCGAGCAGCAGCAGACTCGGAATGCCCGCCAGCATGCAGATCACGAAAAACCACGCCCAGCCGGTCGATTCAGCGATGAAACCGGCACCAGACGAGAGGTATGTGCGGCCCACAGCAGCGAGCGCAGTTAACAAGGCATATTGCGTCGCCGTGTGCAATGGGTTCTGACAAAGCGCGGAGAGATAAGCCACGAACATCACCGTGCCGATGGCGCTGGTGAAATTTTCCACGATGATGGCGACAGCTAGCATCGTGGCGTTCGTGCCGACCAGTGCGAGAGCGCTGAACGCGAGATTGGCAACCGACTGCAAAATGCCGCCGATCCAAAGGCTGGTCACAAGCGGCAGTCCGCGTGCGATGAAGCCGCCGGCAAAGCCGCCAAGCAGCAGCGCCGCCAGTCCCACGCCTTTAACGATCGCGGCGTACTCATTGCGGGTAAACCCGAGATCGATCACGAACGGCGCGGTCATGGCACCGGACAGCGCGTCGGTAAATTTAAACAGAACCACAAAGGCAAGCATCACCAGTGCGAGTTCCTGTCCGAGGAAGTCCTTGAATGCGCCGGTGGCGGCTTCGGTCAACCGGGTAAATGGCTTCTGATCGGCATGGCTTGCTTCAGCCCGCACCGAACGTTCCGGCTCGGTCGCGACCAACGCCGTGGCTGTGCCGATCAACACCAACACTGCCATCGCGACATAGCCCCAGTGCCAGGCGGCTTGCTTGTCGAAACCCTGCGCTTCGATGGCGCTGACCAGAAACAGCGCGCCGGCCGTGGAGATCAGCATTCCGATGCGATAAGCGGCGACGTAAGAAGCCATTCCGGCGGCCTGTTCGTTTTCCGGCAGGCTTTCGATACGGAAGGCGTCGACCACGATGTCCTGGGTCGCCGAGGCAGTTGCGACCAAGAGGGCCGCAAGCGCGACGAGACCGGGCGCTTCGGCCGGATTGCACGAGCCGAGGAAGACGATCGCAGCCATCAGCAGAATCTGGGTGAAAACCAGCCAGCCGCGCCGGCGCCCGAGCAGGCGCGACAGCAATGGAATGTCGAGCGCGTCGGTAAGCGGGGCCCAGAGAAACTTCACGGTGTAGGGCGTTCCGACCAGTGCGAACAGGCCGATAGTACCGAGATCCACACGCGACTCGCGCATCCAGACCAGAAGCGTTGCGCCGGACAATGCCAGCGGCAAGCCCGACGAAAAGCCGAGGAACATCACAATGAGAACGCGCGGCTTGAAATAGACCGCCATAGCGTCGAACCACGACGGCCGCGCTTCCGCCTCGGGTGAAACGGTCATTGTGTTATTCGCCGGCTTCGAGCTTGCGCTGACCAGGACCGGGGAGAATCTCGGCGCTCGGCTCGTCGTCTCCGTCAAACTCGACGTGCTGGATCTTTTCGCCACGGCTCAAGATCTTCTCGGCTGACGTGACAATCTGCTCGATATCTTTCCCGACATGGCCAAAATGACGATCGAGATTTTCCGCGCGATCCTTCAGCCGCTGCACATCGCCGACGAGGAGATTGACCTCAGCCAGGATTTTGTCAGCCGCCTCGCGCATGCGCGCGTCCTTCCGGATTTGCTGGATTACCTGGATAGCCAGCATGAGCAATGACGGCGAAACGATGGTCACCTTCGCCCGAAAAGCTTTCTGAAAAACATCGTCGAAGCTGTCATAGAGGTCGCAATAGATCGATTCCGACGGCACGAACATCAGCGCCATATCCTGTGTCTCACCGGGGATGAGGTATTTCTCGGCGATGTCGGCGATATGTTTGGCGACATCCTGCCGGACACGCGCCATGGCAAGCCGCTTTTCCTCATCGTTGCCGGCTTCACGGAAGGCGGTAACCGCTTCAAGCGGGAACTTTGCATCGATCACCAGCGGCGCAGCGCCTGGAAGGTATACACAGCAGTCGGGTCGCGCGCGGTTGGAAAGCGTCGCCTGGAACTCGTAACAGTCTTTTGGCAACCGGTCCTTGATGATGGCTTCCATCTGGCCTTGCCCGAACGCTCCGCGTGACTGCTTGTTGCCAAGCACCTGTTGCAAACTCGTGACCTGCGAGGCGAGATCGGTGATATTTTTTTGCGCGCTATCGATCACGGCAAGCCGCGCGTGCAACTGCTGGAGATGGTCGCTTGTGCGCGCGGTCGCAGCGTCAAGCCGCTCGTGCATAGTTTGCTGAAGCTGCCCTTGCGTTTTGTGCAGCCAGCTGCCCATGGCGTCGATGCGGGCGTTGATCTGGGCCAGGCCCTCGACCGCGGCGGTATCCGGCGGTGCGGTGCGCGGGCGCGCCAGGAAAACCAGAAAAACAATAAGTGCGCCGGCCGTGAGGCCGGCCAGCAGACAAAGGGTGACGAGCGCTGTCTCGGACATATGAGGCTTGTACCGTGATTCGTCCGCTGCGTGAACGAACGGCGAACGGTAGGGCGATTATCCCGATGGCTCAAGGGGAAGGGGCGCATTGACCCCGCTGTTCCCACCGCTTACATCGCGGGCCATGGCGGTCCGCGACATTCTCATCATTCCCGACAAACGGTTGCGGCTGAAATCCGAGCCGGTGAAGACAGTCGACAAGCCACTGCGCAAGCTCGTCGAAGACATGTTCGAAACCATGTATGCCGCGCCGGGCATTGGCCTGGCGGCGATTCAGATCGGCGTGCCGCAGCGTGTGGTCACAATGGATCTCGCCAAAAAGGACGAACCGAAGCAGCCGTTGGTTTTCATCAATCCGGAAGTTGTCTGGGCATCGGATGAGAAAGCTGTTTACGAAGAAGGCTGTCTCTCGATTCCTGAGTACTACGAAGAAGTGGAGCGGCCCAAGGCTGTGAAGGTCAAGTTTGTCGACCTTGATTTCAAACCGCAGGAGATTGAGGCCGAGGGCCTGCTGGCGACCTGTCTACAGCACGAGATCGATCACATCAACGGCGTGCTATTCATCGATCATATTTCCAAGCTCAAGCGCGACATGGTGCTGAAGAAATTCAAGAAGGCCGCGAAAAAGACACCCGGGGCAAAGCCGCTCGCCGAGGACCAAGAGCCTTCGCATCATATCGGCTGACATCGGAGGCGCGGCCGCGCTAGAGGTGTGCCTGTATGCGCCTGATCTTCATGGGCACGCCCGATTTTGCCGTGCCGACCCTCATTGAGCTTGCCGCGCGCGGGCACGACATTGCCGCGGTGTACACACGCGCGGCGAAACCCGCCGGCCGAGGGATGGACATTCAAATAGCGCCGGTCGAGCGCGAAGCGCGCCGGCTGGCGCTTCCTGTGTTCACGCCGCAGACTCTCAAGGACGCAGGCGCGCAACAGGCATTTCGTGCCCTCAATGCCGACGTGGCGGTTGTCGTCGCCTATGGATTGATCCTGCCGCGGGTGGTGCTGGAGGCGCCACGACTCGGATGTTTCAACGTGCACGCCTCGTTGCTGCCGCGCTGGCGCGGCGCGGCGCCGATCAACCGCGCCATCATGGCGGGCGATACCGAGAGCGGTGTGACCATCATGAAAATGGATGAAGGCCTCGATACAGGCGCAATAGCCATGGCCGAACGCATGAACATCGGCGCCGACATGACGGCGGGCGAGCTGCACGACGGTCTGTCGCGTTTGGGCGCCGATTTGATGCTGCGAGCGCTTGCCGCGGCCGAGCGTGGATCGCTGTCGCTCACACCTCAGGCGGCAGCCGGTGTGACATACGCTGAAAAAATATCCAAGAATGAAACACGTATCGATTGGACGAAGCCCTGGAAGGACGTGCACGATCATATCCGCGGTTTGTCCCCGCATCCTGGCGCCTGGTTCGAGATCGATGGTGCCCGCGCTAAGGCGCAACGCTCAACCAAAGGCGCAGGGTCCGGCGCGCCCGGAACAGTTCTCGACAACAAGCTTACGGTTGCCTGCGGTGAAGGCGCGGTGCGTCTCGTCGAGGTTCAGCGCTCCGGCAAGCAACCCATGGCTGCCGAAGAATTCCTGCGCGGTACGCCGGTAAAAGCAGGCGCGCGGTTGACCTGACCATGCCCCGATACAAGCTCATCATCGAATATGACGGAGCGCCGTTTTCCGGCTGGCAGGTTCAGGCGGATCAGCTCACCATACAGGGCGTTTTGAGTGCGGCAATCGAGGCGCTGTCAGGCGAAAAAACCCTCACGCAAGGTGCCGGCCGCACCGATGCCGGCGTGCACGCGCGCGCGCAAGTCGCGCACGTCGACCTTAACAAAGACTGGGATACTGACACGATACGTGACGCGCTTAATGCGCATTTGCGCCCGCACCCGATAGCTGTTCTTTCGGCTGAGCGGGTGTCCGATGATTTCAATGCCCGCACATCGGCGATCAGGCGCCACTACCTTTACCGCATTATCAACCGCCGCGCCGATCTGACCCTTGAGACCGGCCGCGCCTGGCGCGTATCCCGTCCACTTGATGCCGCCGGCATGCACGCCGCCGCGCAGCGTTTGGTCGGCAAGCACGACTTCACAACCTTCCGCTCGACCGAGTGTCAGGCCAAATCGCCGGTGAAAACACTCGATGTGCTCAAAGTCGAGCGCAATGGAGAAGAGGTCAATGTTGTCGCCGTTGCCCGCTCATTTCTGCACAACCAGGTACGATCGATGGTGGGCTCGCTTGTTGTGGTCGGCGAAGGAAAATGGGGCGCGGAGGATCTGAGCAAGGCGCTTGATGCGCGCGATCGCGCTGCTTGCGGGCAGGTGGCGCCGCCGGATGGCCTCTACCTGATGCGGGTGGATTACTAACCGAAATATCTGTCGATGATCTTCCGGTAAATCGCGGTCAGCGCTTGCAGGTCTGCAAGCGAGACGCGCTCATCCACCGCATGCATGGTCTGACCGACCAGGCCGAACTCGACGACCGGGCAATACGCCGTGATGAAGCGCGCATCCGAGGTGCCGCCGGTAGTGGAAAGCTCCGGTTTGCGGCTGGTAACCTCACTGACTGCGTTTGCAACGAGTTCCGTGAACGGCCCAGATTTGGTGACGAACACGCTGGCATTCGACGGCTCCCACTGGAAGGCAAACCGGATTTTTCCGTCGGCGGCTTTCGTCGCGCGCTGCTCGATCAGTTTCTTCAAGGAATCGAGCGTGTGCTTGTCGTTGAACCGGATATTGAAACGCGCGCGCGCTTCACCGGGGATCAAGTTTACGGTCTTGTTGCCGACATCGATAGAAGTGAATTCCAGATGCGAGGGCGCGAATTGCGCGCTCCCTTGATCGAGCGGTTCGGCCTGCAGTGCCGCTATGAGCGTCACCAGGCCGCGGACCGGATTTTCGGCGCGCTGCGGATATGCAACGTGGCCTTGCTTCCCCGTGACCATCAGGTGGCCGTTGAGCGAACCGCGCCGGCCAACCTTGATGGTGTCACCGAGCTTCTGCTGGTTGCTCGGTTCGCCCAGGATGCAGTGATCGAATTTCTCGCCGCGTTCGGCCGCCCATTTCAAAAGCTTGGGCGTGCCGTTGACCGCAATGCCTTCCTCGTCGCCGGTGATCAGAAATGATATTGAGCCCTTCGGCTTGCCGCCTTTCTGGCCAAGATAATCGAGCACGGCGGCAATCGCGCACGCAATTCCACCCTTCATATCCACCGCACCGCGCCCGTAAAGCTCACCGTCGGCGACCGCGGCGGAAAACGGCGGATGCTTCCAGGCTTTCTCGTCGCCTGGCGGCACTACATCGGTGTGGCCAGCAAAAATCAGATTAGGTTTTGCGGTGCCGATGCGCGCGTAGAGGTTTTCGACATCGTCCGTTCCGGGTTCGCGGAATGTCATGCGGTGCACGGCAAATCCCGCGCCCTTCAACGTCTTTTCGATGAAAGCAAGCGCGCCGCCCTCCGCCGGGGTCACCGACGGACAGCGTAGCAGGTCGCGGGTGATGGCTACTGGATCGGCAGACACGGCCTGGACGCCTTTAATCCCTCAGCAGCTCGTTGATGCTGGTTTTCGAGCGTGTACGCTCGTCGACTCGCTTGACGATGACGGCGCAGTAGAGACCCGGACCGCCGCTTTTGCCCGGCAGCGTGCCGGGGACGACGACCGAATACGGCGGCACTTCGCCTTGGGTGATTGCACCGGTTTCGCGGTCGACGATACGTGTTGAAGCGCCGAGATAGACACCCATCGAGAGTACCACGCCGGTGCGCACGATCACGCCTTCCGCGACTTCCGATCGGGCGCCGACAAAACAATTGTCTTCGATGATCACCGGTCCCGCTTGCAGCGGCTCGAGCACACCGCCGATGCCGGCGCCACCGGAAATGTGGCAGTTCTTGCCGATCTGCGCGCAGCTGCCGACGGTCGCCCAGGTATCGACCATGGTTCCGGAATCGACGTAAGCGCCGAGATTGACGAAAGACGGCATCAGCACAACGCCGGGTGCAATGAATGCGGAGCGGCGCACAACGCAGCCCGGCACCGCGCGGAAACCCGCTTTGCGAAAGCGCGCCGCGTTCCAGCCCTTGAATTTGGAGTCGACCTTGTCCCACCACGCAGCCCTGCCCGGCCCGCCCGGGATCACGCTCATATCGTTGAGGCGGAACGAGAGCAGCACCGCCTTCTTTAGCCACTGGTTGACCCGCCATTGGCCGTCGCCTTGCCGTTCAGCAACGCGCGCCTTGCCGGCGTCAAGCAGATCGAGCGCCGAATTCACCGCCTTGCGCACCGTGCCCTTGGTCTTCGGGCCGATCTTGTTGCGGCCTTCGAAGGCTTGGTCGATGATGCTGGCAAGCTTGTCGGACATGCGTGCTCCGGCTCGTTCGGTTGCGGTTTGTCGGGGGCGGGGCAGGGGATGTCAAGCCGCGCCGGGCAGGATAAGCTCGCGGCCAGGAGAAACGCTTATGAATGGCCTGCTCGTGCGCCTGGGATTGGGTGTGATTGCAATGGCGCTTGGCGCAGCGCCCGCTTTTGCTCACCACATGATGGGTGGGCACACGCCTGTCACCTTTGCCGATGGAATCCTGTCCGGGTTCGGCCATCCGATCATCGGGCTCGACCATTTCGCCGCCGTCGTGGCCGTCGGGTGTCTGGCGGCGGCGCATCGGGCAGGACCGGTGCTCGCGCTTGCTTTCGTTGGGACCATGATGGCGGGTGTAGCCCTGCATCTCCAGGGAGCGACGGTGCCGGCTGACGAGATCATGGTGGCGCTGTCTGTGATTATTCTTGGCGCGATCATGCTGCGGGGACAAAACATTTCGACTCGCGCAGCTCTTGCGTTATTCGCACTGGTCGGCCTCGTGCATGGTTACGCGCTGGGTGAATCGATCTACGGTGCCGAACGGACACCGGTCTATGCGTATTTGCTCGGTCTCGCGGTCATTCAGGGCACAGTGGCGCTCGTCGCCATGAGCGTCGCCCGCTTGCTGGCGCGGCGGCCAGCCGATCTGTCGCCATTGCGTCTCGTCGGCGCCGGCATTGCCGGCATCGGGCTCGCCGTACTGATGCAGCAGATAGTACCGGGCGCGTGATCAGGCGCGCGAAATCTCCTCGAGGAAACCGGTGAGATCGTCGGTCAGATGATCGACATAGGGTGCATCGCGCCCTTCCAGTTCCCATGCTTCACGGAAGACCTCGCGCTGCCCTTCAGGCACCACAAGCACCGTGGTCATCCCGAGCGCATGCGGCGTCTCCAGATTGCGCGCCAGGTCTTCAAACATTGCCGCTTTTTCGGCATCGACCCCGTGCCGGGCAAGAAAGCGCTGGTATGCCTGCGGCAATGGTTTTGGATCGAGATCAGCCGCAGCAATATCGAACACGTCCTCGAAGTGCCGATGGATTTCCAACTTTTGCATGACTGCGTCGGCATGCTTTCGGGTGCCGTTAGTCAAAATCAGCTTGCGCCCCCGAAGTTTCTCCAGCGCAGCGCCGAGCGCTGGATTTGGTTCAAGTGGTGAATGATCGATCTGATGCACGAATTCGAGATAGTCGTCCGGCCGCATGCCATGTTCGGCCATCATTCCGCGCATCGTTGTGCCGTAGCGCTTGTAGTAGTCTTTCTGCACGCGCAGCGCTTCATCGCGCGAGACCTTCAGGAAATCGGAGACATAGGCGCGGATACGTTCGTCTACCTGCTGCCAGAGATTGAGATGATGCGGGTACAGCGTGTTGTCGAGATCGAACACCCAGGTTTCGATATGACCGAAGCCGCGCGGCGCACTCTTAGTCATGGTTCCTTGAAATGAATCGTCGTTGACGGCTGCACGTCAATAGCGGCAAAGCCGGCGGAATTCAGACCACGTGCCGCACAGTCCTTGTGATCCGCGAGTTCGAAGCGGCCATCGCGCGTGCAAAGCGCAACCGTGCCACCCCAGGCGAGCGGCACGTCGCCGCGCTTGATGGCGCGACCGTTGCCGTCGACTGCCTCGGCATAACTGTAAAGCCTGTGCGGATCACCCCGCAGGTCCGGACGCAGGCATTGGCCAGCCTCCAGGCGATACCAGCCACGGGTGACAATCGCCCCCATCTCGACAATGCCGAGCGAGGCCATGACTGCGTATTTGGTATCGTTGCACCAGGAAAAGCCGACGCCTTCCGGGTTACTGGCGGCATCGATCAGCGTGTCAAAGAAATTCGGCGCAGATGCCGTGTCGACGGGTAGCTTCCGGTCATTGAGAAACTTCGTCAGCGCGGCTTGCGTCTTGTTACCCTGGACCCCATCGATCGGGTAGGCGTCGTAGCCGGCGATGACCAGCAGCCGCTGTATGCCGGCGAGCCGAGCCTGCACGTCGTCGTAATCGGCTTTTTCCGCGAGATTGATGACGGGTCCTTTCGGCGAGTCGGATGGCTTGGCCGCGCTGAAACGCGCTTGCTGGCCCGTAGGGCAACCGCGGCCATTGGGAATATCGAAATCGCCGGGGCGGATGCAGAAATCCGCTTGTCCATCCTGCGGTACCGGCGGGGTCCCATAGATCGGCGACGCGCGGCCGTGCACGTAGACCATATCGGCATCGAGGGCGCCGTCGAGCACTTGCCGGCACTGACCCGGGTCAAGGCGGAACCAGCCGCGCGTAGCAACATTGGCGCGCTTCTCAATGGCGATGGCCGATTCCATGCGGTAGCTGGTGCGGTTGCAGAGCGTGAGCTCGGCTTGCGCCGGTGCGGTTGCAAGTATCGCTATCGATGCGAGGATGGTGGGTACGAGACGGCGAATCATGCCGCCATGCTAGCGGAAGGCCGTGAAAGCCGTCAGCGGTGCATCAGGGTGCCGACACCATGGTCGGTCAATAGCTCGAGCAGCACGGCATGCGGGACTTTACCGTCCATAATGACAACGCCTTCCACGCCCTGATCGAGGGCGTAGATGCAGGTCTCGACCTTGGGGATCATGCCGCCGGAGATTGTGCCGTCGGCTATCAGTTTGCGCGCATCGGCGACCGACAATTCCGCAATCAGGTTTTTCGACTTGTCCAGCACCCCGGTCACATCGGTCAGCAGTAACAGCCGCTTGGCCTTGAGCGCGCCGGCGATGGCGCCGGCAAATGTATCGGCGTTAACATTGAAAGTTCCGCCGTTGCCCGAGGTTGCCACAGGCGCCAGCACCGGAATCATTTCCCGGCCGATCACCTGGCTAAGCATGGTGATGTCGACTTTCTCCGGTTCGCCGACGAAACCGAGGTCGACAATTTTTTCAATATTGGAATCGGGATCGATCACGGTGCGGCTGACCTTGCGCGCCTGAACCATGTTACCGTCCTTGCCGCACAAGCCGATCGCCTTGCCGCCTGCGGCATTGATGTAACCGACGATCTGCTTGTTGATCGATCCGGCAAGCACCATCTCGACGATTTCGACGGTCTTGGCGTCGGTAACGCGCAGGCCCGCGGCAAATTCAGACTTGATGCCGAGTTTCTTGAGCATGGCCTCGATCTGCGGGCCGCCGCCGTGCACCACCACCGGATTGATGGCGGTCTGCTCAAGCAGGACAATATCGCGAGCAAAGTCGCGCGCCATCTGTTCCTGGCCCATGGCGTGCCCGCCGTATTTGACCACGACGATTTCCTCGTCATAGCGCTGCATATGCGGCAGCGCTTCCGACAGGATGCGGGCCTGCGTTTGCGGGTCGATCTTTGGGACCTTGCTCATTGCCGGGGGTTCTAGCCGATGTAGCGGCCATCCGACAATGCGTCAGCGGCCGCTTTCAGCCAGCAGCCGGGCGATGGCCGCGCGCAATTCCGGAATACCTGTTCCGTCATGGGACGAGGTCGCGAGCACCGCGGGAAAAGCCGCTGGCCGCCTTGCCAGTGCCGCTTTCACCTCCGCAATGCGGCTATCCAGCGCCGAGGGCTTCAACTCGTCGCATTTGGTCAGGACGATCTGATGGCTGACCGCGGACTGCCCAAGCGCCTCAAGCGCCGGCTCGTCGGCTGGTTTAAGCCCGTGGCGGGCATCCACGAGCATATAAACGCGGGCAAGGCTGCCGCGGCCTCGCAGGAAAGCGTCGATCAGCGCGGTCCAGGCCGCGATCTTGGATTTTGCCGCAGCGGCATAGCCGTAGCCGGGCATGTCGACAACGGTGAGACTTTCGCCACCGGTGAAAAATACAAGTTCTTGCGTGCGGCCCGGCGTGCGCGAAATGCGCGCCAGATTTTTCCGGCCGGTGAGCGCGTTGATCAAACTCGATTTGCCGACATTCGAGCGGCCGGCAAAGGCGATTTCAATGCCGCGCATCGGAGGCAACGAAGCAGGCGTGCAGGCGGCGGCGACAAAGCGCCATTCTCCGGCGAAGAGACGCCGGCCGGCTTCGATTTCCGCGCGGGTGAAGTCGGTCGTTGAAACCATCAAATTGTCATGCCCGGGCTTGTCCCGGGCAACCGCTACTGCGGTGTCTTCTTCACAAAGAAAGCCTTGAGATTGTCGAACAATTCGATCTTGGCGCCGTGCTTACGCATAATCACGCTTTGCTGGATTACCGACAACGTGTTGTTCCACGCCCAGTAGATAACCAGTCCCGCCGGGAAGTTCGCCAGCATGAAGGTGAAGATGATCGGCATCCAGTTGAAGATCATCTGCTGGGTCGGATCTGGCGGTGCCGGGTTGAGCTTCATCTGCACCCACATGGTGACGCCCATGATCAGCGGCCAGGCGCCGAGATGCAGGAACGAGCCGATCACCGGCAATATAGTCGGATCGACCGGGATGACCCCGAACAGATTGAAGATATTGGTCGGATCCTGCGCCGACAGATCATGGATCCAGCCAAAGAACGGCGCGTGACGCATTTCGATCGTGACGAACAGGACCTTGTAGAGAGAAAAGAAGACCGGAATCTGAATCGCGATTGGCAGGCAGCCGGCCAGCGGATTGATCTTTTCCCTTTTGTAAAGCTCCATGAGTTCTTGCTGCTGCTTGGCCTTGTCATTGGCGTAACGCTCACGCAGCGCGGTCATCTGCGGTTGCACCGCTTTCATCTTGGCCATCGAGGCGTAGGACTTGTTGGCCAACGGGAAGAACGCGATCTTGATCAGCACGGTGACGATCAGGATCGCGAGGCCGAAATTGCCGACAAGGCGATAGAGATAGTCGATAGCAATGAAGAGCGGCTTGGTGATGAAGTAAAACCATCCCCAATCGATCAGAAGATCGAAGCGATTGAGCTTGAGCTGTTTGTCGTATTCGTTGACCACCGCCACTTCCTTGGCGCCGGCAAATAAGCGGGCATTGGCGACGCCGGTTGCGCCCGGTGCGATGGTCTGTGCATCGAGGAGGTAATCGGTCTGATAAGTAGGCACGGTGCCTATTGTGCCGGTCGAAAAGCGCGCCTTCAGGCGCGCGGTCGTGTCCGGCACGAGGACAGCTGCCCAATATTTATCGGTAATGCCGAGCCAGCCATTGGTGACATCGAAATTGACGGTCTTTTTCTCGGCGATGTTCTTGTAGGTGTACTCCTGCAGGCCGGAATCGCCGAGAACGCCGATCAAGCCTTCGTGCAGAATGTAGTATCCCGCGGTCTGCGGCGTGCCGTGACGCGAGATCAACGCATAAGGATAAAGAGAAACAGGCGCCGCGCTCTTGTTCGCAACTTCATCCTTGATGGTGAAAAGATATTTGTCATCGACCGCGATGGTACGGTGGAATTCAAGGTCTTCGCCGTTGTCGTAGGTCAAGGTCACGGGATGACCAACACTCAACGCGCCCGAGCCAGTCTGTTTCCATACGGTTTCCGCCGTCGGCAGCTTGACGTTTGAGTTAGCGGAGCCGGCCCAGCCGAATTCGGCGTAGAAGGGATCGGCGGTCCCAGACGGTGAAAGCAGGACGATCGGCGGCGACTTCGGATCAACGGTTTCGCGAAACTTGATGAGCGCCAGGTCGTCGATTCGGCCGCCCTTAAGCGCGATTGAGCCTTGCAGGCTGCCGGTTGAAATCTGGACACGTGGCGTGTCCGCCAGGGCCTTCGGGCGGTCGATCGGCGCGGCAGCCGCGGGCGCGCTCACCTGGCCGGGAATTTGCGCCGGTCCAGGTTGTTGCGCCGGTTGCGGAGATTGCCCGGGCTGCGCGGGCGTCGGCACAGCCTGTTTTTGCAGTTGCGCCTGCAACTGCAGCTGTTCCTGCCGCGCTTTCTCCTGCGGCAAGGCGAAGAAGAATTGCCAGCCGAGCAGGACGAGCGCCGACAGCGCAATGGCGAGAATGGTGTTTTTATCTTGCATCAGTAGTCCGTATTGCCGCCGCGCCCCGCATGTATTCGCCGCAACGCTCCTTCGAAATCTTGCACCAACTTGCCCAATGGCAAACTGAGCGCCGCACGGCGGCCGATCAACACATAATCATGCCCGGCATGCAGCCGGTTTGCGGTCGAGAGCCGCACGATTTCCCGCAAACGTCTGCGCACACGGTTGCGCTCGACGGCACTTCCGACTTTCTTCGACACGGTAAACCCGAACCGTGCCGGACCTCGGTCGCGGCGATTGCGTGCTTGCAGCACGAACGCCGCCGACGGTGCCTTGATCCCAGACGCCGCGGCCAAAAAATCCGCCCGTTGCCTCAATCTTTCCATGGAAGCAATGTGCGGCCCTTTCGCCGCGGTCAGGCAGAGAGTCGCTTGCGCCCGCGTCCGCGCCGCGCCGACAGCACCTTGCGTCCGCCCTTGGTCGCCATGCGCGCGCGGAAACCGTGACGGCGCTTGCGTACAAGCTTGCTCGGTTGATAGGTCCGCTTCACGTTTTAGATTCTCCGCTGACTGCGCCTGGGAAGGAGGAGACCGTCCTCGAAACATCACTAAAGCCCGGTTCTTTCGGGACAGCAGGTGATTTCGCGCGGCTTATAAGGGAGGTGCTTTGGGTCGTCAATGTGACCGTCCCACCACAAGCGTGCCCCAGTGTCAAAAAGCCTCACAAGGCGGTGATGCAGGGGCGTTCTGGATTGGGGCTCGTGTATAAAGTGTGAATGTCTGCAGGTTCGCATCCGCGTGCCCAACCGGTCGGTTATTTCCGCCGGCTGCTGCCATTGGTAGCAATCATCATCCTTGCCGCGGTCGGCTTTTATACAATCGGCGGCGAAATCTCTTTCGACGCACTGGTTCGCCATCGCACCGCAATCGATACCTTCGTGACAGGACATCGGGTACTCGCCGTACTCGCTTATGTTGGCATCTACATTGTGACGGTCGCACTCTCGCTACCCGGAGCGACGTTCCTTACCGTTGCCGGAGGATTTCTGTTCGGCGTTGCCGTCGGTGCGACCGCTGCGGTGCTCGGCGCCACCATTGGCGCGACACTAATTTTTCTCGCGGCGCGAACCGCGCTGGGCGAGCCGCTACTGCGATGGGCGGGTCCGCGCGCCAATAAACTGGCCAGTGAGTTTCGCGAAGAAGCATTTCGCTATCTTCTGTTCTTGCGTCTGGTGCCGGTTTTTCCGTTCTTCATTGTCAATCTGGTGCCGGCCTTTGCCGGCGTGCGTCTTGGCCCGTTCGTGGCGGCGACCGCGCTCGGCATCATTCCAGCGGCTATTGCCTTTGCTTTTGCCGGCACCGGCCTCGATAGCGTGATCACCGCGCAGGTCGCCGCCTATCACCAATGTCTCGGGTCCGGCTCCATCGATTGCCGGATGATCTTCGATCCTGTGGACATTCTGACGCCGCAAATGATCTCTGCGCTGGTCGTGCTCGGTCTGCTCGTTCTTATACCGGTTGTTGTGAAACGGTGGCGTGCTCGCTCGCCCAATACCATGTGATCATGCGATATTGCCGCCAATAAGAGTAGTTGAGGATGGTGGAAGTCCTAACACCTGATATTTGCGTTATCGGTGGCGGTCCTGGCGGGCTTTCGGTGGCCTCGGCTGCGGCCGCTTTCGGCGTTCCGACGGTGCTGATCGAACGCCACAAGATGGGTGGCGACTGCCTTAATACCGGCTGCGTGCCGTCGAAGGCCCTCTTAGCAGCAGCAAGGCGCGCGCAAATGATCCAAAGCGCCGGAATGTTCGGCGTTGTCGCGCAAGGCATTATTGATTTCAGCAAAGTGCACGATCATGTGCATGGTGTAGTTGCCGCGGTGGCGCCAACCGATTCGGCGGAGCGCTTTAGCGCGCTTGGCGTTCGCGTGATCCGCGCGCATGCGAAGTTCAAGGACCGCAACACGGTTGTCGCCGGCGAAACAGAAATCCGTGCCCGCCGTTTCATCATAGCGACGGGGTCGAAGCCGGCGGTGCCGCCGATTACCGGCCTCGACCAGGGTCCGTACCTCACCAACGAGACTATTTTCGATCTGCGCGAGAGACCGGAGCATCTCATTATTGTTGGAGCGGGCCCAATCGGCCTCGAGATGGCGCAAGCCTTCCGCCGTTTCGGAAGTTCGGTGACGGTGCTTGAGGCGGCACAACCCCTCGCCATGGACGATCGCGAATGTGCAGCGGTCGTTATTGATCGGCTCGAACGCGAGGGTGTCATTATTCGCAGCGGCGTGAAGGTTGTCAGCGTCGCCCACGCAGGCCACAGCGTCACGACGACAATTGAAATTGCCGGCGCGGAACAGACCATCACCGGCAGCCATGTGATGGTTGCCACGGGCCGCACGCCCTCGATCGATGGACTAGCGCTTGAAGCTGCGGGCATTCGTCACGATCGCGCTGGTATTGTCGTGAACAGAAAACTCAAGACGAGCAACCGGCGTGTCTACGCCATCGGAGACTGCGCGGCCGGGCAGCTGCAGTTCGCGCACGCGGCGAACTATCACGCGGGCCTGGTGATCCGGAATGCGCTTTTCCGCCTTCCGGTGCGCGCGAACAACAGCGCCATTCCGTGGGTCACATTTACCGAACCCGAACTCGCGCAGACCGGCCTCACCGAAGCGCAGGCGCGGGAGCGCCGCATCGGGGTTCGCGTCGCGCGCTGGCCGTATCGTGACAACGATCGGGCCCAAACGGAACGAGAAACGCACGGTCACATTAAGGTCATCACGACGCGTAAAGGTAGGATAGTAGGTGCGACCATTGTCGGAGCGCAGGCTGGCGAGCTGATAGGGATCTGGACACTCGCGATCGCACGAGGCCTCGATATGAAGGCCTTAACCGATTTCGTGCTTCCTTACCCCACCCTGTCAGAACTCGGAAAACGTGTAGCGGTTGACTTTTTCGCGCCAAATTTGACGAGCCCATGGGTGCGGCGCATCATTGGCTGGTTGCGAAAGTTCGGTTAAGGCGATCTTGGAAACGGAAAGCACACCAAACGGCGCTGTTGAGGCGGAGCCGCAGCCAACGCGGAAACTGCGCGTTGGCCTGTCCGGCAAGCTGCTGGTCCTCACCATCCTTTTCGTGATGGTGGCGGAAGTCCTGATTTATGTGCCGTCGGTCGCCAATTTCCGTCTCAACTGGCTGAACGACAGGCTGGCTGCCGCCCACACCGCGGCGCTCGTGCTCGATGCCGCGCCAAGCGGCATGGTGCCGGAATCGCTGGCCAAACAGATTCTCGAAAGCATTGGCGCGCGCGCCGTCGCCATGAAGATGGGCAATCAGCGGCGCCTTCTCGCCGCTTCAGACATGCCCGCCGGGCTCGCGCAGGATATCGACATGCGGCAACAGTCATGGTGGCGCGCGATTGTCGAGGCATTCGATACGTTGCTCACCTGCAAACCGGACGACGTAATGCGCGTCGTCGGCGCCGCGCCGATGGGCGGCGATTTCCTCGAGATCGTTCTCAACGAAGGTCCATTGTGCAAGGCGATGTGGACGTTTTCTGTGAACATTCTGTTGCTGTCGCTGGCGATCTCGGGGATTACCGCGATGCTGGTGTTCTTCGCTCTGCATTATCTGCTTGTTCGTCCGATGCGGCGCATTACCGCCAACATGATCGCGTTCCGGGCCGATCCGGAAAATCCGATGCGCATCATTTACGAAAGCGGCCGGCGCGACGAGATCGGCACCGCCGAAGAGGAGCTCGCCTCCATGCAACGCGAGCTCACCACGATGCTGCACCAGCAGAGCAGGTTGGCGGCGCTTGGACTCGCGGTGTCGAAGATTAATCACGATCTGCGCAATTTGCTGGCATCAGCGCAGCTTTTCTCCGACCAGCTCTCCACTTCGCCCGATCCGAAGGTGCAGAGGTTTGCACCCAAGTTGATGCGCGCACTGGAGCGTGCCATCGCGTTCTGTCAGTCGACGCTCTCTTACGGGGGCGCACAGGAGCCTCTGCCCGAACGCAAGACCATCGAAGTGGAGCCGCTGATCGAGGAGGTTCACGAAGTGCTGGGTCTTGGGCTCGATGTCCCAATCCGCTGGATCGTGGCGGTCGAGCGCGGCCTCACCATGGAGGCCGACCACGATCAGTTATTTCGTGTTCTGGTCAACGTTACACGCAATGCAGTGCAGGCGCTGGAGGCGCGTGGCGCGCGCGATCCGGCCCGCGACCAGATTCGCATAACCGGACGCCGCGAAGGCAGCGTCGTGGTGATTGAAGTGTCGGATACTGGCCCTGGTGTTCCTGAAAAAGCACGCGCTCACATGTTCCAGGCGTTCCAGGGTGGGGCACGCGCCGGAGGCACCGGGCTCGGTCTCGCCATTGCCGCGGAATTGGTGCGTGCGCACGGCGGTGAAATCCGACTGGTGCCGGGCACCATCGGCGCCACGTTCAGCATTGCAATTCCCGACCGGGCCGTTGACTTAAGTTCGCGGCGCAGCGAGCGCGCCCGCGCCTGAGGGCGCGGCGTTGCCAAAAGGCTGCAACCCTTGCCAATGCTGGATCAAGACGATAGCTATGCCCAGTCCCGCGGGCCGGTTTCCGGCAGCGGAATCAAGCGCCCGTAGCTCAGCTGGATAGAGCACCAGACTACGAATCTGGGGGTCAGGAGTTCGAATCTCTTCGGGCGCGCCATTTTAGTTTTTGATTTCGCGCGCTTTTTCCTGTCTGCTTTTGTTCACGGCCGGGCCAGTTTGCAGCTGGTTTGCAAATTTTGTTCGCGGAGAGTTCTCGAAGTTCATCATGGCCTGCTCGGCCAACCCTCCCGTTCGGGCAAGGTAGCGTTCCAAGATTTGGTTCACCGTGCGCAACGAATGGCCGGTAATGGTCGCAATCTGTTGCGTGTTGCAGTTGGCCTCCGACAGCAAAGTTACCGTGGTCCCCCGAATATCGTGGAAATGCAGCGCGACAGGCCCCGGGAAATCCGGAAATGCGACGCGATCTAGCCCTGTCTTCTTGGACACGCGTAACCAAAGCTGAGCAAAGTGGCGTTTCTTGAATGATCTGCCCGACTTGGTGCTGAGAATGAGGGGTGAAATGCGCTCCATCGTGTCCAGCATCCGGCGCAAGGCTTCACTGCAGGGAATTTCGATGACCCGGCCGGGCTTTTTTCCCCGCCGAGATTTTCCTTGTCTGAGCCGAATCGATTTTCCGTCATATGCGGACCATGGCAGCCGGAGAAGGTCGCCTTCGCGCTGGCCTGTATGCAAGGCGAGGATCAGTGCCCGCTGTAGCTCAATGGGGGCATTCGAAAGAAATGCCGAAATGTGCTCTTGAAGCCAGATAATTTCCGACCGGCTGCTGTGATAGAGCCGCTTGAAACCTCTGAGGTGGTTAACTGAGAGGCGACCTCGCTGAACGGCCCAGGTGAGCATAGCCGATATGGCCGATAGACGGTGATCGGCCTCTCGCTCACCGGAATCGCGGGCAACTTTATCTCGCCAATCAAGGAACTCTTTTCGGACTCGCCAATCTTCGAGGGCAGCGACAGGCAAATCGCCGAAGGCGGGCTCGGCCTTGGTGTCCGCTTTTGGCCCATAGCGGACATTCCTGTTTGCACCGCACATGTCCGCTTTTGGGGGTAAAGCGGACATTCCATTTTGCGTTGCATATGTCCGCTTATGACCCAAAGCGGACATCGGTGGCTTTGAAATTGAGACCAAATTTACACCCTTTCTCTGATGGCATTGCTTAGGCTTTGGCCGGGCGACAAGTCACGATCAAGGGGTGGCCTGTGAAATCGAATTCCAAGGTCGCTATTGCACTCGTTGCGGGGACTGCAATCGGAATCGCAACCTTTCAAGGATTACATGCTCAAGCTAAACCGCCAGCGTATTTGGTCATCGAGGTCGATGTGACCAACCCGGACCTCTATAAGCAGTATCTTGATAAGAATCGTCCGTTGACTGCTCAGTTCGGCGGTCGTTTTAT
>DASPUD010000059.1:0-15965 GCA_035623095.1 Pseudolabrys sp.
TGGTGGGCCCGGGAGGACTCGAACCTCCAACCAGACCGTTATGAGCGGTCGGCTCTAACCAGTTGAGCTACGGGCCCTGCGTAGTCCTTCTATCAATGCGCGCGGGCGATAGGCAACGCCGCCCTCTCCTGTCCGGCCTTCCCTTGCGTTAGGCTGAGGCCCTGTTTCCCGCCCGGAGCGCCAGCACCATGCATGTCTTCAACCTGGAACACGAGCAACAGTGGGACCCAAAGCGTCATGTCGAGAAGATTCTCGGCAAGATCGCCGACGGCGATGTGACCATAGCATGCTGGGAGCCCGGCCAGATCAGCCCGTATCACTGTCATCCCGACGCAACCGAGATCTATTTCTGTTTTTCCGGCGGGGGCAAAATGCGGACTCCCACCGAAACCATCGCTGTCACCCCCGGCGCATTTGTCGTCCACCCGCCCGGCGAAGTGCACGAATACGAAAACGGAAAGGCGCGCACAATGCTTTTCCGCGTGCGCTACGGCACCGATATGCGCGCACACCATTGCGAGTGGCGCGGCAACAAGAGCTGGAGGCAATCGACCGAAGATGCCGAGTACTATCGGCACCACCCTATTTCGTGATCACATTTTCAGCAGCCGCTGGGCATTGCTGCTCAATATCTTGACCTTATCCGAGTCGGAGATCGATACGCTTTCCATCCATTTGACCGCGGGCGGGTTCATCACAAATGGCCAGTCAACCGCGAACAATATGTGATCGATTCCCATCTCGAGCATGCAGCAGATCAGCGCGGGATCGGAAAAGAAACCACTGGTGGTAACGTAGAAGTTCTTGCAGAAAATGTCGCGGAAGCTCATCGCCTTTTGGCCCGGCCGCTTGAGCGAAGTATCGATACGCCACACCAGGAACGGCAACGTCTCGCCAAAGTGACCGAGGATGACCTTCAAATTCGGATGCGCGTCGAACACGCCGGAAAGCACCAAACGGATCGCCTGGGTCGCCGTCTCAACCGTGTAGCCCCAGGCCGGCCGCACCACCAACGGGAAGTCCTTGGCGTAGTCCTGGTAGTAGATTTCCGTGACCTTCGGATGCGGCAGCGAAGGGTGGAAATAAACCGGCACATCGAGCTTTTCAGCGCGCTCGTAAATCGGCCAGAATTTTTTCAGATCAAGAAACTCGCCGTTCGACATGCCGTGCAGCATGGCGCCTTTGAATCCGAGCTTGGTCACCGCGCGTTCCAGTTCATCAGCGGCCGCCTTGGGATCCACCGTCGGGAGTGCCGCGAAAGCTGCAAACCTTTTGGGGTTGGCGGCGCAGACTTTGGCGAGGCGATCGTTGACCTGCCGGGTCAGATCGGCGGCGATGTCGGCCCCCAGTTTCTGCGTTGACGGGGCACCGTGCGAGAGCACCTGGACATCAATCCCGGCCTCATCCATCTCCTTGAGGCGCAGACTGCCTAAATCGTAAAGACGCTCGTCCGTCTCGTTACCGCGGCCGGCTTCCGGACCCGTGAAGTGCCTTGCCAGCTCCCGATCCCAATAGTGCTCCTCGATGGCAATGACCGGACAATTCGGCTTTTTCATCATGACGCTTCCCCGCTACGCTTATTGGAGCCGTTTCCTAGCAACCACGGCATGCGCTGTCACGGTCTCCTGTTACCTTCGAGCAGCGTTGCGGTGACTAAAATGCCTCACATCCCCGGCTGTTGACCGAACAGTGAGCTGGAGGTGCTTTGGTAATGACGGCGACTCAGTTATGCACAACCGATGCTGCCGATTCTCCGCATTTTACCGGTCGGGGGCGTACTTCTCGCCATTTTGATCCTTGTCTTGGCGATGAGTCCGCCGGACGCATCGCGTTCCCCGCTCACGACGACCATTGCCCCGGCGCGCGGCGCGCTGGTCGATCGCGAACGGCATCCGGAAATGCGGCAGTTTCTTATTCAAGCCGCTGTCAAGCGCGCCGATGAACTCAATCGCCTGCGTGAATTGCCCGATGCGCCGAAGAACGCCCCCCGGGTCGCCGGGCTTCCCGGCACGCGCACCGACGCCGATCCGGACGAGAGCGGTTCCATCAATGAAGCACCGACTGTCAGCATTCCGATCGAAATTGGCGAGCCTTCGTTGACCGAATTGCCTGTGACCAAAAACGACGAAAGCAGTACCGCCGCCAAAACTGCGGATCCTGCCAAGGCCCGTCCCCGTGTCGTCCACCGGGCCCGGCGACCTAAGGTTGGCCCGTCGCCGCAACCCGGTTTGTTCGACTTCCTGTTTGGCACCCCGTACCAACCGTACCAGGCCAATCAGACCGTTCGCAGCAATCAGGTCGGCCAGGCGTACGGCTACACCCGGTACAACCAATACAATCAATACAATCAGGCGCCCCGCGGCAATCAAACCGCGCAGACGTATAGTTACACCCAGCCCGGCCAGGCCTACGGCTCAAGGCAAACGAATCCGCAGACGAACCAGTCTGACGTTTCGTACACAAGCCCCGTTCCCGGAGCTAACTCCTACTACTGAAGATGCGGCGGCTCGCGGCGGTTTCTCGCCAGAACGCCCGCTCAGTGATAATCGAGCCGACCGCTATAAAGACTGGAAGAAGACGCAACGCTCTCACCGCGTGAAAGCGCGCCCTGCAGATTTTGTTCCGAGCTGAATTTCACGCTGCTGGCCGGCGCAGAAGCAAACGAATCGGTCGCGGAGTCATTCGCCGCCACCGTCATGCCTCTGTTCTTGGCAGCGTAGTAGTAGCCGGCCGCATAATAGTGGACCGCCTGGCCGACATTGCCACGGGCAACGCGATAGGCACCGGCGAGATATTTCACAGCATAGGTCATGTTCGTATTGGCATCGAGAAGACCGGCCGCGTTGCCGGTGTATCCCATGGAGCGCGCGGTCGCGAGCTTGATCTGCATTAGTCCGTAGTTGCCCGCGCTTACAACACGCGGATTGCCACCACTCTCGCGCTTGATCACGCGTCGCACCAGATCCTCGGGCACGTTATTGGCCGCGGCGTGCTGGGCGATGAGAGCGTCGAGATTACCGTTGGCATCTAGACTCGCGAATCGCTGTTTCTGCGCATGCGCTGGTGACGCTGCAATAAACGCAACCAGAATCGTTGAAAGGCTGAGGGTGCGAATCATGGCGGCTCCAGTCTGCTGGTTTTCTGGTTGTAAATGGGAAGCGTGGCTTGTCATCAAAAACTCTGGCAACTTTGTGACCGCAACTCACTTTCCCCCAATTAGTTCCATCACAAATTCATTCACACGGCGGCAAAATACCTCGCAGAGCCACTCAGTACTGACATGTCGGCGTAGGCGCCTTGACCAGAATCAAGGTCCCTCCAAGGCCTCTCCTGTTTACTCGGTCCACGGCTCACGAATGGAGAGGGCTAAGGAGACCAAATTCATGCCGACAGAAACTGCAATCGTTGTTGCCGGAATTGTGCTGGTGTTCGCGGCATTCGCTATCAGCTTGGCGTGGGCCGATTTCTATTCACGAAATTATCAGGCTCCAAGCGCCGGCGAATAAGCGAATCGTCACCAGTCGCACTGCACGACCGACCTGTGTAGTCTGCCCGCCGAAAACGGCACGGGAGGCCACCATGGGCACGTCGCACACCACGCTTGAGGAACGCCTGCGCGCGGTCGAGGACACGCTCGCGATAATTCACCTGATCGCGAGTCATCCGCCCGCGGCCGACACGGCGACCGACCGCTACTACCGCGACGCATTCGCTGCCGACGGCGAGATCGATCTTGGCGGCGGCAAAGGCGCGACTGGAAATACTGCGATCGCCTCTATCGTCAAGACGCCCGAACACCAGGCGGCCATTGCCGGCGGCCTTTGTCATTTTGCCGGACTGCCACGGGTCGAGCTCAATGGCGACACAGCGGTGGCAACATCCTATCTGCAGATCATCAGTCCGGACCGGCAGGCGGCGCCGCGCGAACTTTCCGGCCACGGTGTATCAACCGGCTTCCGTATCCACCGGGTCGGCGCCAATCGTTGGGAACTCAAGCGCGGCAAGGATGGCTGGAAGGTGACGCGGCGCACGCTGCGCCCGCTCGACGGCAGTGACGATGCGCGGGCCTTGCTGCGGCAGGCGTTTACCTCCTAAGTTTCGGGCCGAACGCACAACAGGGGAACAGCATGCCGAAGGCTTATTGGGTCGTGACCTATCGTTCAGTGAAAAATCCCGAGGCCTGGAAGGCCTATGCAAAAATCGCGGTCCCGGCGATCGAATCCGCCGGCGGACGATTCCTCATCCGCAACAACCCGGCGAAAATCTATGAAGCTGGAATGAATCAGCGGGTGGTGCTGGTCGAGTTTGACAGTCTCGACAAAGCCCTCGCCTGTCACGATACGCCTTCCTACAAGGAAGCCCTCAAGGCGCTTGGCAATGACAACGTCGAGCGCGATATGCGCGTTGTCGAGGGCGTGTAGGCGTCTCACCACTCTGCAAACGGATAACGCTTTTGCGCGGCGGCAGCTTGCCGCTGCGCGTCGACCAAAACCTCGAACAGCGTTTTCAAAAGGTATGCAAAACGCCCAAACCCTGCAACCGGCGGGATCATGCGCGCGTGAGCCTGTGAGGTCGACATCTGCGTCGTTCTCCTGAGCCTCTAGAAGCTCGGTGGCGTTGACAGAAAGCGCCGCTCGATTTCGCGTTCGGATTCGTCGGTGAACTTGCCGTTGTTGAGATAGCGCGCGATCTCGCGCTCGGCGTGCCGCTGCCGCGATTGCATCATCGCTTCAAAGAACCATTGAAAAAATCCGCGACGTTTGCGGCCAGTGTTTTCGCTGACAGGAAAGTCGCGTGTGGCGACGGTGGATGGAACGTAAGCCATGGGTCATCTCCCTTTCGCTGGGCTCGACGACTCCATAAGCGCTTCCTCATTTTTCTTGTTGCCGCGAACATAAGCGCACTTTCTTTGCGCCGCTATGGGCAACACAACATACGTTCCATGCGCGTGACTCATGAGGTGCGTCGTGCGTGTGTCGCAAACACGTGCATGCGATTCAAAAATTCTACGCATCAGCCCATTAGCGCAGCACTTCGTCTGTCGCGCCACATCTCCGCCGTAAAATTGAAACGATTCATTAAGAATCGCGCGACGCGGAAACCATCACGTTTATTAATCGAATACTTCACCGCGAGTCACACGCGACTCCGCCTTTGCATCGTCCGTCTTCGCATGCACAAACAGATATCTCTGCCCCGCCAGCCGGTTGCCAGCGTTCCGGATTGGCGCTCATAATGCCAATACGGCCGGACGCGGGAGACTCATGGGCTGGTTGCATCGGCTCGATCGACTGGTCGCCGGAGTGATCAACGGCGCGCAATGGCTCGCGCTTCCGCTCATCATCTTGCTATTTTTGCAATGGCCGCTGCGTGACTTTTTTCGCTCCTATTCGCGCGAGGCCAATGACTTCGGTCAGATCCTGTTCGCGTTGTTTGTGGCGGTGAGCGTGACCGCGGCAACGCGTGCCGGCACGCATTTGGCTGCGGATGCCGTTGCGCAACGATACTCTGCGCGCACACGTCACATAATCTGGAAAGTTGGCGCGATTGCCGGCTTTGTGCCGTGGGCTCTCTTTATCCTAGTTACCAGCAAGTCGATCGTGACGTATTCACTGCAGCTGCGCGAAACATTTCCCGACACTGCCAACCCGGGCTATTTCATCATCAAACTGGCGCTCTGGGTCATGGCGCTGCTCATTCTGGCGCAAGCACTCATCGATATCTTCCGCCCGCTGCCGAAGGATGCCGACTGATGGAATGGAGCGGCTTTGCTCTGCTCCTCCTGGTCGGTGCCGGCATCGTCGGTAGCGGCCTTCCCGCCGCAATCGTTCTCATCATGGCCGCATCCATTGGTGCCGTCCTCGGCCTGCTGACCGATACCATTCCTGCAACGCTGCTTTGGGCACTGCCGGGCCGGCTCATCAATCTGTTCGAAAACGATTTGCTGCAGGCCTTGCCGCTCTACGTGACGATGGGCCTCCTGCTCGATCGATTGCCAATTGCCGACGCGCTCTATCGGTCGGCTAACGCAGTGCTGCCACGGAGCCCTTCAGCGCCGCTTATATCCGGCATGGCACTGGGCGCGCTGCTCGGTCCAATGAACGGCTCGGTCGGTGCGAGCGTGCTGGGGCTGTCACGGGTGATCGCACCGCGGCTTGCTGCTGAAGGCGTTCCGCCCGCTACGCGCGACGCCGTGATCAGCGTTGCCAGCACGCTTGGCGTGCTCTTGCCGCCCTCGCTGGTTCTCATCTTGCTCGGCGACACCATGCTTTCCGCACATACGATCGCGGTCACGCAGACCGGACGCGCAGACCGCGTCGTCAACACACAGGACATCTTTCATGCCGCGCTGCTGCCGGCGGGCATTTTCCTGGTGCTCTGTGTTGCGCTGGCGTGGTTCGTCGGACGCACGGCGACACGGACAATGAAGCCAGAGCCGCTGACGTTCAATCAGGGACTGCTCGCGGGATTCGCGCTCGCCGCCCTGGTGCTGCTGCTGGGCGGAGTTGCGACTGGATATTTCTACGCGGTCGAAGCTGCGGCCATGGGCGGCTTCGCTTTGCTCGTCGCCGGCTTGATCACCGGACGACTGAAGGGCCCGGTCCTGCGCGGTCTTCTGCACGACGCGATCGCAATCACCGGCGCGCTGTTTTCCCTGCTGCTTGCGGCAACGACATTCACGCTCGTCTTGCGCTTGCTAGGGACCGATCGCCTGGTCAGCAACCTGGTGGGCGCCATCCCGGGCGGTGATCTCTCCGCGGTTGCCATCGTGCTTGGCGTGATCGGCCTGTGCGCTTTCGTGCTCGACGCGTTTGAAATCATCTTCGTCATCGTACCGATTGTCATTCCGCCTTTACTCGTGCGCGTTGCCGATGTCCGTTGGGTCTCGGTGCTTGTCCTGCTGACGTTGCAATCGAGCTTCCTGCTCCCGCCGTTCGGTTACGCGTTGATGATGGTGCGCGGCGTGGCTAAAAGACCCGCACCGTTTCGGCCGTTCGTGCGCGCGCTGATCCCGTTCCTGGCGGCACAATGGCTGCTGCTGGGTACCATATTGCTCATGCCCAGCCTCGTACATTTTGGCGAAAAGGCGAGCGACACAAGCCGTGCGCCAGCGAGGGATCTGTCGCCCGAAGAAATCAATAAACTGCTCAATAAAATGCTACCGGCGCCTCCCGACTAGCCGCAAAGCCTCTTTCGGAAGGGCGACATGAGGCGCTACGATGCCTTGTTGGCCTGGAGGCGTATATGAAGCGGATCTGATTGAGTGAGCGGGGTCGCAAGTCTTACTGATCGGATCGTGGATTCTTCACCACGGTTAGACACTGATGTTGGATGCAACGCGATCATGGAATGCGTGGGTTGGGTTGGCTTCCCAGGCCGCCCTGCTCGGCTGGGAAGCGCAGAGTGTTATGGCTCTTCGCCTGATGCGGCTGGCGGCTGGGGGCGCCCTGGCGCAATCTGAATCGGCACGCATGGTTTCGGAAAAAATGTTTGCGCTTGGCGAGGCGCAAGCGGCGGCGGCTTTGGCCGCAATGAAAGGCGGCGACAACCCACGCGTGGCCAAGAAAGTTCTCGGTGCCTACAAACGTCGGGTGCGCAAAAACAGGCGGCGGCTTACCAAGACTAAATGATCGCGTGACGGATCTTGGCCGAGACCCATTCGCTGACGATCACCGTGCCAATGATGACCAGCAAAATAAGCGAGACCTGCGTCCAGTAGAGCTGCGTGATGGCGGCGTTGAGTTCGAGGCCGATGCCGCCGGCGCCGACCAGGCCAAGGACTGTCGACTCGCGAATATTGATGTCCCAACGGAACACCGAGACGCCGGCAAAGGTCGGCAAAACCTGCGGCACAATCCCATAGGCCGTCACCTGCGCACCTGATGCGCCTGTCGCACGCACCCCTTCCACCTGACCCTCATCGATTTCCTCGATCGCCTCGTAAAGCAGCTTGGCGCAAAAGCCGATCGAGCGCAGGGCAATCGCAATAATACCCGCGAACACGCCCGGCCCGATGATGGTGACCAGCATCAACGCCCAGATCAGCGCGTTGATGGAACGCGAGGAAACGATGATGAACAAGGCGATCGGCCGGACCAGGCTGACGCTCGGCGTGGTATTGCGCGCGGCGCAGTAAGCAACCGGAATGGCGAGCAGTACAGCGACCGCTGTGCCGATGGTGGCAATATTGATTGTGTCCCAGATCGGCCGGCCGAGCGTGCGGATATACAGCCAGTCCGGCGGCACCATGCGGACGGCGAGGTCGCCGGCCTGGGCTGGCGCGTCCCACACGAAAGCCCAGATGGTCTTCTCGGAAATAAGTTGAAAACAGCCAACAACAACCGCGGTGGCGAAGAGCCAGGCCGCCCAGATCAACAACTCGGTGCGGCGCTCCCGCCGCCGCCATGTTCGTGTGCGCGCGGCGACCGTCGTCATCACTGCACCCACCGCCGCAGATAGCCGGAACCGTATTCGCAGAGCATGACGATCGCGATGATCACGATGATAATGGCGGCCGCGGAATCGAACTCGTACCGGTCGAAAGCGGTGTTGAGCGTCGCACCGATGCCGCCGCCGCCGACGATGCCGATCACCGCGGACTCGCGGAAATTAATATCAAAGCGGTAGAGGCCGAGGCCGATCATGCGCGGCATGACCTGCGGCTGCACGCCGTAATTGATCCATTGCAGCCAGCTGGCGCCAGATGCGCGCACCGCCTCTGCCTGTGTCGCATCCATATCCTCGATGTCCTCGGCCAGTAGCTTGCCGTAGAAGCCGATAGTGGCGAAGGACAGCGTCACGAAACCGGCAAAGGGGCCGAATCCGAACAGCTTCACGAAAAAGATTGCAAGAATGACTTCCTGGAAGCTGCGCGAGACCGCGAGCACGGCGCGGCAGAAATAGTAGACCGGTGCCGGCGCGATGTTCTTCGCAGCACCGATGCCGACCGGAATTGACAGGGCGATGCCGACCACGGTCGACACAACCGTCATCCAAAGACTTTCAGCGATGCCTTCGGCGATTTCGTCCCAGCGGCTGGCGAAATCCGGCGGAAAGAACGCGGAGAGGAACGCGGAGCCACGCGGCAGGCCTTCCCACACGCGTGCCCAGTTCACCGGCGTCGTCTGAAAAACCAGAGCGAGGTAAATCGCCGCGCCGACGACAAGTGTCCAGCGCAACCAGGCCGATTTGATCAGCGGTGGCTTTTTCCAGGTGCGATGCGGGTGAGCTACAGCGATTGTCATGCGAAGCAACCTACTCCGCTCATTCCCGCACAAGCGGGAATCCAGCGTTCTTTTACGACGCTATGGATCCCCGCTTTCGCGGGGACGAGCGGAAAAGAATACATCACGTCCGTCCCGCCAGGCGATTGCGGTCCGGACGGGCCGCCTCGAACGGCACCACGTTGTCCGCATCCGCCTCGACGGCCTCCTCATCAACCTTGCGGATGGTCGCTGACCAGTCCTCCTCGCCATAGATCGAGGTCAAGGCCGCGGGCGTCAGCTTGTCAGGCGGCCCGTCATAGACGATCTCACCGAGACGCAGGCCAACGATGCGCTCGGCAAACATCTGCGCCAGCATCACATCGTGGATATTGATGATCGCGGATAGCTTGCGCTCGTTACAGAGCCCCTTGATCAGCCGCATGATCTGCCGCGATGTCTTCGGATCGAGCGACGCGGTGGGCTCGTCCACCAGAAGCAATTCGGGATTTTGAATCAGCGCGCGGCAAATGCCGATGCGCTGGCGCTGCCCGCCGGAGAGTTCGTCGGCGCGCTTGTCGGCCATGTGATCGAGGCCTACGCGTTCAAGCAGACGAAATGCCTCGTCGATGTCGGGTTGCGGAAACCGCCGCAACCAGCTCTGCCAGAAGCCGACATAGCCAAGTCGGCCGGTGAGAACATTTTCCATCACCGTGAGCCGCTCCACCAACGCGTATTCCTGGAAGATCATTCCTATGCGCCGACGCATGCGCCGCAATTCGGCACTGCCGAGCTTCACGACATCCACATCGTTGAGCGCGACCGAGCCGGAGGTCGGTTCGACCAGCCGGTTAATGCAGCGGATGACTGTGGACTTGCCGGCGCCCGAGGGACCGATCAGCGCCATGACCTGACCATCGGGCACATCGATGTCGATGCCCTTGAGCGCGAGATCGCCGGTGCGATAGCGCTTGGTCAGGCCTTTGATGCGCAGCATTTGAGCCCCCTGTCAGCTGCGCACCGTTACTTGCAGGAATATTTCACGCCGCTCGCCGCATCGATCTTGCGAATGACGTTCCAGTCTTTCTTGTAGGTGATTGGAACGAACTTATCCTGCCCCTTGAACTCCGCCTGAAGCGCCGAGCCTTCCCACTGGAAGGTGAAGAACGCTTCCTTGATCTTCGCCTGCAGCGCCGGATCGAGATTGTGCGCAAGACCATAGCCGGTAGTAGGGAACGTCTCAGACTTGTAGATCGTCCGGATCTTGTTTTTGTCCACCACGTTGCGCTCGAACATGCGGAACATCACCTCATTGGCGATGGCGGCCGCGTCGTAATCCTTGTTGGCCACGCCGAGCACCGAGTTGTCATGCTTGCCGGAAAACACCGGCTCATAGTCGCGCTTTGCGATCAAATGGAATTCCGATTCCAGCAACGCCGAAGGCGCCTTGAAACCGGAATTCGAGGTCGGCGCGGTAAAGGCGAGCTTCTTGCCCTTGATATCGGCCGGCGTCTTGATGGCGCTGTCGGCCGGCACGATGATTTCCATCTCATAGCCAAACGTGCCGTCCTTGCCGGCCATGATGGCGAAGGGCACGAATCCCGCGCAATTCACGGCGATCGGATTGGAGCCGGTATTGAAGCCGCCAACGTGCAAGCGGCCGGAACGCATCGCCTCAATTTCGGCAGCGTTGGATTGAACCGGGAAAAACACAACTTTTTTGCCGGTGACCTTTTCCATGTGCTTGATGAAGCCGTCCCACACCTTGGTATAGACGGCGGGGTCCTCAACCGGCGTATAGGCGAAAATCAGCGTTGGCGGGTTGACCAGCTGCTTGGGATCGATCGGCGTATCGGCAACCAGGTCGCCGTCGCGATCGCAATAGGCCTTGTCGAGATCGCCGCGCGGGCAATCCTGCGCGCGAAGCGCGCCAACCAAGCCGCCGCTGACGAGGAGCGCCACAAAAGCACTCGCAATGATGTTGCTTCGCCCAATCATGTATTTCCCCCTGCGGTTGTCCTGTTATGGGCGGGATCGAAGCCCGCTTGATCTTTAGCCCGCAGCTTAGCCCACTATTCGAGGAAGCAAAATTGCAGGCCCGGCAGCCCAAAACCCTAGAGAGAATCGAGAGTTCTGTGACCCGCGTCACATTCGTGTCGCCGGGCCTCCCCTATATTGGGGTCATGGATTTCGTTGAACGCTCATGAACAGAGGAACCTCCGATGACTGACAAGACCTTTACGATCGACGGCAAGCAAGACCTTCTCGTATTCGAGATTTCCGACGAAGCGTTAGAGACCGCGGCAGGCGTACGGAATGAAACGGCTGCGAACTTTACGTTGGGGGCTTGCACCGGCCTGAGCGTGTGCGACGGCTAATCGAACCCGACTGAAGTTTTTCAGAAACCCATTCCAATCACGTCTGACAAGGTCTCCGGCGCGAATGCCGGAGGCCTGATTTTTCGAAATCAAGTCTGGGAATTGGGCAGCGACGGCGGTTACGCCACAAAACCGCGGTTGGCTGTCCAGGAAAGACCGCCTCACGGCGGTCTTTCCAATTTTGGGCAGGCGTTGCGCGATTAGCCGCCGGCGCGTGCGCGTGCCGCGTTCTCGATCAGCGTCTTTCCCAGCGACCAGATCGCGCCTGGAACGCGATGCGCGTCGGCGATGACGCTCTCAAAAGATTTCTCGATCCAATCGCAATCGGCATCTGTGATGATCAGCGGAGGCAAGAGCTTGATCGTATGATTGCCGTGCCCGGCGACCTGGGTGAGGATTCTGTGGTCTTTGAGCAAGGGAATCACGATCAGTTGGCAAAATAGTCCGCTGTTGGCTGTCTCAAGCAAATTCCACGAGGCCTTCAGCTTGAGCGAGCGCGGCGCGCCGAATTCAACGCCTATCATCAGGCCCCGCCCGCGTACGTCTTTCACCAGCTCGTGACGTCCCAGCATTTTCCCGAACGTGGCCATCAACCGGTTGCCCAGCCGCTCTGCGTTCTGCATCAGTTTTTCGGATTCCATCACCTCGAGCGTGGCAAGTCCGGCCGCCATGGCCAGATCGTTCTTCGCGAATGTCGACCCGTGCACGACGGCACGATCCATCCGATCGAAAACCTTGTCGAAAATCCATTTGCGCGTCAGCACCGCGCCAACGGGCACGTGTCCGCCGGACAGCGATTTCGACAACAGAACAATGTCAGGCTCGATGTTCCAGTGTTCGCACGCAAGGAAGCGGCCGGTTCGGCCAAGACCGCTCTGCACTTCGTCGGCAACAAACAAAGTGCCGTACTTGCGGCAAAGCTCCAGCGCGTTGCGCAGGTAATCATTTTCGGGGACGGTGACGCCCTTTCCCTGGATCGGCTCAACTATGAATGCCGCAATTGTTTTGGAGGCGAGCGCGCGTTCCAATGCGACAAGGTCGTTGAATGGGACTTCAATACATCCGGGCAATAGCGGACCGAAACCGGAGCGGAAAATGTCATCGCCAATGAGCGATAGCGACCCGTAGGTCAGCCCGTGAAAAGCGTGGCTGCAGTAGACAATTCCGTCCCGGCCCGTCGCAGCGCGGGCAAATTTCAGAGAGGCCTCGACCGACTCGGTCCCCGAATTGGCGAAAAACACCTTTTCGAGGTGCGGGACATAACGCAGCAGGCGCTCCGCCAGCACTCCGGCAAGCGCCGAGACATCCATCTGCACCAGGTTCGGAAGGTCGCTGTCGAGAACCTTCTTCAGGGTGTCGCTGACCACAGGATGATTGCGACCAAGGGCGAATACGCCCCAGCCGCTCAGCAGGTCGAGATACTGCCGGCCCTCACGGTCGTAGAGATATTGGCCTTTGCCCCGCTGATAGGCGCGGTCAAAGCCGATCGTCTTGAGCACGCGGACCATCTGTTCATTGAGATAGCGCGTGTGCAGCGCGTAGCGATTAGGCTCGGCTTCGGCGAATAGATCTGCAATTTCAAGGCTCATTCCAGACTCTAACCTTCTTCGGACTTAGGTTGGGACGGGTCCTGAGTGGGACGTGTCCTGGTCAACTTCGTCGCTTTGGCCGTGTAAGGCCAACTTTTGGTCGCTTAAAACCTATTTTGCCGATGGTAACTTGGCTGCCACCGCGATGCCATGCCACGGGATAGCGCTCCATTGCTTGGTCCCACCGCACTCCTTGATTCCGTGGCCCGCAGAACACTGTCCATAAGGATAATGCGAAAAACCCCCCATTTCCGCATGTCCTGCAAGGTATTGGCGTTGACCATAAGGGCCCGCTTTGGGATAAATGGTCAATAAAAACGTAGGGAAACGGATGTCGAGTAAAGGGGGCGTCGTCGCCGTTACCTGTCTGGCACTAGAGGCTCGCATCGCACAGGGGCCGGGTGTGTCAGTGCTTTGCATGCAAACGCCGGGTCTTCGTCAGGCTTTGCAGGCGGCCATAGCGCAGGGGGCGTCAGGCATCATCAGTTTTGGAATCGCCGGCGGTCTGGCACCAGATCTCGCTGCCGGCGATTGGGTCGTTGCATCCGGCGTTTGGAGCGGAACGAAAATCATCGCGACCGACCGTGCGTGGTCGCAGCGGCTTCTTGAAATGCTGCCGCGCGCAGCTCACGCCGAAGTCGTCGGCTGGGACACGCTGGTGCCGAGCATCGAGCAAAAATCCGATCTTTATGACGCGACCGGCGCTGTCGCTGTCGATATGGAATCGCATATCGCAGGTCAGATCGCCGCCGAGCATCACATCCCCTTCGCCGCCTGCCGGGTGATCATCGACGCCGCCGACCGCGCGCTGCCGCCCGCCGCAACTTTGGGTCTGCGCCTCGACGGTACACCCGACGTTCGAGCGGTCTTGCGTTCGGTCCGGCGACAACCTGAGCAGATCCCCAGCCTTATTCGTACGGCACTCGACGCGCGCCTCGCCGAGAGGGCTTTGCGGCGCGGCCGCAAAAAACTGGGCGCGGGACTGGGCTTCCCCTACTACAGGAACCTTTCGGTCGAACTCGGCCTGCCGGTATCATCGCCAAGTCTGATCGGATAGGACGTGACCGTGATATGCCCGGCGTCGTTGCTTCAGGGCTACATCCGCTGACCGGCAGCGCCAGTTCGGCGCCACCACCAACCAATACAATCAGAATTGTCGCGCGCGGTGAGATCGCCGGTTTGCCGCGATGGCAGGAGACATTCGCCCACGAGCGCAAGGATCATCGTTATTACGAGCTCCTCGAAGATACTCTGAAGGATGGATTCAGCTACGGCTACCTCAGCGTCGAGAGCGGCCGCAGCGTCCGGGCGATCCAACCATATTTCATCGTTGATCAGGATCTTCTCGCCGGCATACCTGAATCCATAAAAAAGCTTGTCGCCGGCATTCGCCGTTTCTGGCCGCGCTTCATGTTTGCGCGCACGATGATGGTCGGCTGCGCCGCCGGCGAAGGTCATCTTGACGGCGATGAGGCCGCGCAATTCGTAACAGCCGAAGCACTGGCCGCCGGGCTGCCGGGGCTTGGAGCCGAGCTGAATTGCGCGATGATTGTGCTCAAGGAATTCCCCGCCAAATACCGCGCACCGTTGCAACGCCTGCGCGCCGCCGGTTTCGCGCGCGTGCCCAGTATGCCGATGACCACGCTCGGCATCGAATACAATAATTTCGAGGATTATCTTGCGAGAAATCTCAGTCCAGGGACGCGGGCAAAGACCCGGCGAAAGCTGCGCGCGGCGGAACGAGCGCAACCACCGATCGCCATGAGCATCCTGGAGGATGTAACGTCGGTCGTCGATGAGATTTATCCACTCTACGAAAAGGTTTATGAGCGATCGCCGCTGCAGTTCGAGAAACTCACCAGGGAATTCTTGTGCGAAATCGGGCGCCGCATGCCCGACAAGGTCCGGTTCTTCATCTGGCGGCAGGATGCGCGGATTATTGCGTTCGGACTGTGCCTGGTGCAGGACGACAGCATCTGCCACGAATATGTCGGGTTCGACTATTCAGTCGCGTTTGAGCTCAATCTCTACTACCGGGTGTTCCACGACATCATCGAATGGGCGATCGCCAACGGTTACAAACGTTTCTACAGCGGCAGCCTCAACTACGATCCGAAATGGCATCTGCGCCAGTCGCTCTACCCGGTCGATCTTTATGTGCGGCACACCTCCGCCCCGATTAACGCAATCTTCAAACGCGTTCTTCCGCTGATGGAGCCGACACGCTCGGACCCCATTCTTCCGCATTTCCACAATTATCGTGAGCTGTGGGAGTGAATGAGTGGATGCGATGAATGGTCGCCTGGCGACCGAATGCGGACCTGCCGGCTAGCTGGTATGCTTTAATCCGCTCAGGGGGGCGCATGGAGCGGCGCGCATTCATCAAGGTAATTGGGGCCACCGCCGCATGGCCGCTTGTAGCGCGGGCGCAACCGGCTACCGGCCCCGTTATCGGATATCTCAGCAGCAAAGGACCAGCCGTTGAGGCCGGCATCATCGCGTCAATTCGACAGGGACTGGCCGAGCGTGGTTTCGTCGAAGGAAAAAATGTTGCGTTTGCTTACCACTGGGCCGAGGGCGACTACAACCATTTGCCCGGGCTGGCCGCCGACCTTGTAAAGCAGAACGTCAATGTGATTGCGGCATCGGGTTTACCTGCCGCATTGGCGGCAAAGGCCGCGACACCAACGATCCCGATTGTCTTCAGGCTGGCAATTGATCCCGTTGCCTTTGGCTTGGCACAGAGCCTCAATCGGCCCGGCGGCAATATCACCGGCGTCACAATGCTGTTCGAT
>DASPUD010000060.1:0-43630 GCA_035623095.1 Pseudolabrys sp.
AAAAGATGGTGCTTCGATATGGGTGCTGGGCGGGCCAAATGAAACTTCATTGGCATCGCAAATTGCGGCAGTTGGCGGTAACCGTGTGCGTGACCTTACCGGCACCGATCTGCGAAACGCGATTCTGGCGCTCGCTGCCTCGGATATTTCCGTAACAAACGATTCCGGACTGATGCATGTATCTGCGGCGATCGGCACGCCAACTGTGGCGATCTTCGGTCCAACCAGCCCCTGGCATTGGAAACCACTCAATCCCATCGCTGCTATTCTCGAGCCGCCCGGCGACGCGAAAGTGCGCGAGCGCGCACGCACCGAAGGCAATGCCGCCGTGCAGCACCGGCGCACTGACGACGTCGCGGTCGGAACCGTGCTTGCCACCGTGCGGCAGGTGCTAACGAAAGCAAAAATTCGCGCGAAATAAGGTCCGGGCGTATCGGCCGCGTTAATAAATTGGCCGCTTCAAGCCTGACGTAAAAGTGTTTCCGTGCTATCAGAGTGTCATGGCCAAACCCAAACCATCCAATGCCGCCAGCGACAAGGCGCAAGCCGCAATCGCATCGGCGCTGCGTACGCTGGAAGCCGAAGGTGGCGGTGTGGATGCGCTCGCTGCCGCGCTGCGTGACGGACTCGGCACAAGTTTTGCTGCTGCTGTCGACCTGATCCGCTCCGCGCAAGGCCGTGTAATCGTGACCGGCATGGGCAAGTCGGGGCATGTGGCGCGCAAGATCGCTTCAACCCTCGCCTCAACCGGAACGCCTGCGTTTTTCGTGCACCCGAGCGAGGCGAGCCACGGTGATCTCGGAATGATCGCCAATGATGATGTAATCCTCGCGTTGTCGTGGTCAGGCGAAACCGCGGAACTAAAAAATATCACCGACTATTCACGCCGATATTCGATCAAGTTGATCGCAATGACGGCAATACAGGACAGTGCGTTGGCCAACGCCGCCGATGTTGCTCTGACGCTGCCACAAGCGCGTGAGGCTTGCCCCCACAATCTTGCGCCCACGACCTCCTCGCTGATGCAGCTTGCACTTGGTGACGCATTGGCCATTGCGCTTCTGGAAAGTCATGGCTTCACCGCGGTCCAGTTCGGCCTGTTACATCCCGGCGGCAAACTCGGCACGCTGTTAAAGACCGTGCAGGACATAATGCACTCCGGAGAGAAAATTCCGTTGGCACCACTCGGCAGCCGTATGTCGGAGGCGATTCTGGAGATTACCGCCAAGGGCTTCGGCTGCGTCGGCATAACCGACACTCGCGGTTTCCTGGTCGGCATCATTACCGACGGCGACCTGCGTCGCCACATGCGAAACGACCTGCTGGATGCGGTAGTCGACAACGTTATGACTCATAAGCCGAAGACCGTGCGGCCCGATCAGCTGCTCAGCGAAACTTTGGACCTGCTCAATTCGGTGAAGGTAACCGCGCTTTTTGCGATCGAGGCAGGCAAACCGGTCGGCATCATTCACGTGCACGACCTGTTGCGGGTTGGCGCAGCCTAGCAAGCCATAATTTCAACTGACGATTTTTGCGGCAGCGGCGACGACCGCCTCAACCGACGGCGATTCACCGTCGGCGCCAAGAATCGTGATCTGTCCACGGCCCACCGGGCCGGTAAGATTCGGATTGCTGCCGGCGAAGATTGCGACCAGTGGGACGCTCAGCGCCGCAGCAAGATGCAAAAGGCCGGTATCAACGCCGACAACACACCGGGCACCAGAAATCAGCTTCGCCATCCGGTCCAGCGGTACGCGCGCGGGAACGCGTGCGCGCGGGACTCCGGCGGCAATACGTTCGCTGCGAATCCGCTCGCTCTCCGTACCCCATGGCAATATCACTTCGACATTCCGGCCGAGCGCCTTGCCAAGAGTGATCCAATGCGCCTCTGGCCATTGCTTCTCCGGTCGCGCGGTTACATGCAAAAACACAGCGTAGCCTTGTGCACCGTTCGCACTATGCGCGAGCTTAAGCCCGAAATCCGGCGCGCCTTGCGGCGTGTAGCCGAGTGCGAGGCCACTCAGAATGCGGTTCCGTTCGACCGCGTGAAGGTCGCGAGCAACGCGATAGCGAATATCGTAGAAAATCGAAGCTAGCGGCTCGCGAATGCTCGAAGCGTCGTAGCCGTGACGCCGGCCATGCGCCAGCCGTGCGATCGCCGCCGAACGCAACAGGCCCTGGCTGTCGACCACATCGTCATATTGACGCGCTCGGATAACACCGAGGTTGCTCGCGATCTCGCTGATTGTCGCAGGCGCGTAGAGTGACTTTCGCCAACGCCGCCAGGCGACTGGAATAACGTCACGGATCGCCGGGTGCAGCGCTACCATTGGCGCAAAAGCCTCTTCCACCAGCCACGTGAAAGACGCGTCGGGCCGCGCCTTGCGGGCGTCGGTCAAGGCCGGCATGTGATGAATCACATCGCCCAGAGATGAGGTCTTGATAAAAAGAATATCGGCCATACCAAGCTTGCGGCATCATATACCGGGCATTAAGCATGCCCGCCATAACCATGCCATCACGCCACGCAATCAGGGGCTGATTTTAGGACCATTTGGGCACACATTCGCTGGATTACGAGGGGCATGGCATGACAATCCTTATCACCGGCGGCGCTGGATATATCGGCAGCCATATGGTGCATGACCTTGTTGATGCCGGTGAGTCGGTGGTCGTGCTCGACAACCTCTCGACCGGCTTCCGCTTCCTGATTCCGCCTTCTGTTCCTTTCGTCGCTGGCGCCACCGGCGATCGCGCGCTCGTCAGCAGTGTCATTGCGCAACACCGCGTCAACGCCATCATTCACTTTGCTGCCTCGATCGTGGTGCCGGACTCGGTAGCCGATCCGCTCAGTTACTACGGCAACAACACCATGAATACCTGCGCACTGCTCGATGTCGCGATTAAATCCGGCATCCAGCATTTTATCTTCTCCTCGACCGCGGCCGTGTACGGAAATGCAGGCAATGCTCCTGTGCGCGAGGATGCGCCAACAACACCGGTTTCTCCTTACGGCACCTCGAAGCTGATGTCGGAGATCATGCTGCACGATGCCGGCAAAGCACACGGACTAAGGTTCGTGATTCTTCGCTATTTCAACGTCGCCGGCGCTGATCCGAAATTGCGCACAGGACAGGCGACGCCGGCCGCGACTCATCTGATCAAAGTCGCTTGCGAAACGGCGGTCGGCAAGCGGCAGAAGATGGACATGTTCGGCACTGACTATCCGACGCCGGATGGCACGTGCCTTCGTGACTATATCCATGTCAGCGACCTGACCCAGGCGCATTCGGCTGCGCTTGCCTATCTTCGCAGTGGTGGCGGTAGTGCCACGTTTAACTGCGGCTACGGACGTGGCGCCTCCGTGCTCGAGGTGATTGCTGCAGTAAAGCGCGTGAGTGGACGCGATTTTCGCGTTGATATTTCCGGACGCCGCCCCGGCGACGCACCGGCGTTGGTCGCCAATGTCGATCGTATTAACGCGACGTTGCCTTGGCGCCCCCGGTATCAGAATCTCGACACGATAGTCGCCCACGCGCTTGCTTGGGAAAAGCAGCTGGCCAGCCGCAGGAAGACCTCGGTGGCCTAATAAATGGCCAAATCGACGCTATTGCCGGCGTTCCCGCACCGTTTTTGGCTTGATAATTTCCTTGCGCACAGGCAAGGAATCGCCGTTCCCGACATGCAAATCGCGAGCCCAACAGAGGGCGGATGAACGATCAAAACCTGCCATCGGTTACCGACGAGCGCTACAGCGCGCTTGCCCTGATCCGCCGGTTACTTACCGAACAGGGGCTGTTGCATTGGCGCAAGTACGCGACTGCGTTTGTCTTGATGGCCGTTGCTGCCGGCTGCACCGCGCTACCTGCTTATCTTGTCGGGGATTTCGTCAACCAGGCCTACATCCATCGCAGCTTCCCGATGATTGCCATGCTCGGCATCGCGACGATGGTTGTTTTCATGGTCAAAGGCTTTGCCACCTATGGCCACATGGTCATCCTTTCTCGGATTGGCAATCGCATCGTTGCCGACAATCAGCAACGCTTATTCGACAAGTTGTTGACCGAGCAGATCAGTTTCTTTGCCGACCGCCACTCGTCCGAGTTCGCGGCACGGCTGACTGCCGGTACCTTTGCTGTCAACCAGGTCCTCAATCAACTCGTCACCGCACTGGGTCGAGACCTTCTCACCTTGGTCGGACTCGTCGGCGTAATGTTCATTCAAGAGCCATTGCTGTCGTTGGTAACGCTGATCGTGGTTCCTCCCGCCATGCTCCTGCTGCGCAAGATGATCCGGCGCATCCGCTCGATTGCGCGTGCGCAATTCACCGGAGGCACGCGCATACTGGAAACGATGCAGGAGACGGTCCAGGGCATGCCCGTAATCAAGGCGTTCACGCTCGAAGAGTACATGCGACGTCGTTTCGCGGCCAACGTTGGCGAGGTGGAACAAGAATCCAACAAAATGGCGCGCGTCGCCAATCGTTCCAGCCCACTGATGGAAATGCTCGGCGGCATCGCCATCGCGCTTGCAGTGATATACGGCGGATACCGCGTCATAGCTGGCGCGACGCCAGGCGAATTCTTTTCGTTCATTACGGCTTTTCTACTCGCCAATGAACCGGCCAAACGCATTGCCCGGCTCAATATCGAACTCAACAGCGCCCTGGTGAACGTACGGACGTTGTTCGAGATACTCGACGCACCGGCCACCGAACCGATCGAGGAACACAAACCGGCTTTGACCGTCCGACAGGCGGGCATTGAATTCTCCGGAGTCGATTTTGCCTACCGCAAGGACGAGCAGGTGTTGCACGCGCTCACATTGTCCGCGGAACCCGGGAAGGTAACAGCCCTTGTAGGACCATCGGGCGGCGGAAAATCTACGATTTTCAATTTGCTGCTGCGGTTCTATGAAACTGACAAAGGCAAGATCTCTATCGACGCGCAGAATATTGCGGAGGTTTCACGCCACTCCGTCCGTCAGGCTATCGGCTATGTTGGACAAAACATATTTCTGTTTCGCGGCACTGTCTGCGACAACATCGCCTTCGGAAAGCCAGACGCAACCGAGCAGGAAATCATTGCCGCGGCAAAAGCCGCCTATGCGCACGATTTCATCATGGCTTTTCCGCGGGGATACGAAACACCCGTGGGCGAACACGGCTTGCAGCTATCCGGTGGGCAGCGGCAACGCGTCGCCATCGCGCGCGCCCTGATCAAAAATGCACCCATCATCCTGCTCGACGAAGCAACCGCCGCCCTTGATGCGGAATCAGAGGGGCTGGTCCAAGAGGCGCTTGCCCATCTTACGCAGGGTCGCACGACGATGGTGATCGCCCACAGGCTTCAGACCGTCACTCACGCCGACCGAATCTACGTCATCGAAAACGGTACCGCCGTTGAATCGGGTCACCACGACGAGCTGCTGCGTCGGGATGGCCGTTACACTTCATTCTACCGCCTCCAGTTCAAAAACCAGGAAGTAGCGGAGCGAGTGATCGCAATGTCATCGGCCGGCTAAAAAAGAGCATGCAATCTTTCTCCGTGGTTGACGGCCCTGCACTACTCCTGATAACGCCGCATATTCGAGCGCTTCTCCCACCCGACGGCCAACCATCATGACCGACAGCCGCTACGTCATTACGCCCCCACCGCAAGCGACCATAGCGGTCGCGGGCTCCGACAAGGTCTTCCCAGTGCGCCGAATATGGTGCGTCGGGCGCAACTATATCGAGCACATTCGCGAAATGGGGCAGGACGAGCGCGCGCCTCCGTTTTTCTTCGCCAAGCCCGCGGATGCGATTGTGCCTGACGGCGGTACGGTGCCTTATCCCTCGCTCACCAAGGACATGCACCACGAAGTCGAACTGGTGGTCGCGCTGAAAAGCGGCGGCCGTAATATCCCGGTGGCGAAGGCCAATGACTGTATTTACGGGTACGCCGTAGGCATCGATCTGACACGTCGAGACCTGCAGATTGCGTCACGCGACGTGAAGCGCCCGTGGGAGATCGGCAAGGCATTCGATTCATCCGCCCCGTGTGGGCCACTGATGCCTGCCAGCAAGATCGGCCATCCGGCCAAGGGCAAAATCGTGCTCAAGGTCAATGGCAAGGTGCGTCAGGATGGCGACCTCAACCAGATGATCTGGAACGTGCCCGAGACGATTTCTAAGCTTTCCGAGATGGTCGCGCTCGAGGCCGGTGACGTCATTATGACCGGTACTCCTTCCGGCGTCGCAGCCACCGTGGCCGGCGATAAAATCGAGTGCGAAGTGGAAAACGTCGGCAAATTGACGGTAACGATCGGCTCGCCACTCAAGTAGCTCTAGAGCCCGAGATAGGCTCGCCGCACACGATCATCGCCAAGCAGTTTTTCGCCGGAGCCGGCGAGGGTAATGCGGCCGTTCTCCAGCACATAGGCATGGTTGGCGAGTTTGAGCGATACCGCGACATTCTGCTCGACCAGTACGCAGGTAAGCCCATCGCGATTGAGATCACGTACGCACCGAAGCACGGACTGGACAACCGACGGCGCAAGACCGAACGAAGGTTCGTCGAACAGCACCAATTCGGGAGCGCCCATCAGACATCTTCCAATCGCCAACATCTGCTGCTCGCCGCCGGAAAGCGTCCCGGCGGCCTGATGCCGGCGCTCGGTCAAGCGCGGGAATAGCCCATAGACTTTCTCAAGATTTTGCTGGCGGGAACCCCTCGCGCGCGGAAGCATCGCGCCCATGGCCAGATTTTCCCCTACCGACAGTGACGGAAAAATCTGACGACCTTCCGCGACCTGGCCAATTCCAAGATCGCAGATCCTGTGACTTGGCCAACCCGCGACATCAACGCCTTGAAAGATAATACGCCCGCGTGCCGGTTTGTGAATTCCGGCAATGGTGCGGATCAGCGAGGTCTTGCCGGCACCATTGGAGCCGACAATGGCCGTCACTGCACCTTTTTCGATATCAAGTGACACGCCGTCGAGTGCCTGAGCGTCGCCGTGAAAAACGTCGAGGTTCTCAATGGTGAGCATCAGGCAACCGCCTCTACGCCGAGATAGCTGTCGATCACTGCGCGATTACGCACCACCTGCTCTGGCGCGCCTTCGGCAATTGCGGCGCCATGATGCACGACAAGAATGTGGCCGGCGACCGCCATGACAGCTCGCATCACATGTTCAATCAGCAGGATGGTGACCCCCGTGTCACGATTGAGTTCTTTCAGTATCGAGACCATCCGATCGGTTTCAGTTGGTCTCAGACCAGCCATGACCTCGTCGAGCAGAAGCAATTTCGGATCTGTTGCAAGTGCGCGCGCCACTTCCAGACGCTTGCGATCAGGCAAGGTCAACGCCGAAGCGCGTTGGCTACGCTTGCCAAAAAGATCAAGCCGGCGCAGTACAGAAAGCGCATGCTCGCGCGCACGCGTCACATCGCGCCGATGCAGGAGGGCGCCGACGATGACATTGTCCTCGACGGTGAGCGCTGGAAATGGCCGCACAATCTGGAAAGTACGGCCGATGCCGCGGCGACAGATCTGGTCGGACGGAAGTCCATCGATCCGCTCACCGGCAAAGGTGATTGCACCGCTGTCCGGAGCAAATACACCGGCAATCATGTTGAATAACGTCGTCTTGCCCGCACCATTCGGGCCGATCACGGCGAAGATGCCACCTTGGGGAACTTCAAAGCTGAGGCGATCAACGGCGACCAGACCGCGAAACCGCTTGCTGATGCCGTCTATAGAAAGCAAAACGCTCATGCCTTACTCTCCGCGACACCGAACCGGCGGGCGAACCAAGGCCACACACCCTCCGGCAGCGCAACAACCACCAAAAGCAAAATAGCGCCAAAAAAGAGCTGGTTCGTGCCGGGCACGTCGACGCCAAGACCTCCAAGCAGAGTCCGCATACCTTCGGCGATGGTCTCGAGCACAACTGCGCCGAGGACCGGTCCGAACAACGTACCGACGCCGCCGACAAACGGTCCGAGAATAATCAGGATCGACTGCGATATATTGAACACCTGCTCGGGAAACAGATTGTTGTAGTAGAAGGCGTAGATCACGCCGCCGAAGGAGGTCATGCCGGCGGAAATCATCACTGCCATCATTTTGTAGCGGAAAGTATCGATGCCGGCGGCTCGGGCAGCCTCCTCGTCCTCACGGATCGCCAACCAGAAATAGCCCATGCGGCTCAGCAGCAAAACGCGGCAACCGATGAAGGCAAATACCGTGGCGGCAAGCAGGATGTAATAAAACATCAATGGATGGCCGCGCAGATTCCATAAATCGTTGTGGGCGTATTGTGCGACCGGCAGAAACAAGCCGGCCGAAGCTCCCGTCCAGTTCAGGTGATCGAAACCGACACGCGCGAATTCGGCAACGGCAATAGTCAGTATTGCAAAGTAAACGCCGGCGACACGGAAACGAAACGCGAGAAATCCGATAAACGCGCCGGCTGCCGCCGCCAGCGGCACTGCAATCAGCAGGCTGAGCCACGGCCCGATGCCGAAATGGACATAAAGCGCCGCCGCAGTATATGCACCCAGACCGATGTAAAGCGCATGCCCGAGCGACAATAGCCCGGCAAAGCCCAGCATGATGTTCCACGCTTGCCCCAGATAGGCGAAGTACAGAATTAGAATCAGCACCGTCAGCACGTAGTCGCTTGCAAGCATTGGCAGCGAGGCGAAAACGGCAAGCAATACGCCAAGCAGAACGAGTGTGCGCGGCGCAATGCCGGTTGCCAGGCGCACGATCATGCCGCCTTCTTGCCCATGATGCCCTGCGGCCGGAACAGCAGCACCAGCACCAGGATCGCGAAGGAGAACATGCTCTTGGCTGACGGTGTGAACAGCAGTCCGGCCAGAGCCTCGGTCAACCCCACCAACATCCCACCGAGCAGCGCGCCGGGCATCGAACCCAGGCCGCCGGTAATGACAATCACGAAAGCAAGCAGGGTATAGGCCGGGCCAAGCGTGGGCGTTACGTCAAACAGCAGCAGCAAGATCGTGCCGGCGGCGCCGACACAAGCCGCGCCTAAACCGAAAGTGAGCGCGTAGAATCGCCCGACATCGAGCCCAACGACAAGCGCCCCGGTATAGTTGTCGGCACAGGCTCGGATCGCGGTACCAACTTCGGTGTACTGGAAAAAGACGAACAAGGCCCCCGCAACAACAATTGCAGCCACGCCGGCATAGAGCTTTGTTGCATCCACAATGAGCGGCCCAAGCTGAAAGCTGTCGAAAGCATAGGCCACCTGGACATTTTGCGCGTCCGGTCCAAACAGGATCAGCAGTGTGTTGACGATGATGATTGCGATCGCGATCAACAGCAGGAACTGGCTGTGTTCCGGCTTTGTGATGAAAAAGTTGATCACGCCGGCCTGCAGCAAATAGCCAAAAGCAAACATGGCGAGCGCAATCGGCACCAGCATCACCAGCGGATCGAGATGAAAGGCGGCAAATAGTGTCAGCGCGATGTACATCGCGATGGTCATCATCTCGCCGTGGGCGAAATTGACCACCCGGACCACGCCGAAAATAACCGATAGGCCCAACGCCATCAGACCGTACACAAGGCCTGTCAGTACCCCGCCCACGGCGACGTTAAGAAGAATATCTGCCGGCACCACCACTGTGTCCTAGACGCGCGCGGAAGAATTTCAGCCGCGCTTGTCGTAGGGCTTCAGCGGCCATTCGACTTTGGCGTTTGCCGCTACTTTAGGCGCGACTGTTACCAGTTTGCCGCCGCGATTTTGGATCGCGGAGTTCTTTAGCTTGTCGTTCTGGCCTTTTTCGTTGAACTGAATTCCGGGCCCGGGGCTGACATTGTTGACAATGTTTGTCTTGCGAACGGCGTCAGCAAGCGCCTTCGGGTCGGCCGATCCCGCACGTTTATAGGCGTCAGCGGCAACAAGCAGTGCTTCAAACGTATAGACATGGTTGGTATTGAGATTGAAGCCCGGGTGTGCCTTCGCCAGCGCTTCGTCAAGTTTCTTGCTCAATGGTTTGTTGGGGTCATACCAGGGCACGAAACTCAACGGGCCATCCGCAAGCCTGCCAAGCGTTTTCAGATATTGGTCCTCATACCAGCCTGGACCCATGCTCATGATTGCCATCGGCGACCAGCGCTGCTTGACAAGTTCGCGCGTGAGAAGGATGGCGTCGTTCAGCCGGCTGACCATCAACAGCGCGTCCGCACCGGTGGCTTTGGCCTTGGAGATCTCGACCGACAGATCGCGTGCTGCCGGGTCGTAGGCGATTGTTTCGACAAGCTTGTATGGCAAGTCGAATTTCGGCATCACTGCATCGATGCCGCCCTTCATCGCCGTGCCAAACGTATCGTTGACGTGCATGAAGACTGCGGTCTTCGGCGCCGATCCGGCTGCCGCAAAGATTTCCTTCTGATTTGCAAAGGCGTCACTCAATAGCATTCCCGCTGTTGGGAAATTGCGGAACACGAACTTGTAACCCTGCTCGGTGATCTGCGGAGCCGCCGCAATATTGATCACATACGGGATACCTTTTTGCTCGGCGACCTGCGCGATCGCCGTGCTCTGACCTGAGTCGAAGGCGCCAACCAGGACTTGCGCACCGTCGCTGATCAATTTTTCCGCTCGCGAACGGGCGACCTCCACTTTGGTTTCAGTATCGGCGTTCATAATTTCCAGCGCAGGCAGCCCGAGGTCTTTGAGAAGGCCCGGCGCGATATCAACGCCGCGTTGGCAGTCCTGCCCGATGCCGGCCTGCACACCCGAACGCGGCAACAGCACGCCCACTTTCAGAGCGGCGCCTTGTGCCCGAACGATATTGAAGGGAAAGACGCCGACAGCGACGCTGGCGCCCAATCCGGCAGCCACAGTCCGGCGCGTAAGGCGCGGCGCGTTCAAACGTTTGCGGATCATAGTGAGCCCTCCCCTGTAAGCCATCTGGCCATTGGGGCCATGATGCCGGATATTGCGCCCCCTCAACAAGTCGGGGCTTAGACCATAAATATTCGCTCAACCGCCGCCGCGATGCGGAACAGGCGATGGTCGTGACCATTACGGGCAATCAACATTAGTCCAGTCGGCAGCCCACCCTCGCGCGGCAACGGAATGGATATCGCGCAGAGGTCAAAGAAGTTCACGATCGCAGGATTGCGCAATACCATGGCATTCTTCCGGGCAAATTCGTCCGGTGCTGCTACCTCCGCCATGGTTGGCGCTACGATCGGTGTGGTTGGCATGGCCAGGACGTCAAGATCCGCAAGGCGTGCATTCATGAGACTGATAAGACGGGCGCGTTCACGCACCATATCAATATAGTCGGCGGCGCTAACATTGCGTGCGCGCTCAAGACGTACACGTACGTTCGGATCAATCGCCTCCGCGCGCCGCGAGAGTAGATCGCGATGAATGGCAAAGGCTTCAGCCGGCGCCACGCCTCCTTTGCTGTTCACCTTTGCCATGTCGTCGAACAACGATAATTTTTCCTCCGAAATTCGTACGCCGGCCTTTTGCAGGCGGCCGACCGCGTCCGGAAAGCGTTTGCCCACCGTCTCATCGAGATTTTCCAACGGATAGTCTTGCACGACGCCGACACGCAGGCCGGCGAGAGGGGCCGGCTCAAGCGATGAAAAATTTTCGCCAGCCAGAACGGCGTCCGCCCTCGCACAAGCTTCCACCGAGCGCGCGATCGGCCCGATTGAATCAATGCTATATGACAACGGGAATGCGCCTTCCGTAGGCACGCGCTGGCGGCTCGGCTTGTATCCGACAATGCCGCACAAAGCGCCCGGAATGCGGCACGAACCGCCTGTGTCTGTACCGATCGCAACTTCACACATGCCATCGGCTGCCGAGACAGCCGCGCCCGACGACGAGCCTCCGGGAACGCGCTTGCGATCAGCCGGATTTCCAGGTGTGCCGAAATGCGGATTGGCGCCGATACCGGAGTAGGCGAACTCCGTCATGTTGGTTTTGGCAACGATCACCGCGCCCCCTGCCCGCAGCCGGCGCACTACGGGCGCGTCAGCTGCCGCCGGTTTTGCTTCTTCCGCTAGCACTTTTGATCCAGCGCGCGTTACTTCACCGGCAACATCGAACAAGTCCTTGATGGTCACAACAGTGCCATCGAGAGGCCCGAGCGAAATTCCGGATCTGGTGCGCGCGTCGGAAGCGTCAGCAGCGGCCTTCGCCTGCTCGCGATAAACTGTGAGACAAGCGCGTGCGCCCTCGCCCTTCGGATCATCAATGCGCCCGAATGCCGCTTCGAGCCGATCGCGGGCGGAAGTCGCTTTCATGTTGAGGTCCCGATCGATTTCGCCAACTGCCGTCTCTAATGCATAGCCCCTGTCAAAGAATTTTGCACCTTGGCCTCATCGGAGCCTGTGCCGCCGGCAGAAAACTTGCTGGGAATTTTTTCAAAATGTGACCGCCGTATTTCGTCCTCGCAATTATCAACAGCGTCTTCGCCGGGGTTGCCAGCACCCACGATGGTAGTAGGCTTCCCGCAGGTCATCCATCTTCGGCTCCGCCGGACACGGATGCCCGCCATGACCGGCTTGGGCATGGGACGTGGATGCTGCTTGCAGTATTCGTGGCTCGTGACTACCGGCCCTGGCTCTCAGTAACTGGTATCTGCGCTGCGGGTTTCGGCTCGCGCAAGGAATGGATCCGAGAGCTTGTGACGGGCGGACGACGGTCTGCCCGTTATGGCTTTTAGAGGCACCCGGTTACAGACGGGCGCCGTCGAATTTCCTCAGCTCGAACTGTTCCGCGTCGACGCCGTCGAGGCAGCGCACGTTGAGCATTACCATGTCCTTGCCTCCGGGCCCTTTACCGTAGGCGTAAGACTGGATCCCGCACGTTTTGCAGAATGGGTGATGAATGGCACGCCTGTTGAACTGATAGTCTGTTGTCTCGTTTTCGCCGGAGAGAAGTTTGAAGTCGGGCATCGCGACGGCGGAGAACAAAGGGCCGAGCTTGCGGCAACGCGAGCAATTGCAGGTAATCACCTCTCCTATTTCGGCCTGCGCTTCATAGCGGACTTTCCCGCATTGGCAGCCACCGGTGTAAGTTTTTTTCATTGGTCTGCTCCTTTTTTGCCCAACCGACAGCAGGCCGCGCCTGCATTTGCCATTGTGAAATGCCTCGCTTGACCGCCGGGTCCACAACCTAGTTTAACAATCCGGCACGGGAAAGGAGTTGCGTATGCCAGATCAAAAGACAGGGTTGGTCATAACCGCCCATCCCGGCGATTTTGTCTGGCGCGCAGGCGGCGCCATCGCGTTGCACGCAAAGCGCGGCTATCGGGTGAAGATTGTCTGCCTGTCATATGGCGAGCGCGGCGAGAGCCAGTTCGCCTGGAAAGAAGCAGGAGCCACGCTTGAAAAGGTGAAGGCCGGCCGCAAGGATGAGGCGGAGCGTGCCGCCAAGTTGCTTGGTGCCGAAATTGAGTTTTTCGACTGCGGCGACTACCCGCTCAAACTCAACGACGCCCATTTCGACCGCATGGTCGACATTTACCGCGAACTCAATCCGTCTTTTGTCCTCACCCACGCGCTTGAAGATCCGTATAATTTCGATCACCCGAATGCCGCGCACTTCGCGCAGGAAACGCGCGTGGTTGCACAAGCGATGGGGCACAAACCTGACGCCAAATACAAATATTCCGCGCCACCGGTCTTCCTGTTCGAACCGCACCAGCCGGAAATGTGCAACTACAAGCCCAATCTCATTTTGAAGATCGACGATGTGTGGGAGCAAAAATACAAAGCATTCCAGATCCTCGCCGCGCAGAAACACCTTTGGGCTTACTACGAACGGGTCGCGCTCAATCGCGGCATACAGGGAAGCCGCAATACGGGAGTTCCGATGACTTACGGCGAGGCCTACCAGCGGCTCTTCCCGACTGTGGAAGAAACGCTGGGATAGTCGCCGAAGCGAACAGGGACACAACAAAATCGGGAGATACAAATGAAGCCCGTCGTCGTCCGCAACATCAAGCGCGCTGACAGCAATGCAATCGGTACGCTCGCTGCTGTCGGCGTCTCCACTGCCCATGAAGCGCTGGGACGCTCGGGGCTGATGAAGCCGTATATGCGGCCGATATGGGCGGGCGCGCAGATTGCCGGCCCCGCCGTCACCGTATTGGCGCAGCCTGGCGATAATTGGATGATTCACGTCGCCGTCGAGCAATGCCAGAAAGGCGACGTTCTGGTAGTGGGCTGCACGGCTGACAATGCCGACGGCATGTTCGGCGAGCTGCTTGCGACCGCGTTGCGTGCGCGCGGCGTCATCGGGCTCGTTATCGACGCCGGTTGCCGTGACGTCCGGCCGATCTCCGAAATGCGCTTTCCGGTGTGGTCCAAAGCGATCTCGGCCAAAGGCACCGTGAAGGCGACGCTCGGCGCGGTTAACGTGCCGGTGGTCTGCGCAGGGGTCAATGTCGAGCCGGGTGACGTCGTGGTGGCCGATGACGACGGTGTAGTGGTAATTCCGAAGAAACTCGCGGTCGAGACAGCTCAGAAGGCGCAGAAACGCAAAGATGACGAAGATGGCAAGCGCAAGCAGCTGGAGGCCGGAACGCTTAGCCTCGATATGTACAAAATGCGCGAACCCCTCGCGAAAGCAGGACTCATGTACGTCGATCGGGCCGAAGACGCCTAAAAAGTGGGAACTCTTGCGAAAAAGCCCAAAACGCAAACGTACACGCGATTGTTTGCGGCTGGTGATTTTCGGGAACTCTTTTCGTGTTGGATAACGGTGCGTTAATAGCCGGCGGCGGCTTCGTCACGCAGCTGCCGTTTTCTTTACCTGTGCCTGGTTAGGTTGGAGCGCGAAAACCAATCGGAAATCGAGTATTTCGCGACAGCATTCAAGCGGTATTACGTGGCCACACCGCTGAAATGCGTAAGAATTTTCATAACAATTGAAGTAAATCCCGTACCCCATACGAAGCTTCTTCTTAACGGGGTGGCGATACGGTGCTGCCATCATCCACTCGATGACGATGTGATGATGTCTTGACGTCTAGAGTTCAGCCACATGGAGGAAGTGTGATGTCTAAAGTTTTTGCGTTCCTGAAGGATGAGTCGGGCGCCACCGCGATCGAATACGGCTTGATCGCTGCTGGCATCTCGGTCGTGATTATCGGCACGGTCAACGCGATCGGTTCGACCCTCAACGCGAAGTTCCAGTTCATCTCTGACAAGCTGCAGTAAGCGACCTAAAGCCGCCAAATTGGTTGAAGCCACCTTTCATGGTGGCTTCTTCCTTTTTTAGCACTGGCTACTGAACTTGCAGACCCGCCGTCATCGATTGGCGGAGCTCCATGGCGCAACTCGCCGCCCGGCCCATTTCAACAACGACGTCAGCGAGACGCCCAGCGTCATCAATACAATGACCGGGACAAATGTCTTGTCCATCTCGAATACGTTGGCATAGCGCGTGATCATGAAGCCAAGCCCCGAGATGGTAGTATAGAATTCGGCAATGATCATGCCGATCAATCCGCGGCCGATTGCAAGGCGGATACCGGCGATAATATAGGGAACCGCGAAAGGCAGCAGGACGTCGCGCCACACCTGCCACTCGCTTGAGCGGAAAGAGTGTGCCACTTCCAGCATATTCTTGTCGCATTCGCGCACGCCTTGATACGTGTTGATCAAGACCGGGAACACGGCAAACAAGAAGACGACGATAATCTTCGCCTTTAGATAAATACCGAACCACAGCACAAGCAGCGGAACAACAGCCACCAGAGGTGTTGCGTAAAGAGCGTTGATCGGCAGGTCGAGCGCCCAGTCGAGCCACTGCACGCGCGCCATTGCTATGCCAAGCGGAATGCCGACGATGAGCGCAATGGTCAGACCATAAAACATGACTTCCAGGCTTTGGCCGAGAAAGTAAGGCAGCTCACCTGACATCGTCGTTGTATAAAAGGCCGCGGCGATTTTTGTCGGATACGTGAAAAATATCGGATTGATGAAGGGGCCAACAATTTCCCAAACAATCAGGATCAGCACGACGAAGCCGTAGCGGAACAACGCCGGCCTTTGCCACCACGACACCTTGACTGCCGCAGTGCGAGAGGCGCTGCTGGTCAACTCGCCGCTATGAACCTGATTGGCAACGCTCATCCTGATGCTTCCTTCGCGCCGCCGGCGGTGGGCCTGGCCGGGTGGCCGCCACCACGCAGGGCGACGGCCTCCGGATAGAACTTAGAACGCCGCAGTCGGACACACCGGACCTTTCCACTCGCCAAGCTGCTCGATCGCCTTTTTGGCAAACGTCGTATCGACGATTTCTTCGTATTTCGGCGTCTTGCCTTCTTTAATGTTGCCGATCTTTGTCATCAGATCGGCAGTAAAGCTGACGCGTTCCGGGCTGAGCCCGCTGTTGGCATCCCATATGCACTGCTGCACAAGGAAGTCAAAGCTCTCGGACAGGATCTTTTCCGGATAGCCGGTCTGCTTCACCAGGATCGGCATGATCTTGGCTTTATCCGTGTACATGATTCGCGTCGCTTCGATGTTGGCCGATACCACCGCCTGCACGATGGCCGGCTTTTCCTTGATTGTCTTTTCCGTAGCCGACAGGAATGTGTAGAGCGTCTTTGGCTGCAGCTCCCACATGCGGCCAATAGCGTGCAGATCCGGTACCTTGCTTTTGGCGAGCATTTCCTGCTCGACATGCAGAATCGCGGTATCGACCTGATCGGCAACCAGTGCCGGCACGTCCTCGCTCGCGATGCTCACAAAGTTCACGTCCTTGGGATCAATCTTCGCGGCGCGCAATACGCTTCGGCTCAGCAGATCGGCAAAACCTCCCGGCTCCTGGATACCGATGCGTTTGCCCTTCAGATCCTCCATCGTCTTGATATTGGAACGCACGATCATCGACGCTTCGAATTTCGGCAAATTGGCCGACAGAGCCTTTACCTCGGCGCCGTTGGAGCGTCCGATAATCGTCGGCGCGCCGGGAGTAAGGCCGAACTCGATGTTACCTGCGAGTATTGCCCGGTAGACCTTCACGCCGTCACCAAGCGATACGATGTCGACATCAAGGCCGGCCTTTTTATAGAGGCCGAGCTCCTTGGCGACGATGACCGGCATGTGGACGATATTGGGCGGCGATGTCGGAATCCCGATAGTGATTTTTTGCTGGGCGCCGGCCGCACTTGGCAGCGCGAGCGCGACGGCGCCAAGCAGCAGAGCGACAGTCGAACAAAGTTTGTGCATGTTATCCTCCCAGGTTTTTTTCTTCTCGATATTGTGCGGTGCGCCTTATCGGCGGCGCACAGAATGGGCATTCCCACTTAAGCGGGCATCTTGACCGATCATACCCCTAAAAACAACGAAGCCGACCTTCAGTCCCCGCCCCGCGGATCAGCCTGCCTTTGACGCCGGCACCCGGGCGTGCCTAATTGCGTTTCGTGATGCATCGGGCTGCCGCGATGGCCAAATTTGTCGCCGAGTACGGCAAGGACACCGATCCCCCTGCAGCTGATGGCCGATTGGATGGTCCGGCCTTTCACCGCAATCATGAACCAATCTGGTCAGCGATATCGGGTTTTCTGTCGACCCAAACCGGTGACGTGCTGGAAGCCGGCAGCGGTACCGGCCAGCACGTGACCGAGTTCGCACGCCGCGCACGAAACCTCACCTGGTGGCCGAGCGATATTTACGACTCTCACCTCAAAAGTATCGCCGCCTGGCGGACGCAATCGGGCCTCGAAAATCTGCGCGCGCCACAGCGTATCAACCTCGCCGATCCGCATTGGATCTGGACAGGAGATAATGCGCGCAATGGTCGGCTCACCGCCCTGCTGTGCATCAACGTACTGCACATTTCCCCATGGCCGGTGTCGGTAAATCTTGTCTCCGGAGCCGCACGGCTTTTGAAGGACGGCGGCCGGCTGTTTGTCTATGGCCCCTTTAAACGCGGCGGCGCACACACGGCGTCGAGCAATGCGCAATTCGACACCGCGCTGCGCACGGAAAATCCCGAATGGGGCGTGCGCGATGTTGACGATCTCAATGCACTGGCGCAACAAGTCGGGTTGACGGCGGCGGAAATATCGCCGATGCCAGCAAACAATCTCGTGCTGGCGTTCACCCGTCCGTTTCGACAGAATTAGGCGAAAGCAAAAAGAACGAACCAATGGCAACTGAACCGATCCACGACATTGCCCATCTTGGCCACGTCGAGCTCCTTACGCCCAAGTTTGAGGAGAGTCGCAGGTTCTTCATTGACATCATGGGCATGACCCAGAGCGGAGAGAAGGGCGACAGTGTCTATTTGCGTGGCTGGGATGACTATGAGCGGTATTCACTCAAACTGACGGCCTCGAAAACCTCCGGCCTTGGCCATGCGGCATTTCGGACACGCTCGCCGCAGGCGCTTGAACGGCGCGCGGCGGCGTTGAAAGGCTCCGGATTTGACATTGGGTGGAGCGACGGCGACCTCGGTCACGGCAAGACGTTCATTTTCAAGGACCCGGACGGCCACAGGTTTGAGATCTATTACGACACTGAATGGTATGAGCCGCCACCGGATCTTAAGCCGGCGTTGAAAAACCAGGCGCAGAAATTTCCGGCGCGCGGCATTAATGCGCGCCGGATCGACCACTTCAACGGCCTCGCCGTCGACATCAAGGCCAACCGCGAATTCTTTCAGAACTATCTCGGCTTCATGCTGACCGAGCGGATCGTGCTCGATGACGGCAGCGAAGCCGGCATGTGGATGACCGCGACCAACAAGTCTTACGATTTTGCCTATACGCGCGACCACACGGGCACCAAAGGGCGCCTGCATCATGTGACCTTTGCGCTCGATGCGCGCGAGGACGTTCTCCGCGCTGCCGACATTTTTCTGGAGAACGGCGTCTATATCGAGACCGGTCCGCACAAGCACGCGATCCAGCAGACATTCTTTCTCTATGTCTACGAACCCGGCGGGAACCGGGTTGAGGTTTCCTGTGCCGGTGCGCGGCTTGTACTGGCGCCGGACTGGAAACCGATCACCTGGACCGAAGCCGAGCGCAAAAAGGGCCAAGCCTGGGGACTGCAGACCATCAAATCATTCCACACCAAGGGAACGCCGCCGGTGGCCGGATTTCCGGACTCCTGAACGGCGAGCTTTCACATGACCCGTCGCAACACACCGCGCGTTTCATTCATCGGCTTTGGTGAGGCAGGCCAGGCAATCGCATCCGGGTTGCGTGATACTGGCATCGAACGTATCGCAGCCTGGGATATCCTGTTTCCTGAAGCGGCTGGGGCCCGGCTCAAGAGTGCGGGTGAAGCGATTGGCGTGCGCGTAGCGCCATCGGCTGGCGACGCGGTACGTGACAGCGACATGATCATCTCTGCGGTCACGGCCGCCTCAAGCCTGGAAGCCGCGCGTTCGGTGGCGCCCCATCTTGCGGGTAATCCCTACTATTTGGACATCAACTCTGTCTCACCGGGCCGCAAGCAGGAAACAGCCGCGCTGTTGGGCGAACGCACCCGCTATGTCGACATAGCCGTCGTTGCGCCAATCCACCCTGACCGCCATCGTACGCCACTGCTGATATCCGGCCCGCACGCTGAAGGAATCTCGCCGCTGCTGCGCGAACTGGAGATGCAGCTGACGGTGGTCGGCCCTGAGGTCGGATCTGCAGCCGCAATCAAAATGATCCGTAGCGTGATGATCAAGGGCATCGAAGCTTTGACGCTGGAATGCTTTCTTGCCGCGGCCCGGGCCGGGATTTTGGAAGAAGTGACGGCATCGCTCAAGAACAACTATCCGGGCCTCAACTGGGTGGAAATCGCCGACTACAATCTTGAACGCATGGCTAGCCATGGCGAGCGGCGCGCCGCGGAAATGGAAGAGTCCGCGGCAACCCTGCGGCAGCTCGGCCTCGACCCGCTCATGGTGGATTCAACGGTCAAACGCCAACGTGAAATGGGCGCCATGGGCAAGCACGAAGCCTTACGACAAACGCTGAAATCGGGCCGCGCCGCGATGCTTAGCGCGATCAGCGCGCTTGCCAAAGGAAGGCACTGAGCTACCGGCCCAAATGAACGCATATTCAGGTTCACGTCGCCTCAAACCGCAAAATTCTTGTAATCGGCGTATGTCACCACCTACTATGTTTCGTCTCATTGTCGGGAGGAATGACATGACGATTAGAAATCTTGCCTATACCGCACTCGTCGGAGCGGCTGCCGTCGCATTCGTGATCGGCTCGGCTGTGCCCAGCGAAGCAGCCAAGAAGAAGAAAGCGGCGGCTGCGCCGCCGCCGCAACCCGCGTCGTGCTTGATGTTGCCGGAAGGACCCGTTTGCGCAACCAAGGGCGGCATGAAGTTCACATACGCCAGCGCATGCTACGCTGCGAAGGATGGGGCGACCGGAGCCAAACCGGGCGCGTGCAAGGCCGCAAAGGCTGCAAAGTCGGGCGGCGGGAAAAAGAAGAAAAAGGCATAAGTGCAATCGCGGATTGTCGAACAGGAAACGGGCCGCTGTCACACAGCGGCCCGCTTTCATTCCATCGCTTGACGCGATGATTTACTTTTTGCGCGGCGGTATTTGCAGCAATTCCGCGATCTGCTCCTTGGTCAGCGGCTGGTCGAGGAACTTCAGTTTCACCGCATCGGCGATAGCGCCGTCCAGATCGGCAAACTTGTCGGTCTGCAGCGTTTCCTTCGGCTGGAACTTGTCCATCGACTCCTTCAGCACTTCGACCGGTTGATTCATCTTCTTGGAATACATCTCAACCGCTTTTGGATCGGAATACATCCAATCCACTGCTTCGCGATAAGCTTCCATGAAGCGCATGATGGCGTCGCGCTTCGTTTTGAGCGAGTCGGCATTAACAATCAGAGTGCGTACGGTCTGGCCTCGCAATGACGGCACGTCGCTGCCGCGCGCCACGATGCGGATTTTTCCTTCTTTCAACTCCCGTAAGCCGAACGGGGGCGCCGCCCAGCCAATATCGACCTGGCCGGACATCACCGCAGTCAGCGTGGCGGCCGGACCGCCGGTCGCTGTCGGCTTTGCCTTCGTGCCGAGCTCGCTGACAAAGGCAATCACAATGTTGTTTGAGCTTGAACCGTTGGTCGAATAAGCGAGCGTCGTCTCAGGCGTTGAATCTTTCAGGCTTTGAATTTTCGAATCCGCCTTAACGTACCAATACAGGTCGCCCGTGCCGGTGAATGCCGGCGCGAGAATGCGTACCGGTGCTCCCTTGGCGAACGCTCGCATGACGCCCGCTGCGCCGACGCCCGCGCCAATATCGGCGCTGCCCGAGATCACAGCTTGAATGGTTTCGCCAGCGCCCTGCGTGCCGGTATTTTCCAGCACGAGTCCGTGTTTCTTGAAAATTCCCGCATCCTGGCCAAGCGTAGGTGCCTGGTTTTCCCAATTGTTAATTTGGCCGATAACGACCTTAAGTGTGTCTTCCGCCGAGGCTTGTCCGGCGCCCAAAGCGAGCGGCAGCGCGAAGCCGAGTGCGCCAATGATGATCCTGAAGCCTTTCATGCGTGTCCTCCATGATTTTATTGTTGTCGCTCCCCTGATTGGGCAGCATTCAACACCGAGACACTTCCGCGGGAAAGTCTAAATTGTCAGCGTCGACGCTTCCTGGCGGTGCGTTTCGGCCTGCTTTTGGCGCTTGCCGGCTTGGTTCTTGCGTTTTTTGCCTTAACGGTGAGACCACCGGACTTGTTGGCCACCCGCATCGACCAGTATTCCCACGACCGCGTGAGACCCGTGGTCTTGGCGCTGATCTGTCCGGCCAATTTCGTTTCACCGGGCGAAAGCGAGGCGATGCCGGATCCGATTGTCATCGCACGTACTTGATATTCGGCATTCCGCGCAGAAAAAATGGAACGGAATATGCAGTCGCGCACGCTGGTTCCGGCAACAGTTACTCCGTGACGCATCATGAGCACCATGAAGTGTTTGCCCAGTGCGCGGGCGAGCGAAGCGCCCTCCTCCGGCTGCACCACCAGCATATTGGTGTCGCCAAATTCATCACGTTGATCCCAGAACGGTGGACGGATTCCGCCAACCGCGCCGAGGTGGAATATCGGCACGTAGTCGGTGCCGGTGGCAAGCAATGGCATGAAAGCCGGACAATGGTGATGGCAGACCGAGTTGACATCGGGTCGGGCCTTGTAGATTTCACCGTGGATCACCCTTTCGGAATATTGCCCGACTCCTGGATCCCGAATCGGCTGCGATTCAATGTCGTATTCGATGAAATCCTCCGGTGTCACCAACTCGGGGGCTCGCGAGCGCGACAGCAGATAGCGGGTGGGATTTTCCGGGTGCCGCATGCTGACGTGGCCGAAGGCGTCGATCACACCCTCGTTGGCGACGATGCGGTTGGCGAGCGCAAGCTCACGGCGGGCCTCCAAAAGCGTACTGGACACTGAAATTTCCTCTTGGATTCACTGATGGGTTGACGTCCCACATTATAGGACAAGGCGGGCGCCGAACCAGTGCGCATGGAGAGCTTGACAGATCACACTGGTTAGGGACGCTTCTCATCGACATGGCACCGTCTGCACAAATTGTCATCAACCGCGTGAACCACCTTTATCGCCCGCAGCACGGGCGCGATGTCCTGGCGCTTGATCAGGTCTCGCTCGAAGTCGGCAATCGCGAATTTGTTGCTTTGCTCGGTCCCTCCGGTTGCGGCAAGTCCACGTTGCTCTATCTGATCGGCGGTTTCTTGCCGGTCGAGACCGGCACGATTCTGATCGACGGCAAAAAGGTCACAGGCCCTGGCCCCGACCGCGGCATCGTTTTCCAGCACTTCGCGCTGTTCCCGTGGAAGACCGTGCGCGGCAACATTCTCTATGGGCTGGAACGGCAAGGCATGCCGAAGGCGGAGCGTGAAAAGCGCACCATGGATTTTATTGAGTTAGTGGGGCTCGCAGGTTTCGAAGACAGCTATCCATCGCAGCTCTCCGGCGGCATGAAACAACGCACCGCGATCGCTCGCACGCTTGCGATCGATCCGAAGATTCTGCTCATGGACGAGCCATTCGGCGCACTCGACGCGCAGACGCGCGGATTAATGCAAAGCGAACTCCTGCGCATTTGGCAGCGCACACCGAAAACGGTGATTTTTGTTACCCACGACGTGCAGGAGGCTGTCTACCTCGCCGATCGGGTCGCGGTGATGTCAGCGCGGCCCGGCCGTATCAAGACCATCGTCGAAACCAAGTTCGACAAAGACAATCGGGACATTCTCAAGAGCAAGCTTTTCGTCGAGAAGGTCGACGAGATCTGGAACCTCGTAAAAGAAGAGGCAATCAAGGCGCAGCAAAAACGATCTTTCTCACAGGAGGCCGAGCCTTGAACGAGACTGGGAACGCACTGTTGCGTTACCTGCCGTTGGTCCTGCTCGCGATCGCGTGGGAAGCTGTGTCGCGTTTCGGCCTGGTTTCAAGCAGCGCTTTGCCATCCTTATCCGACGTGGTCCGCGCTTGGATCGACTTGGTCAAGGATGGTGAGCTCATCACCAATGGCTTGGCTTCCCTCTATCGCGCAGCAGCCGGGCTCGCGCTTTCGATCGCGCTCGGCAGCGTGCTTGGAATTTTCATGGCCTGGTGGAGGCCGGTGAATGTTCTGATCTCCCCCATCGTCGAGATTTTTTATCCGCTGCCGAAATCCGCGCTGATTCCGGTGACAGTGATCTGGCTCGGCTTTGGCGACGGTTCCAAAATCCTTCTGATTTTCCTCGGCTGCATGCTGCCGGTAACGATCGGTGCTTTCAATGGCGCCCGATCGAGCGAACAGGTCCTGGTTTGGTCGGCGCGCTGCATGGGAGCAAGCCGCCTGCGGACTTTGTGGGATGTTGTGCTGCCGAGCGCCATGCCGGAATTGCTCAACGGCATCCGCACAGCGCTGGCGCTATCGTTCATCCTGTTGGTATCGTCGGAGCTGATCGTGGCACAGAAGGGCTTCGGCTTCCTGATCGGGTTTCTCGGGGCCAATGGCAACTATGATGCAATGTATGCGGTCGTGCTGACGGTCGCCTTCCTCGGCTTCGCCGCCGATAGAATTTATCTCCTTATCACCGAGCGGGCATTAGCATGGCGGGCGTCGTAGTCAGCGATAGGCCGAATGGCCTGCCCGAGAAGGCTGCGCGGGCGGCATACACCTTGTTCTGGGCGGGCGCGCGAGTCTTCTCGATTGTGTTGCTGCTTGCGGCGTGGGAAATCCTCGCCCGCAGCGGCACCTTTACGCCGTTCCAGTTGCCAGCCTTTAGCCGCGTTCTGGCGCGTATCTGGGACGATGCCCTCTCCGGCGATCTTGCGATCAATAGCGCCCTTACCCTTTACCGCGCTCTCACCGGATTCCTGATCGCCGCGGTCGGCGGGGTGATGCTCGGCATGGCGATGTCACGCAACACTTTGGCGCGGTGGTTCTTTGACCCAATCATTTCTGTTGGCTTCCCGATGCCGAAAATCGCCTTTCTGCCGGTCGTAATGTTGTGGCTTGGTGTCTTTGACATCTCCAAGATCACAATGATCGTGTTTGACGCAATTTTTCCCGTGGTGGCGGCCACGGTGATTGCCATCCAGGGCGTCGAACGCGAACTGATCTGGTCCGCTCGCAACATGGGCGCGCGCGACAGCGAACTGCTGTGGCAGATCATTTTGCCGGCAGCGCTGCCGACGATCATGACCGGCCTGCAGGTCGCTCTGCCCCTGTCTCTAATTGTTGCCGTCGTGACTGAAATGTTGATGGGGGGATACGGACTTGGGGGCGCAATGATGACCGCTTCGCGTTTTGCCAATTCCACGGCAGTGTTTGCTGGCATCGTTGAGATTGCCGTGGTCGGCTACGTACTAATCAAGGGCATGGCATTGGTCCGGCGCCGTCTGCTGATCTGGCATCAGGAAGCAGCGGCACCGTACACCCAGTAGTGAGCAGCGTCAGATTGGAGCTTGCGCGGATCCAGGCAGGTCGGGTTGTGCGGTATCGGTTCTGGCCACCGACAATGCATCCGCTTTTGCGCGCCGGCACAGCCATTGGCTTGCCACCATTGCGACGAAAGCCACTGCGAAGCCACCGACGAGATCGATGAAATAGTGCGCGCCGATGACCGGCGTCGCTGCGATCAGCGCAAAGTTAAGAACAATCCCGACGAGCCCGATATAACGCACGGTGAGCAACGTCCAGGCGAAGATGAGGGCCGCCGTTGTATGAAAGCTGGGAAAGCTGACCAAGCCCTCAAGATTGTTCAAGGGAATGGCACGCATGGTACCGGAACGCAGTGCTTCCATTGTCGGCACCGGCGTGTAGATATCTGCGGGTACCGCTGCCATATGCGCCAGATCAACGTGGACAAAGGCAGTGAGCGACGGTGTCACGATCGAAATAAGAGCAGTGGCGATTAGCGAGAGAGCAATCGCAACAATCATTCGCTGCACCCGCTCGAACTTCTTCGCGAAGAACATGATTGCCGGCACCAAGGCGAATTGCGGCAGCATGCAGAAATAGGCGATATCCACCGTTTTTGAGAGCCATGGCCGCTCGGCAAAAAACTTGAGGTAAGTGTGACGGTCGAAGCCGATCGCGTTGTCGATCGCGTAGAGTTCGCCGTCCACATAGGGAAATTTGACCGCGACTGCGGCATAGGTGAGCAAGATCCCGAAAAGAAGAATGAGCAGCAGTTGCGCCGCAGCTTCGGTCAACGCGGAAAGGTGGGGGTTCAGCCGCCAGTACCGGTAGAAGAAGCTGGTAGCCATAATGCCCCCGATCGACAAAACCACCCACGGGTTGCTCGCCAGATTAATGGTCAGACCGGTCAGCACAAAGCTCGCCACCGTCAGCACGGCCATCACGCCGACCAAGAACCAGATGAGCGTCGCACGCGTGTAGGTCATCGATATCCCTGTCCCTTCACTTGCGCGCACTATGCGATCCATGTGCTTAAAATTGTTTTTCCAGCCCTGAGGGCTAAACACGCCGCAAATGCGTAAACCATTGGCCTAGGTTTTCTCTAAAATTGTCGGCATTTGAATGGTTTGGCGCTTGCTCAGACGGGAACTGACGGCCCTTGCCGTGCTGCGCATCGCCGAGCCTTCGGACCGGCCAGAACGGAGTGTTCGTCTATCCGCAAAGCCGATGTACCGAATGGCGGGTATTTGGCCACATGGCTCAGGCTTGCCAAAATCCGTTGGACCTCCGACAATCTTTGCCATTCGCGACGAGAAGCTTGCGAGGCAACAATGCAGGCCCCGCGAAATGGGAGGAAATCATGCGCTTTATGAAACTCGGGCTCGCTGCCGCGTGTGCGTTCGGTTTTTTCGGCCTGCAACCCGCCATAGGGGCCGACCCGGTCAAAATTCGTATGTCGTGGGTAGCACCGGTTGCCAATTGGGCTTCAATCATCCTCGAGAAAAAGGAACTCGCCACGCACCTGGGCAAGTCCTACACACTCGAAGCGGTGCGTTATCAGGGCACGCCGCAAATGATCACGGCGATCGCCAACAACGAATTGGAAGTATCCAATCTCGCGTATTCGTCACTTGCCATCGCCATTGAGAATGCCGGGCTCGACGATGTCCGCGTGATCGCCGACGAATTCCAGGATGGCGTGCCTGGCTATTTCAGTGAGCAGTTTTACGTCCGCAAGGACAGCGGCATCAACAAAATCGAGGACCTCAAGGGCAAGGTGGTTGCCAGTAATGGGGCGGGCAGCGCAGTCGACGTCGCCATGCGCGCAATGCTGAAGAAGCACGGCCTCGAGGAAAAACGCGATTACACGATGATCGAGGCGCCCTTGCCCACGATGCCCGCAGTTCTCTCGGACAAGAAGGCCGACCTTGTGCCGGCTGTTCTGCCATTTGCGCTTAATCCGAAACTCAAGGAAGAGGGCAAGGTCCTTTTTGAGCAGAGAGAAGCCATCGGCATCACGCAGATGATCGTATGGACCGCACGCAAGTCGTTCGTCGAAAAAAACCGCGCCGCAATGGTGGACTTCATGGAAGACATGCTGCGCATCACGCGCTGGTACCTCGACCCGAAAAACCACGATGCTGCTGCGCAGATCGCCTCCAACATCACAAAGGTGCCGCCTGAACGTTTTGGCTGGCTTTTCACGAAGGCCGATACCTATCGCGATCCGAACCTGCTTCCGAACATTGAGGCCTTGCAGCGGAACGTCGACATGACCCAGGATTTGGGTTTCGTTAAGAAAAAGATCGACATCAGGAAATACGTCGACGTGAGCCTGGTGCAGGAAGCTGCAAAGCGGTTGAAATAGCGCTGTACCGTCGCTTCAGATCAAGACCCCGGGATCGATTCCCGGGGTTTCTTCTTTGGACGCAGGAAGGGCGGCGGCAAATCAGACAGTTGCGGGAAACCACCAAAAGGTGCCCGCGGAATGACACAATTGCGCTACACTAGGCCACGGTCGGGCCGGAGAGGACGCATAATGATCGCGGAGCGCGACGCAACGGTGACTCGTCGTTGGCCAGACGCGTTGCGCTGGGGATTATGTCTTCTGCTGGCGCTAAGCCTGCACGCCGCAGGAGCTGCGTTGCTGTTGCCCTGGAATGAGCCCTTTGACGAGGCCGCAAACGCGACGGTGATCGTGATCGAACTCGCCGAAGTGCCGGTCGCACCGAATGTCACGCCGACGCAACTACCACCGGGCCCACCACAACCCGAGACTCAGGCTCAATCCGAACCGGAAAAGCAAGTCGACAAAGCGGACATTAAATCGGATTTGACGAAACAAGCTGAGCTTTCGGCAACGCCGCCTGCACCTATCGAAAAGCCAAAGGAGAAAAAGCTGAAGCAGCGGCTTGCGAGCGTGGCGAGCGCGCTCAGCGCGGCAGATCAGCGCGCGGAGCGCGCGGCCGCTCATGCTCCCGGCACGGCTTCGTACAACTCCAATGCGGTCCCGAGCTGGAAATCAGCCCTGGTTGCACGCCTTGAACGTTACAAGCGTTATCCACCCAATGAGCAGTCGCGGGGGGAGCCGCGCGTTGTGCGCCTTGCTTTTAGCGTTGATCGTAGCGGTGTCGTTCACCAACCGCACATCCTACGTGGATCGGGTTCGAGTTCATTCGACCGCGAGACCTTGGCCTTGGTGGAGCGGGCGGCACCAATGCCTCCGCCGCCGCCCGAGATTGCCGGCGCGCAAATCCCGATCGAGGTGCCGATCCGCTATCACTGAGGCTTAACCCTGACGGCGCTTGGCGTCGACCGCTGCAGTTTTCTCACCCACCACATTTCCAATCATTACCAGCACCGGGCCTGGCAAGGCTGCACGCGCGAGCTCTTCGGGTAGTCTGGCGATCGGCGCGGTGATGACCGTTTGATCAGGCCGCGTAGCGCGGGCAATTGCCAACGCCGGCGTGGACGGATCGAGACCCTCGCCGATAGCCTTATCGACCAACGCGGCAAGCGTGCGGGTCGGCATGAAGATCGCCGTGGTGGTTGCGGGGTCCGCGAGGCTTTGCCAATCGAGATCGGCCGGCAGCGCGCCACTCTTGGCATGACCGGTGACATATTGAAGGCGTCGCGCCCGCTTGCGATCGGTCAGTGGAATGCCAAGTCTTGCAGCAGCGCCTTGCACGGCGGTTATCCCGGGGACAACCTCGATCGGAATGCTCGCCGCCTTGCAGGCGCCGATCTCTTCAGCCGCGCGGGCAAAGACAAGCGGGTCGCCGCCCTTGAGACGCACCACACGCTTGCCCTGTTTGGCCAAGCCGACCATCAGCGCATTGATGTCTTCCTGTTTGCAGGACGGCCCAAAACCAGTCTTGCCCACCAGCATTTTCCTGGCCTCGCGTCGTGCGAAGTCGAGCACATCGTGAGAGACAAGATCGTCGAACAGGATCACGTCCGCCGATTGCAGGGCGCGGACAGCACGCAAGGTCAATAGTTCAGGATCACCGGGACCCGCGCCGACCAATGTCACCGAGCCGTTCTCGACGGCTGCGCCAAGGCCCTTCACTTCAGCGATGAATTTTTCGAAATCCTCTTGGTCCGGTTCTTGATCGGGGCGCGTGACCGCCTGCGCGGTGAATAGCTGCCAAAATCTCCGGCGGCCCGCAAAGGACAGACCGGATGTTTTGACTGCGCTGCGCCAGCGCGCGGCCGCAGCCGCCCAACCCGCAAAGCCGTTTGGCAGTAATGCTTCGAGCTTGGCGCGGATCGCCTGCGCGAAAACCGGCGCCGCGCCGTCGGTGGAAATCCCGATGACCAGCGGTGAACGATTGACGATGGCCCCGAAGGAAAAATCGCAAAACGCAGGTTTATCGATGACATTCACCGGAACGCCGGCCGCGCGCGCGGCTGCCGCAAATTTGGTTGCGCTCTCGTCATCCTGGAATGCGCCGATAGCGACCGCAGCGCCATCAATATCTGCCGCCGTCCACTCGCGGATAGTAATGAAAATGGCGCCGCGTGGCGGATCGGCCGCAAGCTGCAAAAGCTCTTCGGATGGCTCAGTCGCATACACATCGACACGAGCGCCAGCAGCAGACAACAGTTCAGCTTTCCATGCTGCGGCCGCGCTTCCACCCGCCAGCACAGCCTTTTTCCCGTCCAACGACAGAAATACCGGTAGCCGGGCGAGCGCTTGCAAACGCGTCGATTTTGTATCAAGCGGTTTGCGCGATCCGCTCATGATTCACAATCCTTTTCAGTTCCGGCAAACATGAACCGCAATTCGTGCCAGCGCGCAGCATACTCCCAATCTCTTCCACGCTGGCAGCCGAGTTGCTCGCAAGCGCTGCACGAATGGTATTGAGACCCACACCGAAGCATGCACATACGACGGGTCCTGCATTGGCAACGCCTTCTGTCGACTTACCTGACAACACCACGCGACGCTGCAGATTATCAAGTGCCTCGCCTTCGAACAGCGTCTTTACTATGTCCCACGTTGGCGATGCGCCGGCCTTACCAAAAAAAAGGCACGCCGCAAGACGGCCTTCGCTGAAAGCTGCCACGCGATAGACTCCTCGAGGCTCGTCGAGATACTCGGCAAGCTCAATGTCCTTAAATAATGCCGTTACACGCGCGCGCCAGATGGAAGGCTCTTCGTTGCTTGCGAGCAGGGCGCCGAATCCTGTTGGTACCGCAACACGGGACCACCACGTCTCCGATGGCAAAGCAAGGGGCATCCGGCTGAGCACGAAACCACGATACGCAAAGGCAAGCGGTTCGATCGATGCGGGCGTCGCCTTGGCTTCCGGTTGGCCGGAATAGGGGTCATTCACGGACATCACCAATTCGCCCACACGGGCGAAAGATGCTGTCGTGTCGCTCCAGTGAATTGGGACGAACAGGGAGCCGCGCTGCTGATTTGTGCTGACGATGACCCTCAACACGCAGGAGCCATAGAGCGAATGCACGCGAGCAAAGCTGCCGTCGACCAGCCCAGCTGTCGCCGCGTCGTCGGGATGCACTTCGACAAAAGGCTCCGGTGTGTGGTTGGCAAGCCGCGGGCTCAGGCCTGAACGCGTCATGGTGTGCCACTGATCGCGCACGCGCCCGGTATTGAGACGAAATGGAAATTGCCCGGAAAGAGCCGCAGTCGGTGCAGGTCTTTTCGGCGAATGGAATCGGGCCTTGCGATCCGGGGTGAAGAAACGACCATCCATAAAAAAGCGCTTTTCGCTCGCGGTCCCGTCAGCACGCGCCGGCCATTGCACCGGATCGAGCGCGTTAAACGCCGCATAGTCGAGTTCCGCCAGCGCACCGATATCAAAATCGCGTGTGCCATCGTTCTCGAATGCCGAGAGCGCTGCATGTTCGCGAAACACATCCGCAGCCGAATTGTAGTTGAAAGCGTCTTCGTAACCCATACGGCGCGCGACTTGCGTAACGATCCACCAATCGGCCTTGGCCTCGCCCGGTAGCGGAAGAAAAGACCTTTGCCGCGAAATGCGCCGCTCGGAATTGGTTACGGTCCCATCCTTCTCACCCCAGGCGGTGGCTGGCAGCACAACATGCGCACCAGCGTTGATCGTGTCGTTGGAGATCACATTATCCGAGACCACGAAAAGATCGAGGTTCGCCAGCGCCTCACGCACCAACCGCGCGCGTGGAAGAGACGCCGCCGGATTGGTCGCCATCACCCATAGAGCTTTGATCTCACCGCGCGCGATGGCCTCGAACATCTGCACGGCTTTGAGACCCTCGCGCTGTGCCATATCAGACGCGCGCCAGAAACGGCCAACACGATCGATCTCCGATCGCGAAAAGCCCATATGCGCGGCAAGTTGATTGGCCAAGCCGCCGACCTCTCGCCCGCCCATGGCGTTGGGTTGGCCGGTGAGCGAGAAAGGTCCCGTCCCCGGCTTGCCGATGCGGCCGGTGGCCAAATGGCAATTGATGATGCTGGTCACCTTGTCGGTGCCTTGCGCGGACTGGTTCACGCCCTGCGAAAAGCAGGTCACCACCTTTGGTGTCTTCCGAAAAAGCTCGAAGAAACGAATAACCGCTGTTTCTGAAATACCAGTCAGTGCGGCAGTAACCGCCGCATTGGGTGCGATTTCCCGCGCGGCCGCAAGCGCTTCACCGAAGCCAGCAGTGTGAGTATCGACATAGCCGTAATCGAGCGCATGCGCGTCGGCGAGATGCACAAGCAGTCCGCAAAACAGCGCGGTATCCATGCCAGGCGCGAGTGCCAGAAATTCATCCGCCTCCTCTGCTGTCGCCGTACATCGAGGATCGATCACAACAATCTTGGCGCCGCGCGCGCGTTTATTGGCCACCATCCGCTGATACAGCACCGGGTGGCACCACGCCGCATTGGATCCGACGAGTATAACAAGATCGGCACAATCAAGGTCTTCGTAAGTGCCAGGCACCGTGTCACTGCCGAAGGCGCGCCGATGGCCCGCGACCGAAGACGCCATGCAGAGCCGCGAATTTGTATCGACATTGGCCGAACCGATGAAGCCCTTCATCAGCTTATTGGCGACGTAATAATCCTCGGTTAGCAATTGACCGGAGAGATAGAAGGCGACGGCATCTGGCCCGTGCTTGGCAATCGTCTGCATAAAGCCATCTGCCACGCGACCAAGCGCTTCGTCCCACGTTGCGCGGGCCAGCGTTCCGTCCGGCCGCCGCACCATCGGATGCAGCACTCTGCTTCCGAGCCCAAGCGTCTCACCAAGTGCCGAGCCTTTGGAGCAAAGCCGGCCGAAATTCGCCGGATGCGCGGGGTCGCCAACGATAACCGCGCCCCCAAGACCATCGGGTTTGGCCAGCACGCCGCAGCCAACGCCGCAGTATGGGCAGGTTGTGCGGATGGCCGGCGGATGATGCGATGGCGCGTTCATCAGTAGACGTCCTGCTGATAACGGCCCTTCTTTTTCAGTTCAGAGACAAAAGAAGCTGCCTCCTCCGCGCTGCGGGCGCCATGCTGGGCGACGACGTCGACGAGCGCCAGTTCGACATCCTTGGCCATGCGCTTGGCATCGCCGCAAACGTAGACGTGCGCGCCATCGGCGAGCCACGCCCATAGGTCGCGGCCGACTTCCCGCATTCGGTCCTGTACATAGATCTTTTGGTCGCTGTCACGTGACCAGGCGAGCGAGAGCCGCGTCAGCACACCAGACGACTTCATGCTCTTGAATTCATCCTCGTAAAAGAAATCGTAGTTAGAACGTTGATGACCGAAGAATAGCCAGTTACGTCCCGACGCCTGGGTTGCCCATCTTTCCTGGAGAAACGCCCGGAATGGAGCGACGCCGGTTCCTGGCCCTATCATGATGATCGGCACGGCCGGATCGGCCGGCAGTGCGAAAGCCTGCGCTTTCTGCACATAAATTCTGACTGTCATGCCCGGCTTTACGCGTTCGGCCAGATACGTGGATGCCACTCCAAGCCGCCGGCGACTGCCAACCTCATAGCGCACGGCGTCAACCGTAAGCGCGACTCTGCGCGGATCGAGCTTCGGTGACGATGAGATTGAATAAAGCCGCGGCTGCAGGGGATCGAGCGCTTCGATGAATGCTTCCGGGTCCGGGCGGATTCCGGGAAATTTTTCAATCGCCGCCAGCACGTCGAGCGTTTCCGCATCACCGTCAGGATCGTCACCGCTTGCCAGCGCACGCGCTTTGATCCGCCGTTCGCCCCCGGTGATGTAAGAGAAAAGTTGGAACAGCATGTCAGGCGCCGGCGACAGCGAGACGCCGTCAAGCAGACACTCCCTTAGTGTCCGGCCGCCGATTGGGAAATCGGCCGGCGCATCGAGCGCCTTGATGATCGCGTCGACCAGCGCGGGATCATTGGTCGGAAATAAGCCAAAAGAATCGCCAACCGTATAGTCGAGACCACGTGTGGAGACGTTCAGCTCAACATGCCACGTTTCCTTTTGTGAACCCGGCTTGTTAAGCCTTTTGCATGACAGCACGGTAGCGAGCGCCGGGTTGTCGCGTGAATAGCGCGGTATCGGTTCGGTGAGAACTTCGCCTTCGGCCGCCTCAACGGCCGCAGGCACGGCCGGCACGCTCTTGAATTCCTCATACAGCTTCTTGAGCATCCTGGCGGTTTCCTTGCCGCCCGGCGCACAGAGGTTGAGCCGCTCCTCTTTTCCGGAAAAGATTGCTCCGGAATAGTTGCGGCAGTCGTAGCCACATTGCCCACAATCTTGCTGCGCCATCGCTGCCATCAAGCGCCAGCGCAACGGCTTGCCCTCGGCAAGCTGCATCCGCTCCGCCAGAGGCAGAGTCTGGTCATGCCAGGGCGTACCTTCATCGTCATCAGCAGCCTTGGTACCTGCGCCCGCAATCAACGCCGCGGCCTGTTCGCCCGACAATGGCGTAACGCCAAAACCGTCAAGCGAGACAAGTCCCGCAAAAAAACCGTTGAGCCAGACGCGCTGCTCCTCGGAAAACGGCGCGGTCTCCGGCACCAGCGAGGGAATCGGCGGTGGAAGGTTTTGCGTCATTCGTCCGCTCCCGCATGAAACATTTCTTTCAATACGGGAATCTCGTGCCGACGCGAAAAATCATGAAAAGTCTCGTCGCGTGAAACGCGATTGGCGAGGTAACCTTTCAGCATGCGCGCTATGGTGCGCGGCGCATCGTGCGCCTTAACGTCGCGGTAAATTTCTCGGCCGAGAGTAGCATTCGGCCCAAAACCGCCCCCGACATAGATGTGATAGCCCTCAAGCTGCTCCTCGCCCTCGTCCACCTTGCAGGCGAGCAGGCCGATGTCGCTGATGTAGTGTTGTGCGCACGAATGATGACAGCCGGTGAGATGGATGTTCACTGGACCATCGAGCTGGACGCGCGCCTCGCACCATTGCGCGATTTCCTCGGCGTGGCGTTTGGTATCTGACGCCGAGAAGCGGCAGCCGACGTTGCCGGTGCACGCGACGAGGCCGGCACGAACGGATGTAGCTTCTGTGGACAGTCCAAGGGCTTTGATAGCGGCCGTCGCGGCGGCAACCTTGCTGTCGGCCACACCAGAAATTAGCAAATTCTGCCAGACAGTTAGCCGGATGTCGCCATCGCCGAGCTCTTGCGCAATTTGGGCGAGTCCTCGCATCTGCGGCGCGGTCAGTCGCGCCATCGGAAGCACGAGCCCGATCCAGTTGAACCCGGACTGCTTTTGCGGATGCACGCCGATGTGAGCTGACCGATCATAGGCCGGACGCGGTGCGATTGCTTCCGCCGGTATCTTCGTCAGCTTGCGGCCGAGTTTTTCCTCGACGTGCGCGATGAATTTCTCGAGGCCCATCGCATCGAGCACGTATTTCAGCCGTGCCTTGGTGCGATCAGTTCGGTTACCGTGCTCGATGTAGACACGCACGATGCTGTCGGCGACCAGGGTCGCCTCTTCGGGTTTGACGATTATTCCGGTGTCACGCGCGAAGTCCTTGTGACCGGTGATGCCGCCGAGCGCCAATCGGAACCAGACGCCCGGTTCGACACCGAAGTCGCTCTTCACCGTAACCGCTTGAAATCCGATGTCGTTGGTATCTTCCAAAACCGGAATGAGTCCGCCGCCATCGAATCCAACATTGAATTTCCGTGGCAGGCCATAGAGTGCGCGCTCGTTGAGAATGTGGAAATGCCACTCGCGCGCGCACGGACGCGTGTCGAGCAGCTCCTGAGGATCGATGCCGGCCGTCGGCGTTCCGGTGACATTGCGGATGTTGTCGGCACCAGAACCGCGTGAGCAGAGTCCGAGGTCCTGGATCGCTTCAACCATCGCGACCGCATTTTTCGGCTCGATCTCACGCATTTGAAGGTTGGCGCGCGTCGTAACATGGCTGTAACCGCCGGCGTACCGTTCTGCGAGGTTAGCCAAACCCGAAAGGTGCCAGTGCTTCAGAATGCCGTTCGGAATACGCAATCGGCACATATATGAAGTTTGCGCAGGCGCCACGTAAAATAGCCCGTAAAAACGCCAGCGGAAATTATCGGACGGCTTCGGCGGCTCATTGCTCTTTGCTTGCTGCTTCAACCGCTCGTATGCATCGAAGGGATGCCGCTCGCGCTTGAATTTTTCCTGATCGGCAAGTTTCCCACCTGCGGCGACCGCGCGATCTTGCGCGGCAAAATGCATTGCGTCCGGGCCAGCCGCAGCGTCCGATGCGCTCCCGGCCAGGGGTTTTCCGCGCGCGGTGCGCGCCGCGTTCAGTCCTGAGGCGAAGCCCTCAAGATAGCGCTTCTGCTCAGGAGTGAAATCACTCGACATCACGCAGCCTTTCGCTCGGCCAACACACGGCCAAAGACGAGATCGTCGCGAATTGGTTCTATTGAAGTGCCGGTGCGGATAAGGTCGAGATACCAATGTGCGTCGGCGGTATCGCCGAACAATACTGCGCCGCTCACGCGCCCACCCTTGATCACAAGCTTCTTGTAGGTTTTCAGACCCGGATCGTTCAGCGTTACAGCCTCTGTGCCGGCCGCACCCAGAAAGTCGCCGGCTGAAAAGACGTTCACTCCAGTCACTTTGAGATTCGTGCCGAGCTCAACCGGACGGAATGCAGTCTTTTCGCCGATCAGGGTCCTGGCTCCAATTGCTGCCATGTCATAGATCGGGTCAACCAGGCCGTAACAGACGCCGTCGTGTTCGACGCATTCGCCGATCGCAAGAATATCGGGGTCGGACGTCCGCATTTGGTCATCAACAACGATGCCCCGCTCAACGCGGAGTCCGGCATCGGTGGCGATGCGCGTTTCGGGCCTGATACCGGTGGCCATCACGACGAGATCGGCTGAATAAATCGTACCGTCGTCGAGCAGGACGGCCTCTGCGCGTTTATGACCGAGAATGGCCGTTGTCTGCGCGTTGCAACGGACTTTGATGCCGCGCTCTTCCAGTTCTTTCTGCAACAGCAGCCCTGCCGATGGATCAAGCTGGCGTTCCATCAAATGGTCCATCAGATGGAGCACCACGACCTGCATCCCTCGGGCCTTCAGTGCGGCCGCAGCCTCCAATCCCAAGAGACCACCGCCCAGCACCACGGCCTGAGTCCCCGGTCTTTCGGCTACACCAAGCATGGCGTTGACATCATCGAGGTCCCGGAAGGAGATCACTCCCTGTAGTTCCTTGCCGGCGACCGGGATAACGAAGGGGGCCGACCCTGTTGCAAGCACCAGCTTGTCGTAGGGAGTCTCGCCATTTCGCGAATACACTGTTTTTGCTGCGCGATTTATTTTTGTAATCGTCTCACCGAACCGGCAGGCTACGCCGTGCTCGGCGTACCAAGCAGAGTTGTGCGTTACGATCTCGTCGTAACCAGTTTCGCCTGCGAGCACCGGAGAGAGCATGATGCGGTTGTAATTTCCACGTGGTTCAGCACCAAACAGCGTGACCTCGTAGGCATTTTGTTCTTTGAGCAAATGTTCGAGCATGCGGCCCGAAGCCATTCCGGCGCCGACCACAACAAGCTTGCGCTTCATGTCAGCCAAGCTCCTTGAACGTTTCTACTCATGTTGTTCGGAATGTCCGTAGTCCATCCCGGCGGCGCTGATCAGAATTTGATCTGCGTCGCCGGAATTTTTGTCTATCGAGACCAAGGGCCTGTTTCACACGCGTGCTTCAGCCAGGCTTGCTGTCGTCGGCGAGTAGCTCTTGCGCAGGTAGTACCACCACGTAAGCGCAAGGCACGTTGCGTAGAACGCCAGATAGATGCCCAGCGCCATATGCGGACCACCGGTCGCCGCAATTGATGCACCGAAGCCGCGCGGGATGAGGTAGCCCCCGCATGCGCCAACCGCGCCGATAAATCCAAGCGCCGCGCCGCTTTCAATTTTTGCGGCTTTCAACGCCAGCGCTCGACCGGCCTCGCCCCCACCCTTCGCTTTCTGCAGGTTTTCTTCGCGGAAAATCGACGGGATCATCCGGTATGTCGAGCCGTTGCCAATTCCGGTCGTCACGAAGAGGATTAGGAACATCGCCAGGAAACCGACAAAGTCCTTGATTCCCACGAAGTACATAACGCCGACCGTGGCGGCACCCATCGCGATGAAATTCCAGAATGTCACGATGGCGCCGCCGATTTTGTCAGCAAGCAAGCCGCCGAGTGGGCGAACGAGAGAGCCAACCAACGGTCCGAGGAACGCAATCGCCACCGTGACCGATGGGAACTGAGTCTTTATCAGCAGCGGAAATGCGGCTGAGTAGCCGATGAACGAACCAAATGTCCCGATGTAGATATAGGACATGATCCAGGTGTGCTTGCGTTTCACGATTGCGAACTGATCTTTCAGTGATGCACGCGCCGATGTGAGGTTGTTCATGAAGAAGATCGCGCCAAACACCGCGACAACCAGCGGCAACAGCCACATGAGTCCTGCGTTCTGAAGATAGATTCCGCCGGGGCCCGGAGTGGCCTGATAGAGATTTATAAGGCCGACACCCAACAGGATGGGGGTCAACAGTTGCACGCCGCTGACACCGATATTTCCGCCGGCAGCGTTCAGACCAAGCGCCCAACCCTTCATGCGGTCGGGATAGAAGAATGAGATGTTGGCCATACTCGAGGCGAAGTTGCCGCCGCCAAGCCCTGCCGTTGATGCCACCACAAGCATCAACCAGAACGGTGTGTCGGGTTGCGTCACAAAATATGCAAGCGAGATCGTCGGAATGAACAGCACGGCTGCACTGAAGATCGTCCAGTTCCGACCGCCAAACGTCGTGACGGCAAACGTATAAGGAAATCGCATAAGCGAGCCGACCAGCCCGGGAAGCGCCACAAGCTGGAAGAGTTGATCGGTCGTGAAGTGAAAGCCCGCCTGCGGCAGCTTCGTTGCGACGATGCTCCAGATCAGCCAGACCGAAAAACCGATGTGCTCGGCAACGATCGACCAGATGAGATTGCGTCGAGCAATAAATTTGCCCTTCGAGTTCCAGAATTTCTCATTCTCCGGATCCCAGTCCGAAATCCATGTTGTGTTTGGCTTATTCATAAGAGCTTTCCTTTCTTGACGGCTCCACGTTGTGACCCTGGTCGCTGCGCCGCTTGTGGTTTCCTTCGGTCCTCACACCTTTTCCTTCGCGCCAACAAAAAAGCCGCGGCCCTGAAGCGCGCCTTTGCGCATTCCCCAGGACAGCGGCATTGCCATCGGCCCGTCATTGGACCAGGGACGCCAGCAACGGCTGGACCTCCTTCACTGGATTCAATTCAAGTGTCGTGCCAAATGACGCCTAAGAAAAAATACATTTAATTTCAATAGCTTATGAGAAAAAGCGATTCGTGCGGCCAAAACCCAAAGCGCGAATTAGTGCTCACTCGGAGCGCAGTGTGCGGAATATTTGTGCAGCGCAAAATTAACGCACGACCGACAGACGCGGCCGGTATGCGCGCTTGGTTTGCCACGCCGACACATGGCCGGCGATGTCATGCGCATCAAAATCTGGTCCCGAAAATGCGCCGATGCCGTCCCGCGGACCTGTAAGACGGGGTTCGATCGTGCTTCCCAAAACGGCGTCGTAGATGCCAGGACGGAAAACGTTTTGCGCTCTTGCGCACAAGTCCTGCGACAAAGGCGCTTGTCCCCATCGCACAATCTGCGCGTAGGCCCATGCCGCCTGCACCGCATCGGGCCGGTTCACGTCGCGGCCGCCAATCGCGATATAGTTTTCAGAATGGCGAACCGCGCCATCCGCATCGATCTTGAGGCTGCCGGTCAGTGTACGGACAACCAGCTCGGAGACGACGCCGAGCCTGGGCGCTACGATATTTGCAACCGTGGAAAGATTATTCGCATCCTTAGCAAATTCGCTGGCGCGGGCGAGCGCGCGCATCAGCGCAGCGAGAATGTTCGGGTTCTCCCCAGCCCATTTTTCGCGCAACGCGAACACTTTTTCCGACACGTGCTCTGTAATCTCGCAGCCAAAATGCAGGATACGACCAATTCCGGAATCCACAGCTACCGAATTCCATGGCGCACCGACACAGAATCCATCTACATGCCCGCTAGCGAGACTCTCCACCATGTACGGCGGGGGCAAGACAACCAGACGTACGTCCTCGTCCGGATCGAGGCCCGCTGCCGCCATCCAAAACCGGAGTTGGTAGTTGTGGTTGGAGAACGGAAACGTCATACCAAAGGTCAATGGTTCCGCACCCCGCTTTTTGCGCTCGGCGACTACGCGCGCAAGCGCCCGACTCGAGACTTTCGGGTCAGTAATATCGCCATCACTAACGTCCGAGAGGACAGCGAACAGGTCTGTCGAAACGGTGATGGCATTGCCATTTATGCCAAGATTGAAGGGCACAATCAGCGGTACGCGCACATGGCCGAGACCGAGGCTGGAAGCTATAGCAACCGGCGACAGCAGATGTGCGGCGTCAAACAAACCAATATTAAGTTTGTCGCGCACATTTGACCAGGAAACCTCGCGCACAAGCTCAATATCGAGTCCTTGTGCGGCAGCGAAACCCTGATCGACCGCGACTAAAAGCGTTGTCGCGTCAACGAGCGGAATATAGCCAATTCGAAGCCTTTCGCTCATTTGAGCAACTCGGCCGCAGTCAGAACGGATTCTGCGATCTCCACGATCTTTTTGTTCTCGTTCATCGCGGTTTTGCGCAGCAGAGCATAAGCTTGTTCTTCAGTGAGTTTCTTGGCTTTCATCAGAAAGCCCTTGGCACGATCAATGACCTTGCGTTCTTCGAGCGCGTCCTTGGCATGATCGAGCTCGCTTTGCAGACGTGCGAAGGCATTGAACCGTGAAATGCAGAGATCGAGGATGCTGGTGACGCGTTCCTTTTTTAGACCATCGACGATGTACGCCGACACTCCAGCGTCCACGGCAGCCTGGATGGACGCACTGTCACTCTGATCGACAAACATCGCGACTGGACGCTTAACCGCCCTGCTCATCTGGAACATTTGCTCCAACACGTCACGACTGGGATTCTCCAGACCGATCAGGATTACGTCCGGATCAAGCGCATAAATGCGGGTGAGCAGATTGCGCGTTTCGCCAATCCGTTCAACTTGGGTAAAACCCGCTTCGCGCAAGCCATCTTCAAGTATCGCAGCGCGAACAGAGCTTTCGTCGACAATCGCTATCCTGAGTGCCGCATCCCTCTGGTCCGCTGGCAATGCGCCTTGGGTGGGAAGATCCGATCCTTTACGCGTCTGAACCAAATTTCTCTTTCCTATCGACATTCCGCTCGTCCGGCTGCGGCCCAATTCCGTTGCATGGCATAGCTCTAGCAAGACCCGTTCCACCTTGAACGGCGCGGAAAATACCGTTGCCAAAGCCATTAACGTTTTGCCGACCGCCTAAATTTGCGGCAGGTGCGCCATTTTTGGATAATTCCGCCGCCGCTGCAGTGCCGCGGCATCAGGACGCACGGCGCGATCCTGTGTTGGCGTGAAAGTCACGGCCGTTTCCACTCGCCGCGACGAAGCGGGCGCGAACGGCAAAGTCGCCGAAGCGCTCGCCCTTCTGCCGCTCTGCTGCGTAGGCAGCAAACACCGGTTCGAGCGCGGCGATGATCCCGGCGTGATCGAGATCCTCGGCGTAGAGCTTGTTCATGCGCGAGCCGTCGAAGGCCGCGCCAAGATAGAGATTGTATCGTCCGGGACCTTTGCCCACCAAACCGATCTCGGCGAGATAAGGGCGTGCGCATCCGTTCGGACATCCCGTCATGCGAATAACGATGTCGTCGGCTGACAGCCCGTGCGCGGCAAGCCGCTCGTCGAGCGCTGTCAAAAGATCCGGCAAGTAACGCTCGCTTTCCGCCAACGCGAGCCCGCAGGTCGGCAGCGCGACGCAGGCCATGGAGTTACGGCGCAGGCCGGACCATGGCGCGAGCAGTCCCGCCTTCACCGCAATCCAGTGGATTTCCGTCTGCTTGTCCGTCGGAATGTTGGCGATGATCAGATTCTGGTTCGGCGTGATGCGGAAGCCGCCATCATGTATCTGCGCGATGGTTTGCAAGGCACTCTGCTGAGCGGTCTCGGGAGAATCCTTGACGCGGCCGTTCTGCACGAAGAGCGTCAGATGACTGCGTCCATCGTCGCCTTGTGACCAGCCGTAGCGATCGCCGGTCGAGGTGAAGACGACAGGCTTTGGCGGCGCAAGTTTCACACCGGTACGGCGCTCTACTTCTGCGCGGAACGCGTCAAGACCGCGATCCTCGATGGTGTATTTGAGCCTCGCGTGCTTGCGATTCTTGCGGTCGCCCCAATCGCGCTGCACGGTGACTACGGCTTCCGCGATCTTCACGGCATCCTTGGTCAAGCAGAATCCCATCAGGTCCGCTGTGCGCGGATAAGTGTCTTCTTCGCCATGAGTCATGCCCATCCCGCCGCCAACGGTGACGTTCCAGCCGGCGATGCCGCCTTTATCGTCGGTGATCGCGATATAGCCAAGATCGTGGGCGAAGACGTCGACGTCGTTCGAGGGCGGCACCGCCACGACGACCTTGAATTTCCGTGGAAGGTAGATCTTGCCATAGATCGGCTCGACGACCTCTCCTTCGCCGCCGGCAATCCGTTCGCCATCAAGCCATATCTCGCGATAGGCAGGCGTGCGCGGCAACAAATGATCCGAGATCGTTCGCGCCAGGTCGATCGACGTTTTATGCGCGTGCGACTGCTCCGGCAACACATTGCACATCACGTTGCGATTGATATCGCCGCAGGCGGCAATTGAATTGAGCACTACAGTGTCAATCTTTTTCAGCGTCGCCTTCAGGTTTGACTTGATCACCCCGTGCAATTGCACTGTCTGCCGCGTGGTCAACCGCATGCTGCCGTTGCCGTAGTCGCGCGCGACCTGATCCAGTGCAAGCCATTGCTGCGACGTCAGCACGCCGCCAGGAATACGCACGCGGATCATGAAGGCAAAGGCCTTCTCCATTTTCTTGCGCGTACGTTCCGGCCGCAGGTCACGATCATCCTGAAGATACATGCCGTGAAATTTCACCAGCTGCGCATCATCCTCGATGATCGCGCCGGTAATCTCCTCGCGCAGGCCATCGGCCAGCGTCCCGCGCAAATAGTCGCTCCCTTCCTTGATGCGCTCGTTGCGCGAGAGTTCATCGGTCATGGCAGTCCAATCGAAGCAGGATCAGTAGACATCCTGCAAGTAGCGCTTTTCGCGCTCCAGGGTTGCCACCGCCTGTTCGGCCACTTCTGCGGAAAGCGATTTCACATCGGCATAGGCGCGCACCAGCGCGTTGCGTACATCTTTGGCCATAGCCTTGGCATCGCCGCAGACATAGAAGTATGCGCCGTTGTCGAGCCATTCGATCAGGTCGATCCGGCGTTCCCATAATTTGTGCTGGACGTAGATTTTCTCCGGGGTGTCGCGCGAGAACGCGACGTCCATCCGCGTGAGGGCGCCGTCCTTCAACGCATCCTGCCAGTCCAGCTGGTAAAGAAAGTCGTGCGTGAAGGTGCGATCGCCGAAGAACAGCCAGCTGCGGCCCTGCGCATGCGTCGCCCGCCGGTCCTGCACGAAGGCACGGAACGGCGCCACGCCGGTGCCGGGCCCGACCATGATGATGTCGCGATCGGCGGCGGGAAGCGCAAAGTGCTTATTGGTTTTCAGCTTCACCCGGACCCGCCCGCCACGTTTGAGCCTTTCCGCCACATAGTTCGAAGCAACGCCCTTGCGTGCGCGCCCATGGCTGTCATAGCGCACCGCGGAAATAAGCAGGTGTGCTTCATCTCCGACTTCGCGCCGCGAAGAGGCGATCGAGTAGGCGCGCGGCGCAAGCGGCCGCGTCAACGCGCGCAATTTGTCGGCGTCGAACGCAATCGGAAACGTTCCGATCAGGTCGATCAGTTGCCGCCCGGCGATCCATTCGCGCGCCTGACCGTCGGCGATGAGCGTCTGAACATACTGATGACCGGTGGAGGCGGCGTAGGTCTCGACAGTCTTCAGCGAAAGCGTTGTCACGTCGCGCGATTTTATGAATTCGGTGCGCAGCTTCTCGTCACCAGCCAGGCCGGCGGCTTTCAGCAACTCATCCACATAGGCCGGATCGTTCTCGGCATAGAGATCGAGCGAGTCGCCCGGCTCATATGCCGGCGCGGCGCCTTCGAAATTCAGCGCGAGATGGATGGTCTCCTTATCCGAGCGCGACGAGTTGAGATCAACATGCTCGATAATCTCGGCCTCAAAGACATCCGTGCTCGGCGCCGCGGCTGGCTTGGCGCCGAAATCGACCTCGATCACCCGGCC
>DASPUD010000061.1:0-13741 GCA_035623095.1 Pseudolabrys sp.
AGCTGTCATTTACAACGCCGCGCATACACTGGTCGGCCCGCTGCTGCTCGCAAGCGCCGGTCTGCTGCTGCCGGCCTTCAATCTTATGCCACTTGCCTTAATCTGGATCGCTCACATCGGCTTTGATCGACTACTCGGCTACGGCCTTAAATATGCGGCGGGCTTCGGTTTCACGCATCTCGGCCGTGTAGGGCGTGATCAGAAATTGAGCTCCTGAACGATGGAACTATAGGGTAGGCTTGGCCGTTTCGCGGGATACCCCTGTAGCCCTCTCCCAAAGGACGCCGCCATGAATCATGCCACGCCTCGTAACGGCTCACCGCGCCTTGCCACCCCAACTGATCTGGGCACCAATGCGGCTAAGGACATTGCCGCAGCGCTGAATGCCATCCTCGCCGACACGTTCGCGCTCTATCTGAAGACCAAAAATTTCCATTGGCACGTCAGTGGCCCGCATTTCCGCGACTACCACCTGATGCTCGATGAGCAATCCGAACAGATTTTTGCCACGACCGACGTCATCGCCGAGCGCGTGCGCAAAATCGGGCAGCCGACGCTGCGCTCAATCGGCGACATTTCGCGTCATCAACGACTGGACGACAACGATGCGCAATATGTAGAGCCGTCGGACATGCTGGCGGAGCTGCGCGACGATAACCAGCGTGTAGTCGCGGCGATGCGCGAAGCTCACGACGTGTGCGACGAACACAATGACGTTGCAACCGCAAGCCTGCTCGAAACCTTCATCGACGATGCGGAAAGGCGCGTCTGGTTTCTCTACGAAGCGAGCCGTAAGCCGGATTCAAGCGGGCACTGAAATCAGCACAGTCACCGCGGCATCGAATTCAGATCGGCGGTAGGCCTGCCGTTCGAGTGCGAGCTCGTCGCGGCCCCACTGCGACATTTGCCAATCCTCATCAACGTGCGCGGCCACCCAGGCCGCTTCTGGGTCTAGCGCCCCACGGGCAAGTGCTATCGCAAGAAGGGCGGAGCCGGTTAAAGTCGTAACCGACGACATTGCACCGAGCACCCACGGATTCGTCGATATTGCCGCCCGCACGGTGGCAACGGCTTCGCGTGGCTGTGTCACGTGCATAATGCCTTGCGCCATCACGAAACGCACACCGAATGCTTCGCGCACCCAGTTCACCACCGGGTCCCAACCACGCGATTGCTTGTCGACAAGTCCTCCCGGCGCTTCGGCGCGATAAAATAGCAAATCGGAGGCGAGATATCTTGCGATCTCGTCGGCAACAGGCTGCGGGGCGTCGCTGACCGCATCAATCACCGCATTGGCGAGGCGCGTCAGCGGCATGCGCGCCGGGTCAATCACGTCGGTCTGTGCATTCCATTCGACCGCGAGATGCTCGGCCAGAGTTTGCGTCGGGGCTGCAAGGGTCCGGCGCGCAGGCGTTCGCACAGATTTTCCGTCCAACAAGATGGCGCCATCTTCGCCTATATGCGCGCGCCGATAGAAACGCTTGCGCAAATTCGGGCGAACGCCTTTGCGAGCCGCCTCGGTGGGGTCGAGCGGCTGGTTTTCAAAGATCTCGGTAAACAGGTCGCGCATCAGAACTAGCGATTGTGCGCCGCAACAATGGAACTGATGTGGCCGCGCGCGGCCCAATTAACCAGCCAACCGGCGGAAGCACTAGGGTGCCTCAAATTACCCCTCAAGGGTCATGTTGACGCCGCTTTCAGGGAGCGAAAAGCTTCACGCAGTGTTGTGGTTGATAGGCCCTGGTCATGACGGAAGGATAAGTAGCCTTGCGGGGTCGTACCCCATATTATCCGCCCTCGGATTCGTGCCGGAAAACAAGGCCGACCGAGGCAGAGCGGGCCCGCCAGGGCTGAAGACGCGGCACCGTTTGAGTACTGCCGAGTAGCGGGGCGCGTTTCGAGGAGTCGATGAAAAATACCAACATTTCTGCGCCCGACTACTTCCACAAGGTCGTGGATTGCCAGTGGGCTTGCCCTGCGCACACTCCAGTTCCCGAATACATCCGCCTGATCGCCCATGGCCGCTACTCAGATGCCTACATGATCAATTGGCGGTCGAACGTGTTCCCGGGGATCCTCGGGCGCACTTGCGACCGTCCGTGTGAGCCGGCGTGCCGGCGTACGCGTGTCGAGAAGGAACCGGTGGCGATCTGCCGCCTGAAAAGAGTGGCGGCGGACTACAAAGACGACATTCGTGGGCGCCTGCCAAAACCGGCGACGAAGAAGAACGGCAAGCGTATCGCCCTGGTCGGCGGCGGCCCGGCCTCCCTCACCGTTGCCCGCGATCTTGCCCCCCTCGGCTACAGCTGCGTGGTTTTTGACCAAGACCCCAAAGCCGGCGGCATGATCCGCACCCAAATCCCTAAATTCCGTCTGCCGGACTCCGTCATTGACGAGGAATGCGGCTACATCCTCGATCTGGGCGTCGAATTCCGCAGCGGTAAACGCATAGACAGCCTCAAGGCTCTGCTGGCGGAAGGCTGGGATGCGGTCTTCGTCGGCTCGGGGGCGCCGCGCGGCCGCGATCTGGATATTCCGGGCCGCAAGGAAGCCGCCAAGAACATCCACATCGGAATTGACTGGTTGTCGTCGGTTTCGTTTGGCCACATCTCAAAGATCGGCAAGCGTGTGGTCGTGCTCGGTGGCGGCAATACCGCCATGGATTGCTGCCGTTCCGCCCGCAGGCTTGGCGGCGATCAGGTGGACGTGGTTGTGCGTTCCGGTTTCGAGGAAATGAAGGCGTCACCGTGGGAAAAAGAAGACGCCATGCACGAGGGGATTCCGATCCATAACTATCTCGTGCCGAAGGAATTCACTCACGAAAATGGCAAGCTCACCGGCATCACATTCGAAAAAGTGAAAGCCGAATACGATGCCAAAGGCCGCCGCAAGCTCATTCCGGCTGGCGAGCCCGACCAGCATTTCCCCTGCGACGATGTGCTCGTGGCCGTCGGCCAGGAAAATGCCTTTCCATGGATCGAACGCGACATCGGTATCGAATTTGACCAGTGGAATATGCCCAAAGTCGATACCACGACCATGGCTTCGACGCATCCGAAAGTGTTCTTCGGCGGCGATGCGGCTTTCGGTCCAAAGAACATTATCTGGGCGGTTGCGCATGGCCACGAGGCCGCCGTCTCGATCGACAAATTGCTCAATGGCGAAGACATCACCGACCGCCCTGCTCCCGCTGTCGAGATAATGAGCCAGAAAATGGGCATCCACGAATGGAGCTACGACAACGAGATTACTCTCGATAAGCGCTACAAGGTACCGCACCGCGACAAAGTCGTGGCGCTCAAGGATATAAAGGCCGAGGTCGAACTCGGCTTCGACGACAAGCTCGCTTTTGCAGAGGCCGGCCGCTGTCTGAATTGCGACGTACAAACCATATTTTCGTCACAGCTCTGCATCGAATGCGACGCTTGCGTCGATATCTGCCCGATGGACTGCATCACATTTACCGAAAATGGCGAAGAAGCCGACTTGCGCAAGCGGCTGAACGCACCAGCGCTCAATCTCACGCAAGATCTGTATGTCCAGAATGAGCTCAAGACGGGCCGCGTCATGGTCAAGGACGAGGACGTCTGTCTGCATTGCGGCCTGTGCGCCGAGCGCTGCCCAACCGGTGCTTGGGACATGCAGAAGTTCTTACTGGACATGACTCACGCGGGAAACTCATGCCGACCGTCACGCCGATCAGCCGCGTAAACGATTTCGTCGTTCGTTTCGCCAACGTCAACGGCTCGGGTTCTGCGAGCGCAAACGAGATGTTTGCGCGGGCAGTCATGCGCATGGGCGTGCCGGTCGCGCCGCGCAACATCTTCCCATCGAATATTCAGGGATTGCCAACATGGTACGAAGTGCGCGTCTCCGAGGCAGGCCATTTAGGCGCCCGGGGCGGCACCGACCTGATGGTGGCGATGAATCCGCAGACTTTTGACCGCGATATCGCCGCTATCGAGCCGGGCGGCTATCTGTTTTACGATTCCACCAAGCCGTTGCCGCCGTCGAAGTTTCGCGAGGACATCACCGTCATCGGCGTACCGCTGACTGCGATCTGCAATCGCGAATATACGGATCCGCGCCAGCGGCAGCTGTTCAAGAACATCATTTATATTGGCGTGCTGGCCGCGTTGCTCGAGCTCGATGTGAGGGTCGTCGAACAGCTGATTGGCGAGCAGTACAAGGGCAAAGACAAGCTGATCGAGCCCAATATCAAGGCGCTTCATATCGGACGCGACTACGCAATCCTGAATTTGCAGTGCCCGCTCGGCATCAAGCTGAAGCGCGCAAATGCCGTGGGCGACCGTATTTTCATCGAAGGCAATTCCGCGGCGGCCCTTGGTGCCGTCTATGGCGGCGCGACGGTCTGCGCGTGGTACCCAATCACACCGTCCTCATCGCTCGCCGATGCGTTCACGCGTCACTGCGCCAAGTTGCGCGTCGACACCGACACCAAGCAGGCGAAGTATGCGATCATTCAGGCCGAGGACGAGCTTTCTTCGATCGGTATTGTCATCGGTGCGGCGTGGAACGGCGCGCGCTCCTTCACGGCAACGTCTGGCCCCGGCATTTCGCTGATGCAGGAGTTCATCGGACTGGCTTATTTCGCTGAAATCCCAGCGGTTTTGTTCGACGTGCAGCGCGCGGGGCCCTCGACAGGCATGCCCACGCGGACACAGCAGTGCGACATCACTTCCTGCGCCTACGCCTCGCACGGCGACACCAAGCACGTGCTGCTGTTCCCGGAGGATCCGTCGGAATCCTTCGAATTCGGCGCGCAGGCTTTCGATCTTGCCGACCGGCTCCAGACGCCGATTTTCGTCATGCTCGATCTCGATATCGGCATGAACCATCACCTTTCCAAACCACTCGCCTGGGACGACACGCGCAAATATGACCGCGGCAAGGTGATGACCGCAGCTCAGCTCGACGCCGGCAAGGAGTTTGGCCGCTATCTTGATGTCGACGGCGATGGCATTCCTTACCGGACATATCCCGGCACGCACCCCACCAAGGGCTCGTTCTTCACGCGCGGCACGTCGCGCGACCGCTTTGCGCGCTACACCGAAGAAGGCGCGCCCTATGTCGACAACATGCAGCGGCTGATCCGCAAGTTTGAAACCGCCAAGGATCTTGTGCCGCGCCCGCTTACGGCCAATAGCAACAAGCCTTCGAAGTACGGCGTCATTTACTATGGATCGACCGCGCCGGCGATGGACGAGGCGATCCACATGATCGAGGCGCGCGGCCATTCGCTCGACCGGATGCGCGTGCGCGCCTTCCCGTTCCATTCCAGCGTCAACAACTTCGTCACTGACCATGACTTCGTATTTGTGGTCGAGCAGAACCGCGATGCCCAGATGCGCTCGCTCATTGTGAATGAGTGCGGCATCGATCCTGTCCGGCTGGTGCCAATCCTGCACTATGACGGCACGCCGATTACCGCCCGTTTCATTGCCAAATCAATCGGTGATCACCTCGACAAGCTGACGGTGAAGCCGATGAAGGTGACGTCATGACCTATCTCGCAAAGCCGAAGTTTCATCATCCTGACCTGCCGAAGAACGCGCTTGGCTATACGCACCGCGATTATGAAGGCACGGTTTCGACCCTGTGCGCCGGCTGTGGCCACGACTCGATCACAGCTTCGATCATCCAAGCCTGCTTCGAGCTCTCGATCGAACCGCACCGCGTCGCGAAGATTTCCGGCATCGGCTGCTCGTCAAAAACGCCGACTTATTTTCTTGGCAATTCGCACGGCTTTAACTCGGTGCATGGCCGCATGCCGTCGGTGCTGACCGGCGCCAATCTCGCCAATCGCGATCTGATTTATCTCGGGGTTTCGGGTGACGGCGACAGCGCGTCGATCGGCCTCGGCCAATTCGCGCACTGCCTACGGCGCGGTGTGAACATGGTCTATATCGTCGAGAACAACGGTGTTTATGGCCTCACCAAAGGCCAGTTCTCGGCCACCGCCGACCGCGGCTCAAAATCCAAGCGCGGCTTCATCAACACCGACAATTCCATCGACCTGGTGGCAATGGCGCTCCAGCTTGGGGCGTCATTCGTGGCCCGCTCATTCTCAGGTGACAAGCATCAGCTGGTCCCGATCATCAAGGCGGCTATCGCCCACAAGGGTGCGGCATTCATCGATGTGATCTCACCGTGTGTTGCCTTCAACAACCACGCCGGCTCGACGAAAAGCTTCGATTTCGTGCGCGAGCACAATGAGGCGGTGAACCGGCTGGATTTTATCTCGAGCCGCATGCCGATCGAGATCAAATACGAGCCAGGCACGGTCGAAGTCGTCGAGCAGCATGATGGATCCAAGCTTGCTTTGCGCAAGCTTGCCGCCGACTACGAGCCGCATGACCGCACCGCTGCCCTGGGCTTTCTCCAGCATCACGCCGCCAAGGGGCAGATCGTCACGGGGCTTCTTTACGTCGAGAAAGACCCGGAAGATCTGCACGCGCATCTGCGCACAGTGGACGCTCCCCTCAATGCGCTCGGCGAAAAGGAATTGTGCCCGGGCCAGGCGGCGCTTGAGAAGTTCAACGCAAGTTTGCGGTAACCTTCAGTCGGCCTCATGCTGAGGAGCGCTCCGAAGGAGCGCGTCTCGAAGCATGCGGCCCCCATCCTTCGAGATGGCCCGCTGCGCGGCCTCCTCAGGATGAGGCGGAGAAAGGCATTTCATGGAAAAACGCCGCCTCGGACAATCCGACCTGCACTTTGCCCCGCTCATGCTCGGCGGCAACGTGTTTGGCTGGACCATCGACCAAAAGACTTCCTTCGGAATTCTTGATGCCTTCGTCGATGCAGGCTTCAACGCGGTCGACACCTCCGACAGCTACGCCCGCTGGGTGCCGGGAAGTCCAGGCGGCGAATCTGAAACCATCATCGGCAACTGGCTGAAAAAGAGCGGCAAGCGCAGCAAGATCCTGATCGCCACCAAGGTCGGCGAGGATATGGGAGAAGGCCGCAGTCTGAAGAAAGACTACATCCTTCGCGAATGCGAGGCTTCGCTACGGCGTCTGCAAACCGACCATATCGATCTCTACCAGACCCATTTCGACGACGAGGTTACGCCGCCGGAAGAGACGATGCAGGCGTATGCAATGCTGATCGCGTCCGGCAAGGTCCGCGCCGTCGGCGCTTCGAACATTAGCCCTGCCCGGCTGAGGGCTTCGCTTGCGGCGAGCTGGAAACTTGGCCTGCCGCGTTATGAGAGCCTGCAGCCGCTTTATAATCTCTCTGACCGGAAAGAGTTCGAGAGCGAGTTTCTACCGATTTGCCGCGCGGAGAAGCTCGGCGTCATCAACTATTATTCGCTCGCAGCGGGATTCCTTACCGGCAAGTATCGCTCGGCGGAAGAAGGCGCCAAACATCCCGGGCGTGGCGGTAGGCTCAAGCGTTATCTCGACGCGCGCGGCTTGCGGATCTTGAAGACGGTCGATTCAGCGGCTGCGCGTCACAACGCCGTGCCGGCACAGATCGCGCTCGCCTGGCTGATCGCCAAGCCCTTTATCACCGCCGGGATTGTCAGCGCCACCAGCCTCAAGCAGCTCGGCGAAATCCTCAAGGCGCCGCAGATCAAGTTGACATCCGAGGATATCGCCGCACTGGACGCGGTCGGCGCCTAAGCGCCGGAGCCTGAGGCCTGGGAAGACTAGTTAAAGCCCCACTTTAACTTGAAGAACTGGCCCTAAGTCGATCGTGCTGCGTCACTGATTGATGCAGGTGCCAATATACGTCCCGCGATCGCCCGCAGCCTGGCCATAGACACCGGCCTGATGCGCACAGCGCGCAGCGCGATCCTGGTAGGTTTCGGCCCCTCCCGGTCCCGAACCCGACACGCTCGGCAGGTTTGGCAGCGCCCGCCCCGTCTGCGGTACGATGATCGGCGTCTGCGGCACCTGAGTTACCGGCGGCGTTACGATGGTCGATTTCGGGATGGTTACGTGCTTCACGGTGCCGCGCGGTGATTTGTATTTAGGTGCCAACCATGGCTCCGGCAGCTTCGGTTTGGCGCCCTTTTCAGGGACCATGATGTTGTAGTCATCGCTCAGGATGTCGTAGGCCGTGGCTGTCTGTGCCGATGCGGCCAGGACGGCGACCAGCGCAACAAGAAAGAATACTGAAGGTACCCGCGCCATGCTCATAAGATAGGAACACCAAGGCAGACGCGCTACTCCTCCGGCGCGTCTACAATCGGATCATAACGCTTCGCGTCAAAACCCAACAGATTCCAGGTTTGCTCCATGTGCGGCGGCAGTGGCGCCGACACATCGACGGTACCGCCGCGTGGATGTGGTACGACGATGCGGCGCGCAAGCAGGTGGAGCTTATTTTGCATGCCACCGGGCAATTCCCAGTTTTCCCGATTGAAATATTTCGGGTCGCCGACAATCGGGTGGCCTATATGCGCCATGTGGGCGCGCAATTGGTGCGTCCGTCCGGTTACCGGCTTGAGCGACAGCCAGGCCAGTTGCTGCGCCGCCGTTTCCACTACCGCATAGTAGGTAACGGCGTGGCTGGCGCCTTTCTCGCCATGCGCCGCGATGCGCATAAATGAATCCTCTTCCCGCTCTTCTTTGGCAAGGAAAGTCGAAATGCGGCCCTGGCGCGGCTTGGGAACACCCGCAACCAGCGCCCAATAGATCTTGCGAGCCGAGCGCGAACGAAAGGTCTTGGCCAGCGCGGCCGCCGCGAAGCGAGTCCTGGCCACCAACAGGCAGCCGGCAGTGTCTTTGTCCAATCGGTGCACCAGGCGCGGGCGTTGACCGTCGGCGCTACGCAGTGCGCCCAGCATGCCATCGACATGGCGCGTGGTACCGGAGCCGCCCTGCACCGCGAGGCCCATTGGCTTGTTGAGCACAAGCACATCGGCGTCTTCATAGAGCGTGATCGACCTGAGATAGGCGCGGTCTTTTTGTCCTTGTGGCGCATCTTCACGCGGCTTCGGTTGTTCAAGCTTGAGGGGCGGAATGCGCACCGCTTGCCCAGTCTCGAGACGCGCTTTGGGCTCCGTGCGCTTGCCGTTTACACGCACCTCTCCTTTGCGAATGATGCGCTGAATATGGCTAAACGAGAGTCCCGGAAACCGCGCCTCAAAGAAACGGTCGACGCGCATTCCGGATTCGTCGGCGGTGACATTGACAGTTTGGACCTTAACAGGCGCATGCGGCATTGGTGGTTGCCGCCGTTCGGAGCTCTCTGAATAGGTGGATCGCGGTTCGGCTCGGTGGGTCAATGGACGATGTGCCTGACGGCGCTCATGCCGAGGGCCGGCCATTTGTCTTCCACCCCCCGGCTGACGCGGGCCGGAACGTCCGCGGCTCATGACCCGCCCCGCTGCTTCCTCAGTTTTTCCCAATACTCCAGGCGCTTTCTGATCTCCCGTTCGAAGCCGCGCTCAGGTGGGTGGTAGAACTGCTGGCGCTCCAGTGCGTCAGGGAAATAATTCTGTCCAGAAAAGGCTTCTTCGGCGTCGTGATCGTAGGCATAGCCGCGCCCATAACCTTCGTCCTGCATCAATCTGGTCGGCGCATTGAGGATGCGTTTCGGCGGCAATAGTGAACCGGCCTCCTTGGCCGTGCGCATGGCGGCGCCGAAGGCCGCGTAACCGGCGTTCGATTTTGGCGCGGTTGCGCAGTAGATTATCGCCTGCGCGATCGCGAGCTCGCCTTCCGGACTTCCGAGAAAGTCAAAGGCATCCTTGGCCGCATTGGCGATTACCAGCGCCTGCGGGTCTGCCAGCCCGATGTCTTCAATCGCCATCCGCACGACCCGGCGCGCGATATAGAGCGGCGGCTCGCCCGCATCGAGCATACGGCACAGATAGTAAAGGGCGGCGTCAGGGTCCGAGCCGCGCACCGACTTGTGCAGCGCCGAGATGAGATTGTAGTGGCCGTCTTGCGATTTGTCGTAGATCGGAGCACGCCGCTGCACGATCTCCTGTAGTTTGGCGCTGTCGAAAGCTTCGTTCTTGCGAGCAGCGCGCCAGATTTCTTCCGCCAAAGTCAGTGCGGCGCGACCATCACCGTCGGCCATACGCTTGAGCGCCTCGCGCGCTTCCGCGTCAAGTGGCAACTGCCGGCCTTCAATCGTTTCGGCGCGCTTGAGCAGCTTTTCGATCGCGGCGGCGTCGAGTGACTTGAACACCAGAACACGCGCACGCGAGAGCAATGGTGCATTAAGTTCAAAGGACGGATTTTCGGTCGTGGCGCCGACAAGGATTATGGTGCCATCCTCCATGACCGGCAGGAAGCTGTCTTGCTGCGCCCGATTGAAGCGGTGGATCTCGTCCACAAACAGCAGCGTGCCCTGCCCCAGTTCACGGCGGCGCCGTGCTTCCTCGAAAACCTTTTTGAGATCGGCAACACCGGTAAAAATCGCCGATATCTGCTCGAAATGCAGATCTGTCGCTCTGGCAAGCAAGCGCGCGACTGTCGTCTTGCCGGTGCCGGGCGGCCCCCAGAAAACCAACGAGCCAAGTGACCGCGTATCCAGCATGCGCGTCAAAGCGCCGTCAGATCCGAGCAGGTGGTCCTGGCCGACCACTTCGTCGAGCTTCTGTGGCCGCAACTTGTCGGCGAGCGGGCGCGGCGCGTCCTTGTCGAGGCCCGCTGCAGCGAACAGGCTGGGGCCGCTCGCTTTGGCGCGCGGGGTCATCCGCTGAATACCGCGGAGATTTTTTGCCCGCCGCGCAGGATAATGATGCGCCAGCTGCGATTGGCCACGCCACTTATCCGTTCGAGATCACTCGTCTTGCTGATACGCTCGCCGTTGACCTCTTCAATCACATCGCCGCGCTGAAACCCGAGATTGCTGGCATAAGAACCGGCGTCGACGTCGACGATCGCCACGCCCTTATCGACGTTTTGCAGCTGCAGTTCGTCGGCAAGCGCGGGCGAGAGATTGGCGACCTTGACCCCGGAAAACGGCGAACGCGAGCGGATGGTAATTTCCTCGCGCGGCGTTTGCGGCGCCGATTGAAGCGCGACGCTTGCCGTCTGTTCGCGCCCAGCGCGCAGAATTCCAAGCCTCGCGCTGCCGCCGAGCGGTTTGGTCGCGAAACGGTAGTCGAAGGCATTCGGATCATCGACCTCCTGCCCGTCAACCGAGATGATCAGATCGCCCGCCTTGAGACCGGCATTTGCCGCCGGGCTATTGGGCATCACGTTGGAAATCAGCGCACCGGTCGGCCGCTTGAGGCCCATGCTGTCTGCGATATCGGCGGTGACGGCCTGCAATCTTGCGCCGAGCCACGGCCGCACCACCGCGCTGCCACCGGTCTTTGCGGAGCCGACAACCACGCGCACCATATTGGCGGGAATGGCGAAGCCGACCCCTTGCGAGCCGCCTGAACGCGAGAAGATTGCGGTATTGATTCCGATGAGCTTGCCGGTCATGTCGACCAGCGCGCCACCGGAATTGCCCGGGTTGATTGCGGCATCGGTTTGAATGAAAAAACGGTAATCGGAAATGCCGATTTGGGTGCGCGCCAACGCCGATACGATTCCGTGCGTCACCGTTTGCCCAACGCCGAACGGATTGCCGATAGCGAGCACAATGTCGCCAACCTGCAAGGCATCGGAATCGGCAAAGTCGAGAACAGGAAAGCGTTCTTTTCCGTCCTTGATGCGCAGCACCGCGAGATCGGTGCGTGCATCCTTGAGCACCAGCGTCGCTTCAAACTCGCGTTTATCAGCAAGGGAAACTTTGACCTCGTCGGCGCCTTCGATGACATGATTGTTGGTGACGACAAGGCCAGTCGGATCGATGATCACCCCGGAACCAAGCGAGCGTTGTAACTGGTTGCCGCCGTGGCCGGGCACGCCAAAAAACCGACGGAAGATGGGATCATCCAGCAATGGGTTACGGTTCTGCACCACCTTGGCCGCATAGACGTTGACCACGGCCGGCGCCACGTGCTGCACCACCGGCGCATAGGACAGCCGCAATTCGTTCTGGGTCGGCACCCGCCGTTCCTGCGCGGCGATGGGTCCCGCGAAAGTAAAGGCGAGCAGGAAGGCAATCAGATTTTTAACGCGCATCGTTTCGAATCCCGGCCTCTCATCTTGTCATGGCCGGGCTTGTCCCGGCCATCCACGACTCGGAAGAAAAGACGTGGATGCCCCGGCATAAAGCCGGGCATGACGAATTAGGGATGGCGCAGATATAGGCCTCTACGGGCCCTAAATGAAGGCCGCCTGTCATCTTCCCCTGCATACGGTAAAAAGCGCTTATTCCAGCGCAGGCACCGTCCGCAGGTAGGCCACAATGGCGTCCAGATCATCCGGCGTCAGCGTGGCATAATATTGGTAGCCCATCGGCGGCTTGAGCTTGCTTCCGTCCCTGCTGACCCCGGCCGTGATCGCGCGCTTGATTTCGTCGTCAGTCCACGCACCAATCCCTTTGGTCTTGCTCGACGTAATGTTGCGTGAAACCGACACGCCCCATGGGCCGGGGAATTCAAAGCCTCCAGTGCCCAGTCGGGTGTCGAACTTGCGCACGCCTTTGTCCATCGGCGTATGACATTCCATGCAGTGCGCGATCGTTACGAGATAGAAACCCTTCTTGAGCTTGTCGCCCATCATGGCCTCGGTGTACGGCTGCTCGCCGCCCGGGAGGACGTGATCGACTTGCGGCATCTTGTAGATCGGATCTACCACCTTGTTGTTCACCGGCCTGAGCGTGTGCAAGTAGGCGACCACCGCATCGAGATCGCGTTCGGTCATGATGCGATAAAAATCGGTCGGCATAATCATCGCCACGTGCACACCGTTCGGCCGCACTCCGGTGCGCATGAGTGACTTGATTTGCGCGTCGGTCCAGGTGCCGATGCCGGTGTCCTTATCCGGCGTGATATTCGACGCTGTCACCGTGAACGGCGGCTCATCCCACGACAATCCGCCGGAGAACTCCTTGCCGGCAACTGCTACCGGCATGCCTTTCGGCGAGTGGCAATTTCCGCAGGTCAAAATGCCGTTGACGAGATAGTCGCCGCGCTTGATCGGGTCAGATTGTGCCCAGGCGGCTCCCGTCATCGCCACGCCCAGTGCCACAGCGATCGCTGCCGTACGAATTGCCATGGCGATTGTCCCCCTACGCCGACTGTGCTTGTTGTTGACCGCGATCATAGCGGCCCGGCACACCGCCGCAAACAAAAAGGGCGGCACGGTGGCCGCCCCTTCGTTTCACAAATTGTCTGGAACTTCACGCTGTTGCAGCTGCCGGCTCTTCGACCGTTGTCTGCTGCACCGGCCCTGAATCCTTGCCTTTCGCCTCGACGTCGCGGTCGACGAACTCGATCACCGCCTTTGCCGCATTGTCGCCATAGCGGAAACCGGCCTTCATGATCCGGGTATACCCGCCGCCACGGCCCTTGTAGCGGGGACCGATGACATCGAACAGTTTTTTGACCTGCGCAACATCGCGGATTTCGGCGACCGCTTGTCGCCGCGCATGCAGCCCGCCTTTTTTTGCGAGCGTGACCAGCTTCTCCACGATCGGGCGCAATTCTTTTGCCTTCGGTAGCGTCGTGATGATCTGTTCATGCTTGATCAGCGAAGCCGCCATGTTGGCGAACATGGCTTTGCGATGCTCCGCCGTGCGATTGAGCTTGCGGTGAACCTTGCCGTGACGCATCGCGTATTACCCCTTCATTACGTTCCCGCCGCGATGCGGCCTAGTAGTGATCCTCGAAGCGCTTGGCGAGCTCTTCGATGTTCTC
>DASPUD010000062.1:0-21892 GCA_035623095.1 Pseudolabrys sp.
GGGCGCATTCCTTGCGCAGTTTTATGACGACAAGACACCGCCACGTTGCATCCTGGTGTCGCATGAGTTCGAAGAACGTGCGCTGTTGGCGCAGGCATTGACCACCCGGAGCGAGCGCAAGGTAGAAGTTTCGGTGCCGCAGCGCGGCGAGCGCAAGGAGCTGGTGCAGCATGCGCTGGCCAATGCGCGCGAGGCGCTTGCGCGCAAGCTGGCTGACACATCCTCGCAACAGAAACTGCTCGCCGGCCTGACCGAGACCTTCGCGCTGCCGCGGTCGCCGCGCCGTATCGAAGTCTACGACAACAGCCATATCAGTGGCAGCAATGCGGTCGGTGCCATGATTGTTGCCGGGCCGGAGGGTTTTCGGAAAAACCAGTACCGGAAGTTCAACATCCGCTCGACCGATCTTGCGCCCGGCGACGACTACGGCATGATGCGCGAAGTCTTGCAGCGCCGGTTCAAGAGACTGCTTGAGGAAAATCCGCGCAGCACGGTCGGCGGAGTCCTCACCGCCGTTTTCAAGGGCGACGAAGAAAATCAGCCGTGGCCGGATCTGGTGCTGATCGACGGTGGGCAGGGACAATTAAAGGCTGCTCAGGAAACATTGGCCGCGCTTGGCGTCACCGATGTGCCGCTGGTTGCCATCGCCAAAGGTCCTGATCGGGATGCTGGCCGCGAAACGTTTTTCGTGGCGGGGCGCGACCCTTTCAAGTTGCCACCGCGCGATCCATTGCTCTACTTCATCGAACGCTTGCGCGATGAAGCCCACAGGTTTGCGGTCGGTTCGCACCGGGTGCGCCGTAAAAAGGATATACGCGAGGCGGGTTTGCAGGAAATTCCCGGGATTGGTCCCACTCGCAAACGCGCACTATTGCGCCATTTTGGCACTGTGAAAGCAATCGAACGAGCAAGCCTGCCCGATCTTGCCCAGGTCCCTGGAATTAATGTGGAGACTGCGCGAAAGATATATGAGTTCTTCCACGAATCAGCCGCTCAATAAACGGAAAGCGACAATGATCATTCAGCGTCAGGAAGATGTCACCAAAGCTGTCAAAGAAGCTTTCAAAAACACGCAACCTCCGCGTCTGCGCGAAATTCTGATTTCAATGGTGGAACATCTTCACGCATTTGCGCGCGATGTACATCTTACCGAGGAGGAATTTGAGAAGGCGGTTCAATACGTCGTTGGCCTTGGTCAGAAGACAAACGACAAGCATAACGAGGCGGTACTGATGTCGGGTTCGCTTGGGTTCTCGACGCTGATCTGCCTGCTCAACAATGGCAACAATGGACAGACGGAGACCACGGCCAATCAACTCGGCCCGTTCTGGCGGATGAACTCGCCGCGAACCGAAAATGGCGGCACCATTGTGCGCTCGCCGACGCCGGGGCCGGTGCTTTTTGCCAAATGCCTGGTCAAGGACCAGAACGGCAAGCCAATTTCCGGCGCCGAGGTCGACGTTTGGCACTCGTCTCCCGAGGGTTTCTACGAACAGCAGGATCCGAAACAGGCACCCATGAACCTGCGTGGCAAGTTTATGACCGACAGCCAGGGTCACTTCAGTTTCCGCAGTGTGAAACCGGCAGGCTATCCGATACCGATCGACGGACCGGTTGGCGATCTCGTCCGGGCTACAGGGCGACACAATTACCGTCCTGCGCATCTGCACTTCCTGATCTTCAAGGAAGGCTTCAAGACCCTGATCTCTCAGGTTTATGTCAATGACGATGACAAGCTGGAGACGGATGTTCAGTTTGGTGTCACACGTGCCCTGGTTGGCAACTATGTCCGGCATGACGGGCCGGCGCCGGCAAGCGATGTGAAGGGTGAGTGGTACTCGCTCGATCAGACTTTCGTGATGGAGCCGGGCAAAAGTCGCCTGCCCAAGCCGCCGATCCAGTAATCAGCGGGGGGTTGTGCAGCGCCGCCGGTTGACGTTGCCGCGGCGGGGGTGTTCTTTTCCCGCATGAATGCCATCAGTTCCCGGCCGCTGCCGGCGCGCCCCCTCGCGTTACCGAACCTGCTGACCTATGCCCGCATCGTTGCCATCCCTGTGGTGGTGGCGTTGATGTTCTGGCAGAGCATCTTCGACGGACCTTTATGGTTGCGCTGGGTGGCGTTGGCGATTTTCATATCGGCCGGTGTCACCGACATTCTCGACGGCTATTTGGCGCGCACCTGGGGCCAGCAGTCTTCGCTCGGCCGGATGCTGGATCCAATTGCAGACAAACTTCTGGTGGCGTCCTGCCTGCTCATGTTGGCGGCGGAGGACACCATTCGCGGCTGGAGCCTTTTGGCGGCGGTCGTCATTCTCTGCCGCGAAATTCTTGTGTCAGGCTTGCGTGAATATCTCGCCGAACTGCGGGTGGGCGTGCCGGTGACACGGCTGGCCAAATGGAAAACCACCGGACAAATGGTCGCTGTTGGATTTCTCATCGCCGGGGAAGCCGGCGATCGCATTGTTCCGGCAGTCACCGAGATCGGCATTCTGCTGCTGTGGCTGTCGGCGATCCTCACGCTTTATACTGGCTGGGACTATATGCGTGCCGGGCTGCGCTATATGATCGATGAATGAGCCTGAAACTCCGTTATTTTGCCTGGGTGCGCGAGCGCATCGGCAAGCCTGAGGAAACTATCGAAATACCGCCGGGCATTGCCACAGTTGCCGACCTGATGACCTGGCTTGCCTCGCGCGGCGCGGAATATGCGCACGCGTTCAAGGACGCGAATGTCATCCGCGCGGCCGTCGACCAGAAGCACGTGCGGGCCAATGCGGCAATCAAGAATGCACGTGAAATTGCTTTTTTCCCACCCATGACGGGCGGATAGCCTCGCCGTCGTCGCCGGGCTACATTAAGCAAATGACATCAACAGTACGACTGCAGCGCGAGCCGTTTGATGCCGCCGACGAAGCGGCGAAGCTTACGCGCGGCCGTAAGGATGTCGGCGCTCTGGTGACGTTTACTGGAATTTGCCGCGGCGTCGAGGACGGCGAACCGATCGCATCGCTGACACTCGAGCATTATCCCGGCATGGCCGAATCCGAAATCGAACGTCATGTGGCGGAAGCCCGGGAGAGATGGCCGTTGCTGGGCGTTACTGTCCTGCACCGCTACGGCCGCATACTGCCCGGTGAAGACATTGTGCTGGTTGCAACGGCATCGTCGCATCGCGAGGCCGCTTTCGCTGCGGGCGAATTCCTAATGGACTACCTGAAGACTCGTGCACCGTTCTGGAAGCAGGTGGAGAAGTCGGGCGGGAAAACGTGGGTCGACGCAAAAGCTGCGGACGACGCTGCCGCCGGACGATGGATTGCGCCGCGACACGAACGTGAAACGGCGGAATAGACGCTTGCGGGGCGCAGGCTGGAGGAGAATATGGTTCCGATCGTGGTTGTGACAGTCGCGATCGTCGCTCTCGCTGCTCACCAGGCGCCGGCTGCGGAAGTAAGTTACTTCGAAGTGCCGCGCGGGTCGCATCCGCACGACGTCGCGCCCGCACCCGATGGAAATGTCTGGTACACCGCGCAGGCGCAAGGCACGCTTGGCATTCTCGATCCGAAGACTGGCCAGACGAAACAGATCTCGTTGGGCAAGGGGGCGGCGCCGCACGGAGTTATCGTTGGGCCTGATCGTGCTGCCTGGATCACCGAGGGCGGGCAGAACGCCATCGCTCGCTTTGATCCGGCAACCAGTGCCGTAAAACTTTTTCCGCTGCCGGAAGAATTCTTCGGCGCCAACCTCAATACCGCAACCTTCGACCGCAAAGGCATTCTGTGGTTTACTGGGCAGACCGGTTTCTATGGCCGAGTTGATCCAGCGAGCGGCAAGGTCGAAGCGTGGAAGGCGCCAAAAGGCGCGGGGCCTTATGGCATTACGACGACGCCGAACGGTGACGTCTGGTACGCGTCGCTTGCGGGTGATCATATTGCCAAGATCGATACCGTCAGCGGTGACGCGCTGATGGTGCCGGCGCCCAAATCGGGCGCTGGGCCGCGCCGCATCTGGTCGGATTCAAAGGGCCTGTTGTGGGTGAGCTTCTGGAACAGCGGTGAAGTGGGCCGTTACGATCCGCTCAACAAAGTATGGAAGGTCTGGAGCCTGCCCAAGGGCAAGGGCGCTTGTTACGCAGTCTACGTCGACAGCAAAGATAAAGTGTGGGTGACCGATTTCGATGCCAACGCGATTTTACGTTTTGATCCCGTGACGGAGAAATTCGAAAGTTTTCCGAGCAGCCGGCGCGGCGCTTCCGTTCGGCAATTGCTCGGCCGGGCGGGAGAGGTGTGGGGCGCCGAGTCAGGCACGGATCGTTTGGTCGTTATCAAGTACTGATCGCGGGATGATCGAATGGATGCAGTGGCCGACCGGCGCTCGGTTTTAGCGGTTCTTGGCGGCGGCTTGCTCCTTGCCGCGGGCGTGCGCCCCGGTCTTGCGGGGGAAAAGCGGATCAGCCTCTTGATCAATGAGGCCCGCAATAAAGGCCCGATTTCTCGGCGGATTCATTTCATTTCCGGCGCGCTTCGCGGCACGCGCTACGAAGGCTACACGCTGATCGGAGGACCGCAACGGCCGGAACAATTTGTTGTGCGCGACGACGCATTCGACTGCGTCACTTTTTGTGAAACCGTTCTCGCCGCCGCGATCGCAACCGGCCCCCGCGAATTTGATTCAGCGCTGCGGGCAATCCGCTACCATAACGGCGTCGTGAGTTGGCGCGAACGTAACCATTATTTTTTCGAGTGGGGCCTGCACAATATTGAGAACAAGATCTGCAACGCCATAAACATGCCGGGCTCTATCAAGATCGAAAAAACGGTCTATTGGCATAAAGAGCTCGGCAAGCGCCGGTTTTCAATCGTCGTCATCCCGCGCAGCGTTTTCCTCTCCAACAAATCGATGCTCGCTAACGGAGACATCGTCGGCTTTATCACGCAGCGACCAAATCTCGATTATTTCCATGTTGGATTTGTCGCATTCGGAGATAACGGCGAGTTGCTGTTGCGGCATGCATCGCAAACCAATCGTCGTGTGCTGGATGAACGCATGGATCGCTTTGCCGACGTCAATGGCGTGCGATACGTCACGCTGTTGCGGCCGCAGGAAACTCCCGCAGTTTTGATGAAAGGATAACCTTAGGCCGCCACTGCGGTCTTTGGCTTCACTTCCGCGGAGTAATCGTCCATCAGCGTCTTGGTGATGCCGCCGGGGTTGAAATTCCAGTGGGCGATCTCCGCTACGGCCGTCACCTCCGCTGCCGAGCCTGTAATGAAGCACTCCGAGAAGCTCGTGAGCTCGTCGGGAAGGATGCGGCGCTCTATAACTTCGAAGCCGCGCTTGCGCGCCAGTCCGATAACCGTTTGCCGCGTGATGCCGTCGAGGAAGCAATCGGCGATCGGCGTGTGGATCTTGCCATCCTTGACGAAGAAGATGTTGGCCCCGGTGCATTCGGCGACACGGCCTTGCCAGTCCAGCATCATGGCGTCGGCATAGCCTTTGCGCTCGGCTCTGTGCTTAGAGATCGTGCAGATCATGTAGAGGCCGGCAGCCTTGGCGAGGCATGGCGCCGTCTTCGGATCGGGCCTGCGATATTCTGCAAGATCAAGCCGGATGCCTTTGAGCCGTTGCTCGGGATCGAAATAGCTCGGCCATTCCCAGCTCGCGATGGCGAGATGGATTGTGTTGGTCTGCGCCGAGACGCCCATCATTTCCGAGCCGCGCCAGGCGACCGGACGGACATAGGCTTCCTTCTTGCCGTTCTTCTCCACCACCAGTTTTTTGGCGGCGTCGATCTCGGCGGCCGAGTAGGGGATTTCGAAATCGAGGACATTGGCCGAGCGCTTCAGCCGCTCGGAATGCTCGGTGCTTTTGAAAATCTTGCCGCCGTAGGCTCGCTCGCCCTCGAACACACAGCTTGCATAGTGCAGACCGTGAGAGAGCACGTGGAGATTGGCCTCGTTCCAGGGCACGACCTTGCCGTCGTACCAAATGACCCCTTCAAGCCGGTCATATGATTGGGCAGCCATATTCTCCTCCTTCGCCAGTCAGCTCGGACGACGGCGCGGCCTTACAACGGCGCAATTCCGAGCCTATTCCAACACTTTACGTCTCCGGGCAACACCCGGTATGAATGGGACCGGACCGGCCCTAATTCTTATGCGGTACCAGGAAAAAGGTCCGTTTCGGTACGATCCTTTCGTCTATAGCCTCGTTTTTGTAACATAAAAACAAAATATGTCAACATGGCTGACATAAATCTGACCAGTAAGCTTGCGGGTGCCAGCCCAAACGTTGCCGAACGCTCGGCTTCCGGCGCGGCCCCGGTGTCCGCCACCGAGCCGGTGTGGGACATCATCGAACTGCTGTTTTTCGCCTATCGCGATTTCGTCGGTGACCCGGACGAAGTGCTGATCAAGCTGAGCTTCGGCCGTGCACATCACCGGGTCTTGCATTTCGTCAACCGCAATCCCGGCATGAAGGTTGCCGACCTGCTCGAGATTCTGAACATCACCAAGCAATCGCTCGGACGCGTGCTCAAGCAGCTGGTCGATCAGGGTTATGTGCTGCAAAAGGAGGGCGCACAGGATCGCCGTCAACGACTGCTGTACGTGACGTCAAAAGGCGAGGCGCTGGCACTCAAGCTTGCAAATTTGCAGACGCAGAGAATCACTCGCGTGTTTGGTGAACTGGGACCGAATGCGCACGAAGCAGCTCGACGCTTTCTCACGTCCATGATCGATGCCGATAATCGCGACGGCGTTTTGCGCCTGATTGCGCGTGCCGATCGCGCCAAGACCCGCGGTTGATGCAACAGGAAGAACTACGGCGATGACACTGCCGGCCACGCTTCCCGATGATGCACCGCATCTGCTGGTGGTCGATGATGACCGCCGCATCCGTGATCTATTGTTCCGGTTCCTGACCGGCGAGGGTTACCGCGTGAGCACTGCAGAGACCTCGGCGGAAGCTCGCGCCAAGCTCAAGGGATTGAGTTTCGATCTGCTGATCCTCGATGTCATGATGCCGGGCGAATCCGGTTTTGATCTTGCAAAAGCCATTCGCGGGGATTCCAGCGTACCGATCCTGATGCTGACAGCCCGCGATGCTGCTGAAAGCCGCATCCGCGGCCTTGAGATCGGCGCCGACGATTATTTGTCGAAGCCGTTCGAACCGCGCGAGCTATCGCTGCGCATCGCAAATATTCTCAAACGCGCGCAGCCTGCGCCGCAGCCGCCGGTGGAATCGGTTCGCTTCGGTCCATTCGTTTACCATCTCGCGCGCGGTGAGTTGCGTAAAGGTGATGAGGTCATCCGCCTGACCGACCGTGAACGCGACATGCTGCGCATCCTTGCGGGCACACCGGGCGAAACCGTGCCCCGCCTGTCGCTCGCCGGCAATGGCGGTTCGGTGAACGAGAGAGCAGTCGATGTGCAGGTCAATCGCCTGCGCCGCAAGATCGAGAACAATCCGGCAAATCCACTTTTCGTACAGACTGTCCGTGGCATCGGCTACCGGTTGGTGATCACGTCGTGACCAGCCTCGACATCAGCAATGGCGTTCGCAATGCGCTGACCCGATTGCGCGAGGCCTGGGAATGGTACGTCTCCATTCCGCCAATACGAAAAATTCACACTGCCGCCGGTCAAGTCGCCGACGGCTGGCGCAGGATGAGCCGCTGGTTCAACAGCGTCATGCCGAAGGGTCTCTATGCGCGGGCGCTGCTGATCATCATCGCGCCCATGGTGATCCTGCAATCGGTTATTGCCTTCATCTTCATGGAGCGGCACTGGAACGTCGTGACGCAGCGCCTGTCGGCCAGCGTCGTGCAGGACATCGCCGCGTTGATCGACATCTATCGCGGCTATCCGCAGGACGCCGATCAGGCGCAGATCCGGCGGATTGCGCAGGACCGGCTCGGCCTGGTGGTCGAATTTCTGCCGCTGACCGACATGCCGCCGCCCGGTCCTAAGCCATTCTTTTCCTTGCTGGATCAGGCGCTTTCGGACGAGCTGCGCAGACAAATCGGGCGCCCATACTGGATTGATACCGTCGGCAAATCGGCTTTGCTGGAGATCCGCGTTCAGCTCGACAATACGGTAATGCGGGTGTTTGCCCGCCGCAGCGCGGCCTATGTCTCCAATTCAGAAATCTTCCTGCTCTGGATGGTCGGCACATCGACGGTCCTTTTGATCGTCGCCATTATTTTCCTGCGCAACCAGATCAGGCCGATCCTTCGCCTGGCGGACGCCGCTGAGAGTTTCGGCAAGGGAAGAGAGGTGCCGAACTTCCGGCCGCGAGGAGCGCGCGAAGTGCGGCGCGCGGCGGCCGCATTCATCGAGATGAAAACCCGCATCGAGCGCGCCATGGAGCAGCGCACGGCCATGCTCGCGGGTGTCTCACATGATTTGCGAACGGTACTCACGCGATTCAAGCTTGAACTCGCACTCATCCGTGAGACGCCGGAAGTCGACGCGATGAAGAAGGATGTCGACGAGATGGCGCGGATGCTCGAGGCCTATCTCGCGTTCGCGCGCGGCGACAGCGGTGAAACCGCGGCGCCGACCGATATGGCCGCCCTCCTTGATGAACTGCGGCTCGATGTCGAACGGCACGGCCACAACGCGACCGTCGTATTCCATGGGCCGCCAGTCGTGACGGTGCGTCCGGCTGCATTCAAGCGCTGCCTGAGCAACCTGGTGTCCAATGCGGCACGCTTTGCGACGACAATCTCGATCACCGGCCATCGTGACCACCGGTATCTCACTGTCACGATCGATGACGACGGACCAGGTATCCCGCCCGACCTGCGCGAGGAGGTGTTCAAGCCGTTCCTGCGGCTCGACGATGCGCGCAATCAGGACGAAGGCGGCACAGGCTTGGGTCTCGCGATTGCGCGTGACATAGCGCGGTCGCATGGCGGGGATATCACGCTCGCCGACAGTTCGCTGGGCGGCTTGCGGGCAATCGTGCGAATTCCGGTTTAGTCTTACGCGGCTTCAGCTTCCTGGTCGCGCATGCGCCGCCGCCGGCGCGGCCCGCGCATCACGCATTTCGGAATCATGCAGAGATCGTCGACGAATCCTGCCCAGCGTTCGGCGCTGGCGAGTCCGCGATCGAGAGCGGCCATTGTGCGGTCAAGCTCTTCGTCCTCGTCGTCGACCCAAACGGCGAGCACGCGCGCAAACATCAGTGACGCGCCCTGTGCGCGCAACGCGCCAACAGGTCCCGATGCGCCGATGCCGGCGGCTTCCAGCATCCAGCGTTGCGAGCGGACCGCCATCGCGTTGAGCGCGAACGCAAGGCCGGGATTACGGCGGGCTGAACACATGAGCGAGCGGATCGCCGGCTTATATGGACCGAGCGCTTCAATCCGCCGCATCAGCACATCGAACAGACGTTCGCGCGCAGGCTCCTCCGCCATGTCGGCATCGCCCCCCGCCAATACGGTGCGGTCGATATCCTTGATATGGGCCGCGAGAATGACGAGCGTCGAACCAAACTCGGCGCGCAATTGCGAAAGCTTGATCCCCGCGCGTCCGGCGACCTCGGCGAGCCCGATCTGCTCGAAAGCGTGATCGGCAAGCAACGCGATCAAGGCGTCGACGGCCTTGTCGCGGTCACTCGTGCCGCGCGCCGTCGCCGCGGTTGGAGCCTTGCGTTCACGCTTGGACTTACGGGCCATCGCAGCCTCCCGTTAGGATGTTGGGTCCCTCTAATCTAAGTCGGCAATGGCGGTGGTTCTAGGGCAGGGAACTAGCCCGCCAGGGCGCGTGACCGGCGCGTTGCCGCAGCAATTGCCTGCGTCAGCAATGCATCGAAGCCGCCCGGGCCCATCAGGACTTCGAGCGCGGCGGCCGTGGTGCCGCCTGGTGAAGTGACGTTCTGCCGCAGAGCCGCGGCATCAAGGTCGGAGCGGTGCAGCAATTCGGCAGAGCCCGTGACCGTTTCCCGCGCCAGAGTGGCCGCGAGGTCGGCGGGCAGGCCGGCGGCAATCCCGGCTTTGGTCATTGCTTCCGCCAGCAGGAACAGATAGGCGGGACCGGAACCGGACAGGGCGGTGACTGCGTCCATCAGCATTTCGTCGCCGGCCCACTCCACCTTGCCGATGGCTGCAAGCAGATCCGACGCCTGTTTGCGTTGGCGCGGGGACACATTCCTGTTCGCGACCGCCACGGTAATTCCGCGTCCAATAGCCGCCGGTGTGTTTGGCATCGCGCGCACGATGGCGGTACCTGCCGGCAACGATCTTTCGAGAAAGCCGATGGTGCGGCCCGCCATGATCGACAGCACCAGTGTCGCCTTGCCTATGTATGGCGCGAGCGGTGGCACCGCTTCTGGCGCGCTTTGCGGTTTCACCGCCACGACAATTGCGGTGGCCGCCGCAATCTTGCCCTTCGGGTTTATTCTGAGACCGCGGCGGGCAAGAGCTTTCAGCGCCTTGACCGGTTCCGGTTCGACGACGGCAATTTGCTTTGGCTTGAGTCCGCGCGCCAGCCAGCCGTCGAGCATTGCGCTGCCCATCTTGCCGGCGCCGACAAGAATAAGGGTGCCGCGGAATTGAGCCAGACTGCGCGCGTTAGGTTTGACCATGGCCGGCCACCGGCCTTTATGCCTCGCCCGAGGTCTCGAACATAGCGGCATCGAGCGCCTCGCGCGCGTTCTTGCCGGCCCAGACCACGAATTGGAAGGCGGTAAAATAGCGCTCGCAGGCTTCGAGGGCGGTGCCGAGCAGCGCCTCGCACTGCTTGCCGGAGGCCTCGGTGCCCCCTGCAAGTACCAGCGCGTGGCGAAACATCACAATGCCTTCAGATACCCAATGGTCGAAATGTCCAACCCAAAGCCGTTCGTTGATCAGCGAGATCAAAGCCTGCACGTCAGCGCGCCGCCGCTCGGGCACACGCAGATCGAAGGCGCAGGCCAGATGCAAGGCCTCGATATCGCTCATCCAGGTGTAGGACAGCTGGTAGTCAGTCCAGCGGCCGGTGACCAGGATGGTAATTTCATCGTCGCTGGCGCGTTCGAATGACCAGTCATTGCCGGCCGCGAGACGTTCGACAACGTCGAGAGGATTGATGCGCGGGTCTTCCGCGTAGCTCAGGGACATGACGTCTCCGCTTTGCCAAATGGAGCGCGAGGAAACGCACGCCACCGCACGCGCACGGCACGGGGGAGGCCCGGGAAGGCTCCGGAGCGCAGGATGACGCAGGGGTTACGGGATGCCTTGACGGCGAAAGCGAATCACCAAGCGATTCGACTATAACCCGCCTGATTCCGCCCGCCAAAGGCATCGTCAAGTGCCAATCAGCCGTGATTTGCCTGTCATAGGCAACGGCGCCGATTCGACTCTCCACAGCGAATGCTGTGTCAATTTGACTCTGTGGTGGATAACTTGGCGCGCGACGCGATGCGTTAGTCAAACAGACTTGAAACCGACTCCTCGGCGGCAGTACGACCGATCGCTTCGCCGATAAGCGAGGCGATCTCCAGCACGCGGATATTACGGGCGGCGAGAACTTCCTTACTCGGCTGAATCGAGTCGGTGATGACGAGCTCCTTCAGTCGTGAACTTGCGATGCGTTTGGCGGCGCCGCCGGAGAGCACGCCGTGGCTGATGTAAGCATATACCGCCTTGGCCTTGCTCTCGAGCAATGCGTCGGCCGCGTTCACCAGCGTGCCGCCGGAGTCGACAATGTCGTCCACCAACACGCAAGTGTAGCCGGCGACGTCACCGATGACATTCATGACTTCGGATTCACCGGCGCGCTCGCGCCGCTTGTCGATGATGGCAAGCGGGGCATTGATGCGTTTTGCCAGTCCGCGTGCCCGCACCACGCCGCCAACGTCGGGTGACACGACCATGACATTGTCGAGCGTGAACCGCTCGCGGATGTCGCGGACCATGACCGGTGATGCGTAAAGATTGTCGGTCGGGATGTCGAAGAATCCCTGAATTTGACCGGCATGCAGGTCGAGCGTCATGACACGATCGGCGCCCGCGCGGGTGATCAGATTGGCGACGAGTTTTGCCGAGATGGGCGTGCGCGGGCCGGGTTTGCGGTCCTGGCGCGCATAACCATAGTAGGGGATCACCGCGGTGATGCGCCGTGCCGACGAGCGCCGCAGCGCATCGATGATGATCAGCAACTCCATAACGTGATCGTTGGCGGGGAATGACGTCGATTGGATCACAAAGACGTCGGCGCCACGGACGTTTTCCTGGATTTCGACGAAGATTTCCATGTCGGCGAAACGCCGAACCACTGCCTTGGCGAGGGGCAGCTTGAGGTAGTCGGCGATTCCTTTAGCCAGCGCAGGATTGGAATTGCCGGCAACGAGCTTTATTGCTCCGTTCTTGCCCGACATCCTGAAATCCTCACTCCCGCTACAGGCGGCGTGGTCATATCAAGGCGGCCAAGGCGCCGCAATACGGCGCCAAACGTTTGTCCGAAGCTTTTATCGACAGGATGAATTCGGTCTTAGCGCGTATCCGGCAAAACGTCGGTGGCGTCGGCCAGGACCGGGTCGACCCGAGCCGAGGACGTGCGGAATATTCCGGCGGCTTCTGGCGAGGATTCACGCGGAGTCGCCGAAGCTACCTGGGCCTCAGTGGGAGATGGTGCCGTACCGGGTGCGACCTCGGGCGAGGTCAGAAAAGCGGCCAGTTGCTCCATGCTGTTGCTGGCGATCCGACGCAGCATGGCGTCATCGGCGGCCGCCCAGGCGTCACGGTGCCTGACCTTGGCGGTTTCCTCGCCACTAATCCGGAGGGCGCGGTTTTCCTCCCGGTCGAACACATCCCACACCCAAGTGACCGTGGTCTGATGCTTCGCGACTTTGATGGCCAGATAACCGCGCACGCGGTACGCAGAGGGCTGCTCGCGCGAAATGATTGCGAGGCGCCGGGTCTGTGCTTCGTCGTTGAGATCTTGCACCAGCTTCTGGAATTGACCCGGCGGCAGACCATCGACCGAGTCAAACGCAACGGTCGCGCCCCGTGGCTGCGCAGGCGACACGGCTTGATTATCGACGTTGCAGCCGGTGAGCGCGAATGCGCAGGCCACAGCCAGTAAAACGCCAAGACGCGGAACGCGCCACACCGCGCTGATCGCGCGGCGATCCCCACTCCACTCCATAGACACCCCGTGGCCTTGTTCTTGGGTTGCAAGTCCCCTTGGCCAAGGTCAACGGTAACGGGAAGGATGCCTGCGAGTCCAGTCTTGTGTCAGGCGCTTCTAAAATTGTGGCGACAGCTTCAGTCAACGAGGGCGATAGCATTGACGTGCCGCCCGTAGTCTGGCTCGCCCATCAGAGTAGTACGCCGATAGCTGAAAAACTGCTCGGGGTCGGCGTAGGTGCATAAGCCAAGATCTTCGAAGTGGGCAATACCGATACGGCGGACACGTTCGGCGATATAACCAGTCAGATCAAACATGGCGTGGCCGGCACGCCGCGATGGCGTGAAGAAACGCGAATTAGCGGAATCCGCCGCAAGGAAACGTTCGACAAATTCCGGACCCACCTCATAGTTGGGCTGCCGTATGGTGGGACCGAGCGCGGCGGTGATGAGCATTCGGTCAGCGCCAAGCCGCTCCATCGCGGCCACCGTCGCTTCAATGACGCCACCGAGCGCGCCGCGCCAGCCGGCGTGCGTGGCGCCTATGACCCCGGCTTCAGTATCGGCGAGTAAGAGCGGTCCACAGTCGGCAGTCGAAACGCCGATCGCCAATTTCGGCACGCGCGTCACGATCGCATCGGCGCGTGGACGATGCCCGCGTGTCCACGGTTTTTTCGCGACCACAACGTCGGGAGAATGAATCTGGAAAGCGGTGAGCAGGCGATCCGCACTGACGCCCAGCGTGGTCGCCATGCGCGCACGATTTTCGGCAACGTTTTCCGGCGTGTCGTTCGATCCGACACCACCGTTGAGCGAGGAATAGACCCCCGGCGACACACCGCCGGAGCGCGTAAAGAAGGCATGACGAATACGCGCGAGCGTTTTGAGTGAAGAAGCCTGCAACATCGACGAATGCCCTGGCGTGTCAGGTTTCAAATCCGGGCGGCACGCCGACCGAAGGGTGCGCGAATGCGGCAACTTTGAAAAGTTCGCCCATGGCGGTGCGCTCGTGTCCGATCAGGCGTGCCAACGCGTGATCGATCTCGGTGGCGCGGCCTGCTTTGGCTCGGAGCGCGGCCGCGCGTTGTTCAATGCCAAGACTGCGCAGGAATTGCGACTGCTCGATCGGCCCGAAACCAACCGCGCCCATTGCTTCGACTGCCCGCGTCAGCGACTGAAAATCCACATGTGCCGTGAGATCGAGGCTGCCCGGGGCGTGCATGGGATCGGCGTAAGCGTGTTGGCCTACCGCCTGCAACGTCTCGCCAAGTCCGGTTTGCGTATGGCCGTAGTCGATGACGAGGGCGGCTCCGCGGCCGTCGGCGACGCGGCGGCCCATTTCCAACGCTATGGCATCGCCCCGCCACTCGAAAATTGCACCGGCGCGTGCCGTATGCACGGCCGGAGGCAGCAAGGTCTGGAAAAACGGTATCGGTTCGGGCCCGACCGTAAATGCAAGTTGATCGGTCGAATCGATCTGGACGCGACGTTCATGCCAGCCGCGGTCGGTCTTGATCGCCTGGTTGATCGGCAAGGCATCGAAGAATTCGTTGGCAAAAATAATGGAAGGGCCTTTCGGCACTTCTTCCAGCGTTGCATGCCAGAAAACCGGAACGCCGGCTCCCTCCAACGTCTTTTCCTGTTGGGCTTGCAGCAGCGTACTTACTTCAACCAGGTGAACGACAACAGCTGCGCGGAATTCCGGCACAATTTTCACCGCGCGCAACGCATCGCTCATTAACGTGCCGCGCCCAGGACCGAGTTCGATGAGCCGGACGTTCTCCGGCGAACCCATCAGCCTCCAGACCGTAGAAACCCACAGCCCGATCAGTTCGCCGAACATCTGACTTACTTCCGGCGCGGTGATGAAATCACCGCGGGCACCGAATGGGTCGCGCGTTGTGTAGTAACCGTGGTCGCGGTCAAACAGGCAAATCGCCATATATTCAGCGACCGGCATCGGACCGGCCGCAGTAATGCGCCGGCGGATTTCAAGCTCAAGCGGCGAGCGGTGTTCCACTAGCGGCTCCGAAGCGGATGTTTGAGCGCATAAATTATGAAGCCGACGCCGGCCAGGAACAACGGTATCGACAATAACTGACCCATCGTCGCGCCGCCCCACAGGAATCCCAATTGCGCGTCCGGCTCGCGGAAGAATTCGCAAGCCGCGCGGGCAATCGAATAGCACACGGCGAAGCTGCCGATAATCAGGCCAGGCCGTTTAAGCGCTCCCGCCCACATCAGAAGTGCAAGGACCGCTAACAAGACCAGACCTTCCAACGTCGCTTCGTAGAGCTGGCTGGGATGGCGCGGGATCGGCCCGCCGCCTGGAAATATTATCGCCCAGGTGACATCGGTCGGACGGCCCCACAATTCGCCATTGATGAAATTGGCAATCCTCCCGAGGAACAGCCCAATCGGCCCAACCGCGCAGGTGATGTCGCCAAGCGAAAGGACCGGGATGCCGCGCTTGTAGCCGAACAGAAGCACGGCGATGACGCAGCCGGCAAAGCCGCCGTGGAACGACATGCCGCCGTTCCATAGTTGCAAGATTTCGACCGGATGCGCCGCGAAGTGCGGCAGGTTATAGAACAGCACATAGCCGGCGCGGCCGCCGAAAATAATGCCCAGCGTCACCCACACCACGAAGTCATCAAAGTCCGTTACCGTCATCGGCGCCTTGCCGCCCCAAAGCTTCCGCGAGCGAACAAGAAAGCGCGCATAGGCCCAGCCGATCAGGATTCCGAAGATGTAGGCAAGCGCGTACCAGCGGACCGCAAACGGGCCGATATGCACCAGCACCGGATCGAAAGCGGGGTAGGGAATAACAAGAAGTGGCATTGCGCGGTCCAATTCGCAGAGTGCTTCACCTGCGACTGAGTGTTAGCATGGCGGCTCTTGCGGCGGCACAACCGGATCGCCATTGTAAGCAGGCAAACGCGCCGGAGGCGGAACATGACGCAGACCAGCAACCGCTTTTTTGACGAAATGGCACGCCTGATGAATGACGCGGCCGGGGTTGCGCAGGGCGTGCGGCGCGAATTTGACACCCTGTTTCGTAACCAGGCGGAGCGGATCCTGCGCGACCTCGACGTGGTTCAGCGCGAGGAATTCGAGGTGGTTAAGGAAATGACGCGCCTGGCACGCGAGGAAAATGAGGCGTTGAAGGCGCGGATTGCCACGCTCGAGGCGAAGGCTGAAAAGCCCGCCCGAAAGGCCAAAGATCAGGCGGCGGATTAGTACTATCGCCACTCCTGTTGTGATTTCTTGCCCTTTCCGGCTGCCGCCGCTATAAACCGCCGCGTTCGCGGTCCCCGGCACCCCTGGAGGCTTGCCGCGTTCGCAGGCGGCGGAAAAAGCCGCCTTTTCCATTGGCTTAGATGAGGGTTTCAAGATGGCGACCGTTCGTGAAATGAAAGCGACGGCGCGTTCGAAAGGCGGCAAGGGGGCCGCCCGGGCTGCGCGTCGCACCGGCAAGGTGCCGGGTGTGATCTATGGTGAAAACAAGCCCCCGGTGATGGTCCTGCTCGACCATGACGATTTGCGGCAGCGCATCTATGCGGGCCGCTTTCTCACCACGCTGTACAATCTCGATGTCGACGGCACCAAGCATCGGGTGATTCCGCGCGACTTCCAGCTCGACGCGATCAAGGATCTGCCGATCCATGTCGATTTCCTGCGCGTGTCGGAAGGTGCGAGCATTCGCGTGCACATTCCGGTGCACGTGCTCAATGCCGACCAGGCGCCCGGTGTGAAACGCGGCGGCGCCGTCAACATCGTCACGCACACGGTCGAGGTCATTTGCCCGGCGGACGCCATTCCAGAGTCGATCGACGTCGACATTTCGAGTCTGGAGATCAATCACTCGAAGCATCTCGATGACGTGACGCTGCCGCCGAATATCCGAGTGATCGGGCGCGCCGACATGACGCTCGTCACCGTCGTTCCGCCTTCGGGTTACGCGGAAGAAATGAAAGCCGCGGCCGAGGCCGCAGCAGCTGCAGCGGCTGCAGCAGCCGCAGCAGCTGCCGCCGGCGCCGTTCCCGGCGCGGAAGGAGCAGCACCCGGTGCGGCTCCCGGGGCAGCGCCCGGCGCTGCTCCCGGTGCAGCACCCGCAGGTGCTGCAGCTCCTGCAGCCGGTGCCGCTGCAGCGAAACCCGAAAAGAAGTGAGGCCTCGTCCAGGCCTCACCGTCAGCGTTTGCGTAATCGGCAAATTGAAACAGCGCCGTTGACGCCATGCTGCTTTTCGTCGGTCTCGGCAATCCCGGTCCCAACCACGCCGGCAACCGCCACAACATCGGTTTCATGGCGGTGCAGGCGATCGCGCGTCGTCACGGTCTTTCGCCGTGGCGCCGGCGCTTTCAGGGCGTGGCGGTGGAAGGCAACATCGCCGATGAACGCGTGCTGTTGCTGTTGCCCGGCACCTATATGAACGAGTCAGGACGAGCCGTGGTCGAAGCCGCGCATTTCTACAAACTTGAAGCGCGCGATGTCGTGGTGTTCCACGACGAAGTCGATCTGCAGGCGGCAAAAGTCAGGGTAAAAGTCGGTGGGGGCGTCGCGGGCCACAACGGCCTTCGCTCAATCACTGCGCACATCGGCAACGACTACAAACGCGTGCGCATCGGCATCGACAAACCGGACGTCAAAGAGCTTGTGCCGATGCATGTTCTCGGCGATTTCGCCAAAACCGAGTGGGCCTGGGTCGAAGCGCTATGTGACGTCATCGCCGACAATGCCGGACTGCTGGTCGAGAACAAGGATTCATCCTTCCAGAACAAGGTGCACCTCGCCATGGCCGTAAAGGGCTTCGACGAGGACGAGGAGCCGCCCGGCTCCAAATGACATGTAAGAGACGCGACAACCATGGGATTTAAATGCGGCATCGTCGGCCTGCCGAATGTCGGCAAGTCGACCCTCTTCAATGCGCTCACGCAAACCGCTGCGGCGCAGGCCGCCAACTATCCTTTTTGCACAATCGAGCCAAATGTCGGCGAGATTGCCGTGCCGGATCCGCGGCTCGAAAAGCTGGCGGTACTGGGCAAATCCGAGCAGATCATTCCAACGCGCATCATGTTTGTCGACATTGCCGGTCTGGTGCGCGGAGCTTCAAAAGGCGAAGGTCTGGGCAACCAGTTCCTTGCCACCATCCGCGAAGTCGACGCCATCATTCACGTGGTGCGCTGTTTTGAAGACAGTGATGTCACGCATGTGGAAGGCAAGATTGATCCGATCACCGATATCGACACGATCGAGACCGAACTGATGCTGGCCGATCTCGACAGCCTCGAAAAGCGCGTCGACAACCTGGAAAAGAAAGCCAAGGGAAGCGGCGAGGATGCCAAGCAGGCGAAAGAGGCTCTCGATCTGATTAACCGCTCTCTTGTCCTGCTGCGCGACGGCAAGCCTGCGCGTATGGTCGAACGCAAGCCGGAAGAGGAAAAGTTGTTTCACTCGCTGGGCCTGCTGACCTCGGCCCCGGTGCTTTACGCCTGCAACGTGGAAGAGGCTTCCGCTGCAACCGGAAACGACTTCTCGCGCAGGGTCGAACAGCGCGCCAAGGAAGAGGGCGCTGTCGCGGTGGTGATTTCGGCCAAAATTGAGTCGGAGATCGCCGCGCTGCCTCCGGCGGATCGCACGGATTATCTGGCGGCTGTTGGGCTGAAAGAAACCGGCCTGGATCGACTGGTTCGCGCCGGTTACGCGCTCTTGCACCTGGTCACTTATTTCACGGTTGGACCGAAAGAGGCGCGAGCCTGGACGGTCACCCAAGGCTGCAAAGCGCCGCAGGCGGCGGGGGTCATTCATTCTGATTTCGAGCGTGGTTTCATCCGCTCCGAGACCATCGCCTACGAGGACTATATCGCTGGTGGCGGTGAGGCGGGCGCGCGCGAGTCCGGCAAGATGCGGCTCGAAGGCAAGGACTATGTAGTCGCCGACGGCGACGTCATGCATTTCCGCTTTGCCACCTGAGCATTGCTCGCTGTGCTAGGCTGCACAAATGAGCGCGACAGCCGGTAACGAGACCCTGCCGAAACCAAATTCCGCGAAAAGCGCCGAGCGGCGCGCGCTGGGAGTTGCCTGCGGCGCGCACGCATTGCACGACGGATATACCGATCTGATCTACGTGCTGCTGCCGATTTGGCAGGGAGAGTTCGGCCTCGGTTTTGCTGCGCTCGGACTCATGAAGACCGTCTTTTCGGGGACGATGGCGGGCTTTCAGATTCCGGCTGGCTTTCTTGCCGAACGTTTTGGCGCCGCGGCAATACTGGCGATCGGCACAGCGCTCGCGGGTCTCGGCTACATCCTCGCCGGCTTGAGCACAGGGTTCGTTCTTCTGGTGGCCGCGTTGTTTATCGGTGGACTTGGCGCCAGCACCCAGCATCCGTTGGGATCTTCGTTGATCGCCCACGCTTTTGCAGGTGCGCGCTCTCTCAAGGCGCTCGGCACCTACAACTTTGCCGGTGACATCGGAAAAATGACTCTGCCGGCGACAGCGGCGCTGTTGCTCATTGTGCTGCCCTGGCGGCACGCGCTGATTCTGCTCGGTGCGGTCGGCGTCGTCGCGGCGCTGGCAATTTTCATGATAGTTCCTCGTTTCCGCGACGAGCCGGTCGCTGCCCACAAGAGCGAAGACACCACGCGCCCGGCTACCGGCGCTAAGGCTTACGGATTTCCCTTGCTTTTGTCGGTCGGAGTCATCGACAGCGGGACGCGCAGTGCGTTTCTTACTTTTCTGCCGTTCGTCCTGACCGCAAAGGGTGCAAGTCTGCAGACCGTGGGTCTCGCGCTCACGTTGGTTTTCGCCGGCGGTGCAGCGGGAAAACTGGTTTGCGCGTTCATTGGCGCGCGCATCGGCGCGGTCGCCACAGTCTGGCTGACCGAAACGGTGACTGCTCTGGGGATTGTCGCGCTACTGCCATTGCCGCTTGAGGCGGCGCTCGTTCTGCTGCCGATTGTCGGAGTTGCGCTTAACGGCACCTCATCTGTTCTCTACGGCTCGGTGCCCGACCTGGTCGAGCCGGCCTGGCGTCAGCGCGCATTCAGCATTTTTTATACCGGCACAATCGGCTCCGGTGCGGTGTCGCCAGCGATCTATGGCCTGCTCGGCGACGCTGTCGGTGTGCCGACAGCGCTGATGGTCGTTGCTGCCTTGGTGCTACTTACATTGCCGATTACGTTTGTACTGCGGCCAGCCCTCGCGATACGGCCGTCGTGACCGTCTGCGCCCCCGGCGCCCGCGAACGCTCACAAATCTGAATCGCCGATCGCATGGAACCGTGCGGGGGTCAGAACATTATGGTGGCATGGTGGAAAAACCGAACTCCGATGACGCGCCAATGACCGCCGAGCAGTCGGCCTTGCTGGAGAAAATTGCTTTTGATGCTTACGAACCGGAAGCATTCCGTGCAAATTTGACTCAGGCGGAAGCGGAACGGTGCATCGAGATGCTGAAGGCAAAATTAAAATTGATGAGCGAGCCGCCACACACATTGTGACGCCAATTGTGAAACACTCCGCCTTGGCAATTGCCGGAACCGCGGGCGCGAGCCGGCGTTTGCCCGTCTGGACTGCAATCAAAAGGAGGAACTTATGACATATTTTCGCCATGCCGCGATCGTGGTCGCGTTGCTTGCCGGCGCGAGCACGGCGAGCGCGCAGACGACAGTGATCACCCGAGAGCCGGTGGAATCGCGGAATGTGGTGACCACCGAACCGTTGCAGCTGACCCCGGTTCAGCGCCGAACTATTTACCGCACGATCGTCCGCGAACGCGTCGTTCCTGCGCGGCCGACGGTCGAGTATCGTGTCGGCGCGCGCATACCGGAAAGCGTGCAAATCTACCCGGTCCCGCAAGAGGTCGCAGTCGAAGTTCCGGCGATCAGACCCTACAAATACATGGTGGTAAATGACCGCGTTGTGCTGATCGATCCGGCAACCAGTGAAGTTGTCGCCGAAGTGGCCGAGTAAACAGGCCTACAACTTTCGCGAAACGGCCCGGCACGACGTGCCGGGCCGCAGTTTTTTCGTACTAAACGTTTACCTTGAGGCCGCCGGGCTGTTATGCGCGTGTTGGTAAGTGCTGGATTTTCGGCTCCTTAAGGGCCATATTAGTGCCTCAGGAGCTTTGAGTTATGTCCATGATCAACTACCGTGCACCGTCTGAACTATTTCCTAGCCGCAGCCGCAAGTCCCGCCGTCCGATCGGCTACAAGCGCTTTCCGACCGCTGCGGAAGCGATCCGTTTTGCCATTGAGGAATTGCCGCCCGAATTGTTGCTAGGCGCCTATCTCGAGGTTGAAGAGAAGCGTTTTGACGGTAATGGCATCCGGCAGCTCTATGAGAGCGCGGATTACCCGCTGCCGCGTAAGGGCACCAAGACCAAGGTCGCCGCCGCCAGCTGATCCGTAAGTTGGGATGAAATCTGATCGCGGCCCGCGTGCGGGCCGCGAATGATTTTGTATGGCATGGGGTTGCCGCAGGCCTCATGCAACTCCGCCGCCCCCAGGCCGTTGTTTCTGAACAGCAGATGGAGGCCTCATCATGAAAAACAGATATCAGATTGCGCTGGGCACTGCGGTTGCATTCCGCTGCCGCTCACTGACGAGCAGCGGAAGCAAATCTACGATGCTGTGATAGCGGACAAATCGCAGCCCGTCGCCGGTGCCGACGCACTCAAGCCGGCAAGCGAATTATCGCCAAACCAGGCGCTTAAAGGCATGCATCCGTTGCCGGAAAGCGTTCGCGGCATCGACGGCCTCACACGCCTCTACTTCGTG
>DASPUD010000063.1:0-38265 GCA_035623095.1 Pseudolabrys sp.
CAGTATCAATGTTGCGCAACCAAAAATTACAGCAAACCGGGCAGGCGATTGATCACGTCCGGTGTCTGCTTTCGGGTTAAAAAAAGGCATGGTGCATTGCACTGCATATGTCCGCTTCTGACCCAAAGCGGACATTGAAACGGGATGAGTTGCGCTGCCCGCCTTGATATCGCTTTTGCCAAACAAAGTGAAAGCCGCGCGATTACAGACCCAAACAACCGGATCGCCCGACTAGTGAAGCGGTGCGGATCGATGTTGCTTGACCTCGTGAGGCATCGCACGATGATATTCACATGCCCAGGACCGCAACATATTTGCTTTCTTTTCTGGCGATCACGGCTCTTTTGGCAGATGCCGTTTTTATCGTTTGGGCGACCAAAGTAAATTTTTGGGTCGTTGCGCCAAGTCTATTGGGCGCGGGCTACCTGATTTACCTTGTCGTTTACTACCTGCGTTTTGATGGTGAAACCACTGACACGAAAGAATGATTCCGTGAACAAAATGATTCCTAGTGAATGTCCGCTATGTCCGCGCTGGCAAGAATTTTGGGCACGCCGAAGGGGGGCACCATGAAAGGCGACGAATCAAAAGAATCCATTGGCAAAAAGGTATCCGATGAGCTGGTCGAATTCGCCGTCATCGCTGCATATCTGTACGTCTGCTTTACAGCGCTTCTTTTTCTGAAAGCTTCAATCCTGAGAGCGGAGGGTATTCCGTTCGCTCCGTTTGGCTTTGCCGCGGTGAAGGCCCTCATCTGCGCCAAGTTTGCATCGCTGGGGCTTGCTCTTCATGTCGGGGAGCGGTTCAAGAATTTGCCGCTGGTCTGGCCGACGCTATACAGGTCGCTCGCTTTTCTACTTTTGCTGGTCATCCTGAGTGTGATCGAGGATGTGGTCGCGGGACTGATACATGACAATAGGATTGCAGACTCCTTGGCCGAAATGGGCGGCGGCACTCCGAGTCAGATGATTGCTACTGTTTTCGTCATGTTTCTAATATTGGTTCCGTTTTTTGCGTTCCGCGTACTTGGCGAAGCGGTCGGTGAGCGAAATCTTGTTCGCGTATTCTTCCAGCCGCGTGTCAAACGAGATTGATGACACTTGCCTCAATGACCTTTGCGCGTGCCTTCGCCGTCGCCGGTCAAGGTTTCCATGAACGCAACCAGGTCGAGCCGTTCCTGGGTGGTGAGCTGGATCGGGACCAGCATGGGTGAACGGCTTGGCCGGTCGATGCCGCCCTTTTCGTAGTGGTGGACCACGTCGGCGAGCGTCGCGAGCGATGCGTTATGCATATATGGCGCACGCAGCGCCACCGACCGCAGCGTCGGAGTCTTGAACGCAAAATTCAGCGCCGGATCCTTCGCCTCGCGGCCGCGCCCCTGATCGGTCGTGGTCGTACCGATGTCGTGGAATTGATCGTCGGTAAATCGCCAGCCGTTGTGGCAAGCCGCGCAGCCGGCCTTGCCGGTAAACAACGCAAATCCGCATTTGGCCGATTTGTTGATTGCGGTTTCATCACCCGCGATCCAGCGATCGAATGGCGCCATTCCCGGCTCGAGTGTTCGTTCGAAAGTCGCGACCGCCAAAATAATTGTATCGATATCGATCGGCCGGCCGGGCAGGGCGGCCTTGAACTTCGTGGCGTAGTCGGGAGATGTTCTGACACGCTCTTCGATCGTTTCGACTTTTACCGGCGTGTCGGTCTCGCGCATCGACATAGATCCCGTCGATATCGACGCTTTTGCCTGGGCCTCCAGGGTAGCGCTGCGTCCGTCCCATCCGACCGGTGCATTGCCGGCGTAGCCTAGCCCGATGAGCGGCTGCGATTTGCGCGAGGTGGGTTTGCCCGAGTCGTTGCGCGGATGCGCGTCGGCCACCACATAGCCCAGCTCGGGAAAATGACAGCTCGCGCACGCGGTCTTGCCCGACGCTGAAATGCGTGGATCGAAGAAGAGCTCGCGCCCGAGCTCGGCCAGCGCCTTATTGTCGACCGGGTGCGGGGCCGGGCGCCGGTAGTCGTTCTTGATTGAATTGGTGCCGGAGCCGGCTGACTGCGCCAGCATCGGTTCGGCCCATATCAGCGCGAGCGCGGCGGTCGCGCCAAGCATGCTCGCTGTCGCGAGTGTTTGAAAAGTTCTCATTTTATGACTTTGTGTGGCGCGTTTAGCCACCGCCGTCGTTTTAGTCTTGGGCAAAAACGTCTTTTAATTGGACTAAAGCGACAAAATGGCGTGCTGGGGCCAAGGCGGTGGCGTGTGGATCGTGGATACAGAGTCGTAAAAGGCTCACTTCTTGGCGCTGGGCTCGGCCTTTGCCTTCATTTGCGAAAGCTCGCTATCCAGCCTGGCAATCGTTGATTTAAGGGTGGCGATCTCGGCGCGGGCGGCGGCGAGGTCGCGGCTGGCGGCGGTAATTTTGTCCTGCGTCTCCCGCGCCAATTTTGCAATCGCTTGTTGAAGAAATTCGATATTGCTCTGCAGGCATCCGGTGCGGCGCTCAATCTGCTTTTCAGCCGTGCAGACTTCCAGCCCGCGAATGTCCTGAGCAGGCGCAGACGGTAAGAGCATCATGAACAACAGTCCCGCACAGGACAGGAGTTGTGCTGCTTTGAGCCGAAGCGGTCCCTGTGTCTGTTTCATGCCTGAGAGTTTAGCCGCTACTCATACCGCGTCCAACACGCCCGCGTGATCTGGGGGAACTGCGGGGAAGCCGCCTGCGTTGCCAGATTGAACCGGACGCGAGGCACAAAAAATGCCGTTGTTATTCTACTTTCCGCTCATCGTCTGGATGGGCATGATGGACTTCATGCGCGAGGAAATGCACGAGCCCGTCAAAGTGAAGGCACGCATTCCGACGCAACACTAGCCGTTTCAGGCGGGTGCGAACGCGACGTCGTTGATCTTCACCTGAGGTAACAGTCGCTGCACGTCTTCTGCGTGACAAAGCTCCGTACCCGGCGAGAGGACTGCCGCTGAACCGGCCGCCACCGCGAGACGGAAGGCCTGTTGCAATTCAATGCCGGAGGCGAGTGCTGCAACCAATCCGCCAAGGAAACTGTCGCCCGCGCCGACCGTGCTGACCGGTTCAATTGCGAGTGGGCGCGAGCGAAACGCATGGTCGGCGGTGACCAGGAGTGCGCCTTGTTCGCCGAGCGTCAAAGCAACCATTTTTGTCCGGCCTTCAGCGATGAGTGCGCGGCATGCAGTGATGCGAGCTTCCTCGCTGCCGAGCGGGCTGCCGACCATGTCCGAAAGCTCGACAAGATTCGGCTTGATAAGGGTAACGCCCTCGGCGAGCGCTGCCTTCAGCGCCGGGCCGGATGTATCAATGACGCACTGGGCGCCTAGCTGCTTGGCGTGTCGTGCCGCGAGCGCAAAAAAATCTTCGGGCACCCCTGGCGGTACGCTGCCGCTGGCGACTACGAATTTCGGCTTTCGCGTCAGCAAAATCAGCTTGTCGAGCACGGCCTCCCACTCCGCACGATGAAGCGCGGAACCCGGGAGGACAAAGCGGTACTGTTCTCCTGTTTCTTCCTCGAAGGCAGTAAAATTTTCACGCGTCTCCACATGCGACGGCGTCACAATGCTTTCGATGCCTTCGCGCTCCACCAGCCGGTGCAGTAATTTTCCGATTGCTCCACCGGTTGGATAAATTGCAACGACGTTGCCCCCGAGGCGATGCGCCACACGGGCTACGTTGATACCGCCGCCGCCCGGGTCGCGCTTTGGTGCGGAACAACGCAATTTCCGCGTTGACTCGACACGCGGGACGTTGACGAAAATGTCGATGGCGGGATTGATTGTAAGAGTGACGATGTCTGGCACGGCAGATATCCGATGCAAGGGATGGATTTGGCTACACCACTCTATGTAGCGAACGAAATTGGGTATTTTAGGTTGCGCTTTAAAGGTTCACATTTCGCAAAATTGTGCGGAACAGCCTTGCAAATCTGGAGTTTCATCCTGTCATCACGATGACTACCAGCCGTAGCCATGCTTAAATTGACGGCTGTTTGCAGGTCGCGACGGGACCGTTCGCATGATCGATCCGCTGTTTTCTTTGTCTGGATTTGCGGTCGGCGCGCTGGTCGGCATGACCGGCGTCGGCGGCGGCTCACTGATGACTCCACTTTTGATCCTGCTTTTTGGAGTTCACCCCGCGACCGCGGTTGGAACGGACCTGCTATATGCCGCGGCGACGAAAACCGGCGGCAGCCTGGTCCACGGCTTTGCCCGCAGTATCGACTGGCACGTTGTGCGCCGGCTGGCGACCGGAAGCGTGCCGGCAACGATCGTTACGCTCGCGGCCTTGTCGCATTTCAATCTCAGCGGTGATGCTGCGCGTAACCTGATCACGCTCGTTCTAAGCGTGGCATTGTTCGCGACCGCCATCGTTCTCGTGTTTGGCACCTCGATCGTGGCGGCCTATCGCGCGCGTGTCGCCGAGCTCGATGCGCAACGCACTGTCACCAATACCGTGCTAGTCGGGACGGCGCTTGGCGTCCTGGTGTCTATTTCTTCGGTCGGCGCGGGCGCTATCGGCGTGATTGCGCTCATTATGCTTTATCCGCATATGCCAATGGCCAAAATCGTGGGCTCCGACATCGCCCATGCTGTGCCGCTTACGCTAATTGCCGGCACCGGTCATTGGATGATGGGTTCGGTGGACTGGCACATCATGGGTTCGCTGTTGGCGGGGTCGCTTCCAGGTATTTTTGTCGGAAGCTTTTTCGCGGTGCGCGTTCCCGAACGCGCGTTGCGGCTTGTGTTGGCGACGACGCTGTTCGTCGTAGCGAGCCGCATCGCCTATGATCATGCCACGACGGCGTCGTCGATATTTACCGCCTTTACCCGGAGCGCGCCGTAAAATTGCAGTGGCGACGGGTCTCTAGTGGTCTCTTGGACCGAAAAATGGCGATCCCAACAGAACCAGAAGCCAGATTGCCGCCAGCATACCGAAGGCGACGAGCAATACGCTCATTTGCGATCCCCCATTGGCCACTCTGCCTTAATGCAGCCTAGCACAGGCCAAGATCATGGAGCATGCGGCAAAAAAAGCCGGCCGCACAGGATTTGCGCGGCCGGCTAACTGCTTCTGCAGTATCAGTTACCGCTGATGTCCTTGATTACGCTCGACATCGGGCGCGCCGTGTCCAGCCCGCCGCCCATTTCCTTGAGCACCATGTCGACGTATTCCTTCTTCGGCTCGGCCGGCGTTTTGCCCACTACCTGTACGACTTTGTAGCCGCCGTCCTTAAGCTTCTTGAGCAGGTCAGGCGCAGCATGTGCGGTCGCCTGCTGGAAGTCGTGCATCAGGATAATTCCTTTGCCGTGCTTCTCGAGCTTCTTCATCACGGACGCAATCACCTGCTCGGGCTTGCGCATCTTGAAATCGAACGAGTCCATGTCGGTGGAGAAGATGCCAAGATTGCGTTCACCAACGTATTTGAGGAGCTCAGGAGGGTGGCGCAGCGCCGGGAATCGGAAGAACGGACCAACCGGCTTGTTGCCCAAGGCAATGCTGACTGCGGCTATGCCTTTCTCGATTTCATCCTTGCCTTCCTGCTCGCTCAGTTTCGACAAATCCTTGTGCGACCAGGTATGCGTTCCGACGGTGTGTCCGGCCGCCGCGACCTGCTTCATGATTTCCGGGTGCCAGCCGGCGTGCTTGCCGATCGGGAAAAACACCGCCTTGGTGCATTGGTCGGCCAGCGCCTTGAGCACAGCCGGCGTATGTCCCGGCCACGGACCGTCGTCGAAAGTCAGCACAATTTCGTGGTCGCGCAGGAAGTCATAAGCCTTGAAATGCTCAAAACCGAAACCGGGACCACCCGTTGTGTCGATCTCGACCACACGGGAAACACCGAGCGCGTTCGGATTGTCGCATTTTGCCGCTGCGGGTGTCGTCGTCGGGGCTGCGGGCATTGCCGCCGGCGTGGTGGCTGTTGTTGCCGGTGCAAGAGGCTGCGCATTCTGGGCCCAGGCGGTCACACCCGCCGACATCGAGATTGCCAGAACAATCGCAAAAGCACTGCGCATCACGTTCTCCATACGCGGTAAGTGTCCATATTCAGGAAATGTCATCTATTCATCGCGGCTTTGACTTATCGAGTCAACGCCATGCTTCGGGTTACCACCGATTCGCCGACATTTATTGATGCTAGGATGGTTAATCTAAGGCGGTTCCCACGTTGCTTCGCCAGTTGATCGGGCCTATCTGGTTGGGACCGCGCTTTTCTGGAGCCGAGCATGCCGGCGATTGCATCGAGCACGACGCTATCCCGACCGCTGCTGTTAGTGGCGGCTGCGCTTGGAATATTGCTGGCGGCGACCTTGGGACTCTGGGCCTATTATGGAACCGCGGTGTTTTTCGAGATGGTGCGCACGGGCTGGGTGGCGTGCTTCTGACGCAGTTTGAGGTGGCATGACCGCGCGGACCTCGCAAATTCTGTTGATCCTTGCCGCGTTTCTGACCGGACTGGTGGTTTTCACCGGCGTCTTTCTCTACGCGACGGGAAATCTGGGCGGCGGGACGCCGGGGGCTTCGGCGATCGGCGGTCCGTTCCGGCTCATCGACGAGAACGGCAAACCGATCACCGATGCCGACATGAAAGGACGGCCGTTCCTGGTATTTTTTGGCTACACGCATTGTCCGGACGTATGCCCGACGACGCTGTTCGATGTGTCCGAGGTCATGCGCGCGCTCGGCACAGATGCGGCTCGCACCGGCGCACTGTTCATCACCGTCGATCCGGAGCGCGACACCCCCGCAGTGATGAAGGACTACCTGTCGAGTTTCGATCAGCACCTGCGAGGAGCGACCGGTGACCGCCAGGCAATCGATGCGGCGGAAAAGGCTTATCGTGTCTATGCGAAAAAAGTTCCGACGAGGGGCGACGACTACACTATGGACCACACGGCCTTGGTCTATCTGATGGACAAGCAGGGCCGTTTCGTTGCGCCGTTTAGCCTGAAGCGGCGGCCAGAGGAGGCCGCCGCCGAGTTGCGGCGCTATCTCTAGTGGCGCCCCGGATCTGTGGCAGCCGGCCATCCTAGTCCAACTTGCCGATGTGGGAGGATGGAGGCTTTCGCTGATGGTCCCGCGCACGACGTGATGTTAGAAGGCGCAGCGCATGTCCGATTTCATGTCACATTATTTGGTGCCGGCGGCCGTCATCGCTGTTGCGATTGTGTTGCTGCTCGGCCTGATAAATATGTTGCGCGGCGGCTCACCGAACCGGTCGCAGAAACTTATGCGTCTGCGCGTGCTGCTGCAATTCGTCGCCATCATTGTCATCATGGCGACGATCTGGGCGATGGGCCACTAAAGGTAAAAGGACTACGCCGTCACTTCATAGGGGCGGCGCGCATGTATTCCACTTTTTCTTTCTTCTTTTTCGTCTTTTTCTTCGTGGCCGCCGAGTAATCGGTGGAAATCGCCTTGGCCGAGTGCAGGCTGGCAGCCCCACAAGCCTGGGCCGGCGCCGCAACCGGCAGTGTCAGGAACGCGGCTGCAATAGCAATAGTAAGAATTCGCATGAGCGTGACCCCATTTTTTGAGATGGAAACAGGCTAAGATAGAGCCTACTCCGAATCTTTGGCGGAGAGGAAGGCTACACGAGGTCGATATGGTCGTGCTCAATCGCATTTATACGCGCACCGGCGACGATGGCACGACCTCGCTCGGCACCGGGGCCAGACGCAAGAAATACGACCTGCGGGTCGAAGCTTACGGCACCGTGGACGAGGTCAATGCCACCATCGGTTTGGCGCGGCTTCACACTGCAGGGGACAAGATGGTCGACCCCGCGCTCGCCCGCATTCAGAACGACCTGTTTGATGTGGAAGCCGACCTATGCCTGGCTGAAAAAGGGCCGGGCGGGGCGCGGCTCACAGTGACCGACGCCCAAGTAACCTGGCTCGAGGGGGAGATTGACCGGCTTAATGGCGAGCTTGCGCCGCTTAAGTCTTTCATTTTGCCCGGCGGTAGCCCCGCTTCGGCGTATTTGCATCTTGCGCGAACCGTCTGCCGCCGCGCCGAGCGAATTATGGTTGAGTTGAAGGACAAGCCGGGAGAGGGGGTGTCGGAACCGTCTCTGAAATACATCAACCGGCTGTCGGACTATCTTTTCGTGGCGGGCCGCTATGCCAATGACAAAGGCAAGGGCGACGTGCTTTGGGCCCCTGGCCAGAACCGCCAATAGACGCGTGCGGCGCAGCATAAACGTTGACAGGCCAACGGCGCGGCCTTTAGCCTCCGCCCGCTCTGCCGATGGGCCCATCCGGCTCGGGGGATGATGGGAATTATGAAAATTCTGGTGCCCGTAAAACGGGTGGTCGACTTTAACGTCAAGATTCGCGTCAAGCCGGACGGTTCTGGCGTTGAGCTTGCCAACATCAAGATGTCGATGAATCCGTTCGACGAGATCGCCGTCGAGGAGGCTATCCGTCTGAAGGAAGCCGGCAAGGCGACGGAGATCATGGCGGTGTCAATTGGACCGGCTCAAGCCTCCGAGACTATTCGTACAGCGTTGGCCATGGGGGCCGATCGCGGCATCCTCGTGAAGACCGACGCTGTCGTCGAACCATTGGCGGTCGCCAAAGTCCTCAAGGCCATCGTCGACGCTGAGAAGCCCGGCCTGATCATCATGGGCAAGCAGGCTATCGATGATGACTGCAATCAAACCGGCCAGATGCTGGCCGCGCTGCTGAATCTTGCGCAGGGCACGTTCGCCTCCAAGCTTTCAATCGATGGCAACACCGTCAGTGTGACGCGGGAAGTCGACGGTGGATTGCAGACGGTGAAGCTGAAAATGCCGGCGATTATCACGACTGACCTACGTCTGAACGAACCCCGTTATGCGTCGCTCCCGAACATCATGAAGGCGAAGAAAAAGCCGATCGAAGAAAAGACTCCCGATGCCTATGGCGTCGATATCAAGCCGCGCTTGCAGGTGGTGAAAACGACGGAACCTCCGGGACGGAAGTCGGGCGTGAAAGTCGCCTCGGTTGCCGAGTTGGTCAGCAAGCTGAAAGACGAGGCGGGGGTGCTTTAGATGACCACGCTTCTTGTTGCTGAGCACGATAACAACACGCTAAAGGACGCCACCAACAAAGCGGCCACGGCAGCCAAGGCGATTGGCGGAGATGTTCACGTGCTTGTGGCGGGCAAGGGCTGTAAAGCGGCAGCGGACGCAGCGGCCAAGCTCGACGGAGTCAAGAAAGTCATCCTTGCCGACGCTCCGCAATACGAGCACCAGCTCGCAGAGCCGGTCGCGGCGCTTATCGTTTCTCTCACGGGTACCTACGACGCCATCGTTGCGCCGGCGACGACGACCGGAAAAAACATCATGCCGCGCGTCGCCGCGCTTCTCGACGTGATGCAGATCTCCGACATTACAAAAGTCGTGGCGCCGGACACGTTCGAACGGCCGATCTATGCCGGCAACGCAATCCAGACCGTGAAATCGTCGGATGCCAAGAAAGTGATCACAGTCCGTACGTCGACTTTTCAGGCGGCAGGGAACAGCGGATCGGCAAGCGTGGAAAATGCGACGGCTGCGGCAGATCCGGGCCTGTCGAGCTTTGTCGGCGAGGAATTGTCCAAGTCTGACCGCCCCGAATTGACCTCGGCCAAGATCATAATTTCCGGCGGCCGCGCCATGCAAAGCCGCGACAACTTCACTAAATACATTGAACCAGTCGCCGATAAGCTTGGCGCGGCGGTTGGCGCCTCACGCGCCGCGGTCGACGCCGGCTATGCGCCCAACGACTGGCAGGTGGGGCAAACCGGCAAGGTCGTTGCGCCGGAACTGTATATTGCGGTTGGAATTTCCGGCGCGATTCAACATCTCGCAGGGATGAAAGACTCGAAGGTAATTGTTGCTATCAACAAGGATGAAGAGGCGCCGATCTTTCAGGTCGCGGACTACGGCCTGGTCGCCGATCTCTATCAGGCGCTGCCTGAGCTGGCGTCCGAGCTCGACAAGGTCAAGCGTTGATCGGATGGCGTCACAAGGTGGTAAGTCGTAGAAATGCAAGAGGAAGAGTAGGAATTTAACCGAATTCGAAGCCGAGAGGCCGGGCTTCGCATCGACCGGGCAAGACCATGGCAGTCAATATTCAGAGCGTCGGAGTAATTGGCGCGGGACAAATGGGCAGCGGTATTGCCCACGTCTGCGCGTTGGCAGGCTATTCCGTCCTGCTCCACGACCTGTCGGCGGACCGTATCAAGGCCGGCATGGCGACGATCAACGGCAACATGGCGCGTCAGGTCGGCAAGAAGTCGATCAGCGAAGACGACCGCAAGGGGGCCTTGGCTCGCATCAAGCCGGCGGAAAAATACAATGCGCTCGCCGGTTGTGATCTGGTGATCGAGACCGCGACCGAGAAGGAAGATGTCAAACGCAAGATCTTCTCGGATCTCTGCAGCTCGCTTAAGTCCGATGCCATAATCGCAACGAACACCTCATCGATCTCGATCACGCGTCTGGCGTCTTCCACCGACCGGCCCGAGCGCTTCATCGGCATCCACTTCATGAATCCGGTGCCGTTGATGGAGCTGGTCGAATTGATCCGCGGCATTGCGACAGACGATCCGACCTTCGAAGCCAGCAAGACGTTTGTGTCCAAGCTCGGCAAGACCATTGCGGTCTCGGAAGACTTCCCGGCCTTCATCGTCAATCGAATTCTGCTGCCGATGATTAACGAGGCGATCTACACGCTTTACGAAGGCGTCGGGAACGTCGAAGCAATCGACACCGCGATGCGTCTCGGTGCGCACCATCCGATGGGGCCACTCGAGCTTGCCGACTTTATCGGCCTCGATACCTGTCTTTCAGTGATGCAGGTCCTGCACGAGGGCCTGGCCGATTCCAAATATCGGCCGTGCCCTCTGCTGGTGAAGTATGTCGAAGCCGGCTGGCTCGGACGCAAGACGCAGCGCGGCTTCTACGACTATCGCGGCGAAAAACCGGTCCCGACGCGGTAATTCACCTCAGTCATCCGCAACAACCGGACGCACCCATCACGGGCGCCGGCTGGTATTCGTCATGCCGGCGCACCCAGGCCATGGACCAGGGCAGCGCGTCTTCGTCACGGCCTTTTGGCGCCATATCCAGAAAATTGTAGGCGCCGATTAGGATGTCGAGGCCGCGCGCGTACGATGAGTAGGAGTGCAGCACGTCGCCAGACTCGTTCTTGATGAACGCACTCAACCCCGGCGCCTCTTCACTTGGAAATTCCGTCATCGCGTAGTTGTACTCGACCTTGCCGCGCGCCTTTTCTTCCGGCGTAAACGAGACGTGGAAGTCGTGATTGAAGTCGTTGCCGAACGAGGAAACCCATTTGAATTTCCACCCCATGCGTTTCTTGTAGGCCTCGATTTCGGCAAGCAGTGCGCGTGACACCACGACCAGCGACACATCGCGTTGCGCGAGGTGGATTGCCGCACCGTCGAAATGATCGGCGAGGAACGAGCAGCTCGGGCAACCCTGTTTCCAGCCGGGTCCGAGCATGAAGTGATAGACAATGAGCTGGCTCTTGCCGCCGAAAAGATCGGCGAGCGTTTCCTTTCCCGCGGGGCTGTCAAACACATAGTTTTTCTCGACCTTAACCCAGGGGAGCGCACGCCGCGCCGCACTGAGTTGATCGCGCGCCCTGCTGAATTCCTTTTCCTTGGCGAGGAGCGCTTTGCGTGCTGTCAACCATTCGCTCTGAGAAACGACCTTGTGCTGCATGCTACTTCTCCATGTACGCTTTCGGCGGGGTCATCCAGCCGATGCCCGCGCCCCCCGGCTCTTTGAGAATGGCGATGCGTCCGACATTGGGAACGTCGAAAATCGGCCGCATCAGTGTTGCTCCGGCTGATTGGGCTTTTTTCACCCGGGCATCCACGTCATCGACCGCCAGGTAGGACATCCAGCTTTCAGGCACGCCATCGAATTTCGGGCTGCTCAGTGGAAACAGCCCACCGATAAATTGATCGCCCAGTTTTGCCACCCAGTAGGTGCCGTCCGGCATTGGCATGGCTTCAAAGGTCCAGCCGACCGCGGTGCTGTAGAATTTCTTTGCCTTCTCGGCGTCGCGTGTCATCAGCTCATTCCAGTAGAATTGTCCGTGCGACCATTGGTGTGGCATTGCTGACTCCTGTCACGATGCGGAAAGATACTTGTCGAGTTTTTCCATTGCGCTGCTCCAGCCGCCCTGGTGGCGGTCGCGCGCGTCTTCGTCGAAGAACTGTTCGTGCAGCAGCGTCATCAAAGTGCCGCCGCCGTCCGGCTTGAATGTCAACGTGACGAGCGACTCGCGTTCTGGCGTGGTTTTCCATGCCCAGGTGAACACCAGTTTCTGGTTCGGAATGACCTCGCGATATACGCCGCTGACGTCGTGCTGTTCCCCGGCCGGCGATTGCATCAGCCAACGATAACGGCCGCCGGTTCGCATGTCTGTTTCGACAGACAGGGCCTTGATGTCGCCCGGTCCCATCCAGTGCTTTACTTTTTCCGGGTCCGTCCACGCGGCGAAGACTTTTTCCGGCGGTGCATTGAACCGCCGCTTGATGGTGAGGCTTGGTTTGGTCGTGACGGTGGCCATGTGTCTTCCTCCAAAAATGCGGCAAGGTGGTCCAACCGCTCGGTCCAGAACTTCTGGTAGCGATTAAGCCAATCATTGGCTTCGCGCATTGGTTCCGTACGCAGTCGGCAGCTGACGATGCGCCCGTTCTTTTCCCGTCCTATCAGGCCGGCTTCGGACAGGACGCCGAGATGTTTCATCACGGCGGGCAGCGACATCGAAAACGGTTTGGCGAGTTCGCTGACCGAAAGATCTTCGGTTTCGCTCAACCGGGCGAGCATTGCGCGGCGCGTCGGATCAGCCAGCGCCGCGAAAGTTCGATCGAGATTCGGTCTTGAATAGTAAACCATTTGGTTAAGTATAGGAGCGCGCGCGAAGATGTCAAGCCCGTCAGCGCATATTCATGTTTCGTTGATAATCAGGATGTAGAACGGTACCGGGATGGATCCGACCTCACTTGCAGCTGCTTTGGCTGGCGCCCAGATGAGCCAGGTGCAGATGGCCATTGCGGCCAAGATGCTGCGCATGAATGCCGACAATGCGGCGTCTATCGTGCAGGTCCTTAACGCCGCTCAGCAGAATATTCAGAGCCTCGCCAACGTCGCTGCGGGCGTCGGGCAAAATCTGAACATCACCGCCTGATCGAATCGCGATCGTCGCGTTTATTGACCGAGCGCCGCGCGGATCAGCTTGATCGCGTCGTCGCTCGCCCACTCGGCAGGGCCGGCAATCGTGCCAATCTCGCAACCCTGCGGGTCCACGAGCAACGTGGTCGGCATGCCGAAAGCACGGCCGATGGCCTTGAGGTCCTGAAACGTGCGCGCGGTCAGGTCGGCGTAGTAGGCGAGTTTCTGGACTCCAACTTCTTTCAGCCAGGCCCTCGGCTTGTCGGGATCTCGTGTGTCGATGTTGATCGCCACCACCTCGAAACCGGGACCGCCGAGCCTCTGTTCGAGACTATCGAGCGCCGGCATTTCCGCGCGGCAAGGCACACACCAGGTGGCCCACAGGTTGACCAGCACAGTGCGCCCGCGCCAGCGCTCCAGCGTCAGCGGTTTTCCGGCGGCATCTGCAAAAGCGAGGTTGGGCAACTTCAGGGGACTTTTGGCAACGTTAACGGCCGCCACCTCGCCACGCACAAATGGCGCGATTTTCTTAGCTATTTCGACAGCAGGGGCGCAGGCCGTATCGGCGCCCACATTGCGTGTAAGGGTGGCAATCCCGTATACCCCCGCCAGCCCAACGACGATGCCGGCGATTCCGCCCGCCCAAACCATGGCGAGGCGTTTTTTGGCGAAGCTGGATTGGGGCGCGGTCATGATCGGCTTGGTGGATAGGCCATGAGCAACAAGATGTGGGGTGGACGGTTTACGTCTGGTCCCGGCTCCATCATGGAGGAAATCAATGCCTCGATCGACTTTGACCGGCATCTCTACCGCCAGGACATCGCCGCGTCCAAGGCCCATGCCGAGATGCTGGCGAAGCAAGGCATCATTACGGCAGACGATGCGAAAAAGATCGCTCACGGTCTAGACACGATCCTGTCAGAGATCGAGGCGGGCAAATTCTCGTTCAAGCGTGCCCTCGAAGACATCCACATGAACGTGGAAGGCCGTCTTTCCGAGCTGATCGGCGAGGCAGCGGGACGCCTGCACACCGCGCGCTCGCGCAACGATCAGGTAGCTACCGATTTCCGGCTGTGGATGCGTGACACGGTGGACACCCTTGTTACCGGACTTGGGGCTTATCAGCGAGCGCTGGCCGAGAAGGCGCTGGAGCATGCGGGCACCGTCATGCCCGGCCTTACTCACATGCAGACCGCGCAGCCAGTGACCTTTGGTCATCATCTGCTTGCCTATGTGGAAATGGCGGCGCGTGACCGCGCTCGATTTGCTGATGCGCGCAAGAGATTGAATGAATCTCCACTGGGCGCGGCAGCGCTTGCCGGTACTTCCTTCGCGCTCGATCGCGACATGACCGCGCGTGCGCTCGGCTTCGATCGGCCGATGGCGAATTCACTCGACGCGGTATCGGACCGGGACTTCGTCCTGGAGACACTTGCCGCCGCGGCGATCACGTCGGTGCACCTGTCGCGGCTCGCGGAAGAGATCGTGGTTTGGACTTCGCCGCTCACCGCGCTGGTCAAGTTGTCGGACAAATTCACCACCGGCTCCTCGATCATGCCGCAAAAGCGGAATCCTGACGCGGCCGAGCTGGTGCGCGCCAAGACCGGCCGTATTATTGGCGCACTCAATGCGCTGTTGATCGTGATGAAGGGTCTGCCGCTTGCCTACGCCAAGGATATGCAAGAGGACAAAGAGGGCGCCATGGACGCGCTTGCTGCCCTCTCGCTCGCGATCGCTGCGATGACGGGGATGGTCGCTGACCTTGAGCCCGACACCGCAAGGATGAAGAAAGCGGCCGGCGAGGGATATGCCACCGCGACCGATCTCGCCGATTGGCTGGTGCGAACTCTGAAAATTCCATTCCGGGATGCGCATCACATCACCGGTCGACTCGTTGCCAAGGCGGCTGAATCGGGCATCGCTCTCCATCGCATGCCACTCGCAGCCATGCGTGAGATTGAGCCGCGGATCGGCGACGACGTTTTCAGCGTTCTTACCGTCGACCGGTCGGTAAAAAGCCGTACAAGTTTCGGCGGTACCGCGCCCCGGAACGTACGTTCCCAGGCAAAGAAATGGCTGCGAAAGCTGGAAAAAGAGAAATCCTGACTTCGCCTTGTTTGCCTGATTTGTTATGGTGCCTTCATGCAAGGAGCGACTGCCTTGAAGCATTATGGCCGCCCGTTATTTCGCATTGCCCTGATCGGCGCGCTGGCCGCATCGATCGGTCTGGCCGCGTGCGGGCGCAAGGGGCCGCTCGACCCGCCACCCGCTGCTTCCCTGGCCGGTGACCAGGCGGTGGTTGCTCCCGATCCGAGTGATCGCAGCAAACCGCCCATCGGTCCTGACGGCAAGCTGATTGCACCGGGCGCCGCAAACAAACGTATCCCTCTCGACGTTCTGCTCAACTGAGCGTGTCATGCACCACTTTGCTTATCGCGACGGGGTGCTGCACGCCGAAGCGGTGAACCTCGATACGCTCGCCGCCGCGGTCGGAACTCCGTTCTATTGCTATTCGATGGCGACGCTCGCGCGCCACTACCAGGTTTTCGCCGGCGCATTTGCCGACGTGGATGCACTCGTCTGCTATGCCATGAAGGCAAATTCCAATCAGGCTATCGTACGTACGCTGGCCAAGCTCGGCGCCGGCGCCGACGTCGTGTCCGGCGGTGAGCTCAAGCGCGCGCGCCTCGCCGGCATTCCTGCTGACAGGATCATGTTCTCCGGCATCGGTAAGACGGCCGCTGAGCTCGCGCTTGCCGTCGATGAGGGGATTCTGTGCGTCAATGTTGAGTCCGAGCAGGAACTCGAATTGCTGTCGAGCATCGCGGCTTCCAAAGGCCGCACCGCGAATATTTCCGTGCGTGTCAATCCGGACATCGATGCCAAGACCCATCACAAGATCGCCACCGGCAAGGCTGAAAACAAATTCGGCATCCCGATCAGCCGCGCACGCGAGATCTATTTCCGTGCGGCGAAGCTCAAGGGTGTGAAAGTTGCCGGCGTCGATATGCATATCGGCAGCCAGATCACCGAGCTCGATCCGTTCGGCAACGCGTTTGCTCTGCTCGCAGAATTTGTCGGGGTGCTCCGCTCCGATGGCCATACGATTTCGCACGTTGACCTCGGTGGCGGATTGGGCATTCCCTACCGCGACGACAATGAGCCGCCGCCACACCCCGAGGCCTACGCCGCAGTAGTCAAGCGCGCCACCCGTGATCTCAAGTGTCGGCTGATTTTCGAGCCCGGCCGTCTGCTCGTTGGCAATGCCGGTATTCTGCTGACGCGCGTTTTGTTCGTGAAACACGGCGAGGCAAAGAACTTTGTCGTGGTCGATGCCGCGATGAACGATCTGGTTCGGCCCACGTTATATGAGGCCTATCACGAGATATGGCCGGTCGCTCAGCAGGCAACAGCCGGGCGGATTCGCGCGGATGTTGTTGGGCCCGTATGTGAAAGCGGTGATTTCCTCGCCATTAACCGCGACATGGTTGAACCGGCAAGCGGCGCATTGCTTGCTGTCATGTCGGCAGGTGCTTATGGCGCCGTCCAGGCCGGCACCTACAATACGCGGCCGCTGGTGCCGGAAGTGCTGGTCAAAGGCGCGGAATGGGCGCTGATCCGCCCACGCCTTGAAGTTGACCAATTAATTGCGCTCGATCGCATGCCGGATTGGCTATGAGCGCATGAATACACGCGTGGCCGGAGAGTCTGCCGCGTGTTACCGTGATGCATAATAGATTCTCCCGAGCCCGGAGCGACGGAGTGGCCTTTGGATGATCTGAACGATCCGACTCGCGATGTGGAGCGGCCGACGAGACTACTGCTCGCGCGGGTGCTCAGGCGCGCGCGCGGCAGCATATTCTGGGAGCGATTGTGGCCCGCGCTCGCCATGCTGGCGACGGTGGCCGGAATCTTCCTCGCATTCTCCTGGGCCGGCCTGTGGTTAGTTCTACCGCCGCTCGCGCGCGCCGTCGGCTTGATCGCATTTGGAATTGCCGTCGCGGCTGCTGCTTTGCCCTTGCTGGTCGTGCGTCTGCCCACGGTGCATGACGGCCTGCGGCGCCTTGATCGAAATACTGGCGAGACGCACCGTCCGGCAACAGCGGTCGCAGACCACATCGCCGCGAATAGCCAGGATCCGGTTACGCAAGCGTTGTGGCAGGCGCACGTCGAACGGGCTTTGCGTTCGGCGCGCGACCTGAAAGCGGGATGGCCGGCGCCGCGGCTGTCATTGCGCGACCCGATGGCGTTGCGCGCGCTCACGCTCATTCTGGTCGTCGCAAGTTTCTTTGCTGCGGGCGGTGAGCGCGCAAAGCGTGTTGCTGCTGCCTTTGATTGGCACGGCGTGGTGGCGCCGGCGAATTTCCGCATCGATGCCTGGGTAACGCCTCCCGTCTATACGGGCCGGCCACCAGTGATGTTGCCGGGATTGCGAACGGGAGAAACTGCGCAAGTCACGACGCCGGTCGCGGTCCCCACCGGCAGTCAGCTGGTCATCCGTTCGACCGGCAAGGTGCATTTCGACCTCATACGTAAGGGTGGAATTGAGGATGTGCCCGCCGAAGCACGCGCGCCGCTGCCGGCTGGGACGGAGGAGCGTCGTCTGTTGATCAAAACTGACGGTTCTGTCGCTGTCCACGGCGTTCTCGGCAGCGATCTTGTCTGGAATTTTACGGCTATCGCTGACCGTGCCCCCACCATCGAGCTAACCAAGGAACCGGAGCGTCAGGCTCGCGGTGCGCTGCGGCTGGATTACAAGATGACGGACGACTACGGCGTGGTGGAGGCGAAGGCCACATTCGCGCTCAAGGACCAACAGCCGGAAGAGAAATCGCACCATCCTCTGTATACGGCGCCGGACTACGCTTTGAACTTGCCGCAAGCGCGCACGCGTTCTGGCGCGGCGCAAACCACGCACGATCTCACCGAGCATCCCTGGGCTGGCGCCGACGTAATATTGACGCTCACGGCACGCGATGAGGCAGGCAACGAGGGACGGAGCGAACCGCACGAACTGACTCTGCCGCAGCGGATATTCGTCAAGCCGCTCGCGCGTGCGCTTATTGAGCAGCGTCGTAACCTGGCGCTCGATGCCGAAACCAAACCGCAGGTTCTTACGGCACTTGATGCACTGGCGATTGCGCCGGATCGGTTTACCCCTGAATCGAGCATCTATCTCGGTTTGCGTTCGATCTATTACGGTCTGCAAAACGCCAAATCCGATGACGCGCTCCGCGATGTGGTGACACGACTGTGGGAGATGGCGGTTCAACTTGAAGACGGCAACGTTTCACAGGCCGAGCAGGCGTTGCGTCAGGCGCAGGAAGCCCTGCGGCAGGCCCTCGAGCGCGGCGCGAGCGACGAAGAAATCAGGAAACTGATGGAACAGTTGCGTGCCGCCATGGACAAATTCCTCCAGGCGCTCGCTGAAGAGCTGCGCAGGAATCCACAACAGCTTGCGCGCCCGCTCGATCGCAATACCCGCACGCTCAGTCAGCAGGATCTCAAGAGCATGCTTGACCGGCTGGAGAACCTGGCGCGTTCCGGCAACAAGGACGCCGCGCGCAGGCTGCTCGAAGAACTGCAGTCAATGCTTGAAAATCTGCAGATGGCCCGGCCCGGCGCCGGCGGGGATGATGGCGACGACGATATGATGTCGGCGCTCGACGAGTTGAGCGATATGATCCGCAAGCAGCAACAGTTGCGCGACCGGACCTTCCGGCAGGGCCAGGAAATGCGGCGCGATCGTCAGCGCGGTCAGCAGGGTCAGCAGGGTCAGCAGGGTCAGCAGGGTCAGCAAGGTCAGCAAGGTCAGCAAGGTCAGCAAGGTCAGATGGGCGACCTGCGCCAAGATCAGCAAGGTCTGCGCGACCGTCTCAATAAGCTGTTGCAGGAGTTGCGTCAGCGTGGGCTCGGCCAGCCCGGCCAGCAGGGCGAAAGCAATGAAATGGGTCAGCTTGGCGATGCCGGCGAAGCCATGGGACGCGCCGAAGGCCAGCTTGGAGAGGGCGATGCCGACAGCGCAGTCGACAGTCAAGCGCAGGCGCTCGAGGCCATGCGCAAGGGCGCGCAAGGTCTCGCGCAATCGATGCAGCAGCAAGGAATGGGTCCGGGTCCCAATGGGCGGCCAGGTCGCGGTCAGGCCCGCGCCAATCAGGATACCGATCCGCTCGGCCGGCCGATGCGCGGCCGCGACTACGGCGATGACGTTACGGTGAAAGTGCCGGGCGAGATCGACGCACAGCGTGCCCGACGCATTCTGGAAGAGTTGCGCAAACGTTTCGGCGAAAGCTTCCGTCCGCAGCTTGAACTCGATTACATCGAGCGTCTGCTCAAGGATTTCTGACCGGGTGCTATCGATTTCAGCGGCTAGTGCCGCTGTACCAAGGCGTCGCGCACCGCGTCTTTGATCTGCTCGACTGAGAACGGTTTCGCGATCACGTCGTGCACGAATGCGTCGAGCTTGTGCGCCCGTTCGCGCTGATCGGCAAAGCCCGTCATCAACATGATCGGAATGTCCGGATGCGCCCGGCCCGTCGCCAGTGCCAGTGCGATACCGTCCATGCCTGGCATCTTGACGTCGGTCAGCAGCAGATCGAATTCGCCGTTGGATTGTTTGAGCGTGTCGAGGGCCGTGGTGCCGTCGGCGGTTTCGGTGAGATCGTGCCCGTCACCGCAGAGAGCGCGGACGACAAACTCTCGGAGTGCATCGTCATCTTCGGCGATCAGGATTTTTGCCATTGTTCTACTTCGCTCCGGTCGCCGCGTCATGCGGATTGAAGAAGCGCACGATCACATCGCTCGCAGTTGACGGCGGCGAGACAAGGCGGCTCTTGAATTCCAGTTTCTCGCCGGGTCCGAGAATGCTGCGGCTCGGCATGGAGGTCCAGGTATAGACCTCCTGACCCATGGCATCCCTTGCGGCGAAGCGCAGGCGTGGCACTTCGGCCGGCTTGTTGGAAATGCTGACGATGGTTCCCTCTATGACGAGCGCGGACAGACTCTCCTGCGTCTCTTTCGAAATTCGCATATTTTCAAACTTCAGATTGCGCAGATTGACTGGCAGACCGATCGCGGAGAACAGCGATGCAGTCTGCGGCAAAAATCGCACAACTTCGCTGCGCGCGCCAATCAGAGCTACGTTGAACGCGAACAATACGAGAATGAGTGCGGTCCAGCGCGACGAGCGCCGAGCCTGCTTGCGTCGTGCCTGCAATCGCTTGCGTCGTGCCGCAAAATTTTCGACTTCGTCGGAATCTGAATCCGCGTCCGGTGTCGCTGCCGGCTCGGCCGCCGGAACCAGTGATGGTGCATCGGCGATGGTAACCGGCCTGTCCGGTTCAGCTGGCACCGCCGGTACCTCGAATTCCTCGGCCTCGGTACTGTGCTCTGATACTTCGGCGTCGCTGGCGGCCGGGAGTTCATCGGGAGGGAGCACGCCCTTGAAAGCCTCCGCCTCGGCTTCCGCCGCGACAGGTTCAGCCACCGTACCGTCGGCAAACCAGGTACTCTTGCAGCGTGCGCAACGAACCGTTCGCCCGGCGGGCCCAAGCGAGGCCGGGTCGATCTCGTACGATGTGGAGCAATTCGGGCAGGCGATCTGCATGGCAACAACGGTTTTTTGCGTCCCAAACCTAACAGTCGTCCGTTAATGGATCGGAAACCATGGCAGGCCCTTTGGCAGAAGGCTTTTCCCCGCGCCGCTATGGCGACACCGTGATAATCCTGTAAAAGCCCTGTTCCGGGTGCCCAGCCCGCGAGCCATGAAAGGCATTCCGGGGTATCCGGGAGCTTGGGCCAGGCCCGTGATTCGGCCGGCCATAACCGAAATTGTCGGAGAGGGTGGGTGGTCCGATTCGAGAATGTGGGCTTGCGCTACGGACTGGGACCGGAGGTTCTGCGTGACCTCACGTTCCGCATCGAACCGCATTCGTTCCAGTTTCTCACCGGCCCGTCCGGCGCGGGTAAGACATCGCTGCTACGTCTGCTGTTTTTGTCCCTTCGGCCGACCCGTGGGCTGATCACTCAGTTTGGCCATGATGTCGCGACTTTGTCGCGCGATGCGGTAGCTACATTGCGTCGACGCATTGGCATTGTCTTCCAGGATTTCCGGCTGCTCGACCACATGACAACATACGAAAATGTCGCGCTGCCTTTACGAGTGATGGGCCGTCCAGAGAACAGCTACCGTGATGAGGTCGTGGAACTGCTCAATTGGGTTGGCCTGGGTGAAAGAATGTGGGCCCTGCCGCCGGTACTATCCGGTGGTGAAAAACAACGCGCCGCTATTGCGCGCGCGGTCATCGCGCGACCACAGCTTCTGCTGGCGGACGAGCCGACCGGAAACGTCGATCCCAGTTTGGCGCAGCGCCTGCTACGACTGTTCGTAGAACTCAACAAGTCCGGCACGTCTGTAGTGATTGCGACGCATGATATCGGATTGATGGACCAGTACGATGCGCGGCGTCTCGTGTTGCACGAGGGCCGGCTGCACATCTACGACTGAGAATCAGGATGGCGGACTATAGAATGGCCGAATTGGCGACTATCCGCTCACCGGCGGAGCCGCTGCCGCATTTTGAAACGCCGCTCGTGCCGCGCAATTCGATTTCGGGCCGTGCGCTGATCGCAGTCGTCGCCATCATGACTTTTCTTGCATCGCTCACCACGGGTGCCGTGATCCTTGTGGGTAAAGCTGCCGGCGAATGGCAGTCAGATATTTCCCATGAAGTGACCATCCAGGTCGCTCCGGCGCAGGGCCGGGATCTCGACGTTGCTGTAGAGACAGCGGCCGCGGTCGCGCGCGGATTCCCCGGGATCTCCGAGGTGCGGCCTTACTCAAATGAGGAGTCCGCCAAGCTGCTCGAGCCTTGGTTAGGGAGCGGACTTTCTCTGAATGAGCTGCCGGTACCACGTCTGATTGTTGTCAGGATCTCGGCGAACGCGGTGCCGGATCTCGCGCAATTGAGGCGCATGCTCGCTGATCAAGTACCCGGTGCCATGCTCGACGACCATCGCGGATGGATCGATCGCATGCGCACCATGGCGGGCACGGCCGTTGCCGCCGGCATCTGCATTCTGCTCCTGGTGTTGGCCGCTACCGTCTTGTCCGTAACTTTTGCCACCCGCGGCGCCATGGCGACCAACAAGGCGGTGATAGAAGTTCTGCATTTTGTCGGCGCGAAAAACGGGTTTATCGCAAGAAATTTTCAGCACCATTTCTTGCTCTTGGGCCTGCAGGGAGGGGCTATCGGCGGTGGCGCGGCCGTGACCCTTTTCGCGCTCGCCGGAATAGCCAGCCGTTGGTTCGCAGGCACGCCGGGCGGCGACCAGACGTCGGCTCTGTTCGGGTCGTTTTCGGTCGGTCTTACGGGCTATATCGCCGTCGTGGTCCAGGTGGCATTGATTGCAACGGTGACTGCCTTAACCTCCCGGCACACGGTCAACCGCACGCTTGAAGCGATCGACTGACATGGTTGCTGGAATTGCCCGATGGATCGGTTTTCTGACCATGGCGGCCAGCGTCACCGGGCTGCTTTTGCTCGTATGTGGTTTCGGTTGGTTCGTTTCACATATTGCATCCGACGAGGTCACGCTCGACGGCAAAGCCGATGGAATTGTCGTGCTCACCGGCGCCGCTGCGCGAATTCCAGACGCGATCGAGTTATTGGCGACCGAACGTGGCAAAAGGCTGTTGATCACCGGGGTTTATCGTGCCACCAGCGCGCGCGAGATTGCCCGGCTCACACCGCTATACTCAAAGTACTTCACGTGCTGCATCGACCTCGACCGATCGGCTCTCAATACTTTCGGAAATGCCCTCGAAACCAGGCGCTGGGCGCGCGAGCACAATTTCAATTCATTGGTCGTGGTAACTTCGAATTGGCACATGCAACGAGCCATGGCCGAATTGGCCCACCAACTCCCTGATGTCAACTTGATAGCCTATCCGGTCATTTCCGAAAAAGTGAAAACAGAGCCGTGGTGGTCGAATCTGGACACAGCGCGTTTCCTGTTCGCGGAATACCTGAAGTACCTGTTCGCGCAGGTCCGCATGCGTATCGATACCGATAGTGCCGTGTGAAGGAGCATCGCCGTGGTCATTCTTCTTCGCTCGATTGCCTTCAATGTGCTGTTCTACGTGAACACACTTGTCTATCTGATCGGAGGACTGCCGACCTTCTTCATGCCATATCGCGCCATCATTGCCGTCGCGAAGGCGTGGGGACGCGCCAATCTCATCTTGCTGCGCGTAGTCGCGGGCATCGACTACGAAATACGCGGCCGTGAGAAGCTCCCCAAGGGGCCGCTCATCGTAGCCTCCAAGCACCAGTCGGCGTGGGAAACGTTCGCCCTCCTTCCGCTGCTTGAAAATCCCGTGTTTATCCTCAAGCACGAATTGCAGTGGATACCCGTTTTCGGCTGGCTCACTATCAAGGGCCGCATGGTGCCGGTGCATCGCGGCCTGGGGGCGCAAGCCCTCGCCGACATGGTCGAACGCGCGCGCATCGAACTTGCCGATAACCGGCAGCTGATCATTTTTCCGGAAGGGACGCGGAGGCCGGCGGGCGCTGAGCCCCGCTACAAGGTCGGCGTTATGCATCTCTATGCCGCTGAGGGCGTGCCTTGTGTGCCGATCGCACTCAATTCTGGTTTGTTTTGGCCGCGGCGATCACTGCGACGAATCCCCGGCACGGTGATTGCGGAGATCCTTGATCCGATTCCGCCGGGAATGGACAAGGATGCGTTTTTCGCGCGGTTGCAAAATGACATCGAAACGGCGACGGCGCGCCTTATCGCCGAAGGTCGCACAAAAATGCGAGCTGGCGGAGTTCAGTCGGTTGCCGATTGATGTGTGCCTCTGAGCTGATCGGCCAGCAAGTGCAGCTCGCGGTCGCGAATTCGAAGTCTTTGCAGTTCCTTCACTGCCGCGAGCACGTAGTCGCGGCAGGCGCCTGATCGGCCATGGCCCTGGCGAGCATAGTGCAACTGCTTGGCCAAACTGAGCCGACCGGCATACTGGCGGTGACCACGGTCGACGACATAACAAAGCGCGTGCACACTTTGCTGGGGGTTGTCATCGAGCCAGACTCTGCGCCAGCTTTCATGATAGACGAGCGTGACTTGTTCACGGGCACGCAGATACTCGATGGTTTTCACGCGTTTGCTTCCCGCGACGCGGTAGGCGATACCGCGGCAATTGCCGCCGCAATCGAGGCCGAATACAAGTCCCGGCTTGTCCGGAGTTCCGCGGTGCACGAAAGAGTAAACACAAAGCGAGCGATGCGCCCCCACCAGACGCGCGTGACGGCGCTCCAGAAAGTCGAAGCCGGGCCGCCACATCAGCGAACCGTAGGCGAAAACCCAGAGTTCTTCGCGGGTCTGATTGGAACGGATGTTCATCGTGGCGGGCAGGGACCACGGCGTTGACAGGGGCGGCGAGCTACGTTCGCGTAACAGGCGGCCGGATGGTGTGCAACCGGCAAAAGAACCGGCGTAGAAACGCCGCATTCGGCAGGTTTTGAAGGCAGCTGATGTCAGAGAGTCTGCAGTCGCGCCGCCGGACCGGGATTCGCTACGCGATCCTGCTTTTCCTGGTACTGGCGCTGATCGCCGGGTGGAGCGCTTTCTGGAAGCTTGCAGCTGGAAAGGCGGAAACGGCAATCGAAGGGTGGCGTGCGCGCGAGGCAAAGGCGGGTCGTATTTATGCGTGTGGCTCGCAAACCGTCGGCGGCTATCCCTTCCGCATAGAAGTCAATTGCGAGCGCACCTCAGCGCTCTTCCAAAGCAACCAGCCTCCGGTTGAGGTCAAGACCGACAGCATATTGGTGGCGGCACAAATCTATCAGCCCGGATTGCTGATCAGCGAATTCCATGGGCCGCTCACTGCGGGTGAACCGGGAAAACCGCCCGAGATAACCGCCGACTGGAAGCTCGCGCAATCGAGTGTGCGTGGTACTCCCGCGGCGCCCGAACGCGTGTCTCTCCTTTTCGATCAGCCGGCGGTTGACCGCATGGATGGCACTACGCGGCAAAATTTGTTGCGCGCCAAGCGTGTTGAAATTCACGGTCGCATAGCGGAGGGCTCTGCCGTCAACAAACCCGTGATCGAGATTGTGACGCAGCTTACTCAGGCGACAGCGCCGACGCTGCACCCGGCAGCAGCGCAACCAATCGACGCCGATGTGACGGCAATGCTTCGTGGCTTGAACGATTTTTCACCAAAGCCCTGGCCGGCGCGATTCCGCGAAATTCAGGCGGCGGGTGGCCGCATCGACATCACGAAGGCGCGCGTGCAACAGGGAGACATTCTCGCGACCGGCAGCGGTGCGTTGTCGATCAATTCCAACGGCCACCTGGAAGGCGAACTGCGGATAACCATGGCCGGAGTTGACCAGTTTTTGGCGGCGATGGGTGTGCAGCAGCGCGTGCAAAGCTCGGAGAGCATGGACAAGATTGTCGGTGCGTTGGATCGCATTATGCCCGGCTTGGGCGGTGTGGCGCGCCAACAGGCGGGCGCGAATTTATCCGTGGGGGTGAATTTGCTTGGTGAACAGACAACGCTCGAAGGGAAACGCGCCGTAGCCCTGCCGCTGCGGTTTACCGACGGTGCGGCATTTCTCGGGCCGGTTCCGATCGGCAACGTGCCGCCGCTGTTTTAGTCCTCCGCGCCTGCATAAGGCTTCGGCAATGGCGTGAGGTCCTGGTGCGGCCGGCCAAAATCCGGGTCTGCCGAATCCTGACCGATATCGACAATGCCTTTGCGGATAGCGCGGGTGCGCTTGAAGTGTTCGAACAAGGCGTCGCCATCGCCCTTGCGGATCGCTTTGGTCAACGCCGAAACGTCTTCGTTGAAGCGGCCGAGCATTTCCAGCACCGCTTCCTTGTTGGCCAAAAAAACATCACGCCACATGATCGGGTCGGATGCGGCGATACGCGTGAAATCGCGGAAGCCGCCGGCCGAGAATTTCAGCACTTCCGAGCGCGTCACTGTCTGTAACTCGTCGGCAGTACCAACGATTGTGTAGGCGATCAGGTGCGGTAGATGGCTCGTTATCGCGAGCACCAGGTCATGATGATCGGGCGCCATGGTGTCCACGTTGGCACCAAGCAATTGCCAAAAGGCCGTTAGTTTCTGGACGGCTTTCGGATCCGTGCCCGCCGGCGGCGTAAGAATGCACCAGCGATTTACAAACAGTTCTGAAAAACCGGCATCGGGACCGGAATATTCCGTTCCCGCGACAGGGTGTGCCGGGACAAAGTGCACCCCCTTGGGCAGGTGCGGCGCCATATCGCGAACGACTGAGCCTTTCACAGAGCCAACGTCGGAAACGATGGCGCCAGGAGCAAGGTGCGGGCCGATTTCCTTGGCGACTGCGCCGCAGGCGCCGACCGGGATGCACACGATAACCAAATCGGCGCCTTCGACTGCGGCGGCATTGCTTTCGACCACCTGATCGGCAAGCCCGAGTTCGGCGATGCGCCGGCGCGTCTGTGGTGAACGCGCGGTTGCGACAATCGAACGCGCGGCGCCTTGCGCGCGCACTGCACGCGCAATCGAGGAGCCGATGAGCCCGACACCGATCAGGGCCAGGCGGTTAAACAGAGTCGCCGGTTTGCTCACGCGGCCCTCCCCAAAAAATCTTTCAGCGCTTGCACCGTCAGCCGATTTGCTTCCTCGGTGCCGACGCTCATGCGCAATGCGTTAGGCAACTTGTAGGCTCCAACCTGACGTAGGATGAGACCGCGCTTGGTGAGAAAAGCGTCGGCATCCTTTGCGGTGCGACCTTTGCTCTCCGGGAAATGGATAAGTACGAAATTGGCCGCGCTTGGGGTCACCGGCAGACCGAGTTTGCCGATTTCCTCCGTGAGCCAGGCGAGCCAGCGCGTATTATGCGCGCGCGCCCTTTCCACATGAGCGGTGTCGCGAATCGCGGCGACACCCGCGGCGATCGCCGGCCCGTTGACATTGAACGGACCGCGTATGCGGTTGATCGCATCGACTACGTGCGCCGGTCCATACAGCCAGCCGAGCCGCAACGCAGCCAGCCCATAGATTTTCGAGAAGGTGCGGGTCATCACCACGTTATCGGTGGTGGCGACCAATTCGATTCCCGACTCGTAGTCGTTGCGCTGCACGTATTCCGCATAGGCAGCGTCGAGAACGAGCAGGACGTTCGGCGGCAATCCCTTGTGCAGCCGCTTTACCTCGTCGAACGGAATATAGGTTCCGGTCGGGTTGTTGGGGTTGGCAAGAAACACGATCCTGGTTCTTGACGTTACCTTTTTGAGAATGGCATCGATGTCCGCCGTGAAATTCTTTTCCGGCGCCGCAATGGCCTTTGCTCCCGTGCCCATGGTAGCGATGGGGTAGACCAGAAAGCCGTGTGTCGTGTAGATCGCCTCGTCGCCATCGGTAAGGTAGGCGCGCGCGAGCAAGTTCAGCAAATCATCGGAGCCGGCACCGCAGACGATGCGGTCAGGGTCAAGACCTAAGGCGGCGCCAATTGCGTCGCGCAGCGCAGTAGCTGCGCCATCCGGATAGTCCTCGAGATGCTCGCCGACCTCCCGGTAGGCGGCCATAGCCTTCTCACTCGGCCCCAACGGTGTCTCGTTGGAGGAGAGCTTGAACACTTTGGCAACACCAGGCGCCGTGCTCTTGCCCGGGACATAGGGGGCAATATCGAGCACGCCGGGGCGCGGTTGCGGGCGGTTCGCAGTCATCAGGCGGCTTTCCGAACGGTCAGGTCTTGTTGGCGGCAACCGTATAGCGGGTTGCGTGGCTTCCGACGAGGGCTGACGAACGCACCGTGGCGCCAGCCTTAACCAGGGCGGCGGTGACTGTTTGCAGGCTCGTGCCCTTTGGCAGCGTAACCAGCAGGGCGGCGCCGTCGAAAGCACGGTCGGGCACGGCGATGAAGTTGGTGAATGCAGACAAGGCCTGTGCGGCGCTCGCACCCCAACCGGAGACGCGGATACTCCACGCGGCGGTTTCGGTCGCCATGGCTTCAGGTGCGACTCTGGAGATCACAAACACCGGCAAAGCTGCCGGATGATCGGGCCGCTCAACAAACGGCAGGCGCGCGATGATTTTCGGCGCGGCGTCGAACTCAAGCGCGTTCCACCAGGCGCCGGCTGAGGCCACGTCGAAAGCAGGCACGAGGCCGAGATCGCCTTTGGAAGCGGATACTGCCGCCACTACCCCGGCGGCGCCCATGTGTGGGACGAATGGAACAGTGAAGCCGAAATGAAAGCGGGCCGAGTCGCGCATCAACGCATCTCCCGCGGACAAGTCGGCATGCACGGAGAAGGGCGCCTGCACATAGGTAAAAGTCGAGATGATGACGCGCCAGATGCTTTCGACAGTGTCGAGCGGCAAAATTCCTTTATGACGGTTAACCAACCGGCGCATCATTTCCGCTTCGCGTGCCGGGCGGAACGCCGACGAACCGGTCTCCTGACTGCGTTTGACAGTGATGAGCCGGTCGATGATCTCGCTGCGTTCGATTAGCAGCTGGTGCATCGCCTCATCTAGGCGGTCGATATCCTTGCGGAGATCGGCCAACGAGGCTGTTTCAGGTGGCTTCGCCATGCGGCATTGATAGGTGGGCCGGAGCCTGAAATCAAAGAAAACATTGACTGTAGTCTGCTAGGTTGACAGTAAACCGCTACAATTCCGCCTGTGCGGCGGGCAAGCGCACCGGGAGCGCAGGTGATATGGCTGAAGCCGATCTGACGAGCGCACGTGAGGCTGCGGATGCTCCGCGCGAAGCGGACCAACCGCGCGACTCACTCGTCGCGCATTTCGGGTCGGACAAGCCGCTCCGGCTCGACGCCGGTGTCGATCTGTCTCCGTTTCAGATCGCCTACAAGACCTATGGTTCGCTCAACGCTGCACGTTCAAACGCAGTATTGATCTGTCACGCGCTCACCGGCGACCAGCACGTCGCAAGCGTGCACCCGGTCACCAAAAAACCGGGCTGGTGGGAGACGATGGTCGGACCGGGAAGGCCGATCGATACCGAGCGATATTTCGTCATCTGTCCGAATGTGGTCGGCGCCTGCATGGGTACCACTGGCCCTTCGTCGATCGACCCGAAGACAGGGAAGCCGTGGGGCCTCGATTTTCCGGTTATCACAATTCGCGACATGGTGCGCGCGCAGGCGATGCTGCTCGATCACCTGGGCATCGACTCTCTGTTCTCGGTGGCAGGCGGATCGATGGGCGGCATGCAGGTTCTGCAGTGGGCCGTGAGCTTTCCGCAGCGCGTTTACAGTGTGTTGCCGATTGCCTGTGCGACACGTCATTCGGCGCAGAATATTGCGTTTCACGAAGTGGGCCGGCAGGCCATCATGGCCGATCCGGAGTGGCGGGGCGGCCGCTATCTGCTGGAAGATTCCAATCCACGCCGCGGGCTGGCTGTCGCGCGCATGGGCGCGCACATCACTTACCTGTCCGACGCGGCGCTGCACCGGAAATTCGGCCGCAAGTTCCAGGATCGGGCGAATCCGACCTTCTCTTTCGATGCGGACTTCGAAGTCGAATCCTACTTGCGCCACCAGGGAATTTCGTTCGTCGAGCGTTTTGACGCCAATTCCTATCTCTATCTTACTCGCGCTATGGATTATTTCGATCTTGCCGCGGATTACGACGGCGTGTTGGCCAAGGCCTTCAAGGGAACACCGACGCGCTTCTGCGTGATTTCTTTCACCAGTGACTGGCTATTCCCGACTTCGGATTCGCGGGCAATCGTGCATGCGCTGAATGCGGCGAGCGCGCGCGTGTCGTTCGCCGAAATTGTCACTGACAAAGGTCATGATGCTTTCTTGCTTGACGAACCAGAATTGTTCGCAATCGTGCGTGGATTCCTCGATGGTGCCGGCAAGTCGCGCGGCCTTTGCGCGAAGGGCTGAGACATGAATATGCTGTCGCGCACCGACGCAGACATAACGGCCGGCAATGCGCCGTATACATCGGCGAGTGCCCGCGTCGACCTCGTCCTGGTTGCGGAAATGGTCGAGCAGGGCACCAAGGTTCTCGACGTCGGCTGCGGCGATGGCGAATTGCTGCGCCTGCTGGGCGAAATTCGCGGGGTTGACGGTCGCGGCATCGAACTGTCGCGTGAGGGCGTTAACGAATGCGTGGCCAAAGGATTGGCCGTCATCCAGGGCGACGCGGATACCGATCTTGCCGACTATCCCGACGACGCTTTCGATTACGTAATCCTGTCACAAACCCTGCAGGCGACACGGCATCCGCGGGTCGTGCTCGAGCACATGCTCCGCATTGGGCGTCATGCCATCGTTTCGTTCCCGAATTTTGGTCACTGGCAGGTGCGCCTGCAGCTTCTGTTTGCCGGCCACATGCCGCGCACGGATATTCTGCCGTTCAGCTGGTACGACACGCCCAATATCCATCACTGCACCATCAAGGATTTCCGCCTGCTCTGCACGGAAATCGACGTCGCGATGGAAAAGGCGGTCGCGTTGAATGCCTGGGGGTCTCCACTGCGGCTCAATGCGCCCTGGTGGTTCTGGAACCTTTTCGGAGAACAAGCCGTATTTCTCCTCAACCGCAAAGCCTGAGGCTTTTCCTTGCCCCGGCGTCTGCTGGATACGCTGTCAGGCAGCGCTTTAACTGTATTTTTGTCGGCGATTTCTTTTGTCAAAAGTATTAAGAACAACGGAATCAATATTAAGGTATCTTGCTAAGTATACATATGAGCCAGTAGCGTCATATTTTCCGCATGGGCCGTATTCCAATGGAATATCACCTATGCGCTCCACGAAATGACCTTTCCATCATCACGAAATTGCCATATCCGGGCGGCGTTTGAACGTCGTGTTCGGCCCTGACTCTATCAGGAACCGGACGCATTGCTTTAATAGCTAAGAGGACTAATCGATGACTGTTAAGACAAGACGGGCGACTGTTGTGTTGTGTTCGGTGGCAGTTGCCGCGATTGCAACTTCAGCCCTCGCAAGACCCGTCAATCACTACCGGCACCGTACAGCGCATACCGCGCCGGCGGCGGCCCAACTTGGAACGCCGTCTGCAGAGAGCGACGCGCGTTATTCGATCAGCGCGATGCAGACCAACGCGGAAGTCACCGGCAACCCCGGGGACCGCGGCCGCCGTCACGGGCGGCGATCTTTGGCTGATGCCCGCGCACAGGCGCAGTCGCATTCAAATTCAGCGTATGGCGGCTTTACCAGCAACTCGCTGGTTTCCGAAGCCCGCAAATACATCGGCACCAACCCGACCGGGCGTGGCAGCCTGTGGTGCGGCGCGTTCATGGATATGGTGCTCAAGCGCACCGGCCATACGGGCGGCGGCAATCTCGCCAGCGCCTATGCGCGCTATGGCACGCGCGTGAGCGGACCGCAGGTCGGCGCGATCGCCGTGATGGGCCGCAATGGCGGTGGCCACGTCGGTGTCGTCAGCGGGGTCGATGCAAATGGAAACCCGATCATCGTTTCCGGCAATCACAATCACACCGTTGCCGAGTCAGTTTATCCGGCCGGACGCATCAAGGCGTACGTACTGCCCAGCGGTTGATACAAACGGGTGCATGCAAGAAAACGCCCCGCCCGTGTGAACGGGGCGTTTTTTATTGCGTTTCGATGCCGACAGTATTTCCGATTACAATATCACCGGCGGTTACCACTTCGGCGTATACGCCGCAGTCGGTATGGTCAAAATTCTCCAATAACGTGCGCGGGATATTGAGATCGCGGATACCAGTTTCTGGATCCACATTGGTCGCCGCACAACGCTCGATCCGCTTGATCACCTTCAGGCGCGCGCTGCTGCCGGCTTTGAGTGTCGTCCCGACCAGATCGAATTCGTGCCAGGCTGGCCAGCCGAAGACATACAAATTGCCACGAAAGCGCAGGGGATCGACCGGTGCGCCAATAGCGGTTTCGATCGCTGCCACCGAGGCCAGATTGATTATCGATACAACCTTCTTGGCCACATCTGAAAAACTGTGGCCTTCAGCATGCAGGACCTTCGGCGGCCCGCGCAGTTCTTTAGGCATGAAACGGCGCAGGAAAGCTTCGATTGCCAGTCTGCCTTCGCGCGTGCGCAAATCGCCCCGGGCCGCTTCGCGACCCTCCCACTGGATCGTCAGTGTGTGATTGTCTTCGTCAAATTGCGTGCGCAAGGCTGCCAGGCGTTCGTTGAGCATCAACATCAGGAAGCGTTGCTTGGGGAAGTAAGCGGGCTTGGCCGAATCGAACCCGGAAGGTCCATTCTCGATGGCGTAAAGCCGGTCGGCCGGAATGGTCTGTCCGACCCGGAGGGCCGTCCGTTCGAGCGCCTGGGGCGAAAGCCCTTTGACCGGATACCGGTATAGGGCGCGAACCGATACAAGCTCAGATGTCATTGATTTCCGGCCACTTAGCATACGCCCGAAAAGCGTTAACGGTGACCTATATCAATGACCTCAGCCCTTCAAACTGCAATAACTCTCCCCACATAAATTGAGGTGGATCGCCTCATTGGGGTCCATTGTTCCGGCGCCTTAACGGGCCGAGGGAGTGAGATATGAATTTCGAGAAATACACCGACCGCGCCCGCGGTTTCGTGCAGTCTGCGCAGTCACTGGCCGCACGTGAAGGCCATCAGCAATTCGCCCCCGAACACCTTCTGAAAGTTTTGCTCGACGATCCCGAGGGTCTTGCGGCCGGGCTCATTGACCGCTCGGGCGGAAATTCCCGTCAGGCTTTGCAGGCGGTAGAGGCTTCCCTCAGCAAACGTCCCAGGGTCAGTGGCGGCGGTGCGGGGCAGATTTATCTCGACCCTGCCCTGGCACGTGTATTCGACGCGGCCGAGAAAGCCGGCGAGAAAGCGGGCGACAGTTTTGTCACCGTCGAGCGATTGCTGCTGGCGCTTGCGCTCGAGAAAGACAGCGAGGCCGGAAAGATTCTCGCCAAGGCGGGTGTGACGCCGCAGGCGCTCAATGCCGCCATCAATGCGTTGCGTAAGGGCCGCACGGCCGATTCCGCCTCCGCCGAGAATGCCTACGACGCCCTGAAGAAATACGCGCGCGACCTGACGCAAGTTGCACGTGAAGGCAAACTGGATCCTGTTATCGGGCGCGATGAAGAGATCCGCCGAACAATTCAAGTGCTGTCGCGGCGCACCAAGAACAATCCGGTGCTGATCGGTGAACCAGGCGTCGGAAAAACAGCGATTGTCGAGGGGCTTGCGCTGCGCATCGTCAACGGCGATGTGCCGGAAAGCCTTCAGGACAAGCGACTGCTTGCACTCGATCTCGGCGCCATGATTGCGGGTGCGAAGTATCGCGGCGAATTCGAAGAGCGCCTCAAGGCCATTTTGCAGGAAGTGACGTCGTCGGATGGCGGGATCATCCTGTTCATCGATGAAATGCACACGCTGGTCGGCGCTGGCAAAGCTGATGGTGCGATGGATGCATCGAATCTTTTGAAGCCAGCGCTCGCGCGCGGCGAGCTGCACTGCATCGGTGCGACGACGCTCGACGAATACAAAAAGCACGTCGAAAAAGACGCGGCACTCGCACGCCGATTCCAGCCGGTTTACGTATCCGAACCGAGCGTTGAAGACACCATTTCCATTTTGCGCGGCTTGAAGGACAAATATGAGCAGCACCACGGCGTACGCATCGCGGATTCCGCGATCGTAGCCGCTGCGACCTTGTCGCACCGCTATATCACCGACCGGTTTCTGCCGGACAAGGCCATCGATCTGATCGACGAAGCGGCGGCGCGGCTGAAAATGCAGGTCGACTCGAAGCCCGAAGAGCTCGATTCGATCGATCGCGAGATCGTGCGCCTCAAGATTGAGCAGGAGGCCCTCAAAAAGGAAAGAGATCCGGGCTCGAAAGACCGTCTGAAGCGGCTTGAAAATGAATTGAAGGATCTGGAGAAACGTTCGGCCGATCTGACCGGTCGATGGAAAGCGGAAAAAGAAAAACTCTCCGACGCGCAGAAGCTCAAGACCGAGCTCGACCAGTTGCGCGCCGAACTCGCCAACGCTCAGCGACGCGGTGAATTCCAGCGCGCCGGCGAATTGGCGTATGGCCGCATTCCCGAACTGGAGAAAAAGCTCAAATCGATTGAGGCGGTAGAAGCCAAAGGCGCCATGGTCGAGGAGACCGTCACTGCCGACCATGTGGCGCAGGTCGTTTCGCGCTGGACCGGCGTGCCGGTCGACAGGATGCTTGAGGGCGAAAAAGAAAAGCTTCTGCGTATGGAAGATGAGCTCGCCAAACGGGTCATCGGCCAGCAGGACGCCGTGCGTGCGGTTTCAACCGCTGTGCGGCGCGCCCGTGCAGGCCTGCAGGATCCGCGTCGGCCGATCGGCTCATTCATGTTCCTGGGACCAACCGGCGTCGGCAAGACTGAATTGACCAAGGCGTTGGCCGAATATCTGTTCGATGACGAGAACGCCCTGATCCGCATCGACATGTCGGAGTACATGGAAAAGCACGCGGTCGCGCGTCTTATCGGTGCGCCTCCGGGTTATGTCGGATACGAGGAGGGCGGCGCCCTTACCGAAGCTGTGCGGCGCCGGCCGTATCAGGTCATTTTGTTTGACGAGATCGAGAAGGCGCATCCGGATGTCTTCAACGTTCTCCTGCAGGTGCTTGACGACGGCCGCCTCACGGACGGGCAGGGCCACACGGTCGACTTCCGCAACACGCTGATCGTGATGACGTCAAATCTCGGTTCCGAATTTCTGGTCAGTCAGCCGGAAGGGCAGGATACCGATGCCGTCAGAGATCAGGTCATGGCGGTGGTGCGCGCGGCATTTCGTCCAGAGTTTCTCAACCGCGTCGACGAAATCATCCTGTTCCACCGTCTCAAGAAGACGGAGATGGGGCGTATCGTTGATATCCAGATGGGGCATCTGCAGAAGCTGCTCGACGAGCGCAAGATCGTGATCAAGCTCGATGCGAGCGCCCGCGACTGGCTGGCGGAGAAAGGCTGGGATCCCGCCTATGGTGCGCGCCCGCTCAAGCGCGTGATCCAGAAATCGGTCCAGGATCCGCTTGCCGAAATGATTCTCGCCGGAACCGTCAAGGATGGCGAAAAGGTCGTTATCTCCGGCGACAAACGGGGCCTGACGTTCAACGGTAAGCTCGCGCAGGCGGCGTAATCACCCAAACCGCTCGTCCCCGCGGAAGCGGGGACCCAGTCCTCATGCCACTAGGAGTTCTGGATTCCCGCTCGCGCGGGAATGAGCGGAAAGTTACCGCGTATTCGACGCGCTCGATGCCACGCGCGCCGGCTTGCGCGCCATGATGCCGTCGAGCCGTTCACGTTCCTGCTCGAAGCTGGCAAGGATCGCACCTTCCAGGACGCGCCCGCGCGGCAGCTTGATGCGCATCGGATCAACGAATCGGCCGTTGACCAAAATCTCGTAGTGCAGATGTGAGCCGGTCGAAAGGCCGGTAGAGCCAACGAAACCGATCACCTGGCCTTGCCGCACGCGCGTACCCTCATCCATGCCGCGGGCGAATGCTGTCATGTGACCATAGGCGGTTTCATAGCCGTTGTTGTGCCGGATGCGGATGTATTTTCCGTACCCGGATTCCCATCCGACTTTATCGATGGTGCCGTTGCCCGATGCGTAGATCGGTGTGCCGCTGTCGGCGGCCCAGTCCACGCCGGTATGCATCTTGGTGTAGCCGAGCACCGGATGGCGGCGCAGACCGAAGCCTGAACGCATGATGCCGGCCAGGAGCGGCTTGCGGACGAGAAACTTCTTCGCGCTCTTGCCGGTTTCGTCATAGTAGTCGACGAGGCCATCGTCCGGCGACTGGAAGCGGTAGAACTTCTTTGTTTCGCCGCCTACCGTCAGTGTCGCGAACAGGACGTCATTCTTGCTATCGGCAACAGGCGTCTCTTCTTCGCCGGCGTAGAGCACTTCAAAGGAATCGCCAAGCTGAACCTTGCGCTGGAAATCGACGTCATAAGAGTAGATGCGAATCAGGTCTTCGATAATCGGGCGGGGTATCCGGTTCCGTAACGCAGTCTCATAGACGCTCTGGTAAAGCCGCACACCGGAAGTGTCGTCGTCGTTGTCCTCGGAATTGTCGGCGACTTCGGTGTCGACATTTTTGACGTCGACCGAAACATATTTTCCTGTATCCGCCAGCGCCACCACCGCATCGATTCCTGAATCTCCCGCAATGATCACGCGGATCGGCTGTAGCCTCTGAGCGGCGAGGACAGGCGCCATCAGGACACGCAATTTCTGGCCTTCCTTGATGCCACCATCGAAGCTGCGGGGTCCAAGCACTTTTGCAATGGCGGCGATGTCGCCTTGCGCAGAACCAAGATCGCGCAGGATGCTGACGACGCTTTCTCCTTTTTTGGCGACGATCAGTTTTTCATTGACGCCATTGCCACCGGTCGTCTGGTTCGTGGTTTTTGGCAGCAACGTAATATTCTCGGGAACGATGCGCGCTTCAAAGCCCGCATAGGGGTCCACGGTGTTGTCGCCGGCACCGGCATAAGCGAGTTTAATTCCGGTGATGTTTGCGCCAATCGGCAACTGACTTGCCGACTTGCTCGTCCATTCGGCGGCCTCGCGCACACGCGCTATGACCTCGTCGGCCGGCGTGAGCAGCGCGATTTTGAGTTTCGGCATGATCGGCGCCATGTCGCGCATCACGAATGCGACTTCGGCGTCCGGTTCGGCAGCCGGAGTGTCGTCTGACGCGGCCGGGCCGTCGGGGGAATCGGCGAGTAGCCGTTGCGGATTGAAGGGCGGAATGTTGGTTGAAAGATCGGAGACGGTGAGTGACAGATTGCCCGCAATGCGGACAAATGGTCGGACGCGGACGACTTCGTGGTTGCCGACACGGTTAATCGTCGAAACGCGGATCACCTGCCGTGCGAACGTCGGTTCCTCCGCGGTCGGAAGGCGATCACTCTTGTGCGTGCCTTTCTCGGCACCAACACCGAGCGCGCCGCGCAGCGCCACTTCCACGCGTTCAGGCAGAGCGGCAAAATTGGTTTCGCCATCGAGCGATGTGAAAACGGCGCCACCCATGAGGGCAGCGCCGCAAAGCGCAGTCAGAATTGTGCCGGCAAACCACTGTACCGAGACGCGGCGGCGATCGACGTAGCCGCTCGATCCGCCGTCGACAGACAGTGGCGGCTCATTGCCGAGCTCGATGGCCTCGGCCTGCCTCGATCGATATGCGCCGCGCGACCGTGTTTGGTCCAAGCTCGCCGTCCCCTGCGCCTCGGATCGAAGGCGGTTGCCACATTGAACGTCAGTCGCTGTCGGCAGGCCGATTGAATCAGTCGCCGGCACGATGCCGGTAGGTCGATGGACCGTCAACGACGGCACCCCGAACTCAATTTAACTGGCCTGATTGGCGGCGGCTGAAGGCCCCCGTTGCGATTCCGTCCCTCGTCGCCCCCAAGGACGACGCAGGAATATGGCCTCAGTACGGCGCGATTTGGATTAAAGCATCGTTTATTTCGCAGGCCTGGAGATACTTGCGGGCGCGGCCCTTATGCTAGTTAGGCCAAGAAAATGGGCATTTTTGGTTGACAATTCGTCGAGGCGGAGCATATATACCGCTCACCGGCGCGTCGTCCGCTCACGGCGCGATTGCGCGCCTCTGAAGCTCCTCACTGGAACAGTGAAACGGTATCCGATGGTTTTCGGATGCACGGGCTTCGCCGGCTCTCCGGCTTACCGGAGGGTGGGGATCGCCATGATCCCCGGGCTGTTTGAAAAGTGAATCGGAAGAAAGAGAAACGTGGACGGCGGAGTCCTTGCGGGCCGCGCTCGCGTGGAGAAGCAATTCTTCATCGAAGGCGGCTTCGGAAGAGACTTCGGCGGTCTGACGTTTCAAGGTACATCGCTGATCGAAAGATCAGGTGATGGACCTCGTCAAACGTTTACGACCAGCCGGGAAAAGTTCTCATCCAACTTGAGAGTTTGATCCTGGCTCAGAGCGAACGCTGGCGGCAGGCCTAACACATGCAAGTCGAGCGGACGTAGCAATACGTCAGCGGCAGACGGGAGAGTAACACGTGGGAACGCGCCCTTCGGTTCGG
>DASPUD010000064.1:0-7228 GCA_035623095.1 Pseudolabrys sp.
GAGCGCTCGCCGACATCGAGCCGATGGCGGATTTGCATGCCTCGGCCGATTACCGCCGCCGGGTTGCCGCGAGTTTGGCTGCCCGCGCGGTTGTCGATGCGCGGGATCATGCGCTCGGGAAAAAAGCCCATGCGCGTTAAACTCACCGTAAACGGCACTCAGCACGCGCTCGACGTAGAGCCACGCACGACGCTGCTGGATTGCCTGCGTGACAACCTCGATCTCAAAGGCGCTCACGCCGGTTGCGAGCACGGGGTGTGTGGCGCTTGCACCGTGTTGTTTGATGGCGTTGCTGTGCGTTCCTGCTTGATGTTCGCGCCGCAGGCCGAGGGTACGCCGATTACTACCATCGAAGGCGTAACACCGGGACCTGGCGAGCTGTCGCCGGTGCAGGATGCCTTTTGTGAGACCCACGGCATGCAATGCGGTTATTGCACGCCTGCGATGATCCTCGTCGCGCATGCGTTGCTCGCCGATAATCCGAATCCGACGCGCGAAGATATTGTGGAGGCGATCTCCGGCAATCTTTGCCGTTGCACCGGTTACGCCCAGATCGTTGAAGCAATCGCGCTCGCCGCCGAACGCATGCGCGGCACAAACCGACCATCGGAGCGGCGAAAATGAGCGCGGGCCACCACCGTTTCGTGTCGACTGACCGGCGCGTGCGCGAGGACCGGCGCTTCGTTGCCGGCAAAGGCCGTTTCGTCGCCGACATTGACCTGCCGAACGTAAAGCACGTGGCGCTTGTGACGTGTCCTCACGCGGCGGCCCGCATCAAAAACGTCGACAAACGTGCGGCGTCAAAGATGCCGGGTGTGCACTATGTTTTGGAGGGAGCCGAGCTCGCGGCGGCAACGCTACCGCTGATGACCGGGCTCGATACGCCGCATGTGCCGCGCCGGCCACTTGCGTTCGAGGTCGCGCGCTATTCCGGCGAATGGGTTGCGGCCGTCGTCGCCGATACCCGCGCGCAGGCAGAGGACGCCGCCGAAGAGATTGTCGTTGACTACGAACCGCTTCCCTTCGTGCTCGATGCCGAACAGGCGCTCGAAAAAGGAAGCGTGCTGGTGCACGAGGCGCACGGCTCGAATGTGCTGCTAGACAAGACTTTTGTGTGGGGCGACGTCGAGAAAGATTTCGCCGCAAGCCCGCGGCGGCTTTCCCTGCGGGTGAAATGGGGGCGCTCATCCACGGTGCCAATCGAGACTTTCGGCGTCATCGTAACCTGGGATCCCTGGCGAGAAATGCTCGACGTTTATGCGTCAATTCAAATGCCGCGCTTTGCTGACCAGATCGGGGCCGCGCTGAAAATTCCGAATACATCGGTACGCGTGCACTACGATGTCGATGTGGGCGGCAGCTACGGCGTCAAGCGCGGCATCAAGCATACGGTGCTTTGCGGCTACCTTTCGCGCCGGCTCGGCTTCCCGGTTCGGCTGATCGAGGATCGGTTGGAAAACATGCGCGGCGGCGATGCGCACGGACCGGAACGCCTGTTTGATGTCGAGGTCGCCTTCGACGACAGCGGCATTGTTCGCTCTATGAAAATGCGCGCGCTGGAAAACCTCGGCGCTTATGCCGGCCGCTCACCGTTTCAGCTCGGCAAGCCTGTCACCGCCATCGTCGGGCCCTACAAGATAAAGAGCGTGCAATATCGCGCCATCGCGGTGGTCACCAACAAGACCACGCAGGATGCGGTGCGCGGCTTCGGGCAAGGCCCGACCAATCTCGCACTCGAACGATGCATGGATGAGATAGCCAACGCGCTGGGCCTCGACCCACTCGAAGTTCGCCGGCGCAATCTGATCCGGCACGAAGAATTTCCCTATCTGATCCCGAGCGGCACCACCTACGACAGCGGCGACTACCACACCGTGATCGACAAGGTGCTCGCCGACACGAACTATGAATCATTGAAAGCAGAGCGCGACCGGTTACGTGGCGAAGGCAAGCTGGCCGGCATCGGCATAGCGGCCTGCCTGGAGCCCTCGGGCGGCAACGCAACATTCGAGGCCTTGCTGAACCCGAAAATCACCACGTCCACCTTCATGGATTCCTGCCGCATCAATGTGGATGGCGCCGGCGCCATCACCGCCACGATGCACACGACCTCCTCGGGACAGGGCCATGAAACGCTCGTCGGTACGGTCATCGGCGAAGTTTTGCAGATCGATCCCGACAGCGTGCGGGTGGCGCGGCCAGATTCGCTCAATTCATTGCCGAGCGGCACTCCGGTCGGCAGCCGTATGGCGATCATGCTCGGCGGCGCGGCCTTCCACGCAGCGGAAAAGCTCAAGGCAAAACTTACGGCGATCGGCGCCCATGATCTCGGCATTCCGATCGAGCGCGCGGTCTATGAACACGGCAGCATACACGACCGTCAGTCGCCCTCCTCCAAACGTTCCTGGGATGAACTCGTGCACATCGCGCATCGCAACTACCACCGCATGCCGCAAGGCTTCGAGCCTGGACTCGCAGTCGAACACGTCTATCAGGTGCCGACCGGCGGTACTTTGCCGACGCCCGATGGCCGCGTTCACATGTACCCTTGCTTTGCGTTCGAATTCCATCTGCTGTTGCTCAGCATCGACCCGGATCTCGGACGCCCGGAAATTCTGCGTTACCGTCTCGGCCACGATTGCGGCACGCAGATCAATCCGAAGATCGTGCGCGGCATGACCATAGGCGGCATCGCGCATGGTATCGGCGCCGCGCTCTATGAAGAGTTCTCCTACAACGACGAAGGCCAGCTCATCGCCCAGAGTTTCATGGATTATCTGCTGCCGTCCTCGCACGAAGTGCCGCCCGTGGAGATCATCGATCACGAAACGCCGTCGCCGCACACGGTGTTCGGCCAAAAAGGATCGGGTGAATCCGGTTATCTGGGCGCGCCGGCCGCGGTTGCCAATGCTGTTAATGATGCAATCCGTCCGCTCGGAATCTCCGTCAACGCGCTGCCCATCAGGGTATCGGCGCTCGGCGATTTGATCGCGAAAGCACAAGCCAAAGGCCGCTGAATGATTGTCGATTGTCATGCCCATCTGGTGCCGCCGGAATTGCTCGCGGAAATCCGCAAGCAAAAGGCGCGCTTTCCGTCGGTCCGCCAGATTGAAGACGGCGGCAGCCTTGCCCTTGCATTCGCGGGCGGCAAGCCGACCCGGCCAGTCTCCAAGCCGTTGTCGGACATTCCCGGCCGCGTGGCCTGGATGCAAAAACAGGGCATCGACAAACAGGTGGTTGGCGGCTGGGTCGATATGTTCGGCTACGAACTGCCTGGCGCCGAAGGCGAGGCCTGGAGCCGGCTCGCCAACGAAGCGCTGTTCACCGCCGCCAAAGCCGAGCCGCGGTTCGTCCCGCTCGCGACTGTGCCGCTTGGTGACGGCGCGCGTGCCGCGGCTGTGCTGAAAGATGCCGTGGCCGCCGGTTTCGCCGGAGTGATGATCGGCACCTTGCCGCGCGGCGTCGGAAGCACGCTTGACCATGCCGACCTCGAGCCGCTCTGGAATGCAGCGGACGAGACCGGCGCTTTGGTTCACATTCACCCGAGCTTTGATGCCGGAGACGTTCGTGTGAACGACTTCGGCCTCGCCAATGGGCTCGGCCGCATCACCGACGCCGCGGTGGCGATGGCGCGGCTGATTTCAGCCGGCCACATCACGCGCTATAAAAACGTGAAGTTTTTCGCGCCCATGGGGGCAGCGGCCCTGCCCTTTGTGCTCGGCCGGCTCAAGCGCAACCAGACGATTACGCCGGGGATTGGCGATCCCGCTGAGGCGCTCGCGCTGATCTACACTGACACCATCCTGCATGACGTGCGCGTGCTGAAATTCGTCGTCGAAATGATCGGTACCGAGCGGCTGATGATGGGCTCCGATATGCCGTTTCCGATCGGTGACATGGAGCCCGCCAAGATTGTTGCAGCTGCCAGCCTGACAAAAGCACAAACGGATTCAATAAATGGCGGTCTGGCGGCGCGGCTCTTTCGTATCAAGTGAGACCTGGGGAGGACAAAATGAAAAAAATAACAACTGTAATGCGTTTAGTGGCCTGCACGCTGACAGCGATTGCGCTGGCGGCGCTCGGTCCGGCGCCCGCGGCGGCGCAAACGCCGACGAAAATGACGATTGTAATCTTTGGCTTCCCGTCGCTCGGCGCGTTCATGCCGCCAGTCATCAAGGCCAAGAAGATCGACGCGGCGCACGGCCTCGACATCCAGTTTGTCGAGCGGCCGCCGGATGCCTACACGACACAATTCAACTCCGGCGAGTTCAAGGTCGGAGGCAGCGCCGCTGTGCTTACCGTCGGTCTCGCGGACGCCCGCGGCGTGCAGGTGAAATACCTCTTCAATCTGTTCGACTATTGGGGAACGGTCGTCACCTCGCGGCCCACGATCAAGACGCTAAAGGATCTGGAGGGCAAACAGCTCGCCGCCGCGCGTTCGACGACTAATTTCGTGATGTCGGAATTTTTTGCCAAACAACAGGGCGTGGATTTATCGAAGATCGAAGTGGTGAACACCGCGACGCCAGGTCTCGTCGGCTATGCGCTCGCGGACCGCGCCGACGCCGTGCAGTTGTGGGAGCCGGCCTACACGCTGCTCAAGGCAAAGAAACCAGACATCCGCACCCTCGACAGCGGCATGGACAAGACCTGGAAGCGCTTTGCCGGCGGCGAGCGGATTCCTTATTTGGGTCTTGCCGCGCATGACGACTGGATCGAGCAGAACCAGGCGCTGATCCCGAAGCTTTACGCAACCTACAAGGAAGCCGGCGAATACATCTCCAAACATCCCGAGGAAGCGGCGGCGCTGATCGCGCCGCCGCTGACCGGTGACGATCGCGCAGCGCTGATCTCGCTCATCAAGGCGAATGACCGGCTTGGCATGAACGTCGTGCCAGCGAATGATGTGCGCCAGCAGATCGAAGCGGTCTACCGGGCCGGTATCGACGTCGGGTATTTCAAGTCGATGCCATCGGATGGCACGGTCTACGCGAAGCCGATGAAATGATTAAGTCGCGCATGGTGCGCGTTTTGCAGGCCGCCGCCAGCCTCCTCGTGCTGGCGGCCGGTTGGCAAATACTGTCGATGGTTTTCCCGCATTACCTGTTTCCGCCGGTGCCGGAAATCATCTCGCGCACCATCGAGGTGCTTATCACCGGCTCACTGCTCGCCGATGTATTGCTCACGGCAGCGCGCATTTTCGCGGGGCTGCTCGGCGCTTTCATTCTCGGCGGTGTCATTGCGCTGCTGATCGGCCAATCAAAGACGATGGAAAATTTCACCGGCCCCGTGCTCACGTTTTTTCAGGGCATACCGGCCCTTTCCTGGGTCGTGTTCGCCATCATCTGGTTCCACGGAATTGAATTTCGTGTGTTGTTCATCATGATCATGACGACCCTGCCCGCATTCACGTTCCAGATTCTCGACGCGTTCCGGTCGATGTCGAAAGACCTGTTCGAGATGACGATGTCATTCCGGCCGTCGCGCTGGACGTTGTTCCGCTTCCTGATCTTGCCGACGATCCTGCCCGGTATCCTTACCGCCTGGAAGGTCAACCTCGGCAACGCCGCGCGCGTGGTAGTGGTCGCCGAGCTCGTCGGCGCCACCGGTGGCGTGGGCTACCAACTGCTGCGGCAGCAGCAATTGTTCGACATGGCGGGCGCCATGGCCTGGACGCTGCAACTCGTGCTTTTCGTGCTGGTCGTGCAGCAGACCATTAACGCGATCGAAAGCTGGCTCTTGCGCTATCGCGCAGTGTCCGAGCGGGCGATGTAGCCGATGCAAAACGGCGAGTCAGTCATTCGCTTCCGGGACGTGAGCAAGGTTTTTCCGCGTCCGGACGGCCGTGGCGAATTCACCGCCGTCGACAAATTGTCGTTCGAGATTCGCCGCGGCGAAATCGTCGCAGTGCTGGGCAAGACCGGCTGCGGCAAGTCGACAATGTTCAACATCGTTGCCGGGTTGATCGAGCCGAGCGAGGGCGAGGCGCGCGTGGTCGGACACGATCCGTTCCGCGAATTCGATTTTTTCCGCGGCAAGATCGGCATCGTTTTCCAGGGTGATCGCCTGATGCCATGGCGCACCGCACTCGATAATGTGCTGCTGGGCTTGCAGATTCTCGATGTCGAGCCGAAACAGGCGGAGCAAACCGCGCGCCAGTGGCTTACCCGCCTCGGATTGGCCGGTCATGAGCACGACTATCCGCACGCGCTGTCGGGCGGCATGCGCCAGCGCGTGTCGATTGCCCGCGCCTTTGCTGTCGACCCGGAAATCCTGCTCTGCGACGAGCCTTTTTCATCGCTCGATGAAATGACAGCGCGCGATCTGCGCGCCGAATTCGTGCGCCTGGTGCGGCAGAACAACAAGACGGCCGTATTCATCACCCATCAGATCAGCGAGGCGATGGAGATCGGCGACCGCGTGCTGGTGTTTCACCGGCCGGCGCGGATTGCCTACGAGGCGCAGCTCGGGGCGGCCATGAGCGAAAGCACACGACTCAACGTGAGCGAGGACATTATGCGCGTTCTTGCAACCGAAACCCGGGCGGACAATCCTTGAAACTCGTGCTTTTTCAGACATCGCCGAACGGCGCGATCGTTCCCGGTCTGCTGACCGACCGCGGCGTGGTCGATATCTCGGCCGTAGTGCCGAAAAATTACACGCCACAACTGGTCATGCAGGGCATTATCGACAACTTCGAAAGACTGCGATCTGCGCTGGAAAAGCAAGGAAACGAGGGCGAGGGCGTCGCGCTCGATCGCGTGCGTCTGCGGCCGCCCTTGCCACGGCCAGGGAAAATACTCGCCTGCATCGCGAACTACTGGGAACACGCGCAGCGCGAGCCACGTCCGCTCAACATGTTCATGAAGAACCCGGACGCGGTGGTCGGACCAGGCGACACCATCGTTCTGCCGGAATACACGGTACCGTGGATTTTCATGCACGAGGCCGAACTTGCTCTCGTGATCAAAGGCCCCGCCAAGATGGTGAAGGCGAAAGACTGGAAGAATTCCGTCTTTGGCTACACAACGATGATCGACGTCTCCGCGCGCGAGCAAGGCCGCCGCACGTGGCCGGCAACGCCGCTAACAAGCTGGCTCGGCAAGTCGTTCGACACTTTCGCGCCGATCGGTCCCTGCATCGCCACGGCCGACGAGATCAAGGATCCGAACGATCTCATCGTCCGGTTCTGGAACGACGGGCAGCTGCGTCACAACTACAATACCGA
>DASPUD010000065.1:0-13735 GCA_035623095.1 Pseudolabrys sp.
ACCACATAAGTCCGTAGCCAGCTTGACCCGCCTGGCCAGGCGCGCCCGCATTGCCAGCCGTTACACCACCAATCGTACCAAGTCCTGAGGTGTTGCCGGTAATTAAGGTTGCACCAGTTCCGCTGCCCGTTGTTGTTCCAATTGGCTCCCAGCCTGTAGTGGAGAAGGCTGCTGGCGTCAGCGGGGTAAATGTGACGGCTGGAATGTTAAGTAGAGCAAATGCGAAGTTTACATCGCCGGAATTACCCGTGTGTAAGAAATTCCAGCCCGATGCCAAGGTGGCGGTGATATCAAGTACACCGGTAACCGAAGCTGTGCCGGCCGTAGTTTGCACAACTGTTACTGAATTTCCCGAAAACGGTAGCGCGGTGGCGCCGGAATTGCAGTTGTTGGTACAGTGATCGGACGTCTGCACGAGGTTAAGCGTTGGAAGAGTGACCGCGCGACCAGCGACCGGGAAACCCAATACGCCGATGCTCATCGCTAACGCCGACAGCAAACCTATCGAACTACCGATGCGCATGACTCGACTACCTCTTCACAACCGGGGACATCTGCGGACGTTATGATTGTTAGATAACTCACCCGGCGGTCAATGAGCAGTTTTTAGACAGTATTTTGGTCAGATTCCCAACGATTAACACCACTCCTAGTTTAAATATTTGGATAAATACAACTTTCCAGCAGATAATTGGATTAAAGGGCGGCCGGAATTTTGGGCGATACGAATGAAATGACCGCTTTGGGCCAAAAGCGGACATATGCACCGCAACACCGCGTGTCCGCTTTACCCTCAAAGCGGACATCTTGGATTGATTTACAATCACCAAGTGCCAATCGGACCTTCGTCATTTGTCGCCGTCAAGTTTTCGAAGAAGTCCGTATGCGAACTGCGAAAGTGAATCGTCGCGCGCTCCCATGACCACGATGCGATCGCCGGGACGAGCCAGCCTGACCAGCATGTCGCCACAGGCGCCACGGTCTGGAAAAGCAAAGGCCTTTCGGCCGGAGCGCTGGATTTCGCGAACAAGATCGTGGCTCCCGATGCTTCGGTTCACCGTGCCCCCGAAATAAACGGGTTCGGGCATGACGAGAATGTCTTCATCGCGCAGCCCGCTTGCGAAGCAGTCCACTAAGGAATCCTTCATCAAACGAATCGGGCCATAGCCGTGAGGCTGAAACATCAGCAGCAAGCGGCCGGGGAATGCGTGCAAGGTCTCGAGCGTGGCCGATATCTTGTCGGGGTTGTGAGCAAAGTCGTCGACCACCGTTATTTCATTTGAGGTGCCCACGACCTCCAGCCGCCGACGGATGCCACTAAACTCGCCGAGATAGTCCGCGGCCGCCACCAAGGGTACGCCGCAGGCCTTCGCGGCACTCAAAGCAGCAAGTGCGTTGGCCACATTGTGCAGCCCCGGTACTTTGAGGTCCACCTCGACGACCTCACCGGACTCGCGCGCCTTCACTTGGAACACAATTCCAGCCGGCGACCGAACCGGCGGAGACGCAAGAAAGTGGGCTTGCTCAGATTTCAGACTGTAGGTGATCGCTTGGCCCGACTTCAAACCGGCCAAGAGTGTCGCGGTTTCTGTTTTGTCGAGATTCAGCACCACCGTTTGCGCATTGGCAATGAACCCGCGGAAGAGCGGGCGCAGTTCGTCCAGCGATTTATGGTCCAAAGAGATGTTGTTCACCACGGCGATGTGGGGTTCGAAATGCGCAATCGAGCCATCACTCTCGTCCACTTCACTGACAAAGATCTCGCCCTCGCCGATCTTGGCGCTGGCAAAAGGTGAGCGCATGTCAATGAAGTTCTTCATATCCGCGCCGTTCATGATCGTTGGACTCTTTTCGGCGCGGTGTAGAATCCAACCGACCATGCCGACCGTCGTCGACTTACCGCTCGTGCCGGCGACACCGACGCTTATGGCGGCAGAGTTGAATAGCTCGGCGAGAAGCCTCGCGCGAGTGGTAACGGCGGCACCAATACGACGCGCGGCTTGCACGTCGGGGACCGTCTCCTCAACGGCAGCGGACGTCACCAGGATCTGACTGGACCGGACAATGCCACTGCCATCCTGAGGATGGAGCAGCACACCGCGTGCACGAAGAAAATCAAATCTTTCGGCATTGCGCCCCTGGTCGAGCGCCCGATCAGAGCCCTCAACCAGTCCGCCCCTGGCTTGGACGATTAAAGCGAGCGGGGTCATGCCACTACCGCCGACACCGCAAAAAAAGTAATCTCCGAATTGGGACATCGGTAAAATCTAGAAGGGTTGCCGATGAGGTGCAATGCGGCCTGGGCGCTTGGATGAGTAAAGTGAGGTGTAAGATCGGCATCGTAGCGCCGGCTTCGCGCATGTCTCCGGAAGTTGCTGAGAGAATGCCGACGTTGGCCAGGTCACTGTACCCGAATCGGACGCCGGAAATCGTTTTCCATCCGCAGTGCTTCGCTTCACACGGACATTTCGCCGGCGATGACGAAACGCGCGCGCGGGCGTTCCTCGACATCGCCAACGACGATAGCTACGACGCGGTGTGGTTCGCGCGTGGCGGTTACGGTTCCTGTCGCGTGGCTGAAGCGGTCATGTGTCGGTTGACGGAGCCGTCCAGACGAAAAGCCTACGTGGGCTATAGTGATGCCGGTGTAATGCTCGCTGCATTGTACCGGGCTGGGTTCGAGGCCGTAGCGCATGGTCCCGTGGCGCAGGACATTCTCCGAGACGGGGGAGAAGCAGCGGTTGGACGAGCGCTCGCTTGGATAGTCGATCGGTCGCCAGAGGCGCTGGAATCCACGGTAAGCCGTGTGGAGATGACAGCAGCATTTAACATGACGGTCCTCAGCCAGTTACTTGGTACGCCGCTACAACCTGACCTCGACGGACATGTGCTCATGTTGGAGGAGGTCGGGGAGGCAATGTACAGGATTGATAGGTCGCTATTTCACATTACCAGTAACGCTGCAATCAGGCGGGTGTCGGGCGTGATGCTGGGTCGTTGCAGCAGCATCACGCCGAACGAACCCGATTTCGGAATGAACGAAGAAGAGATTGCTCGTTACTGGTGCCAGAGGTCCGGAATTCCATGGTTGGGACGTGCCGACATTGGGCATGACACCAACAACAAAATTGTTCCCTTCGGGGCAAGCCGCAAGTGAGGTCGAACCGAGCCTTGACTCGATCCCGTGCAGGAACCGCAGTTTGGTCTCGCCTGCTCCTTACTGCCTTCCTCCTGCTGCCCGCTCCGGCCTTGGCCGGCGCAAAGGAGACGGTCGCGGCGCTAGCTCCGTCGGGGCTCGTGCTGGTGGTGGACGCCGACGGTAGGGAGTTGGTGGTCCAGCATGCTGACGAGCCATTCGTACCAGCCTCAATCACCAAGATCGTGACCGCCTGGCTGGCGCTAGCGGTCCTGGGTGGCGACTACCGCTTCCAGACTCGCTTCTACCTCGACGGTGACCGGGTGCTGTACGTGCGCGGGGGTGGAGATCCTTTCCTGATCTCCGAAGAGCTGGCTCTGCTCGCACCGCGGCTGGTCGCCGCGGTCGGTAAGCAGCCGCTCACCGGCATCGTTCTCGACGCGAGCTACTACCCCAACGACCTCCGCATCCCAGGCATCGAGGACAGCAAGCGATCCTACGACGCCCTGAACTCCGCTCTCGCGGTGAACTTCAACACGATCTCAGCCGTTCGCAGTGGCAGCAGTGTCCGCTCGGCCGAGAAGCAAACTCCGATCACACCGCTGGCGATCAACCAGTTCCGGGCGCGTGGCCCAAAAGGTGGCGGCCGAATCAGCCTAGGCCAAGACCCTGCAGTGAGCCTGAAATACGCCGGCGAGTTGATCGCCGCTTTCATCAAGCAGGCGGGTGGCAGCGTTAAGGGCCCGATTTCAATCGGATCAGTGCGCAGTGGCTTGCAGCCGATCTACGTTCACCATCAATCGCGCAGCCTGTCAGAGATCCTTGTCGAGCTGCTGCGCGCCTCAAATAACTACATCGCCAACCAGGTCTTTCTGGAGATTGGCGGGCAGCGCCAGGGCGGTCCCGTCAGCGTCGAAAAATCACTACAGGTCGCGCACGAGTTACTGTCCGCACATGGCCTCGCCGAAGCCATCCATCTCGAGGAGGGCTCGGGCATCAGCCGTGGCAACCGCTTCACCGCCCGCGGCTTTGCCAAGGTGCTGGACCTTTTCGCGCCTCACGCCGACCTGCTCCGCGGTCATGATGGGGGTGCGAATAAGACCGGCTCCCTCGAGGGCGTGCGTACGCTGGCAGGCTACGCCAGCACCTCCACGCACGGGCAGGTGCGCTTTGTGATCTCGCTGCGCAGCAACGACGACGCGATGCGCTTCCAGCTGCTCCGGGCCATCCAGTCCGCGCTTTAGCGGAAGCGCCATTGCTGGGTCGACGTGTCCAACGCGCATACCAAAAAAGGTACGCGATGTCCGCTTTGGGTCATAAGCAGACATTTGCAGCGCACCACGCATGTCCACTTTACCTCCGAAAGCGGACACTTACAGTGTACTAGCGCATGTCCGCTATGGACAAAAACAGGCATTCGCAGGGGCATGTCTGATCAGAGGTTCTGGCGATGAGATTGCGGTTTGTAATTCTTGCGGCAGCGATGCTCCTTTTACCTGCGTTCACTCAGGCCGAGCTGGAAAAAGCCAAAAACACAAAAGAGTTTTTCAAAGACGCCTATTGGAAATGTTTATCGACCGAAATTCTCAGAGCGGTCCCGACAAGCACATCAGCACAAGAATTTTCTGTGCTCACAAAACAAGCGTGCATGAAAGAACGAGGAGACTTTTTTATTACGCTCTCTAAGTACGTCGAAATGCTGCATCCTGAAACTGATAAAAGCACTGTCATTTCAGCAGCAAATTTGGCGATCCTCGAAACGCAAAAAGATGCTGTTACGGCCTTTAATGATTTGAGATCAGGCAAAAGAAAAATGCCTGAAAACTAGATGGCCCGCACAAGCCCATGTCCGTTTTGGGTCAAAAGCAGACATGTGCGCTGCGACTAGGGATGTCTGCTAAGGGCCAAAAGCGGACATGTGCAGTGCAAACCGGCTTGTCCGCTTATATGCCCCTTGCGGCGCCGTTCCCTCCCACAATAATCTCCAAGGTTTTTACCGCGCGCCGCGGACGCTGCGCGTCGCGCCGATTGCATTCAAAAAGGAGCGCAACACGAAAGGCTCACACGAGTTGGCCAATATTTCTGAGCAAATATCACAATCTCTCAAGTCTCCCCGCGGCGTCGTCCTTTGGACGATCGCGGTCGGAACGTGCGTGCGACTTCTTTGCGCGGCCTACGCAATCGATCTGACCTATGGTGAAGCGTACTACGTCGCCAGCGCCAGACACTTCGCGTTGAGTTATTTTGACCATCCTCCCCTCACATTTTGGCTCGTCGGAGCCACGATGAAACTGACGGGGTCCGATGCTCTTATTATTTTGCGAACGCCATTCATCCTTCTTTTTGCGGCGACCACATGGCTGATGTATCGACTCGGCAGCTCACTTTTTGGCGGGTGGGAAGGTGCACTATCAGCACTGCTTCTCAATATTACGCCTTTGTACGCCATTAGCATCGGGGCCTGGGTAGAACCGGACGGTCCACTGATGTTCTGCAGTCTGGCCGCGACGCTGTGCATCGTCAGCTTGGCGTTCAAGCGCAAGCCGTCAGCGGAAGTGTTGCTTTGGGTGCAAGCGGGGCTTTGGCTTGGACTTGCTATGCTCTGCAAATATTACGCGGTTCTCCTGCCAGCTGGGATTTCTCTCTTCGCGTTGACAAGCCGCGAGCATCGAGAATGGTTTCGCAAACCTGGTCCATATCTGGCATGTGCAATCGCTGTGGTGATGTTCAGTCCTGTTTTAATTTGGAACTTTGAGCATCATTGGATTTCTTTTAACTTTCAGGGAGAACGAGCAGACATAACTGGAATCGATATAAAAGCGCTGATTACAAATATTCTCGGACAAGCGGTATTCATAGGCCCGTGGATTTGGATTCCCATGCTGCTGGCCTGCAGACGCCCCCTGCAAGCGGGAACGACAAACCTGAGCAGCTGGTTTTTGTTATGCCTCGGTTTGGTACCAATTTTGTTTTTCACGACTATTCCGCTTTTGACGCGAACTCACGGCCATTACTATTGGCAAGCGCTCGGCTATCTATTCTTGTTTCCATTACTCGCCAGGCATGTCATCGAGAGATTGCAAGTTCGTCACGCTTCGACCGTAACATGGTTGTCGCTGTCGGCAGTTGCGCCTTTCCTCATCATAGCCGTGATTGGCGTCGAAGCTGCGACAGGTTGGGCTTACACGTCGCTCAAGAATTTTCATCTCAAGCGCGATGTTACGCTTGAAGGCCTGGAGTGGAAGGAACTTCGCGCCGCGATTGCCCAACGCCAGCTTCTTAACAGATCGCGATTGTTCGTAGCTACTGCGCACCGTCTTGAGGTCGGAAAGGTCGACCTGGAGATTGGTAAATTCTTGCCAGTCGTCTGTATGTGCGAAGATCCGCGCGATATTGCATTTGGTTGGAATTTATCTAGCTTTTCAGGGTGGGATGCCCTGATCATTGGCACGGAATTTTACATTCCAGACGTGCAGCACACGTACGGAGACTATTTTCAAGACATCGAGCGTCTAAATGACGTGCTGATTCATCGCGGTGGCCAGGTCGTAGTCACTTTGCGGGTCTACTATGCAAAGCAGTACTCGGGTTCGTACCCATTACCTGTCCCAACTGCACGTTCGTTAAAATAATAAAGTAGGAAGTGATTATTTTTCATTCCGGGCTGACCGGCTGATGTCCGCTTTGGGTCAAAAGCGGACGTTTGCAGCGCAAAGCAGCATGTCCGCTTCACCCTTAAAAGCAGACATTCGTTGCGCGAACGGCATGTTCGCCAATAGCCGGCGTGCGTCTTAGCGCGGTTGCCCTATGCCCGGCTGAAGTTCCCTAGCCTGCGCGATATCGGCGTTGCCGCCTTCCGTGTCACCTTTCTTCTCTTTCGTTAAACCGCGGTTGTAGAAGGCAGCGGCGTATTTGGGATTGAGCTTGATCGCCTGGTCGTAGTCGGCGATAGCGCGATCGAATTCGCGCTTGGCACTATACGCGTTACCACGGTTATTGAAGGCGAGTGAATTTTTTGGATCGAGTTTAATCGCCTGATCGTGGTCGGCAATCGCACGGTCGACGTCTTCCTTGCCGACATACTCAACGCCACGATTGGTATAAAGTATCGAAAGAGTCTTGCCCTTAAACTTTCCGGATTTGATCGCATTCTCACATGCGGCGATGGCAGCATCGCCTGACGAATTTTTGCAAGTCTCTCTGTCGTCTGCCGCAGCAAGTCGGCAAAAGGCCAAAAACATCACAAACGCAATGAAGGGAGTTGCTGCACATGTCGGAGAACGCATATCCGCCTCCTCTCCAGACCAGTACTAAATAACTTTATCAAGCCACTCAGGGGGCGTCACCATGGGTTTGGCTGCTGTCCGCTTTAGGTCGCAAGCGGACATGTGCATTGCAAAATCGGATGTCAGCTTTACTCCCGAAAGCGGATATGTGCAGCGCACAAGCTCATGTCCGCTAAGGGCCAATGGCGGATATACGCAATGGCGAAGGCCTAACGCTGCTCGTTGTCCCACGGCCGCCAATGTGTAGGTTCAAACAGAAAGTGCCGATTGGCGCTTTGTCCACCGACAAAATATTGAGCACTATCGGGAAATACTCAAAACCATCGCCGATCCGAAACAGCGGGAGAAGATCAAAAAACTGTTGGCCGAAGAGGAAGTGGCACTGCGCAAAGCGGAAGAAGAATACAAGAAACAAAAATAACGAACTGCACACCGTTTTCGTCCGCTATGGGTCAAAAGCAGACATGTGCAGTGCAAGAGGCCATGTCCGCTACGGGCCAAAGGGCGACATCGCTCGAATTGAGAGAAGCCGCCAACTGAGGAAGGGATCATCCATCCATGATGATGTCTCAGCATGACGTATTAAGGCTCATCCGGCGCCGCACCTGCTACCCTGCCGGTCTTCACATTGACCATGTGTAATCGCTCGCACACGAGACACGTCACTGATTCATAGGAAAGAAGGTCCAGGGCCTCCGACTCGCTCCATCCTTGGACGTAGAGACCAGTGTTTGGGCACCTGTATAGAAAGGGGCCGATCATGGCCGGATATAGATGCACTTTCTGTAAGATCATGATTTGATCTGAAACAATTCGCTTTATGGAATGTGATGCCGGTCACTATAGGTTCATTAAGGTGCACGGGGTTCGTCAATTGGTCGTCTATTGCAGAGGCAAGCGTGAAGGCGACGCTATCTAATCGACGTTCTGGGCATCCTTGTACATGACCTTGTGGCGCGTCTCCGCGACCCAGGCCTCGATCTGCGAGTCCGTCATGTAGTGGGACTTGTCAAAGTGGTTCCAATTGGTGATCTCGCTCAGGTTCTTCTTCCAGCGCTTGTAGGGAGTCTTCGCTGGCGGCCCGAAGCACATGATGTCAAGCACCGACAACTCGTCGGGGATACCGAGCAGAGGCTTCATCGCCCGCTGCGCCTTTTCCTGACCGATAGCCGTGACCCACCAGACGTTGTAGCCGAGTGCGGTTGCGGCGAGGTGTGCTGACATTGTCGCAGCCGCCACGCTCTGCAGCAGAATGCGCTCGGCGTTCTCCTTGTACATCCTGTCAAGTTCTGAGCCGTCGTTCAGGACCGGGAACGCCTTGACCCAGCGAAAGTCGCTGGCGATGACGATGAGGCCGGGTGCTGTGGCGAGGCCGCGATAGTCGGGCGTCGGAAACTTCATCTTGAGCTTGGCCCTGAACACCTGCTCTTCGCGAAAATACTCCATGATCTTGTTTTTTAGCGCTTGGTCGGTGACGACGATGAAGTGCCAAGGTTGAGCGTTCGCCCCCGAGGGGGCGTGGCGCGCGGCCTCCAGGATCATCTCGTAGTGTTCGCGAGGCACGGTGTAGCTCTGGTCGAAGGCGCGCGTCGTGATCCTCTTTCTAATGAGGTCCATGAGCGCGTCGTATTTTGTCCGATCGCTGAAATCGTATTTCGCCGTCGATGCGACTTCCGGCATAGCTCCTCCGAGCGCAATGGTAGCTGCGACGATAGCATCTCGTCGCGAAGCGCACCGTCTCAATGTCCGCTTTACCCCCGAAAGCAGACATGTGCGCCGCAACTAGGGATATCTGCTAAGGGCCAAAAGCGGACATATGCAATGACGCTCGACGCTGACCACCCATTACTCGCGCCATTTCGCACGGATCTCAATTGAACCGCTAATCGTTAGAAGAGCTTGCGATACTGGATGAAGCCGGGGCGGTCCGCCAGCGTGTCGTAGAGGCTGCGCGCAACGGCGTTGGTCTCGTGCGTGAGCCAATGGACGCGGCTCGCGCCGGCCGCGCGCGCGGCCTTGTATACCGCCTCGATCAGCGCGCGGCCCAGCCCGCGCCTGCGCGCGCCCTCGGCCACGAAGAGATCCTGCAGATAGCAGTAGTTGCCGATCGTCCAGCAGGAGCGGTGATAGATATAGTGCACGATGCCGAGAAGCTTGCCGTCGACGTAGCCGCCGAGCAGCCACATCGGCTCGTTCGCATCGTGCAGCCGCGCCCAGGTCGCGTCGTAGGTCTCCTGCGGCGCCGTGATCCGGTAGAAATCGAGATAGCCCTTCCACAGCGGCTCCCAGGCCACGCGCTCGTCCAGGCGCAGCGGGCGGATCGCAGGGGGCGCGATGTGCGGTTCGAGCATGTTGTCCTCCTTCGTTGTGTCGCAACGGACGGAGGCCCGAAAGCACGAGGCCCCCGCCGCTGCCGGCAGGGGCCTTCGTGATCTGATAGCAGATTAGCTCAATGCATCCGCATATCCCACGCCCCCACCGAAAGGCGACGTACACGTGCACGGATACGGCGGGCGTGGCGCGAACTGTCCATGGCGAGTTCATGTGGCCTTTTACAGCCCGTGTCAATGAAAAAACCGCACCGATTCGAACGGATCGCTGCCGTTGCAATTTGCCGCCGCCTACCGCCGCGTTGTGCGTCACAGCAAAATCGGACGTTCAATGTCCGCTTTGGGTCAAAAGCAGACATGTGTGGTGCAACTAGGCATGTCTGCTAAGGGCCAATAGCGGACATTTCGGCTACGACGGAAGGCGCTGCGAGCCTTGGTACGAGCGGCGCAACAGCGCAAATAGGCTGCCACCCGTTGCGGCTCCAAGAACGTAGGCGATGGCAATCATGATTGCGAAAGGTGCGCGAAAACTGAGCCCAAGAAAGGACATTGTAACAAGATCGCCGTTTTGCAGAATAAAAAGCAACGTGGCCGCAGCAAAGAGAATGATCACCGCCAGATAAAGCCAGCGCATTGAAGCCTCCTCTCGCCGATTTCTAAGGCAGACAAAGCATCGCTCGATACCGAAGCGGCGTCTACAAGCCCGTTTTTGATCAGCATAAGGTTACCGACCACAACTGCGTGAATGACGGCTTGGAGAGCAGCCACGCCAGGCCGCCTTCTGATAGATTTGCCCTTCTCAATTTCCACCTCGTAGGTGATGGAAAGTTGAGCAATGACCGAGAAAAAAATTGAATGGACCTGCCGCGATGAGGTGAATTGCTTTTTGTTGGGGCTTCCACGTCCTTCATTGGCGAGTAGCTGCGAAGGTTGAACTCAAGAATGTGCGCCCTTGGGCGCTCTACCATACAAAGGATACACCGCAATGAGATTCCGATTGATGAGCCTTGTCTTTGCAATCTCGCTGCTTCCCGTGGCCGCGGATGCGCAGCTCACGATTGATATGAACAATATCAAATGCGACCAGTATCTTGCGATGTCGCCGTCACAGTCGCGTAGTTTCTCCGCATGGATGGGCGGCTGGTTCAGCTACCAGCTCAACAAGACCACGATTGATCTTTTGACCCACCAAAAGAACGTCGCGAACGTGAAAGCGTGGTGCCAATATCATCCGCAAGAAACGGTCATGTCGGGCCTTAAAAATGCAACAGGTCAGCAGTGACAGCCTGCACCGGAGGATTGCCATGAAATGTAAAGTCCTGATTGTTGCCACTGCTTTGAGCGCAGTCGCGGTACCGAGCACGGCGCAAGTCAACCTGAACATGAACAACATCACATGCGGCGAATTGCTTGCATTCAGTCCGGAAGGGCAGCAATTTGTGCAATACTGGATGAGCGGTTATTACAACGCGGCCGCGAACAGCAGCGTTCTCAACTATGACCGCCTGCAGAAAAATTCGGCGAAGGTGCTGGCTTTCTGCAAGAAGAATAAATCCAAAACGCTCCCGACAGCGATCAAGGCGAGCGCGAGCTAACTTATTGGATAGCGAGCGAGGTTTTAGTCGGGCGGTCACAGACAGACATTTTGCAGGGCGGTATGTAGGTAATCCGACATTCGCCCGTCACGGCATCCCCTTTCTCAGTGACATGTGACTTTTTCGCACTAGTTGCGGATTGCGGGCGGCGATAAATGCTTGATTCTCTCACCTGGGGACTTCTCGTGAAAAAATTCTTAGTTGTCATTTGCTCGGTAATTCTCGCTTTTGGCCTCGCTGGCTGTGCGGGAAAGGGAAAATACCCGGTTGGCAAGGGTAAAGCCCCCGTTGTTCAAACAAAGGGCTAAAATCCGAGTGCGAATTATCCGCTCTCGGAGGCGCAAAGGCCGATGTCCGCTTTGGGTCATTAGCGGACATTGAGCGGACATGACGTGCCGGTTTAGCAGCGCACGTAGTGGCGTCTATGGTGTCTCCAATAATAGCACCAGCCGGGGCGCGTAGCGTCGGCAATGATCGCGCCGGCTACGGCGCCAATCAAGCCGCCTGCAACTGCAGCACCGGCTGTTTGACCAGCCAAACCTCCGATAAGCGCGCCGGTGCCGCCACCGATTAATGCTCCGCCTGCCACGCGATCGTCAACGCGATTACTACCGGCACACCCAGCGAGAGCCAATCCCATTGCTGCGAAGACCAGCGTTCTGCGCATCCCAATGCCCTCTTGATTTTAGCGTCGCACCACCGGAGCTAGGAATGCCAGAATAGCGCGCTTAGATTTTGGTCAGGGGCAGCTCAATACCTTGCACGTTAAAAAGCAGCGTCCGCGTGATGTCCGCTTTGGGCCAAAAACAGACATATGCGCTGCAACAAAGCATGTCCGCTTAACCCCCGAAAGCGGACGTGTGCATCGATTGTCAGGATTTGATGCTTAGAGCTCTACAAGCCCTCGACGATGAAGGATCTGGACCTTGTTGCCTTGGCGCGCAACGCGTTGGTCTCTTTCATATTGTCGCTAAAAGTCTTTGCTTTGGTTATATTGTCGAAAGCAATGACTACAAAAAACTTCGGTGTCGCTCCATCAAGACCGGTTACATTTTCTGTCCGCACAAGATAGCGACCGTCGAGCATTTTGGCTTCGACAATGTTGGACGAACCTGTTTTGCGGAGAGCTTCAAAGCCTTTGACATCGGTAATTTCGTCAATCTCAGCAACGAAATAAACTGGCGGCGCGGTTCGAGCTTGCAAACTCTGAGTCACCATTGCCCCGAGGACTACTCCAGTAACAACCGCCGATGCTAATGCGCACTGAATTTTCATAGCCCCTCCCATTCGCCTGCCGATGCTCCTACCTAGGCTACCACCTATTTAGTTTAGCGGACATGTGACAGCACATGTCCGATTTGCCTAACGCAATCGGTCAGAAGGCGGACATTTGCAATGCAAAACCGATGTCCGCTAAGGGCCAAAAGCGGACATGCCGTCGCTTATGCCGGTTGGCGTCGAAATCAACCTTTCATCCTAAGCCCATCACGTAGATTGAAACCGAGTAGAGTGATGTTGACAGCACCGGCGGCCAATTCGAGTGCCTGCACGGCGTAGAAACTGGCATTAAACTCCACAGCCGTCGCCTTGCATGCGAGGAACAGCGCCCCTCGATTAATAGCCGCGTAGTGAGCTAGATTATGGTCGATGCTGAACGAGCCGGCTCTAACCTTCAATGCGTACCACTTAGGCGGGCCAGGACAGGGCCCACGAGAGGAACTCGATGAACACAGTCAAAGACGCTTTGGCGGAGAAGAGTGGCGCCCTGATCCATGTTCGTTCCGGCGACATGGTCGTCGAAGCCTTGCGCCGGATGCGCGACAACCGGGTCCGGTCGGTGCTGGTCATCGACGACGACGTCCTGGTCGGTATCGTGACCCAGGGTGACTGCGCCATAAAAGTGCTGCTGCCCGGGCTCGATGCGAAGCAGACTCCGGTGGGCCAAGTGATGACGGGCGACCCGGTGACGGTCAAGCCGGACGACCAACTGGAAGGCTGCATGGCAATGATGGCTGCGCGCGGCTTTCGCCATCTACCCGTGCTGGACGCGGGCAAGGTCGTGGGCGTGATCTCGATTGGAGACGTCGTCAAGGACATCATCCGAAATTTGGAGCACAACGTGGGCGACCTGATGGGCTACATCATGAAGGATGGCCCCGGCGGCTGACAGACGAGCCGCGGTGCCGTCGCCCCCGCGTATGTCTGCTTGTGGCGCATTGCGGAAGTGGCGGCATGTACCGCCTTGGTCCGAATTGTGCTGCACAACGGACGTCCATGTGGACGTAAACGGTTGGCGCTCGATTGGCCAATCTACTTTGGAGCAGCCGGGCCTCGCGTTAGTCGGAAAGCGCTACGCAAAGGGACTGGACTTCGCTCGCAAGGAGAGCA
>DASPUD010000066.1:0-6086 GCA_035623095.1 Pseudolabrys sp.
CCGCGGGGGTATGGCCGGTAGGCAACGCCGCCCACATCGAGCGTCGCCATAGCGTCATCGATCGGGGTGATAGTGACCGGCACTTTCGGTGCTTCCTTACGCAGCAAAGCCGCGGTTTCTTCGGTCAGCACATGGGTGTGAGTATCGATTGTCCGCACTTTGCTCATTTTCAGCACCAGAAACACGCCGCGCACCGCGCGGCAGGATGGGACTGACTGCCGCAGCGGTGGCGCGGACGCAAGCCCCTGTTGCACCTTCGTCTTTCGGTTATAAACAAGGCCCCATCCTCCGAACGTCGGACCCCCCATGACGACCAGCCCCGCCGCCCGCAGCAAGAATGAACCGCGCGTCGAAGACGATGCCTTGGTGCGCGGCAGCGGCCGTTTTATGGACGATCCGCGCCTTCCAAATACGGCCTACGCGGCTTTCATCCGTTCGCCGCACCCGCACGCGCGGGTCATTTCGGTGAAAACCGACGAGGCCCGCAAGGCCAAGAAGGTACTGGCGGTGCTCACCGCCGCGGACATGAAGGCAGCCAATGTCGGCAGCGTCTCGCGGCACCCGCCGGCGGCGGGCCGTGGCGGCGCCAAGATGATCATGCCGTTTCGGCCATCGCTCGCCGGCGAAAAGGTGATGCATGTCGGCGAGCCGGTGGCACTGGTCGTGGCCGAGACGGCTGCCGCCGCGCAGGATGCGGCCGACCTTGTGCAGGTTGAATACGAGGAATTGCCGCCGGTTATTGATCTAAGCGACGCCATGAAAAAAGGCGGTACGCAGCTTCATTCCGACGCGCCCGGCAACGTCTGCATCGACTGGCCAGGGCCGGTTGAAGACGAAAAGAACGAACGCGAGGTTGCCGAGATCATTGCCAAGGCGCCGCATGTTGCCAAGATCAGCGTCACTAATCAGCGTATGGTCGTCGCGTCCATGGAGACGCGCGGGGCAACCGGCGTCTACGACAAAGCGAGCGACAGCTATACGCTGCACGTCTGCTCGCAAGGAGCAGACTCGCTGCGCAATCAGACCGCCGCGGTCATGGGCATACCGGCTGAAAAATTGCGCGTCATTACCGAAGACGTCGGCGGCGCTTTTGGCATGAAGACTCCGCCCTATCCTGAGTATCCGGCGTTACTCATTGCCGCACGCCAACTCGGCCGGCCGGTGCAGTGGCAATCGACCCGTTCGGAAGCGTTCCTCACCGACACGCAGGCGCGCGATACGTTGACACACGCCGAGCTCGCGCTCGATGAGAAGGGGAAATTTCTCGCCCTGCGGGTGAAACACCTGTGCAACCAGGGCGCCTATGTCAGCACGGCCGGTGTCAACATCAACACGAACAATTTCGCGCGCTGCCTGCCGGGCATGTACCGGATTCCGAAAATCGACATTTCGGTCGCCTGCTATTTCAGCAACACGACGCCGATTGGGCCTTATCGTGGTGCCGGCCGGCCGGAAGCGAATTACGCGCTTGAGCGAGTGGTAGAGGAAGCCGCGCGCGTTAGCGGGACAAGTCCCGTTCGGCTGCGCAAGAAGAATCTGATCCCGCCCTCGGCAATGCCGTTCAAGACACCGATCAACACATACGACAGCGGCGATTTCCCGGCGATTATGGACAAGGCGCTGGCGTTGTCCGATTTCGACAATTTCAACAAACGCCGGCGTGAGTCGGCGCGGCGGAAGAAGCTGCGCGGGATCGGCGTGTCCTGCATGCTCGAGCACGCCGGCGCTTTGCCCATGGAACAGGCCTCCGTCTCGTTTCCCGGCGGAGAGCAGATCATTCTCGGCTGCAACGTTCAATCGACGGGACAAAGCCACGCTACGGTTTTTCCGCGACTTCTTGCCGGCAAGCTCGGCATTGACCCGGCTAAGATCCAACACTGCCACGGCGACACCGCGCAGGGTCTGACCGGATTTGCCTCCGTCGGCTCACGCTCGGCGATGTGCGCCGGCAGCGCCATTGTGCGCACGGCGGACGTCATGCTGGCCAAGGGAAAGAAGATCGCCTCAGCGCTGCTGGAAGCGTCCGAGAGCGACATTCAATACCGAGGTGGAAACTTCGAAGTGGTCGGCACCGACCGCAAGATTTCGTTGTTCGAGATCGCCCGCCGCTCAAAGGAAATGGGCGAAAATCTCGATACCAAGGAAAAGACCGAGACGCCGCTAACCTTTCCGAACGGCTGCCATATCGCTGAGGTGGAAATCGATCCCGACACCGGCGCCGTCGATCTCGTGACTTATACAGCCGTCGACGATCCAGGTGTCATGCTCGATCCTCAGGTCGTCGAAGGCCAGGTGCAGGGATCGATCGCCAACGGCCTTGGGCAGGCGCTTACGGAAAACGCCATTTACGACTCGGGCAGCGGCCAGCTGGTGAGCGGCTCATTCATGGACTACGGCATGCCACGCGCGCACACCATGCCGATCGAATTGCGCGAGGCGGTACATTCGGTGCCGGCGACCAGCAATCCGCTTGGCGTGAAAGGCACCGGTGAAGCCGGCACGACGGCAGCGATTGCCGCGGTAATGAACGCAATCGCCAACGCTATCCCCAACGGCGCAGCCGACCATATGGATATGCCGGCTACAGCGGCGAAGGTGTGGGCCGCCTGCCAGAAGGGGATGGCAAAATAAACGTCACGGCCGGGCTCGTCCGGCCATGACCAATCGCTACGCCTGCGAAATGAACTTGATGTTCATGTACGCCTGCAGGCCCTCGATGCCGCCTTCGGAGCCGTAACCGGACTCCTTGACGCCGCCAAAGGGAGTCTCGGGCGTCGAGATTGCGACGCTGTTGACGCCCACCATACCCGACTGAAGCGCATCGCTGATCGCCGACGCGTTCTTGTCCGATGTGGTGAAGGCATAGGCGGCAAGTCCGAACTGCAGCGAATTGGCGCGCTCAACCACCTCATCAAAGGTCTTGAACGGCACAATCGGTGCCACCGGTCCGAACGGCTCCTCGGTCATGATCTTGGAATCGTCTGGCACATCGGTAACGACGGTTGGCTGGAAGAAAAAGCCCTGGTTGCCATGACGCGAGCCGCCGGTGACGACCTTGCCGCCGCGATCCTTGGCATCGTTGACAAAGCTCTCCATGGCGTCGAGCCGGCGCGGATTGGCGAGCGGACCGAGCGTGATGCCTTTCTCCAGACCATCGCCCAGTTTCAAGCCCTTGGCATATTCGGTGAAGCGGGCCAGGAACTTGTTGTAGTTCTTTTCCTGCACGTAGAAACGCGTTGGAGAGATACAGACCTGGCCAGCGTTGCGATACTTGAACGCGGCAATCGTGTCGGCGGTCTTCTCCGGATCGGCGTCGTCGAACACGACGACCGGTGAGTGGCCGCCGAGCTCCATGGTCGCTTTTTTCATGCCCTTGGCGGCCAGGCCGGCGAGGTGCTTGCCGACCGGAACAGATCCCGTGAAGGAAATCTTTTTGACCGATTTCTTCGGAATCAGATGCTCGGACACTTCCGCCGGCACGCCGAAAACGAGATTGAGCACGCCGGCGGGTAATCCCGCATCGGCGAAGCATTTCACCAACTCAACGCAGCCGCCGGGCGTTTCTTCCGAAGCCTTGATGATGATCGAGCAGCCGGCTGCGAGTGCGCCGGCAATTTTTCTCACCGGCGTCAGAGTTGGGAAATTCCACGGCGTGAACGCCGCGACGATACCGACAGGTTCCTGCACGACAAGCTGGCGCACGCCTTTTGTACGGCCCGGGACCACGCGGCCATAGGTGCGGCGGCCTTCCTCGGCATACCAGTCAATAATGTCGGCGCTGGTGAGTACTTCGGCACGCGCCTCGACGTAAACCTTGCCTTGCTCCTGTGTCATCACTTTTGAAACGTGATCAAACCGCTCGCGCAGAAGATCCGCCGCTTTACGCAGGATCTTGGAGCGATCGTAGGCTGACATTGCCTTCCATTCGGCGAAGCCTTTTTCGGCGGCAGCGAGCGCGGCGTCGAGATCGGCTTTGCTGGCATGCGGCAGACGCGCCAGAGTTTTGCCGGTCGCCGGATTGATCACATCCTCGCCCTTGCGGCCTTCGCCGTTGAGCCATTTGCCGTCGATGTAAAGAGCAAGGTCGGAATACATAGGAAACCTCATCGTTACGGGAACACTCTGAGCTTGGCTTGGATTAGCACTTTCGCGGAGAAGCAACCACCACCCAGGCGGGGCAATCGCGGCATGGCCGCTATGAACCCAGATAGCCGCCGCCGCTGACGTGGATCGTCTGTCCGGTGACATACCGCCCGCCGGGACCACATAAATAGCGCACCATGGCGGCAACATCCTCGGGCTTGCCGCGCGATCCCGTGATCGTTCCATGGGTCAGATGGTGGGCAGGCGTCGGAGACGTGGCCGGCCGCGTGGTGTCGATTGCTCCCGGCACAATACAATTGGCGGTGATCTTGTCGGTCGCCAGATCGTGAGCCAGGGCGCGGGAAAATCCGACCAACGCGGCCTTGGCGGTTATCACGTGCGCGCGATCCTTTGAGCCGATATGCGCACTCATACCCCCGATATTGATGATGCTGCCGCCGTTTTTCTTCAGCGCCGGCAAGCACGCGTGCACGCAGCGGAAACTTCCATCGAGGATAACGCCCATGACTTCACGCCATTCGGCATAACTCATCTGGTCGATCGGTTTTTCACGGCGGAGCGCGGCATTGTTGACCAGGATATCGATGCGGCCGAAATTCTTGAGCGCGGCGTCGGCGAGCATGGCCGCGGTCTTTTCCTCACCGATATCACCGATGACCGCCGTTGCCTTACCGCCGCCGGATTCGATTTCGCGAACAACGCTATCGGCTTCGGCCTTGTTCGATCGCACATTGACCACGACCGAGGCGCCCGCCTGTGCCAATGCAAGCGCGATTGCCCGCCCGATATTGCGTCCGGAGCCGGTCACAATGGCAACCTTGCCAGTCAATTCCTTGGTGTCCGCCATGTTTCTTTATTATCCCCGTAAGAAGGCCAGATCGATTTTGCCGTCATAAAGTTTTGCCAGTTGCTTGAGCGCCGCAGCGCCACGTTTTTCATCCCAGCCGCCATAACGAATGTTGAGCGCGAATTTCTCCTCGATGTCCGCACGCGTCAGCGGCTCGTGCGCTCCGCCGCGGAAGTGCGGTTGCCGCTCCTCGATTACGCTGCCATCGTTGAGCACGGCGCGGATATGCCCGGTAAAGTTATTGGGATAAGGGTTTTTTGGATCAATTACGTAGCGTACCTTCGACGATAGCGCGAGCACGTCGGTATCGTGCACCGCCTTCTCGGTGAAGGCATCAAGCCCGACACCGCCGCGGACAAGGCCGGTCGCGAGCAGAAAGGGCGTCGAAAACTTCGCCGCATAGCCGTTGGGCGGACGCTGCTTGTCGGCAAGTGGCTCCCATAACCGGTGCACGGTGCCCTCGGCCACCTCACAGATCAGCTCCTTGACCTGACCCGGTTTAATGCCGCGCGCGGCCAGCCGTTTGGCACAATCGATGTAAGGATGCGCCATGGTTCCGCATGGATACGGCTTGAACGCCAAAGTCTGGGTCACCCAGCGCGAGCCGAACTCGCCGATAAGGGCAGCGTAGTCGCCTTCTTTTGTGTGCGCGAAACCGTGGAACAGCCCGTGCACGCCTTCAAAAACAGTGCGCGGCCCGAGGAAACCGCCGCGCGCGAGCAACGCGGCGCGAATACCGGATTGCGCGGCCCACCCGGGGTGCAGCCGCTTGGTCCACGCGCCCTCGGCCAAATACTCGATAATGCCGCCGGCAAAACTTGCGGCAATGCCGAGCGTGTCGACCGTTTGTTTGGCGTTGAGGCCGAGCGCGGCGCTCACGCCAGCCGCAGCCCCCATCACCCCGAAAATGGCCGTCGGATGAAAGCCAGCCTTGTGGACTGCCTTCGGCACCACCGTGCTCAGACGGCACATGACTTCGGTTCCGACAGCAATACCGAGCAGAGCGGCAGCGCCGTCCGGTTTATGGCGCTCGCAGGCCGCCAAGACCGCCGGCACGATTACCGCGCCGGCATGGACGGGACCGCCTTCGAACGTGTCGTCGAAATCCTCACCATGTGCGGCGGTGCCATTGATA
>DASPUD010000067.1:0-19952 GCA_035623095.1 Pseudolabrys sp.
AATGTCCAAAATCCTGCTGGCCGAAGACGACACTGACATGCGGCGCTTTCTGGTCAAGGCGCTCCAGAACGCCGGATTCGACGTTACCTCCTACGATAACGGTCTTTCCGCCTATCACCGGTTGCGCGAGGAGCCGTTCGAACTGCTGCTCACCGACATCGTGATGCCGGAAATGGATGGCATCGAGCTTGCCCGCCGGGCCGCCGAACTCGACCCCGACATCAAGATCATGTTCATCACCGGGTTCGCGGCGGTCGCGCTGAACGCGGATTCCAATGCGCCCAAGCAGGCGAAGGTGTTGTCGAAACCGATCCACCTGCGCGAGCTGGTCAGCGAAGTGCAGAAGTTGCTGGCGGCCTAGTGCTTTTGCGCGGCCTTGCCTCGTCGGATTGGAGCCGATAGATCAATCCCCTCTTAAGGGCGCGTAGCTCAGCGGAAGAGCACTACCTTGACATGGTAGGGGTCACAGGTTCGATCCCTGTCGCGCCCACCATCCTTTTTTATCATTCCGCAATCGCCGCATAGACCATCGTGCGCATCATGTAGCGATAGTGCAGCCGCTGGGCCGGCGCTTGCGTCATCAGAATAGCGATCAGTTCCTGTTTCGGATCGACCCAGAAATAAGTTCCGGTGACACCCGTCCAGGAGAAATCACCGACCGAGCCCGGCAGCGGGTTGCGCCCGGCGTGAGTCCGCACGGCGAAGCCGAGACCAAAACCGAGTCCGAGTTCAGCTGTCGGCGCCAGCGCGCCAAACAGAATCGGCGTCGAGGGACTGCGGCGCGTTTCCGGCGTCAGATGGTCGGAGGTCATCAAGGCGACTGTCGCGGGTGACAACCGGCACGCGCCGCCGAGTTCGCCGCCGTTGAGGAGCATCTGCGCAAATCGCGCATAGTCTCCCGCCGTCGACAGCAGCCCGCTGCCGCCGGAGATCCAGTTCGGGCGCGCGCCGGTGTCGCGCATGGGCGGCCGCTTGCCCGACGCCGGATCGATTTGCGGCTGCGCGGCGCGGGCCGCATCGATCGGGCCGAAGCTGCTGTCTGACATTCCGAGCGGCTTGCAGATGCGGTCGAGGATAAATCGATCAAGATCGATGCCCGACGCAACTTCGACCACACGACCGAGCACGTCGGTGGACAAACCGTATTGCCAGGTACTTCCGGGCTGGTAGGCGAGGGGAACGTCAGCAAGCCTCGCCACCAAATCCGCGTTGGTCTGCTTCTCGTCGGCGACTTTGGCCGTCTCGTAGGCTTCCTTGAGCAGCGGTCCGGTCAGATGCGCGTAAGTAAGGCCGGAGGTGTGCCGCAAGAGATCCTGCACGGTCATCTGACGTCGTAGCGGCTCCTTCGCAAGTTTTTTGGCCGCAGGATTGTCCGAGTCGACGGCGACCTTGAGATTGGCGAAGTGCGGGATGTAATTCGCCACCGGATCGGCAATCAACAGCTTGCCTTCCTCGGCGAGCATCATTGCCGCCACAGAGGTGAGCGGTTTGGTCATCGAGGCGACACGAAAGATGGTATCGACCGCCATCACCGCGCCTGACTCACGGTCACGGTAGCCTAGCGCTTCGAGGCAGGCGATTTTCCCGCGCCGTGCAATCAGCAAGACGGCGCCAGGTGCGACAGCCTTGTCGATATCCATCCGCAGCGTGTCGGTCAGGCGCTTGAGACGTGCCGACGACAGGCCGACATCTTCGGGTTTATTCGCTCTCGGCAAATCGGATGCCATCGCGCGCGTCCTATTTCCAGAATTGCCGTGAAGCGAGCGCGGCCCCTTCCGCCATCGCCTTCAGCTTGGCGAAGACCACGTCGGGGTCGACCGCGGCCTGACCCACCCATGTCCCGTAGCCACAATCGCTGCCGGCGATCACGTTTTCGCGGCCGACCAGCTTGGCGTAACGGCCAATGCGCTGTGCGACCAGCTCGGGATGTTCGATGAAATTCGATTTCGATTCGATCACGCCGGGGATCAGCACTTTGCCGGCCGGCAACTTTACGGTTTCGAATAGCATCCATTCATGGGCATGTCGCGGATTGGCGGCTTCGAGCGAAATCGCCATGGGTTTCGCCTTGAATACAATGTCGATGATGTCGGCGAGCGGGACGTCGTGGTGGTGCGGCCCTTCATAATTGCCCCAGCACAGATGCATGCGCAGTTGCTCGGCCGGGATGTTGGCGACTGCATGGTTGAGCGCCTCGATGTGGAGCTGCGCCCGCTTTCGGAATTCCGTGAGGTTCAAATTGGCGTATTGAATATGCCGTCCCATGCCGAGATCCGGGCAATCGAGCTGCAACACAAAGCCGTTTTTCGCGACGGTCTCGTATTCATGCCGCATGGCGTCGGCAATGGCGTAGATGTAACTCTCGAAATCCTTGTAATGGTCGTTGCGGAAAAACAGCGACACCACTCCGGGTGATGCCGCGCTGAGGAAACCACCGGCGGTCTTCACTTCTTTCAGCACAGCCTTGAGATTTTCGGCGTCGATGCGCGGCGCGTCCTCGTCGCGCACGCTGATCGGCGCGTTGCAGGCCGGTGTCTTGCGGCGCGAGCGGCCGGGGTCGCCGAACACGCGTTTTTCCAGGCGCGGAAAGTCCGAGAGGTCCTGATAGACGAACGTGTTTCCGGTGCCGCCAAAACCGTTGAGCCGGTCCTTGATGTAAGTCGCGTAACTCGGCTTCGACATTTCGCCATCATTGATGAGATCGACGCCGGCCTCCGCCTGTTTTCTGACCACTTCGGCGACGGCCGCGCGCACGCGCGCGGCGAGCGCCCCGGCATCGACGGGCACGCCCTCCTCCTTGGCGTACATCATGCGGATAAGGTCGTCCGGCCGAGGCAGGCTGCCGGTATGGGTCGTCAGGAAGCGGTCACGACTGCGTTGCACGGTAAAACTCCCGGGCCGGACTGTAGTGCAGCCCAATGCCGCGAACCATCGGCAGTTCGGCGCGCGTTGACAGTCTTGAGTGGGCTGCGTATGTACCGGCCAAACAGCATCCAGAGATCGTCATGAAAGTCCGCAATTCGTTGAAATCCCTGCGCGGCCGGCATCGCAACAATCGGTTGGTCCGCCGCAAGGGCCGGGTCTACATAATCAATAAGACCAATCGCCGTTTCAAAGCCCGCCAAGGCTGATCCCGGCATCCAGGTGTCGTTTCGCCGTATCTTGGCCACGAAGCGCGCAGACACTAAACTCCGCTCATGCGCACGCGATTCCTTGCTCTATTGTTTGCTGTGATTTTGGCCATCGGCGCGATTTCGGTTGCGGACGCTGCCGACGATACAGGCAAATGGGTCGAGCCGCCCGCCAAGCTTCCGCATGTTTCGCGCGGTGAGCGCACCCGCAATCTCGATTTTTTGTTTGGCGCGCTGAAGCTCGCACCCGATGACGTGACTGCCAAGGCGATCGAAGAACGGATCTGGGCGGTCTGGACGCTCTCGCGCAGCGATACCGCCAATTTGCTGATGACGCGCGTCAAGACCGCGATCGAGGCAAAGGATACGGACCTTGCGATCCAGTTGCTCGACTCGATCGTCAAGATCAAGCCGGACTACGTTGAAGCCTGGAATAGGCGCGCCACCATTTATTACATGAAGAAGGATTACGGCCGCTCGCTTTCCGATATTCGCGAAGTGCTCAAGCGTGAGCCACGCCATTTCGGCGCGCTGGCGGGCTTGGGACTGATCCTGCAAGACATCGGCGATAACAAACAGGCTTTGGAAGTCTACCGCCGTGCACTGGCGCTATATCCGCGCATGGAACGCATTCCCGACTTGGTGAAGACGCTGCAGGAAAAGGTCGAAGGCCGGGATATTTAGTCGCCGGTTTCCTCTGCCCCGACATAGGCAATACGCAACATGTTGGTCGCCCCTGGCGTGCCGAGCGGCACGCCGGCAACGATGATCACGCGCTGGCCGGATTTGGCGAAGCCTTCTTTGAAAGCAAAACGACAAGCGCGGTCGACCATGTCGTCCTGGTCGTGCGCGTCCTCCGTCACCACGCAATGCACACCCCAGACAACGGCCAGTCGCCGCCCCGTCGCGATGTTCGGCGACAACGCGACGATGGCCGGCCGCGGGCGTTCACGCGCCACGCGCAGGGCGGTTGAACCGGACGAGGTCCAGCAAACGACTGCGGCAAGGTCGAGCGTATCGGCAATGTGACGCGCCGCATCCGCGATAGCGTCGGCGCCGGTCGCCTCAGGATTGGCGCGCTGAGCTGCGATAATGTTGCGATACAGCGGGCCGCCTTCGACTTCCTCAGCAATGCGGTTCATGGTCTCGACGGCCTGTACCGGGTATTGGCCGGCCGCCGACTCCGCCGACAGCATCACCGCATCCGCGCCCTCGAAGATTGCGGTCGCGACGTCGGAAACCTCGGCACGCGTGGGCACGGGTGCATTGATCATGGACTCCAGCATTTGCGTGGCGACCACAACCGGCTTGCCGGCAACACGGGAGGCGCGCGTCATCTGTTTTTGCACGCCTGGCACTTTTTCCAACGGCATTTCCACGCCCAGATCACCGCGCGCGACCATCAAGGCGTCGGTGAGCTCCATGATCTCGGAAAGGCGATTGACCGCCTGAGGTTTCTCGATCTTGGCCATCACCGCGGCGCGGCCGCGCGTGATCTTTTTGGCATCGGCAATGTCCTCCGGTCTCTGGATGAACGACAGCGCGACCCAGTCGATGCCGGTCTCGAGTGCGGCTTCAAGGTCTGAACGATCCTTGTCGGCCAGTGCGGAAGCACGAATAGTGGTGTCAGGAAGGCTGACACCCTTGCGGTCGGACAACTTGCCGCCGACAACAACACGCGTGACGATGCGCTTTGGCTCTGCGTCGATGACAGTGAGTCTGACCTTGCCGTCATCTATCAGCAGCGCATGGCCCGGCTTGATCGCCGCAAAAATCTCGGGATGCGGCAGGTGAACACGTTTGGCATCGCCCTGCGCCGGATCGTCATCGAGAACGAAAGTGTCGCCATTCTTCACGACGACAGAACCGCCTTTGAATATGCCCAGGCGCAGTTTCGGTCCCTGCAAATCGATCAGTATGCCGATTGGCCTGCCGGTGTCCCGCTCGACGCGACGGATCATCCCCACCAGCTCGCGCATGCGTTCCTGAGTGGTGTGACTCATGTTGATGCGAAACACGTCGGCACCGGCCGCGAACAGCTTGGCAATCATCTCGGCGCTGGAGGAGGCGGGCCCGAGAGTGGCAACGATCTTGGTGCGGCGCAGGCGTCTCATGGTTTGCCGCCCCCGGGCGGAGGCGGCGGCAAAGTTGTTGGCGGGCGCGACGTGCCCAGCGGCGCGCGCGGAGCGAGCGGACGGTCGGGCGGCTGTTCGGCGGCGTCAGTCAGTTGCACGGTCCATGAGCGCTGTTCGCCGGTATCGACCTCAAAGAACCCCGTGCGGTCATAGCCACGTGCCAGGCAATTGTCAGTTCCGCGGATGGTGAATTCCTTTTCGCGTGAACACATGTAGGCCTTGCCGGACCATTCGCCGCCGCGATCGTAATCGACCGCATAGATGTAATAGTAACGCGCAACAAGTGCGCCCCGAAGCAACGTTTCACAAGAGCGCGTCGAAACGTTCCACCAGCCTTCCGTGGTCCAGCCTTCATTGTCCTTGTAGCCGATGGCGACACCAACCCTGCTGCCAGTGTTATTGCACAGCCTGAAGTCGGCTTTGGCGGGAAGCGCTGACGCCGCCAGCAGCAGCGCGGCGGGAACCGCACTGCACAAGAAGATATAGAAAAGGCGGCGCCTGGTGGCGAAGTGCGGCAATGCGGTCACGAGTGTCGCCGGTTCGGAACAATGCGCGGTTTTGGCGTGATCCGTCACGGCCTGTCAACGACGATGGCGCGGAAGTCGTTCACGTTGGTGAAGGTTGGGCCAGGCACCAGCAGGTCTCCCAGGGCTGCAAAAAAGCCACCGGAATTATTGTCGTTGAGAAAAGCAGCCGGATCGAGGCTATGAGCCTTGGCGCGTGCCACTGTTTCGCCATCTATCAGCGCGCCGGCGGGGTCGGTTGCCGATCCAGCGCCGCCGTCGGTGCCGTCGGTATCGCCGGCGAGCGCAGTGACCCCTGGCATTCCAGCGAGCGCTATCGCCAACGCCAGGGCGTATTCCTGATTCGGTCCACCATGGCCTTTGCCGTGGATCGTTACGGTCAATTCGCCACCCGAAAGGATCACCGCGCGTTTTCCCTGCTCGCGTAGCTCGCGTGCAAGACGCGCGTGGGTCACCGCCACGTCGCGGGCCTCACCTTCGATTCGGTCGCCAAGCGAAATGCAGTCATAGCCGGCAGCGCGCACTGCGACTTCCGCGGCACGCATCGCATCGGCCGGGCGTGCGGCAAGCTTGAACTGGCTCCCGGAAAAGATCGCGTCACCAGGTTTCGGCGACTCATTTTTTGGATCATTGAGCGCGCGGTTGACGGTGTCAGGGACGCGGAGCTTGTACCTGGCAACAATCGCACGAGCGTCACTTAGCGTGGTCGGATCCGCGACCGTGGGGCCGGAACCGATTGCAGAAGGATCATCGCCCGGCACGTCCGATATTGCGATCGTGATCAGTTTTGCCGGATGCGCATGCCGCGCCAGCCGACCGCCTTTGATGCGCGAGAGGTGTTTGCGCACGGTATTGATCTCGCCGATCGTGGCGCCCGAACGCAGCAGTGCACGCGTTGTGGCTTGTTTATCCTCGAATGAAACGCCTTCCGTCGGTGCAATCCAGTTGGCCGAAGCGCCACCCGACATCAACACGAGCACGAGATCGCTCGAAGCGGCTTCATCGGACAACTTGAGAGCACGCTCGGCTGCCTCCAGGCCGGCGGCATCCGGAACCGGATGGCCGGCTTCGATCATCCTGGCCCGTCGCAGATGGCGTCCATAGCCATGGCGCGCGACTGCAACGCCGTGCAGGCGCTCTGCCGCAATTCTCATCCGGTCGAGGTAGTGCGCCTCGGCGACCTCGCTCATCGACCCTGCCGCTTTGCCGGCCGCCAGCAATATAATTCTACCGGTCGGGGGCGGCGGAAGCAGTGGCGGCAAACACGAGGCCGGATGGGCCGCCGCTACTGCAGTGCGATAGAGGTCTGCGAGAAAAGAGCGCAGGGGGTCGTTCATTTTCCAACCATACCTGCCCATCCGTGTAGAAATCTGCTTATAATTATTCTCATCAACTTGGCCCACCTCGGGGCGATACCGGGATTTTGGGAGGGTCAGATTTGCCGCTGCCGCAGGGGTGCGCGCAAGGGCCACAAAAACGTACGATCAAGCGCAATCCAACGACAACAATGACTCTCGAGAACGCATGGCTGCAACAGCATTCACGATCAATGGAAAAGCGGCGACGATCGAGGCCGAGCCGGATACGCCGCTGCTCTGGGTGGTCCGCGAACATCTGAACCTGACCGGCACCAAGTTTGGTTGCGGGTCCGGTCTGTGCGGCGCCTGTACCGTTCATATCGACGGCAAAGCCGTGCGCTCATGCCAGATCGCCGTCTCGAAAGTGGCGGGCAGGAAAGTCACCACCATCGAGGGTCTTTCGCCGAACGGCCAGCATCCGCTGCAGAAGGCCTGGATCGCCGAGCAGGTGCCGCAGTGCGGCTACTGCCAATCCGGGCAGATCATGCAGGCGGCGAGCCTCCTTGCCAGCAACAGGAAGCCAACCCGCGAACAGATCGTTGCTCACATGGATGGCAACATCTGCCGCTGCGGTACTTACCCGCGCATCGTCCGCGCAATTCAACGCGCCGCCCGGGAGGCCTGAGCCATGACAATCCACATCAAGAACGCATGAGCGAGGTGCCGGAAATCCACACCAAGATCTTGGCGACTGACAATCCGCCCAGCGGAATGGGCGAAATTGGTGTCGTGACCGTCGCCCCGGCGATCGCCGGTGCCGTCTTCCAGCTCACTGGCAAGAGGCTGCGCCATCTGCCGATGACGGCCGATCGGGTGAAAAAGACGCTCGCCTGAGCGTTCAATACAGACGGCGACCCGCCGCATTCCTACGGGGATGTGGCGGGTTTTTTGCTCCTTGAAGCGCACGCAGCTACTCCACTAAGCTTTCACCGCCCTTCACCGGAAAAGCCTCTGATGATCGATGAGATCGTCACAATCGATGCCCGCGACGGCACGCCGATCGGCGCCCGCAACTATCGTCCCGATGGCGCCGGCCCGTTCCCGGCTCTGCTGGGTGCGGCGCCTTACCGTTTCGACAACAACAGCCTGCCGGCGAGTGCGCAATTTCTCTGGCGCGAGACGGGACCGATCGCGTGGTACGTCGAGCAAGGCTACGCATATGTGCACATGGATGTGCGCGGCAGCGGTCGTTCCGGCGGGCAGTTCGAATTTCTCGGCCGGCGCGAACAGCAGGACCTTTATGACACGATCGAATGGATCGGCCGGCAATCATGGTGCAATGGCAAAGTTGGCGGGATCGGTCAGTCGTATTTCTGCATGCTGCAGTGGTTCATGGGCGCGCTGGCGCCGCCCTCGCTTGCTTGCCTGGCCGCGCACGATGGTCTCGCCGATCTTTATCGCGGCGGCACTTATCACGGCGGCATCCCGTGCGATTTTTTTCCCGGCTACTGGTGGTATCAGAACCGGTTCATCAACCGGTTCCCCGCGGAAGGTCCGGCGCGCGACCAGGAGACCGACCTGACGCAACTGGTCGCCTCGCATCCGACCTATGATGATTTCTGGCGCGAGCGCAGCGCCTGGGAGGTGCTCGATCGCATCAAGGTGCCGCTCTATTCGAGCGGCGTCTGGGCGAAGATGCAGCTGCACACGCGGGGCAACATTGATGGTTATACCCGTGCGAAGGGGCCGAAGAAGCTGCGAATGTCGGGGGTTCCAAATGCCTGGGCGGCAGCAGCGGAATTCTCCAGCGTCGAATTTCACAGCCGCGTATTGCTGCCGTTTTACGATCACTATCTCAAGGGGAAACAGACGGACTATTCCGCGCGGCCGAACGTCGAATACGTGGTGCGCGGATCCAATCTCGTGCGCAAAGCCGACAGCTGGCCGCCGCCCGGCACCCGATACGAACGCTGGTATCTCAATGCGTCGTCCTCCGGCAGCGTGAGTTCATTGAACGACGGCGGCCTTGCTGCGCAGCCCGCGGCTGGTGCCGGATCGACGACCTACAAATACCCCAATCCGGGTTGGGTTTCCGGCGTTGTCGGATTTGGTCCTGCCGGGCCGCCTGGCGGTTTCGACTCTGCGCGCCGCGTGTTGACGTTTACGACCGCGCCGCTCGACCGCGACCTGGAAATCTGCGGACCGATCAAGCTCGTTCTCTATGCGTCGTCGACGGCGCTCGACACCGATTTCTTCATCAAGCTCTCCGATCAGTTTCCGCAATCCGCCGACGACCGCGCGAAGGGAGTAAATCCGTTCGCTGAGCTGATCACGCGCGGATGGTTGCGGGCATCGCATCGCGCGCTTGATCCAGGGCGCAGCACCGACATGGTGCCGTATCACAGTCATTCGGATCCGCAGCCGCTCACCCCGAACGAAATCTACAAATTCGAAATCGGTCTCGAACCGATGGCTTATCTGATAAAGCAGGGCCACCGTCTGCGGCTCGAGATCGTCAACGGAGACTCACCGGCCACCGAAATCCTGTGGTCCCACTACTATCGGCCCAATAAAATCGGCAGCGACACGATCTACCACGATGCTGCCCACCCCTCGGAGCTTGTGTTGCCGATTTCGCCTGCGCCCGCCTGAGAAGCTCAAACGGCTTTCAATGAAACGACCGGTGGCATAGCATTCGCGCAACGGCTGCAATGGACAGCCGAACAAAAATACATTCCAGGGAGGAAATCATGGCGGACGTCGTCCAAGTGTCGCGGCTGCTCGATCAGCGCGGACTGAGCTCCTTTCATTACAGTTTGATCTTCTGGTCTGTGTTGCTGTCGTTGATCGACGGCTACGATATCGCTGCCATCGCTTTTGCCGCACCGCATCTCATACGCGAATGGGGGCTCAAACCGGGAGCCCTCGGTCCGGTGTTCAGCGCGAGCCTGATCGGCATTCTGTTTGGCTCCGCTTTGTTTGGCTGGGTCGGCGACCGCTATGGCCGCAAGACCGCCTTGATTGCTTCAAACCTGCTGTTCGGCGTGTTTACGCTGGCCGCCGCCTGGTCAACCAACCTCGACCAGCTGTTCTGGTTGCGTCTGCTCGCCGGTCTGGGCATCGGCGGCGTCATCCCCAATGTCGTCGCCATCAATACCGAATCATCGCCGCGTAAATACCGCGCAACGCTGGCATTGATCGCCGTCGGTTTTGTGCCGCTCGGCGGAGCTATTCCCGGCGTCGTCGCCGGCGCGCTGGTGCCCACGCATGGATGGCAAATCCTGTTCACGATCGGCGGCATCGTGCCGATCGTGCTTGCACTGATCGGCATCTTCACTCTGCCGGAGTCGATCAAGTACATGACGCTGCACGAAAGCCAGCGTACCAAGATGGAGAAAACCATTGCCGCCATCGATCCCGGATTCAAAGTTCCGGCCAACGCGAAATTCGTCATCGAGGACGAACAGCAATTCCCCGGATTCAATCCGGTGTATCTGTTCCGTCAGGGCCTCTGGCTGATCACGCCGCTCTTGTGGCTGCTCTTTGCGCTGAACTTGATGGGCTACTTCTTCCTACTGTCGTGGACGCCGACCTTGATGGCGGTGCTGAAATTGCCGCCATCCGTGGGTGCGCTCGCCGGCGCCATGATCCAGGTTGGCGGCACCGTTGGCGCGCTGGTTCTTGCGCGCTGGTTTGAACGCAAACGCTTCTTTGCAATCGCGATCGTCTTCGTCATCGCAGTGCCGATCGTGGCCTCGATTGGGTTTGCCGGCCAGACTTCGACCACAGCGCTGGCCATCGCGACCTTCTTCGCCGGCTTCTGCGTGCTTGGCGTCCAGACCGGCATTAACGTCGCCGGCGCGCTGATCTATCCGACCTCGCTGCGCGCCAATGGATCGGGTTGGGAACTCGGCATCGGCCGCATCGGCTCGATCGTTGGTCCGCTTGTTGGCGCTCTGTTCGTGGGCCTTCCGGTCGAGAAACTTTACATGTGGTCATCATTGCCGTTTGCCGCCGGCGCGGTAGTCTGCTTCGCGATCTGGAAGCTCAACGAAGCGCGCTTGCGGGCTCATCCTGAACTGCGCGCCGCGCAGGCACCCGCCTAAGCGGCAGCGTAGCAGCGTCAGAACGGTTCATATCCCCGCAATGCGGGCATGACCTTCTCGCCGAAAAGGCGGATCGAGCGCATGAGATCCGCTTCCGGCAAGTCGGCGAAATTGAACTCGCCCATGAATACGTTGAACATGCCGGCATCGGCCGCCGCGCGGATCTTCCGCGCGACGGTGTTCGGCGAACCGATGAACACCAGCTCGTGTTTCATTAAATAGTCAGCATCAAACAGATTGGCCATGATCTCGGACGCGCCCGGCTCGCCACGGCCGATGTATTTCTTCGAATGCTCACGTACGCGCTCCTCGTACGTTTCGCCGGGTTTCGGCATAGGCAAGAGACCCTCATAGGCGCGCGCGGCGCGTGCGAGCGCGGTGTCCAGAGCTCTGTCATCGGTCTCGTCAACGAACACGGTCGTGCAATAGGCGATCTTTGGCGGCCGGTTATGGCCGTACGTCGCCCAATCGGCAAGAAACTTGCGATAGCGCGGTGCGGCATCCCCGCGCGGATAGATCAGAAAATATCCGGGGTTTATTCCGTGCTTGGCGCAGAACTCGAGCGTCTGCGGATCGCGGCTCATCATCCATAGTGGCGGATGTGGTTTCTGCAGCGGCTGCACGGCAAGCAACGCGCTTTCGGTGTGATGCACCTCGCCATGAAAGGAGAATGGTTGTTTCTCTCCATACGCGGTGCGCAAATATTCGACAAATTCAAGCGTCGGCGATTTGCGCAGATTGTAGTCAAGGCCAAAAGGCTTGAAGTAGTCAGGGTTGATTCCCGGAACGAGACCAAGCTCCATGCGCCCGCCCACGATCTGGTCGACGAGCGCGATTTCTTCTGCCAGCCGCAAGGGATGGTAGAGCGGCACGACGTAGCCCATTGGGCCGATCCGCATGCGGCGGGTGCGGGCGGCCGCCCCGACAACATAGAGGCTTGGTGAGGAAACCCAGCTCTCGTCAGGCCTGAAATGATGTTCGACGCAGAAGCTGTAGTCGAACCCCAATTCGTCGCAGAGCTGGAGCTCGCGCCATAGCTGCTCGTAACGCTGGTGCGGCGACATGCCAGGCTTGCCCCAGACGTGAGAAAAATGAGCGAACCTCACGCGGCAAAACTCCTCAAGTCCCGGTTGCTTTTGAGGCCTTCAAAGGCGGCCACGGCATGTCTATGTTCCCTACAGTGGAGGACACCACCATGGACGACAAGACCCGCACTGAGCTGGAAGCCGCGGTGTACCGGCGCTTGGTCGAGCACCTGCGGTCGCGTACTGACGTGCAGAACATCGATCTAATGAATCTTGCCGGCTTTTGCCGCAATTGCCTGTCGAATTGGATAAAAGAAGCCGCCGATGCCAAGGGCGTCGCAATGACCAAGGACGAGAGCCGGGAAGTCGTCTACGGCATGCCCTATGACGAATGGCGCAAGAAATACCAGAAAGAAGCCTCTCCGCAGCAGAAGATCGCATTCGAAAAGTCTGGCCATCGGCACTAGTTGTCACCATTTGCGGTGTGAACAGCGTGGATGACGGCGTCCTCGCCTTGACCTGCGGGCACCGAACTCAGAAAGCTTCCTGGCAGACGGCGGTGATATCCGCCGCGCGTAGTCAAGGAGACGTCAATGCCCGCCACTGCCGCGGCTGGAAAAGAACAGCCCACCACCCGCTTCGCCAAAGATCAGCTGAAAGCTTTCGTCGAGCGCATTGAGCGGCTTGAGGAAGAAAAAAAGGCAACCTCCGACGACATTCGTGATGTCTATGCGGAGGCCAAGGGCACCGGATTCGACACGAAGGCGTTGCGAAGCATCGTACGCCTGCGCAAGCTGGATACCGACGAACGCCGCGAGCAGCAGGAAGTGCTCGATACTTACCTGCACGCGCTGGGAATGGCGAACTAGCGTTATTGCAGGAACGCGGTCGACTGCAGCTTGAACGTGGTGGTCGCCAGGAAGACCACCGCTGGCCCCTCGAAATAGTTGGCCAGCATGCCGAGATGCGGATCGGCGGAGAATGTCATCGCGACCGAGATTGACGGCTTGTAGAGCAGCTCCTGCAGCGGCCTCAAATCGACGGCGCCAAGCCGCGTTGCCGTCATATAGGTGCTGAAGCTAGGGGTCAGCATTGCGGCGCGCAGCCAGGGACTGTCGATGCGCTGCCCGGGGCTCGCCACGGCTGCGGCGAGAGGCTTCTCCGCGACAGTGGTGTTAGCTTGTGCTTGCGTCGGCATGACGCTCGCTTCCTTCGGCATGAGCGGCAAACGGGAGCCCATCGGGCGCACACGTTCCACGGCGGCCGCATCGGCCTCCCTGGCATAGGCGAGGGCGGTGATACTGTCGTTGACGCGCGGCGCGATGCTGGCGGTCTCAAACGGGCTGTTCGCGGCCGTCACTGCCGGGAGATCCGGGCCAGTTTCAACTGAGCCACGCCAGTAGCCACGATTGGCGAAAAGATTGTTGCCGGCCGACGCGGTTACGACCGGAGCAGCAGCCGGTGCCGGCGCTGTTGTAGCGACTGCGGCAGGCCGCGCCATCGGCATCGGCACGATGAGTTCGACGGCCACCGGATTGACTTTCGGCGGGGCCAGGCTCGCGACCGCCGTGCGCGTGCGCTCGTGTTTGGGAGCCGGTGCCGGTGCTGGTGCCGCATCTTCGTTCGCCTCGTCCGCATCCTTGCCGACGCCGAACAGCCGCTCGAAGAAACCACGCTTCGGCCGTTCTGCCGCCTGCTCGGCGCTGGCCGTGATCACGCCCGTTTCCCGCGCAGCTTCAAGTGACATCTCCGAGGGTCTGCCGCCGCGGCGTTCGACCTCGGCAAGCGCGAGAGAATAATTGCGCAAAGGATGTCCATCGGTAGGAATGTGCACGGTGCGGCCGTCGGGAAATACTCTGGCCAACTGATCGTGCGTCATGCGCGGCCAGTGCCGGATCGTGCCGGTATCCATATGCACGAAGGGCGAGCCGGATGTCGGGTAGAAACCGACGCCGCCGCGCTGCAAGCGCAGGCCAACCTCACGTATTTTTTCCAGCGGGACGCCGGGGATGAAGAAGTCCATCGCCTGGCCGTTGATGTGCTGGCTGAACTGCGCGACGCCGCCTGAGCGGGCGCGCAACATGGAATTGGTCTGAGGTGACCGGTAACCGCAAATCACCTGAATTGGCTCGGCTCCACCGACATCCCGATAGGCTTCCCACAGCAGGTCGAACAAGTGGGGATCCATACGAGTCTGCTGCTCGCGCCGCCAGTCACGCATGAACCAGTCGAGCTTCTTGAGCGCTCCGTCGTCGTAACGGCCGTTGCGCTTGAAGGTGATGGTGATGTCTTCGCCGGTGTGGGTGTGATGGAACGAGAGCGTGCGCGTGTCGCCTTCGGCCACTGCGTTCTGCAACACGCTATTGGTGCCGAACAGAAACAGACCGGCCATGCTCAAGCGGGCACCAACGCGTGCCAGAGTCACAACGAGTGAACGCTCGCGCGACAGCTCAAAAAGCACAGCCTTATCCCGTGAAGAGTCCCGTCCCACAGTCGCCGCCACGTCCCCGTCCGGGCCGCCTGCCGGCGACCCCGTGATGTTCATCGGGATCGGTTAATGAGAGCTTATCGCCCGTCCCCGCTGGCCCCCACTATGAGGGGAATTTGGCCGAAAACGGGGCATTTCTGGAACTTCGGTAGGGAATTCGCGTACCAAAACGGGAGGAAAAGCAACAAGATACCCCTCGCGCAGGTTCCCCCGGGGTCAGCCCCTGTGGACTACTGCGCCGGGGCGTCCTCATTGAGTCCCAGCCCCTCCAGTTTTCGATAGAGGGTCGACCGCCCAATCCGCAGCCGCCGCGCCACCTCCGACATCTGTCCCCGATAGTGGGATATGGCGAAGCGGATGGTGTCGCGTTCGATTTCCTCGAGCGAGCGTACGTCACCGCGCGGATCGGTCAGTGAAAGCGAATGCCGCGCGCTCGTCACCGGTGGCGCAGCTGGCGCAGTGAGGACATTTGGTTCGGGCCAGGACGCGACCATGGCCGGTGACGGCTCGATCAACGGCTGCACGGCGATAGCGTCGGAAGAAACCTGGGCTGCGACCTGGGGGAATTCATCGACGCCAACTTCCTCACCGTCGGCAAGCACCACCGCGCGGAAGATTATGTTTTCGAGTTGTCGCACGTTGCCGGGCCAGCGATATGACATGAGCAGCGCCATGCCTTCGGCGCTGATCGCGCGCACACGCTTGCCCTCTTCCGCGGCGATGCGTGTCAAAAAGTGACGGGCGAGTTCGGGGATGTCGTCGCGCCGGGAGCGCAGCGGCGGCACAGTTATCGGGAACACGTGCAACCGATAGAACAGGTCGTCACGGAAACGTCCGGCTTTTACATCGGCAATCAGGTCGCGATTGGTCGCGGACACGATGCGGACATCGACCTTGACAGATTTGCGCCCGCCGACCGGCTCGACTTCTGCTTCCTGCAGCGCGCGCAACAGCTTTACCTGTGCCGGGCCCGGCAGTTCGCTGACTTCGTCGAGGAACAAGGTTCCACCGTCGGCTTCAACAAATTTACCCGTGTGCTTTTCAGTTGCGCCGGTGAAGGCGCCTTTCTCATGTCCAAACAGGATCGATTCGATCAGGTTCTCAGGCAGCGCGCCGCAGTTCACCGCGATGAACGGCTTCGCGCGCCGCACACCGCTGCCATGAATAGCCCGCGCGATCAGCTCCTTGCCGGTCCCGGATTCGCCTTCGACCAGCACGGGGATCGCCGATCCGGCCGCTTTCTCCATGGCCTTGAGCACAGGGTCCATGACAGCGGAACGCGTGATGACATCGGCGATGCTGAGCGTGCCATCCTGCTTGCGTTTGATCCGCTGCAATTCTCCGGCTAGCGCCTTATTGGCAAGTGCATTGCGCAGGGAGACCTGCAAGCGCTCGGCGCTCGCCGGCTTGACCACAAAGTCAGTCGCGCCCGCGCGCATTGCGGATACGACATTGTCGATGCCGCCGTGGGCGGTTTGCACGATTACCGGGATATTAAGGCTGGCGTCCCGCATGCGCTCCAGCACGCCACGGCCGTCCAGATCGGGCATCACGAGGTCGAGCACGACGCAGTCGATACGTTCGGCTTCGGGTCCAACCAGCAGCTTTACGGCGTGATCGCCGCCTTCTGCGGTGATCACCTTATAGCCGAAACGCTGAACCATCCCCTCGAGCAAGCGGCGCTGAACCGGATCGTCGTCGACGACAAGCACGACTTCGGACATGAGACCCCTTACGCATAACTGTGCCGATTTGGTGCAATGTCGCCGCTCTGGCTTAATGGGTTATTAAGTTGATCAAATAGCCATCAAGGTCATTGAAAACCCAGTCCCACCAGCGAGTTTTGTTGAAAATTCAGCCGCTTGCCATCCCATCGCCACGAGCGGCATCCCATATAAGTATCCTCACCCCCGGCATTTTTCCGAATACGATCACGCCATGGCCAAATCCTCATCCCGGCAAAAACCGACGAAGACCTCAAAACTCGGCGCGCTGCCCGAGTGGAACCTGAACGACCTTTACCCGGACATGGACAGTCCCGAATTCAAGCGGGACCTGGAAAGGGCCGACAGTGAGTGCGTGGCTTTTGAGCAGGCGTTCAAGGGGCGGCTCGCAACGCTGGTGGCGGGCGAGGGAGGGGGACGCGCGCTTGGTGAGGCCATCAAGCGCTACGAGGCGATCGACGACCGGTTGGGGCGGCTGATCTCTTACGCGCAGCTCATCTATGCCGGCAATACGGCGGACCCGGTGCGCGCAAAGTTCTATGGCGACGTGCAGGAGCGAATGACCACGGCTTCGCTGCATCTCTTGTTCTTCACGCTCGAACTTAACCGCATCAATGATGCACAGCTTGAGTCCGCGATGCGCGATCCGACGCTCGCGCATTACCGGCCATGGATCGAGGATGTGCGCAAGGAGAAGCCTTATCAGCTCGAGGACCGCGTCGAAGAGCTTTTCCACGAAAAGTCGGTGACCGGTTACGCGGCCTGGAACCGCCTGTTCGATGAAACCATTGCCGGCTTGCGGTTCAAGGTCGCCGGCAAATCGCTGCCGATCGAACCGACGCTGACGTTGCTGCAAGATACAGACGGCAAGAAGCGCAAGGCGGCGGCGGAAGCGCTCGCCAAGACCTTCAAGGAAAACCTGCGGCCGTTCGCGCTGATCACGAATACACTTGCCAAGGACAAGGAAATTTCCGACCGCTGGCGCGGCTTCAAGGATATTGCTGATGCGCGGCATCTCTCGAATCGCGTGGAAAGGGAAGTAGTGGAAGCGCTGGTCGCGGCTGTGCGCGCCGCCTACCCGAAATTGTCGCATCGCTACTACGCGCTGAAGGCGAAATGGTTTGGCAAAAAAAGTCTGCCGCACTGGGATCGCAACGCGCCGTTGCCGAAGGTAGAGCAGCGGACGATCCCGTGGAACGATGCGCGCGCAACAATCCTCACCGCCTATGGCGCATTCTCGCCGCGCATGGCTGAACTTGCCGACCAATTCTTCGCCAGAAACTGGATCGACGCGCCCGTACGGCCGGGCAAACAGCCAGGTGCATTTTCGCATCCGACTGTGCCGTCGGCACATCCGTATGTGTTGCTCAACTATATGGGCAAGCCGCGGGACGTGATGACACTCGCGCATGAGCTCGGTCACGGTGTGCATCAGGTCCTGGCAGCGCCGAACGGCGCGCTGATGGCGCCAACGCCTTTGACGCTCGCCGAGACAGCATCCGTATTTGGCGAGATGCTGACGTTCAGGAAGCTGCTCGCGCAGACCACCGACAAGAAACAGCGCAAGGCCATGCTGGCGGCCAAGGTGGAGGACATGATCAACACCGTGGTGCGGCAGACGGCGTTCTACAGTTTCGAACGCAAGGTGCATACCGAGCGCCGCAACGGGGAACTCACCGCCGATAAAATCTGCGAGCTTTGGATGTCAGTGCAGAGCGAAAGCCTGGGGCCGGCGATCGAGCTCAAGCCGGGTTACGAGACATTCTGGGCATATATCCCGCACTTCATTCACTCGCCATTCTATGTCTATGCATATGCCTTCGGCGACTGCCTGGTGAATTCGCTTTATGCGGTCTACGAAAAATCCGCGGGCGGATTTGCCGAGCGCTATCTCGCAATGCTGTCCGCCGGCGGGACGAAGCATCATTCCGAGCTGCTTGCGCCGTTTGGCCTGGACGCACGCGATCCCAAGTTCTGGGACGGCGGCCTCAATGTTATCGCTAATTTGATCGGTGAGCTGGAAACGCTCAGCTAGTCTGGTGAGACCTTATTTTCCCGACTTAAATGGATTAGATGGTGGAGATGACCTCACCCGTGCCTCCAACCGATCGCGAAAAGAACCGCTTTTCGGCGCGCGCCCGCCGCTACGCGAAGGTCGGCAGCCAGCTCAGCGGCACTGCAGCGCGTTTTGCCGGCGCGCGTTTCTTTGGCGTCCCGCTTGATCGTGCGGCCAATGCCCTTGAGCTCGCCGCCGCCCTTGGCGGGCTGAAGGGCCCGATCATGAAGGTGGCGCAGCTGCTCGCGACCATTCCTGACGCGCTACCGCCGGAATACGCCAACGAATTGATCAAGCTGCAAAGCCAGGCGCCGCCGATGGGTTGGGCTTTCGTGAAACGGCGAATGGGCGCCGAGCTCGGGTCCGATTGGCAGAAAAAATTTTCCGAGTTCGAACACCATCCGGCGGCGGCTGCTTCACTCGGACAGGTGCATCGCGCCCGCGCGCTCGATGGCAGCGAGCTTGCCTGCAAACTGCAATACCCCGACATGCAGTCGGCGGTCGAAGCCGACCTGAGTCAGCTGCAGCTGTTGTTCGCGATTCGTAATCGTTTCGATCCGGCAATCGATACGACCGAAATTGCTGTCGAGATAGGCGCGCGGCTGCGCGAGGAACTCGACTATACGCGTGAAGCCAAACACGTCGCGCTCTACGGCGATATGCTGAAAAACGATACGTCGATCCGCGTGCCGGAGGTCTGGCCGGAGCTATCGACCGGCCGTCTGCTCACACTCGACTGGCTGACAGGCCGCAAACTGCTCGAGCACAAGGGCGACGACCTCGCCACGCGCAACCGGCTGGCCACGGCCATGTTTACAGCCTGGTGGTTTCCGTTCAGCCGCTTCGGTGTGATCCACGGCGATCCGCACCTGGGAAATTACACGGTATTCGATGATGCGCGGGGACAGCCGTCCGGGATCAATCTTTTGGACTATGGCTGCATCCGCATCTTTCCGCCGAGCTTCGTCGGCGGCGTAGTGGACCTCTATCGCGGCCTCCTGACTGGCGACGATACTCTTGTCGTACACGCCTACGAGACGTGGGGTTTCAAGCGGCTCAACCGAGAGCTGATCGATGCGCTCAATATATGGGCCCGCTTCATCTATGGTCCGCTCCTCGACGACCGTGTGCGCTCGATTGCCGATGGCGTGAAGCCTTCCGAATATGGACGAAAGGAAGCCTTCCGTGTCCACCAGGCCCTCAAAGCCAAAGGGCCGGTGACGGTGCCGCGCGAATTCGTCTTCATGGATCGGGCCGCCATTGGCCTCGGTGCGGTATTCTTACACTTAGCGGCGGAACTCAATTTCTATCGATTGTTCAATGAGGCGATTGAGGATTTTACGGTCGATGCGGTTGGCAGGCGCCAAAGCGCCGCACTTGCCAAAGCGGGCCTTGTGCCGTCCAAAGGCTGAGCTGCGCGGCGTTGCCCTTGGGCCGCAATTGCGCTAACCCCTCTGCGCCCGCC
>DASPUD010000068.1:0-9046 GCA_035623095.1 Pseudolabrys sp.
AAGGCCGTAGGCTGAACCCATTCTCCCCACGGAACGTATGTAACTTCGCTGAGAGCGACCTTCTGGATCTCGTCGGCGAGCTGCTTCCGTTTCATTTGGTCGGTCGCGCGTACCCAGTCGGTGACGAGCTTTTCGAGCTGCGGGATGTCTGGCCAGCCGAACCAAGCGCGCGGACCTGCGCCCGATACGCCGAAGTGGACGGCGGGATTAGCGACATCCGCGGCTGACCACCACGTATGAAGCAGGTTCCAGCCGCCCTTGTCAGGCGGGTCTTTGCGCGCCCGCACGACCAGGCTCGTTGACCAATCCATCGCTTTAAGGATGACCTTGAAGCCGATCGACTCCAACCGCTGGCGCGTGACAATCGCCGCCGCGTTGAGGAACGGAATGTCGGTGACGTGGAGCACCACGATCGGGTGGCCATCGTAGCCGGACTCCTTCACGAGTTGCCTCGCCCTGGTGAGGTCGTGCTCTATCATTGGCTCGGCACCGATATTCGTCGCGTAAGGGCCACCGCAGGCAAATACCGAAGAGCAGGTCCGGTAATATCGCGACTGTCCGATTGACCAAGCAAGATATGTCTCCTGATCCATCATGTAGAGCAGTGCCTCGCGCGCCTTCCTGTTGTTGAACGGCGGCTGCAGGCAGTTCGGTCTGAGCCAGCCTTGCGTCCCGAGGGGATCGATGAGGAACGTCCGTAAATCCGGGTTCTGTTCAATTTTGGGGATGAACTCGAGCGGCGGTTGCTCCCACCAGTCCACCTTGCCCGCCGCGAGCTCTTCCGAAGCGTCCCAGGGATCGGGGATGTACCGCCAAATTACCTTATCAAGGTACACCTTCTTGCCGCCAGTTGACCCGCCCGGCGTCTCGTCGCGCGGGATGTAGTCGGTGTTCCGCACGTACACGACCTGCTCGCCCGGATGCCACTCGTCCTTCACGAATTTAAACGGTCCAGAGCCGACAACCTCTTTGATCTGCTCCTCCGGAGACGTGGCCGCTATCCGCGCCGGCATCATGAAGGGCACATTGTTCGAAGGCTTTCCCAACGCCTCGAGCACGGGGCCAAAGCGCTCGGCGAGCTCGAGCGTGAACGTCTTCTTGTCAACGGGTGCGATCTTCCCTGTATGCGCCATGAGGAGCTGGCCGAAACGATCCTTCTTTCCCCAGCGCTTCAGCGACTCCACACAGTCTTCCGATAGGACCGGCTGCCCGTCATGCCATCTGAGGCCGTCGCGCAGCGTGAACGTGAACTTCATGCCGTCAGACGACACAGTCGTCCGATCGACCATTTGCGGTCTAACCTCCGAGTTCTCGTCCGTGCCGAAGAGTGTGTCGTACACAAGATAGCCGTGGTTTCGCGTGATGTAGGCGGTCGTCCAGATAGGATCGAGGATCTTCAGATCGGCCTGCGCCACGAAGCGGAGGATCTGCTGGTCCTTCTGAGCCTGGACCGACGGTGCACCGAGTGTGCTAGCGGCGGCCGCTGCCGCGCCTCGGATGACTTGTCGCCGACTGATGCCAAAAGGATAAGTCACCATCGGTTCACTCACGGGGGTTAGGCGGGCCAATTATGGAACGCGGCAGCATACGCACGCGCCGCGACCAACGACCGAATTGGTAAGCGCCGAGAAGTAAAGAGAAGGCACAGTATCAGGTTGGACTAGCAATGTCCGCTTTGGGTCAAAAGCAGACATGTGCGCTGCAATAGGTCATGCCCGCTTCACCCCCGAAAGCGGACATGTGCGGCGCAATTAGCGAGGCCCGCTAAGAGCCATTAGCGGACATTTGCAGCGCAGCAGTCTCGGCATTACTCGATCAGCTCGTCGACCGCCACGAGCAGCGACGGCGGCACAGTGAGGCCGAGCGCCTTAGCGGTCTTGAGGTTGATCACCAGTTCAAACTTCGTTGGCTGCTCCACGGGGAGATCGGTCGGCTTCGCGCCTTTAAGAATCCGATCAACATAAGTGGCTGACCGACGGAACAGGTCGTAGACGTCCGGCCCATACGACATTAGGGCGCCTATTTCAGGAAAACGTCTCAGGTCGTGCATGGTCGGCAACCGTGCCGCGGCTGCCAGCTGTAGAAGCGTGGTTCGGTGGGCAAAAAAGATCGGATCATCGATTACATAGACCGCCTGCGCTCTCACACGCTCCATTTCCGCGAAGGCCGGAGCGAATTGGTCTGGTGTCCGCACGCTTGCGTAACTCAGATCGATCGAAAGACTAGGTCCGATTGCCTTAAGTTCTTCGACCGCTCTGCGGTGTAGCGGATGATCCGGATTCCAAATGACCGCAGCCCGGGTCAGTCCTGGGATCATTTCCTTTAGTAACTGCAACCTTTTTGAGTTGAGATCGACCGTCGTCATCATCGACAGGCCGGTGACGTTGCCCCCCGGGTTCGCCAAACTTTTTACCAGACCGGAACCAACCGGATCGAGAACCAGAGCCATAACAATGGGAATGGTCGGCGCCATACGCTTGGCCACTTCGGTGCCAACCGTGCTGTCCTGCACGATTATCTCCACCTTTTTTTGTACTAGGTCCTCGATCAGCCCAGGGACCCGGCTGTAATCCCCTTGGGCAGCGCGCCATTCGATCACCACATCCCGCCCTTCCGTGTAACCTGCCTCGTGTAATCCCCGTCGGAAGAACTGCGCAGCTTTGCTATCAGGCGAGAAGCCGACCAGAAGAAAACCAACGCGTCGCGGCAATACTGCCGGTTGGGCGCGCGCCGCGAGCGGCCATGCAGCTGCTGGGGCAGCAATTACTTTGATGAAATCGCGCCGTCTCATTGCCTCCCCCCCTGAGCTCGCAATGGTAGCGGCTCAAACCTGCAACGGGAAAGGGCCCTACCGATGTCCGCTATGGGTCATTAGCGGACTCTTGCACTGCAATAGGCCATGTCCGCTTTGGGTCAAAAGCGGACATTCGCAGTGCAAGTGGATGTCCGCTTTACGAGCGGCCCCTTTCTTTTTTCATCTACGCTTGCGTGCACGTTTTGGGTGGAGGTGAAAGTTTCTCCACGCCCATAAGACGATCAGGGCTCCTGCTGCGGCCGCGAGCAAGCGTATAGTCGCCGCATAACTCGCCAGCCTCACCAATGCTGCCAAATGAAACCCGGTGTAGGCACCAGCCACGCCAACGAGCGCGCTGGTGATGTAGCCATGCGGTGAATGCGTCTTTTCCTCATAAATCCAGCCGATGATGGCACCGATCGCGATGATCAAGACAAGTGTGACGAATGGATTTGCAAGAAACGTTTTGAGATCGTTCATAACCCCCTCCGCTTACTGTTGCGTCAGTCACGGGGCCGCCAACTTGGCGGCCAAGATCACTGAAAATAACTTCACTGCAAAATGACGGTAGCAATCCGCACAGGCACTCGGGAAGGGGTCGCTCTTAGAGATGTCCGCTCTGGGTCAAAAGCAGACATCTGCAGTGCACCAGGGCATGTCTGCTTTACCCTCGAAAGCAGACATTTGCATCGCACTCGCTCATGTCTGCTTTGGGCCAATAGCGGACTTTGAGCTTTTAAACGATGATCCGTTCTCGGGCGGTAAGACCCGAATATTTACGCCCACCAAAACCATTTTTACATCCCCTTTGCTAGCAGTGGGGGTGGCTGGCGGTGCATGCCCTTATTAGGGCCGCGCCTCTCCCATAGGTCGCCCCCTAGAAGTGAGCGCAGCCTGTTGGGGACCGTATGACAAGATCATACGGTCCCTAACTCGATACGCCAGTATCGAGGCACATGAATGCGGTCTTAGAATTGTCGTCCCGAGGCGTAAGCGACGTTTTGTTGTTGCTCGCGGCAGGCGGCACCCTTTTTTGATCGGCGTGGTTGTCTGGACGACACGAAGAAAATGATCGGATCGATTGTAGCGGTGGTCTTGATAGTCACGTGTCTCACCTTGTTGTGGTTTGCGACCCGCGACATTGGTCGCGCTCGCTGACCAAATAAAGCCCATAAAAGCATTTTGGAGAGACATTCCGTCCGATTGAAAGATGACGCAATGCCAGAAATAGAGCTCTACAGCGTGTCCCTACTGAATGATGACAAAACTCCAATGGAGTTTGTGGTCCGTGTTTTGCAGACTTTCTTCGAGATGGATTGGGAAGCAGCCAAACAAAAGATGTTTCTAATTCATCACAACGGAGTCAGTGAATGTGGGCGCTATGAGTACGAATTGGCAAAGAAAAAGGCCGCCGGAATCGTCGCGTTCGCACGCCAACACAATCATCCGCTTCAATGCACCGTTGAAAAAAGTGGGTCGGGCAACTGATGCTTACTACTCATCCGCTAAGGGCCAAAAGCAGACATCAAACACAATTTATTTGGCGATGCTCGGAAGAGGTCCAAACGGGTCTGTCGGCTTCTTTTCCTCGATTCGCGCTGCTTGCAAGCAAGTCAACAATTCAACGTAACCGGACGCGCCGCCCTGATTTGTTATGATCTGAACGCAACGCGATGCGTCCGCTTGCTTGAACTGCGGCCACAACTTCGAAAGTTGATCACGTGCGGCCTCCTCGTCACGCGCGCACTTTGCTGGCGTTTGCACCGAGCCCGATGTCCGGCACGTTGCCGCGATGTCGAACTTTGGTATCTGACTTTCGGCGGCGACTGCTTCTCCAATTCCAATTAGAGCTGCAGCGCCAAGGAGACATTTAAACCGGAACATTGTTCTCTCCCACACGTCCACACGAAGTTGCTCAAGTTGATTTTAAAAAGTTACCACCTGACCGATTTTTTAAAGATGACAATCATGTGAAAAGATGGAGGGTATATGTCCGGTTTGCCCCCGAAAGCGGACATCTGCAGTGCACTCACGCATGTCCGCCTTGGGCCAATAGCGGGCATAAGCGGTGCAATCGACGCGAGAGGAAACATTAAGTTCTTTCCACGTTCCTCCTCGTCCCAGAGAAGTCGGCGCCAACATTAAGCGTGTTATTTCTCTTTCCCATTTTTTTCGCCAAACGGCCAAAGTACCCCTATCGCCACCCCTATCATTGCAGCGAGTATCAAAAAAAGAATTTCAAGCGTGCCATCGCCAAGCGAAATGCCTAAAAAGTGTTCCATAAAATTCACATTGCATTCCCAGATTATTCTTCAGGCCGCGTTGTCTTTTCCGCTTCTCACGGTCCCGCACTATTACCCGCACTGGGTTGATTTCTGCCAAAAGAAAATCACTTCGAGTTGTCATTTGCAGCCAAAGATTTGATAGATGAGGACGCGAAGGCTTCACACGTGATGACTTGCTTTCGCAAACACCCCCAACGGGTCCAGCTCGTAGCGGCTAACGCCGGTCGATTTTGATTTTTTGGTTATTACTTTTCCAATGTCCGCTTTGGGCCAATAGCGGACATCGAGCGTTTACAAGGACGGCGAGGAGCTCATCCTTCCTGGAGAGCTATTTCACCCTGATCCACATAGTCGGATATTGGAAATGTAATCCGCATCGTTGTGCCCTGATATTCGCCCGGGCTTAGCGCCTCAAGTTTACCTCCACTATTTCTAATGAAGGTGCTCGCGACCCACAGACCCAATCCTGATCCGGGAATTTTTCCAACATGACGGGGGCCTCGGAAGAACCGCTCCGAAATCCTATTCTTTTCTTCGTCGGTCAAACCGACGCCGTTGTCGTGCACGGCGATCGTCAATTCACCATTCTCCAGGCCCGTAGAGATCGAGATAATTGACGAACTATTCGAGAACTTTGCCGCATTAGCAATAATCTGGCTGAGGGCTTGCTCGATCAGAACCGGATCAACCTGAACGAGAGGCAGATTGCTACCAAGTTTCAGTTCGATGCGGCGATCGGTATATCGAAGCCTGATGCGTTCGACTGCAGCATCGACGATATCCGTTGGATCAGTCCAATCGCGACGAGACTGCAAGCCTTGGCTGTTTATGAGCGCGGCATCCAGCAAAGTTTGGATGTCAGTGTTCAGCCGAATTGCTTCGTCACGGATGCCGTTTACCAATGCTGCAAGACGAGGATCTCTCGTTACGTTTTGAGTTTCCGCCAGTATCGATACCCCGCCTAAAATTGACGCAAGGGGTGTTCGCAATTCATGCGAAACAGAATCGATCAATGCGTCGCGAAGCTGATCCGCTTCGATAAGTGCTCGCGCTGTACCCTTTGCCGATTCAATCTTTAATGCAAGAAAGGTCGTGAGGCCCACAGCCAAAATACTGATCGCAGTGTTAATTAGCCCCGTTTGCTTCACGCCGGTCGTCGTCAAGAAGCTACTTAATATAGTTAGAGCCACGCACCCACTTGCCACGAGTATGACACCGCGCGGCTGACAAAATCGGACCGACATTAATACGACAGCCACGTATAAAACTGGGATTGCAATTTCCAAGCTGGTCACCGTATCTACAATGAAAATTACGATGGCCAATAGAAGCGTGAAAATTGGAAGCATAACTGAATTCTTTGGTCCCCACAGCATCGTTCGTCTTTCACCGTGCACTGCTTATCGCTGAAAGCATAGTTAACATTCCAGACTTTCGTTCGTAATACACTTGTCAATTCTCTGGAGAAAGTATCCGCTATAGGCCAATTGACATCCTCACTGGAGAAAAAACGTTCCCGAAAATCAAAGAGGTCAGCCGTTTACGTGGCGAATATATTTTTTGGTTTTCCCGCAACGCCGTCTTTATCTGGGGGCTACCGTTTAGCCAGTATTTATAGGAAGCATTGAAAACTTTGTGCTTAGCGCCTGCTGATCGCGCGTAAAAAGCGCACGCGATGAAGCCGTATCTAGATTATTTGACAACTGACTTCACTGTAGCGGACATTTGCTGTGCAAATCGGACATCACGTCGTACTAATAAGACTTATCGATTTGCGCGATGTGCTCGTGCAATCATCAAAGCCGCGTGAAGTTGATGTGCAAGTTTCTCGGCTGTCTCAATGGACAATGTAGTCTGAATTTGAGCTGAAATGGGGTCGCGCACATCATCGATTGCATTGAGTATCATTTCAACGCTTTCGCCCGACACACTTGCTGTCGCATCTTCAGGATTGATTACATGATATCTCATATTGGGCCAATCGATGATAATTATTGCTGCGGGCTTTCAGCAATGGACTTACGTATGCCCTCCATAAGTCGACTATCATCGCCGCACCATTCGCCGCACCAATGGTGCCTATCCGTCAGCGGAAATTTGTGGCCAATAGCTTTGCTTTGCGGATTCACATAGACAGTCGGAGGATAGCGATGACAGTGACCAGCTGTCGCTGGTATGGCCGTGTGGTCTTCGACCCAGTACGAACAACGAGCACAAATTGGGCGACTATGATGCATTCGGACGACTCCGCGCGTTTGTATATTACCGCTGAAGCCGCGAACATTTAGATAATCTCGAACAGAAAATATGACTGTGAGGTTGCCAACTTCTAAAAATTATAATTTCAGTCTAACGAGCATCACAGCACCACAAAATAAACGCACCAGGAAAGGTGCAAATTGGGCAATGCCTAACTGCTGTAGCCCATAGACCGCTCCCGGTGCGTCGTTCGTGATAAGCCGCTACGCGTTTGCCCGAACGAAATCATTAGCGATCAAAGCGGCATGTTATAGCCGGTGGATTCATACAGCCTCCATTTTGTTTTTAATTTATATAGTTGGCGGCGTGCGACATTGATCGAAATCAAATGTAGCTCCAACAGAGATGTGGAAGTCGACTGCGTGGTTAACCAGAATTGAATCCAGAGGACAACGTGCAGCGACAGGGAGGCCGCTTTACCCCCGAAAGCGGACATGTGCAGTGCACTGGCCCATGTCCGCTATGGGCCAATAGCGGACATGAGTTCGTCTATTCGATCAATTCGTCGGCGCGGCCTGAGAGTGGAAGTGGGACAGTAATGCCGAGCGCCTTAGCGGTTTTGAGATTGATGACGAATTCAAACTTGGTTGCCTGCAGGACTGGCAATTCGGCAGGATTTTCGCCTTTGAGCACTCTGCCGACGTAAACGCCGGCCAAGCGGTAGCTATCCAAAACGTCCGCTCCGTAGCTTAAGAGACCGCCAGCTGCAGGAAAGTCACGATACTGGGAAATCGCCGGCACGGCGTGGCGAACTGTTAGGTCGGCAAGCTTTTTGAGGCCGCCACGGAAGACCGAACCCACGCCGATCACGAGCCCGTTTACTCTCAAACGTTTGATATCTGCGAACACCGCATCGAAGTCATCTGCACTTCTGGCATTAAGGACATGCAGCTCCAGCCCGCGCTTGCGAGCCGCCGACAGCACCTCGCGCGCTTGGGCTTGGGCCAACGCGCGATCGTCTGGGTTGAGCAAGTGGGCCATGACTTTCGCGGTTGGCAGGAGTTCGTGCAACAATTCTAACCTTTTTGGACCAACCTCTACGATCAAACTGGACACGCCCGTTACATTGCCGCCCGGCTGGTTTAGGTTGGCGACGAGGCCAAGCCGAACTGGGTCGCTTCCTGTTTCGAAGACGATCGGAATCGTGGTGGTTGCCGCTTGTGCCGCAAGTACCGCCGGCGTAGTGCCCGTAGCAATCACAGTCACACGACGTTTAACCAGATCCGCCGCCATTGCGGGCAGCCGATCAATTTTTAACTCCGCCCAGCGGTATTCGATCGCAACGTTCTGGCCCACGATATAGCCAGATTCTTGCAGGCCCCGACGAAACGCAGCGGCGGTGGATTCCCCTTCGTCGGACGACATGGCGCTGAGGTAGCCAACCACGGGCATGGCCGACTGCTGCGCGCGTGCGGTCAGCGGAATCGCGGAGAGACCACCGAGTAGGCTTATGAATTCGCGCCGTCTCATTGCCTCCCCCGAGGCTTAGGACGGGGCATCGTAGCGGCATAAACCTGCACTAGGAAAGGCCCCGGAAACACGTCGCTGAGCGACCGACTGATGTCCGCTTTGGGTCAGAAGCGGACATTTTGCAGCGCAATCGCCACGTGCGCTTTAGCTACAAAAGCGGACATTTCGGCCATGCGGCATTCGGCATTAAAATGAGCTTGTGATGAGCCCGAGCGTTAAAATCATCTTGGCTATTCTC
>DASPUD010000069.1:0-5504 GCA_035623095.1 Pseudolabrys sp.
CAGATTCCGATCGGCACGCCGCCAATCGTCGAGATGCAAAAATATGTGAACTCGGAAATCGTCCGCTGGGGCAGAGTGGTGCGAGAGTCAGGCGCCAGAATCGATTAGTAGCTTTGCTTCTGCGGCCGCTGTGATCAGCTGTTCGCGCCGGAATGGGAAGAAGACGAGTGTTTTCAATCCATTGAGTCGCAACGGTGATGTAGTTTGCAAAGTGATATCCAGGTCACATTGGTAAATCGCCAGCCCGGGACGGCTAACCGGTAAGGTAAAGTTTTGGTTTCTTTTGAATTTCGCATTTGAGACGCCTACGCATGGCCCTTCTGGCAAGGAGCACCACATGCGCAAACTCTCGATTGCCTCCGCGGCGATGATTGTCGCGATTTCGCTCTATTTCACCCTGGTCTGGGGTTACGACGGATATCGCATTCTCAGTTCGCCGAGTTACGGCCTCGAGGATATCTGGCGCTCGCAATTTATTTTTGCGATTGGCCGGTTGTTCGGCTTCGGTCCGGTCGGGCTGATAAAACTCGCCGCATTTTTCGGAGCACTTAAGCTTGCGGTCGCCTGCATTTGCGCAATCCACATCGTTGATCGCTTCCGATGTATGCTGCGCGGTGAAGCGAACTCGGAAATTCTGGAAGCCGGTCTTATTTTGGTCGTGCTGATCAACATCGTCTCCGTTGGTCCCGCGGCCTGGGCGCACAGCACCGATCTCATGCGCGAACATACATTGCAGCTCGTCCTGGCCGGACTTGCAGTCGCGCTCTGTATCGTCGAGCGGACCCACATCCGCCGCGATGATTCCACCATCGCGGTCACGGTCAAGTCTCAAGACTCATAGAGTCCAAACGTTATTTTGGACGAGCCTCATGCAGGCCGCGGTCGGGCGGCTGCAGCTTCCCGCTGCGTCTGTCCTTAACCGCTTGCACCAGCGCACGCGCCGCGTTGCGCACGTCATCCTGCAGATCGGTATCCCGGTCGAGATCATCGTGGCTGGTCGCATAGGGCTCTAGATACCCCACGTATCGATCGATAAGCGCCAGATGCCCTGACGGGATCATGCCGATGTCGCTCATCCAATCCGTGAGAATCCGGCGCAAATTTTCCGCGCCTGCCGCATCGCCGTGCACTACCACCGAGAAAACTCGACCCTCGAGATGACGCGGATAGGGCCAGCCCTTGAGCTCAAGCGCCTTGGCTTTTACCGGATCTTTTCCGCCGGTTGATGTCGGATCAGGATTGCCGCCGTCAGCACACACCAGTCGATCGATCATGAGCTTGAGCGAGGAGGGGGCCTGGTACCAATTCACGGGACAGACGATCATCACGCCATGCGCGGCGACCCATTTCGGATAGATCTCGGCCATCCAGTCGCCGTTCTGTCCCAGCGCATGATTGGGGTAGCAACTGCAGGGCCAATGGCACAACGGCTGTGCGGTTGAGACACAAGCCTTGCAAGGGTAAATCACTTTTCCGTATTCGGCGGCGAGTCGCGACAGGTCGAGAATCTCAACCTCAAAGCCGCGCGTTTTCCGGATAACGTCATGTGCCAATTTTACAAGGCGCCAGGTTTTTGAAATTTCGCCCGGACATGTTTGATCATTGCGCGAAGAACCGTTGACGATCAAAACGCGCGAGGGAGATTTTGGTGATTTTTGTTTTCGCGCGGCAGCCTGAATATTCGCGCGAGTCTCAAGCCATTCTGTGGAGATATCATAGTTCGGGTCGGCAAAGCCCGGCCCGGCCTTCTGCGTTACCGGCGACTTGTTGTAGTCGCTGTAGGAAGTCCAGGCGGCGTCGGCAATTTTGTCGAGTTCGCGCGCGAGCGGCTTGAACAGCGGGTCGTAGAATCTCGCCAAAAAACGCTCTTTGAACTCTCGCTTGTCGAGCTGAACGCTCGGCATGCCCTTGCGCACTTTGACACCAGCCATGAATCACCCCGTCGTGTGGCCATGGCTTACATTGAAGCGTTTTCAACCCGAAATGACGAGGGCGTCATTGGCGCGTGATGGCTATTTGGTTTTGCCCGCCTCAGCGATCACGTCGGCGGCTTCCTTAAAGGCGTGGTTGGCGGCAGGCACGCCGCAATAGATCGCCTGTTGCAGGATGATTTCCTTGATGTCGTCAGTCGTGAATCCGCCCTCCATGAGCGCGGCACGCACGTGCATGCGGAACTCTTCCCATTTGTCGAGCGCAAGCATGGTCCCGATGACCAGTATACGGCGCGTGCGCTCATCGTAGTGCGGGCGTGTCCAGATCTCGCCCCACGCTGCGCGCGTGATGAAGTCCTGGAACTCCTCGTTAAACGCGGTCTTTTTTGCGTTGGCGCGATCGACCCAGGCGTTGCCAAGCACCTTGCGGCGCCTGGCCATGCCACGTTCGTAGCGTTCCTTGTCATCCATCGCATCATCTCCGCTCACTGCAGGAAGTTGAGCACCGTTTCGGTATAGGTTTTCGGCTGCTCAATATTAGCAATGTGGGCAGCGTCGAGACTGGCCAGTTTTGCGCCTTTGATCTGCTTCTGAATCGCTTCGCCGGCGGATGGCGGCGTTGCCGGATCGTGTGCACCGACGATGACCAGGGTCTGATTAGCGATGCGCGGATTCGTTGCGGTAAAATCCATATCGCGAATTGCTTCGCAGCAGGCGATATAGCCTGCCGGATTGGTTGCAAGAAAAAAGTCTGTCATGCGGTTGATCGCTTGCGGAGCGCGGTCGCGGAATTTCTTTGTGAACCATCGCTCCATGTTCGGGCCAACCAATTCCCCAAGACCTTTCTGGCTAACGAGTTTGATCCGGTCATTCCACGGAGTTTTGTCAGCGTAATGATAGTTCGTGTTGGACAGAACGAGCTTCTCAACGCGGTCGGGCGCATTTGCGCCGAGCCACTGTCCGACCATCCCGCCCATCGAGAGCCCGCACCAGTTGGTTTTCTTGATCTTGAGCGCGTCGAGAATTGAAAGCACGTCCCGGCCGAAACGCTCCATCGAATAGGGACCTTTCGGCACGCCTGATTTACCGTGGCCGCGGCGGTCATAGCGAATAAGCCGGAAATGCTTGGCGAATTCCGGCGCCTGGTCATCCCACATGTGCAGGTTGGTGCCGAGCGAATTCGACAACATGAGCACGGGTGCACCGTCACGGCCTTCGATCACGACATTGATCGGGCAGCCGTCATCGGCGTTGATCATCGGCATGAAAGTCCTCCCCTAAACAGGTCCTGTTTGTTCGTCTTTCGCTTGTTTCTCTTGGCCGACACCCTTAATGCGGCGCGCGTCCCGTGCAAAGCCCTTTTCATGGCCGCCATGAGGGCTTAAGCCGTCCTTTGGCCGGCGTGGCCGCGTGCGAAGGAGATGCGTCGATGGCGATGACGATGACAGGCGAGGTGCAGCTTGCGGCCAGTCGCGAGGCGGTTTGGGCGAAGCTTAACGACCCCGAGGTGCTCAAAGCCTGCATCCCTGGATGCGAGGAGTTGAACAAGACCTCCGACACGGAATTTCAGGCGGTCGCCACGACCAAGATCGGCCCCGTGAAGGCGCGGTTCAAAGGCAAGGTGCATCTATCGGATCTCAACCCGCCCAATGGCTACAAGATTTCGGGTGAGGGTGACGGCGGCGTTGCCGGCTTTGCCAAGGGCGGGGCAACGGTCGCGCTCTCCGAAAAGGATGGCGGCACGCTGCTCAGCTATAACGTCGAAGCGCAGATTGGCGGCAAACTTGCTCAACTTGGCCAGCGTCTCGTCAATGGTGCCGCCAAGAAGCTTGCCGACGATTTTTTCCAAAAATTTGCCACCACGGTCGCGGCCGCGCCGTGACCCAATCACCGCAGTTTGAAGCGGTTTTCGCCTCTCGAATCCCTTGACCGGGCCCTTCTAGGGGGTTCAGACTTATTCGTGTTCCAGGGTGCGATCGGCCTAAAATCGGCGCGATTCCGCACTTGCCACGTTACCGTCGGGGTCGGACGGGGCGAAAAGAGGGCTTTTAGCCCCAATTTGGGAGGAAGGTTCATGCCTGCAGTGTCCATGACGGTGAACGGCAAGGCCGTCACCGGCGACGTTGAAGCGCGTACCTTGCTGGTGCAATTCCTGCGCGAAAATCTGCGGCTAACCGGCACCCATGTGGGTTGCGACACGTCTCAGTGCGGCGCCTGCGTTGTTCATATCGACGGCATCGCCGCCAAGTCCTGCACGACCCTCGCTTTGCAGTGCGAGGGGTCCAAGATCACCACGATCGAAGGCCTGGCCGAGCCGAGCGGCCCATTGCACCCCATGCAGGAAGCCTTCCGCGAGCACCACGGGTTGCAGTGTGGCTTCTGCACGCCTGGCATGATCATGGCGGCGCTCGATATCGTGCGCCGGCGCGGCAATGATCTCGATGAGCACACTATTCGCGAGCAGCTCGACGGCAACATCTGCCGTTGCACTGGCTACCACAACATCGTCAAAGCCATCGCCGCCGGAGCGAAAGCGATGGCGAAAGGCGGCGCGCGGCAAGCGGCCGAGTAGCGAAAACAAAACGGGAGGAAACCGCCATGAGCGCGACGGGTATCGGCGCGGCGGTGCGCCGGAAAGAAGATCTCCGTTTTATCACCGGCAAAGGCCAATATACCGACGATGTAATCCGGCCCGGCGAAACCCGTGCGGTATTTGTCCGTTCGCCGCACGCCCACGCGCGAATAAAGAGCGTCGATGTTTCTGCAGCCAGGAAGATGCCGGGCGTGGTGGACGTGCTTACTGGCAAGGATCTCGCCAACGACAAAATCGGCAATCTGATCTGCGGCTGGATGATCCATTCCAAAGATGGCTCGCCAATGAAGATGGCGCCGCATCCGGCGCTGGCCGCTGACAAGGTTTGTCACGTCGGCGACGCTGTTGCCGTGGTGATCGCTACGACTCAGGCGCAAGGACGTGATGCCGCCGAGAAAGTGAAAGTCGACTACGAAGTCCTTCCGGCGGCCGTCGATCCGGCCAAAACGAAGTCGGGTCCGCAAATTCACGAAATCGCGCCGAAGAACACGATTTACGAATGGTCGCTTGGTGACGCCAAGGCGGTCGACGCAGCCTTTGCTTCCGCAAAGCACGTGACCAAGCTCGATATCGTCAACAATCGGTTGGTTGCGAACGCGATCGAGCCACGCGTTGCCCTCGCCGAATACGATGCCGGCACTGATCAGCTCACGCTTTGGAACACCACGCAAAATCCGCATGTTTCGCGGCTGGTGATTGCCGCGTTCGTCGGCATGGCGCCGGAGCACAAATTGCGTGTGATCGCTCCGGACGTCGGCGGCGGCTTTGGCTCGAAGATTTTTATCTATCCCGAAGAAGTCGTCTGTCTCTGGGCGGCGCGCAAAGTTGGCCGCCCAGTGAAGTGGACGGCAGATCGGTCGGAATCATTTGTTACGGATGCGCACGGCCGCGATCACGTCACTCACGCTGAGCTTGCGCTCGACGTCAACGGCAAAATTGTTGCCATGCGCGTCAAGACCGTCGCCAATCTCGGCGCCTAT
>DASPUD010000070.1:0-5697 GCA_035623095.1 Pseudolabrys sp.
AACGCCGAGCTTTACGACCTGAAGGAATTGCCCATTCGCCTGAGCGACAGACGTTCGATCATAGCTATGGTTACGTTAAGGGAACGCACGCTCAACCCTATCGCCGAGCGCTTTATCGAACATATCCGCGAATTTACCAAATCTATGCGAGCGCCGCGCGGTCGCAACTGAATTGTGTGGCGCACAAGTTCATGTCCGCTTTGGGTCATTAGCGGACTATTGCACTGCAATAGGCCATGTCCGCTTTGGGTCAAAAGCAGACATGTGCGGTGCAACCAGCGATGTCCGCTTTACCCCCGAAAGCAGACATTCGGCTGTTTGATTGGTGTGCCCGCTTTAGGCATCAGCGCCCGAGTGGGCTGGTTCCCTCCATTGACGAACAACCCATAAGCGCCGCACGATTGTCCTAGCAAAATCACCGCACGTCCTGGGGAGGGGCTGCCATGATGAAATTGTCACGCCGTGATTTCCTAATTTCATCGAGTGCTGTTGCGCTCACGGCCACCTCGCCAGCGCGCGGCGCAATGGGGCCCAACGACAAATTCGATCTCGTCATCAAAGGCGGCGATGTACTCGACCCGAGTCAGTCGCTGCGCGGCAAACGAGATATCGGTATCCGTTTCGGGAAAATCGAGGCTGTTGAAACCGACATCCCGGCGGCTCGCGCACAGCGCGTCCTCATTGCGGACGGCAAACTGGTGACGCCGGGTCTCGTCGACCTGCATTGCCATGTTTATCCATACGGATCCGCTATCGGCATCCCGGCTGACGAGCTGGTGGCGCACCAATGCACGACGACTTGCGTATCGGCGGGTGATGCAGGCGCTAACAACTTTGCCGCGTTCCGCCGACACATCGTGGCACAGACACGCACGCGCCTCTACGCCTTCGTACACATTGCCAATATTGGGTTGGCGGGCTTTCCGGTCGCAGAGCTCTATAATATCGATTTCGCGCAACCTGATGCAGCGGCGAAAGCCATTGCCGAGAATTCCGACATTGTGCTCGGCGCAAAAGTGCGCATGTCGGAAAATGTCATCGCCAAACACGGGGTCGAGCCGCTCAAACGCGCGATTGCAGCCTGCGAGCAGGCAGGCGGCGGCATGAGGGTGATGTGCCACATCGGCGGCGTCGAGACGCGCCAGCTGATGTCGCAAATCCTCGACTTGTTGCGGCCGGGCGACATTCTTACGCATTGCTATTCGGGTTTCCCGAATCTTGCGGGCGACTTCACCAATATTGTCCAGGACGGCAAGCTCCTTCCCGCAGCACTCGCAGCAAAGCAGCGCGGCGTTATCTTTGACATTGGTCATGGAGGTGGCAGCTTCGACTATTCCGTCGCGGAAGCGGCGATTGCGCAGGGTACACCACCTGACACAATTTCTTCGGACATTCACGTGTTCTCGGGGAACACGCCAGGAATGCCGTATCTAACGTGGGTAATGTCTAAGTTCATGGGCCTCGGCTTCACACTCGAGCAGGTGGTCACGATGGCAACGATCAATCCGGCGAAGGTGATTAATCGCGCGGCAAAGCTTGGTACGCTTCAGGTCGGCGCACCCGGCGACGTGGCGATCATGGAATTGGTCGAAGGGCCGGTGTCGTTTGTCGACACGCGCAATAACAAGCGTGATGGAAAGGCATATCTGAAGCCGGTGCAGACGGTTGCCGCAGGCGTGCCCTTCGGACGGCCGTACAATGCACCCTTCGCAGTGCGATGAACGAACCAAAAGAGGGCCAATTAGGCCCTCCTATGTCCGCTTTGGGTCAAAAGCAGACATTTGCAACCCAAAAGATCATGTCCGCTTTACCCCCCGGAAGCAGACATGTGCGTTGCGATCAGCAATGTCCGCTAAGGGCCAACAGCGGACATAGCTTCCTCACCTTGGCACCCGCCTAACGTGTCGGCTCGATTTTTTTCTTCGGCGCAAACGGATTGAGTTTTCGCAATTTTTCTCCAAAACCGCCGCGCTGCGGCGCGCCCGGATTGCCCTTCTGTTGGAAGCCGGGACCGCGATTCTGCTGCGGCGGTCCGCCGGGCTGCCGGAGATTGTTCGGCCGCACTCGGTTCGGCGGGCGCAATTGCCGACGCTGGATCGCCATCTGACGCCCGATATTATGCGAGGCGAACAGCCGCTGCACCACGCCGCGGTCACGGGCCGCTTCTTGCGGCGGAATCTGGAACGGTACGGCGGCGAACTGGCCGCCCGGGCCCGGACGGATCACAAATGCGCTAGAGCCTTGCGTCAGCGCGCCGAGACGGCCGCCCTGCCGGTTGAATACATCTATCTGGCCCACACGACCATCGGCATCGGGATAAAGCTTGATTTTGGCCTCGCCCGTTCCGGCTGCGGTGCTATCCGGAACATCTATGACTCCGGTGGTCCCGCGGATGCCGAGAGTCGCGGTCGGGGTCGTAATCGTCATATCACCGGTCTTGGCTACCAGGCTAGCGACGAATGCAACTGTGCCCCGCGCGATGTTGAAGATGGCGGTATTCTTTTTGCCACCGTCTTCATAGAGGAAATCATTTACGACGATGCGTGCATTCGCAGTGAGGCTGAGGGTCGTTTCGTCGTCGAAGGTAACGCCCAGGGATGAGTTCGCACCGGTCTGCAAGGCGTCTTTTTTGTAAATAGCGTCGCTAAGTTTCAGCGTGGCAGACGCCGCGTTGCCACGCGTCACCGTCGCGATGCCCTGCAGCGTCGCAACCTGGCCGACCTGATCGCTGGCATCCTGATTTGCGTTGATTTGATTTTGTGCGTGGGCCACGAGTGGCCACGCAATCGCGCCGACGAAACCTGTAACGAATTCGCGGCGCTTCATTCCCATCTCCAGACATCGAGAGCATCGTCGCGGAATGTCGACGGATACTAAGCCATCAAGCCGTCGAGAGATTTCACAGTCTCGCTGCCAGGAAAGACTTGCTGCACCAGCGCGCGTTCATCGGTGCGTAAATGATCGCGCAAAATGCCTTTCATTACCGCACGCAGATCAGTAGTCGGTTTAAGGTCGCGACCCTGGTAGAGCGCAGTATCGGCCACGCCCGGCCAATCAGCAATCACGCGTCCACCCTTCAGCGCACCTCCGGCGAGCAGCGCGACTGTCGCGGTTCCGTGGTCGGTTCCGTCGGTCCCATTGATCCGAGCAGTGCGACCAAACTCGGTAATGACCGCGACGACGGTATCTCTCCATGCCTCACCCATACCGCTTTCGATCGCTGCCAGCGCACCATCGAGCGCACCAAGCAGTATCGACAAACGCCCGTGCATGGCCCCCTCATTGGCGTGCGTGTCCCAGCCGTCGAAGGCAAGCGCGCCGACGCGGGGCCCATCCGGGCGCGCCATGAAGCGTGCCGCACCGGACGCCGCCTCGGTGAAGTAGGCGAGCAGAGGCCTCGCGGGATTCTGGCCGGTACCATTCATTTCCATGCCGCCAGCGGCAATCGCCGACAATGCTTTTCGCTCCTCCAGAGCGCGTGCAAGCACTGGGTCAGCGTGGCGGTAGAGATCGAGCAGGCGGCTCAAGGTATCGTTTCCCGCGGGCGGCAACCGCGAAGGTGTCCATGACAAGACTGGCGCGGAACCGCGCGCAATCAATGGCGTAATCGGACCGACCGCAAAGGCATCTTTGCCGGCAACGCGATCGCCAGCCTTTAGCCCGACCAGTGCGCGGTTGAGCCAGCCCGTGTCGCCGCCGGGTTTCGCGAGCCCACTCTCCAGCACATCCTGACCGTCAAAATGCGACCGCTCGCGGTAGGGCGAAGCTGCCGCGTGGACGATCGTCGCCTGGTTGGCCTTGTACATGCGGTAGAAGTTCGGCATTGCGGGATTGAGCGCGAAGAAGTTGTCGAGCGGTAGAGCCACAGTCTCTCCGACCGTCAGCAAGGCGTCATTACCGCGCAGACGTATCCAGTTTGGATCGCCTACCGGGGCGACAGTAGCGAGCCCATCAAGCGCGCCGCGCAATACAATGACCAAGAACCGCGGGTCTCGGCCTTCGGCCTGCGCGAGCCGCGGCATGTAGGCCCAGGCGAACAACGCCCCTGACGTCAGCAGCAGTTCACGACGTGTGGCCATATGAGGTCGCTTCATGACATCACCTGCGTTGGAATTCGGGCGCCATCAACAACAACGCGATGGCCTGCGGCCGGCTTTCCGCAAGAGCGACGGTCTGTTTGGTTTCTTTGGACAAAAGCGGTCCAAGCGCGCGATTTGCCACAGCGTCAGGGTCGATGAATTCACCTACTCGCCGCGACAAGTTATTTGCAATGTCAAGACGCTGCGCGAGGCCATCCATCCAAGGCGTGCTTGCATCCGAAAATCCATTTGGCGCCGGCGGTCGCCATAACGGCTCGCCCAGCAAATTCTGCGCCTGTAAAAAGGGGCGCACGTCAGGCGGCGCCAGGTTGAGCGCACGCAACGAATTCACCAGCCATTCCGATGGGCGGCGCAACTTGCTAACCGAAGCATCCCAGGCCTCCGGCGCAGTCACCAGCGTCAGCGAGACTTCATTCAGATCGCCGTCGGTATCCCGGAATCGTTTTGCCAATTTTTCGACCAGAGATGGCGGTGGCTCGTCTGCCACGAAATGACACGCGAGCTTGGTCGCGATATGCCGGGCTGTCGCCGGGCTTCGCCCCAGCGCAAGCAGCACCGCGCGGCCCTGCTCAAAGCCACCGTCACCATAGTCGCGGCCCAAGACGCGCTCGCCTCCCGGCTCATGCAGTCGCTCGTTGAACATGAATTCGCCACCACGCTCCAACCTCGGCGGTACAATGCTCCAGCCAGTGATGACTTTCGCAAAGCTCGTGACATCAGCCTGGCTGTAACCGGAACGCACGCCGATTGTGTGCAACTCCATGATTTCGCGCGCAAGATTCTCGTTGATACCCTTGCCGCGGCGCTGGCCAGCGAAAGAGTTCGGACCTATCGATTGCGCATTGTCGAGATAGAGCAGCATTGCGGGGTGCGTTTCGACCGCTAGAAGCATGTCGGCAAATTTGCCGCGCACGTGTGGTCGGATTGCCTCACGCTCGAAAGCGCCACAAAGCGCGCGCACCAGACCTTTGTCGGCCGAGACACAGAAATGGTTTGACCAGAACCAGACCAACTTCTCGACAAAACCAGTTTCCGCCGATAGTGCAGCATCAAGACGCGCTTTGGCCTCCTTCAGATAAATTTGCTGCGGAACGCCGGGACTTTGCTTCGCCTTGTCAGGCCGCACGTTGGCTGCCATATCGGTTTTATTGGTATCGCCGGCTGTATCCGCTAGCGAGGTTGCCTTCTCGAGTCGTTCTGCCTTGCGCTCTTGCCGGAACGCAAACACCGCGCGGGCCGCTTCACCCACGCTCAGTAATTCCCTATTGGAAATTTTCCCAGCGGCTGGATTGGCAAGGTCGGCCAAAAGCGCATCCCGCGGATCAGACGGTACGCCCGCTTTGGACATGAAGCCAAAGCGGTTCAGCGCAATTGTAGCCTGCGCGCGCGAGTCGAGAGCCATGGCTCTCTGCTCCATTTTTTGTACTTCCGCACGTCTTGCGGCGATAGCGCGATCCTGCTCGATCGATCGTGAACGAAAGATGAGCGACAGATTACAAATTAGTCATGTCGAGCGGGCGACTTACTGTTGTGGACATATTCAAACTTATGCCGCGTAAATTCCCCGTAAATGCGCTGCAATTTTAATTGCCTGACG
>DASPUD010000071.1:0-15256 GCA_035623095.1 Pseudolabrys sp.
AAATAGGCAAAGACCTTGTCGAGCAGACCGCGCCGTTTTTCCTCCGTCACGCCGTCACGATCGAGGCCGGTGCGAAGGTTTTCCATCACGGTCAGCAGACGAAAAATACGACGGTCCTCGGGCACATAGCCGATTCCAAGACGGGCGATCTTGTGCGGCGGTGCGCCGGTTATCGGACTGCCCTCGAGCAAAACCTTGCCCTGGCTCGGCTGCACCAGGCCCATGATTGTTTTGAGTGTCGTCGATTTTCCGACGCCATTGCGGCCGAGCAACCCAACCACCTCGCCCGGTCCGACAGTGAGCGATACGCCGTGCAAAATGTGACTTTTTCCGTAATAGGTGTGGACGTCCTCCACTTGGATCAGGGACGCGCCGGTGGTCGAGGTTGCACTCATGTCTTGAGGTAAACCTCCAACACTTTTGGATTCTGCTGGATTTCTTCCGGCGTGCCTTCCGCCAATACCTGACCGTAGTTGAGCACAGTGATGCGATTCGCGAGGCCCATGACGACTTCCATGTCGTGCTCAACGATCAGGATCGTCAGATTTCTTGCGATGCTGCGTACCAGCTGCACCGTCTCGCGCGTCTCCGCCGAACTCATGCCGGCCGTCGGCTCATCAAGACAAAGTAGCTGCGGCTCGGTGGCGAGAGCGATTCCGATCTCAAGATTTCGCTGCTGGCCGTGTGAAAGATTGGCCGCCAGTTCATCGGCCTTGTCATGAAGGCCGACCGATTTCAGCACGGCCTCAGCCTTCTCAATGATATCACGATATGCGGTGTAGTGTTTGAGCATGCTCCAGCCGTGCCGGCGCGATTGCGCGGCGATGCGCACGTTTTCTAGCGTGGTCGCATTCGGCATGATGGTGGTAATCTGATAGGATCGAGCGATTCCCTTCAGAGAAATCTTGTCCGGCGAAAGCCCTGTGATGTCCTCGCCGTTGAACAGAATGCGCCCGGACGTGGGCCGTAACACACCCGTAAGACAATTGAAAAACGTGCTCTTGCCGGCCCCGTTCGGTCCTATGATCGCGCGAATTTCGCCATGGTTGATCCGGAAATTGACGTTGTTCACGGCGGTAAGGCCGCCAAATGACCGCGTCAGTCCTTCCGTTTGCAGCACGGGGACTGGTGCCCCGGCCTTGCCGGCCGGGGCGGCCATGTCAATCGCAGACTGCATCGGTCTTAGGTCGTTGCGAACTTGCAGGCCGGCGGGAAGAACGTCTTGTCGCCGGCGATTGTCTCAACGATGCGATGCTTCCCGTCTTTAATGTCGAAGATCACCTGCAGCGGGAACGCCTGGTGGTCTTCCTTGCGTAGCAGCTTGTCGCCGGTCGGGAAGTCGTCACTCAGCTTCATCTGAAGGCCTTCCAGCGCCTCGATGAGCTTCATCGTGTCTTCGCGGCCGTGGAATTTCGATTTCTCCATGCCGACTTTGAGGGCGTTCATTGCCTCAAAGTTTGATTGGACATAGCGGTCTGGCAGCGGACCGGATGGATCAACTTTCGCCAACCGCTCCTTCGCTTCGTCGAAGAACTTCTTGTGATGCGGCGTATCGAACGGACCCGCCTGCACCGGGATATATCGATTGATGCCGACGAATCCTTCGATCTTATTTCCAAGCGCTGGAAGATTCGTGGATTCTGCAATGGCGCCGTCGCCGGCCCACTTGTACTTCTTGGTGAGTCCGAGATCGTAAGCCTGGTTGCCGATCGTCACGCCATCCTTGCCGAAGAAAATGCCGAACAGGCCATCGAATTGACCGGTGACCTTTGACAGGAACGGCGTCATATCGGCAGTGCCGAGCGGAATACCGGTGGTCTCAACAACTTCGCCGCCGGCTTTCTTGATCTCCTGGGCATAAGCGTCGCGCGTGGACTGGCCCCAGGAATAATCCGCATAGGTAATATGCCATTTTTTTCCGACGTTCTTTATCAGGTAAGGTGCGAAGGCGACCGCCTGCGCGGGCGCGTAATCGTGAACGCGGAAGCTGTACCGGTTGCATTTGGTGGTGGTCAGCGTCGTATCGAGACACACACTGATCATGTTGACGATCTTGGCTTCTTCCCAGACCGGCATGCACGCAAGACAGATGTTGGACAGAAAGCCGCCGCAGTGAGCGTCAATCTGATCCTCGTCCACGAGTTTGCTGGTCTTGCGACGTCCGACATCCGGTTTGGATTCGTCGTCCGCAACAATCAATTCAATCGGACGACCATTGACGCCGCCATTCTTGTTAATCCGGTCGACCGCCATCTGAACGCCGACCAGCGCCGTCTTGCCGCCTGCCGCGCCCGCACCTGAAAGCGGATTGATGGCGCCGATCTTGTATGGCTTGGCCTGACCAAAGGCCGCGCGCCACGGCGCCGGAACCAACATCATGGCGCCGATTGCACCACCGCCCCAGCCGACCAGACGTCGGCGCGTAACCTTGCCGCTGTACCAAAAGTCCTGCGCCCACTTTTCTTCTTTCCACTTTTCAGTCATCGCGACTCCTCCCTCCAGGATCTCATATGTGCCCAATCAGCGGTCGCAGAGCGGCAGCTGATATGAAACGGGGAAATGTTGATTGGAAAAACGCGGCTCTCGCTCGCTCGCAGGGATCGCCAGCGACGAACAAGGTAGCGAATACAGTCACCGCACGCCATCGCCCCATGGCACGACGCGGCATTGCCAGACCTCCCCTCCTGGCCCTTTGCGGGCTCTTTGTTACCGTTAGCAAACGCGATCCGAACTCAAGTTTCAACCCGCAATATTGCCTAGATACAAAGCGTAGCTCTGTCCGTGCCTGCGGAATGGGCGTATTCGCTCGAAACCGGCGAGGGCCAGTGCTAGGTTGGCCGCGTTTATTGGATGGGAGCAGGTCGATGGTTGTCACCCCTCTACGGCGGGACGACAAAGCCGCACCCGGCGGCGGCCTTTCGGCGCGGCTGGCGGTCCGTTCGAGGTCGCATCGTGGCCAGACCGCTGGCCTCGCTCCCGGTTATGTGCAGGGCAACCTCGCCATTTTGCCGCAGGCGCTCGCCGCCGATTTCCTGCAATTCTGCCGGCTCAATCCCAAACCCTGTCCTCTGATCGGAACGTCGGCACCCGGTGACCCGCGCGTGCCTGAACTGGGCGCGGATCTCGATATCCGCACGGACTTGCCGCGCTACCGGGTCTGGAAAAAAGGCGAACTCGTTGCCGAGCCGGAAGATATCCGCGAATTCTGGCGCGATGATCTCGTAAGTTTCGTCATCGGTTGTTCTTTTTCGTTCGAGGAAGCCTTGATGGCGGAAGGTATCGAGCTGCGACATATCACGCGCGGCTGTAACGTGCCGATGTACCGCACATCCATAGCCACGCAAGAGGCGGGCCCATTTCATGGGCCGATGGTGGTTTCAATGCGGCCATTGACGCCGCGCAATGCCATCCGCGCCGTTCAGATCACCACGCGCTTTCCGTCCGTGCACGGTGCGCCGGTACATATCGGTAAGCCTGAGATGATCGGCATCAAGGACATCGGCAAACCGGATTACGGTGACGCGATCGAAGTGCGCAACGATGAACTGCCGGTGTTCTGGGCGTGCGGCGTCACACCGCAATCGGTGATCGCAACCGTGAAGCCGGAATTTTGCATCACGCACTATCCCGGCAGCATGCTGGTGACCGATCGCAAGAACACCGAGTTTGCGATTTTGTAGTTAGGCCGCGTCTCTTGCGTTCTTGTCGAGCAATCCTGCTTCGATCAAGGCCTGACGGATGCGCGCGATCTCAGCGCGTTCAATCTTCACCAGCGGCGGACGTACAACGGCACGCGGCAACTTGCCGAGCAAGACCAATGCTTCCTTCATGCGGTTGTGCATGTCGACAAACGGATCGGCATAGAACACACGCGCGGTCGGCTCGATACGGTCGTTGATCCGCTTGGCTTCGGCGAGGTCGTTCTTCTGCACCGCGCGGAACAAGCGCGCCTGCAGGTCGGCGATCACGCTGCCGGATCCCGACAAAAGGCCGTTGCAACCCAAAACCAGCGAGGAGAACAGCCACGAGCTATGCGTGGTGAGCACGTTAACCGGACGCGGCAGATTTTGCAGAGTGCGGATGTGCCATTCATGATGCGGCACAGTGCCAATCCAGTCCTTGATGGCGAGGATCGACGGGACTGCCTCGCACATTTTCAGCAGCGTATCCTTCGGGTAGCCCTGTCCGGTCGCCAGCGGATACTGAAAAACGATCAGCGGCAGATCGGTCGCATCAGCAATGCGTTTGATGTGAGCGAGCGCCATGACCGGCGATTGGCCGAGCGTGAACGGAGCCGGCGGAAAAATCAGCAAAGCCGAGGCGCCCCCCTGCGCTGCCATGCGGGCAATTCGCGCGGCTTCGATACTGCCGTCCGCCCAAATACCGTTCACCAACGGCAGACGTGCTCCAATTTCGTCCTGAGCAATATCAAGCACGCGCTTCTGCTCATCGAAGCTGCATGATCCGACTTCGGTCGAGTGCGCATTGATGGTGATCGCGGAAAGGCTCTCGACAGACGCCACGTCGCGCAAATGCTTGCGAAAGTTCGCTTCATCGATCGCAAGATCATTGTCGAACGGCAGCAGCACAGCAGGAATAACGCCGTGAGGAACATAGTTCGCGTGCCGCGGCATCGTCTTTCTCCTGTCTTGTCCGTTCGCTCCGAGTATAGCCGATCTCGCCGAAGAGCTCACTGTTCACACGACCAGTGCACCCCCATCGATATAGACAATCGATCCCGTCGCAAAGCCAACCGCCATAAACGTCAGGATTTGCTGGGCGATGTCCTCGGCGGAGCCAACACGCCCGACGGGCAATGCCGCTGCTGTTTTGGCCAACATGTCGCGGCGCGCGGCCTCCGGCATGCTGGCACGGATCGGCGTATCAATCGTTCCTGGCGAGACCGCATTCACCCTGATTGGCGCAAGCTCCAGTGCCAGGCTACGCGTCAACGATTCGAGCGCCCCATTGACTGCGCCGACAATTGCGGCTCCTGGACGCGGACGAACACTCAGATAGCCGGTCACAAGCGTCAGAGAACCGCCCGCGCGGATTTCAGCCGCACGTGCAACGCGCCAGGCACCCCAGAATTTGCTTTCCATGGTCGCCCGCACGTCATCCATGGCCACGGTTTTGAACGGCCCTGTGCGCAACTGCGCAGCGGTCATGACGACATGGTCGACAGGGCCGCATTTCCGGAAAAGGGTGGAAACGCTTTCGTCATTGGTGACATCGGTGGCAATCGGCGTCGCACCGATTTTGTCGGCCACCGCCTTGAGACGGTCGGCACTGCGGGAGGCAATCACGACCTCCGCGCCCTCCTTGCCGGCAAGTTCAGCGGCTGCAAGGCCAATACCGGAGGAACCACCGATCACAACGACTTTCTTGCCTGCAAGCAGCATCTCGTCCTTCCCTGATCACTTTGTAAGTTTTGTAGCGGTCAATCGAACACCGAATAGCCGTGGCGCTCTCTGCGTTCGAGTAGTGGCACGGCGCGTTCCAGGACCAGCGTCTTGAAGTGTGCCGTCTGCTGATGATCACGAAATGCCTGCTCGCTCGTATACTGCTCGTACAGCAGGAATTCATTTGGATCGTCGTGAGACCTGTTGACGACGAACTGAATGTTTCCCGGCTCCTGGCGGACCGCCGTGGCGAGCTCGTGCAAGATCGCTTCGATCTTTTCCGACTGACCGGCGCGCGGGCGCCAGTAGGCCACCATCACATAGGTCATGGTCCTATTTGTCGGTTGATGCGGGGGCGCCGAAAGCTTCTGACAATCGCTTCGCGGCCTCCCCGATAATGCGGGTCTTGCTCTGCAGCGCGCTGATCGACAGCCGCCAGACGGGTCCGGAAATCCCGATTGCGCCTATAACCTGACCACTGAAATCGTGTACCGGCATAGCCGCACAGCGCACCTCTTTATCGAATTCGCCGTCGTCAAAAGCAATTCCGGTCCTGCGGACTTCTTGAAGCTCGCGCCGCAAGCGCTGTGGATTGGTGACTGTTTTTGGGGTCAATGCTTTCAGCTCGACACGATCGAGATAGCGATCGAGCTGATCCGGCAGAAGAGCGGCGAGGATGATCTTGCCAAGCGCGGTACAATAGGCGGGCCGCACCACGCCAACGCGATCGGTCAGCTGAAATGCGCCGGGACCCGGAGTGCGCGCCATCACCACCACCGCATCGCTCATGCGGCTCGCAAAGTGACTGCTTTCTCCGGTTTGCCGCGATAACTCGTCGAGCACGGGCGTCGCCATGCTCACCATTTCTTTTTCATCAAGGGCGCTTGCCGCCAATGCAAACAATGGACGTCCGATTCGATATCGTTTGCTCTCCTTGAGCTGCCGGATATAGCCGAGCGAAACCATCGTCTTCACAAGATGAAACGTGGTGCTGTTGTGCAGCCCAACTCGCTTGCTGAGGTCAGCCAGCCCGATACCATCGCGGTGGCGCGCGACTTCCTCAAGAATCGCGAAGGCACGGCCTATCGATTGAATTCCGCCACGCGCGCGATCTTCGACGTCGTCGTCGATGTCCGGCCGTGTCTTTTCGACAATTCGCGCTATCGGCACACCGGTGCGCGCTGGCCGACGCACATCAAAATTAGCCTTGGACTTGGTTCGACCTCGCAAAATTCCACTCCCAGTATTCATAGTCCGCAACCCTTGTAGAACGGACGGAATCCTATTTCTACGGCGGATGGATTACTTTCATTTGACTGGCGCGACATCCGGGATCCAGCGCTGTCCGAACACGGGCTCTTTGTACGGCGTCGGCGGCAATTCCCACGCACCGGTCGATGGCGGACGCACCTCGGCGTCAACGTGAACATCAAGCACGAAAGGCTTATTAGCCTTCACAGCGTGTTCAAGAGCACCTTTGAAATCCTGCGATTTGGTGACGGTCATCGCTTCAACACCGGTCGCCCTCGCCCAGGCGGCAAAATCCGGATTGTAGGGTTTTTTGTTATCTCCTTGGTGGAACATCGTGCCATGTTCGCGGCCACCAAACATTCCGAGCTGGATGTCCCGGATCGAGACCCACCCGAAATTATTCCAGATCACCCAGACCACCGGGATGTTGTATTCGACCGCAGTGCACAGGACGTGCGGGACCATGGTGAAGCAGCCATCGCCGGCGATCGCCACAACCGGCCGGTCCGGAGCGGCAAGCTTTGCGCCAAGCGCGCCAGCCGTGCCGAATCCCATTCCGGAAAAGCCCCAGGAGTTGAGCATCGTCTGCGGTTTACGCGCGTTCCAGAATTGCATGTACCAGTTGTGATTGACGCCGACGTCGCAGGCAAGAATTGCGTCAGCCGGCAGCACAGACTGACAATCCGCGACGATGCGCTCCGGCCTGATCGGCGATGCGTGAATGCCGAAGTTCGGCCGCGTGAACTTGTCCCAGTCGACGCGCCATTTCGCGATGTCGGCGAGCCATGCTTTGGTATTGCCGCCTTTGCTTCCTCGGCGTTCAAACTCGGCGAGCAACTGGCGCAGAAACGTCCGCGCATCGGCAAGGATGCCGAGATCGGGTGGATAGTTGCGGCCTAGCTCTGCGGGATCAACATCCACATGGATCAGTTTCGTAACCGGGAAATTCCACGAATAGCCCGGCATCCATGATGAAGCGGAGCGGTCGTCGAATCGCGCACCGATCGCAATCACGAGGTCCGAGCGCCGTCCCGCTTCGTTTGCCGGAAACGCGCCGTTGCGCCCGATGAAGCCGAGCGACAGCGGATCGGTCATGTCGAAACAGCCCATGCCGTTCGGCGATGAGATCACAGGCATGCCCAGCTTTTTGGCGAATTCCGTCAGTTCGCGGCTCGCTTCCGACAATGTCACACCGTGACCGATGAAGATCACCGGGTGCTGTGCCTTGAGGATCATGTCGAGAGCGCTGGAAATTTCGTCAGGCGAAGCGCCACTGCGCTGTGCATTGAGCGGCGGGGCGGCCGGAGGCAATTCGACCTCGTCTTCCTCCTGAAACACGTTGAACGGCACGTCGATGTTCACAGGCCCCGGCCGGCCGGACAACATGGTCGTCGTCGCCTGGCGCAGCGCCAGCGGCAACATATCGACCCGAGTCGGTTGATAGCTGCGCTTAACGACCGGCCGCACGATATTCACGAAGTCGGCCTGGAAGTGTTTGTTGATCTCCTGAAACGGGCTGCGGTTAAATTGCGACGTCGGCACATTGGCTGTAATTGCGAGCATCGCCGAGGAATCGGTCAAGGCACAGGCGAGCGGCATGATGATGTTGCACGATCCAGGTCCGCAGGACGTCAGGGTCGCGACCGGCTTGTGCTTCACGCGGAAATACGCATCCGCCATGTGCGCGGCGACTTGCTCGTGGCGCGGCGAAACCAACGTGACCCGATCACGCGCCTGATAGAGCGGATCGAGCATGCCGACATTGCCGTGTCCGCAGATGCCGAACACGTAAGGTATGTCGTTGGCGATCAGATACTCGGTGATCAGCTCCGCGCCCTTCATTCTCGGCATAGTCACTCCCCGCCTGCCTTGGCTGATTTAAAGCGTTTTCACGGGCTGTTTTAGCAGTCTTTGCGGAGATTATGCCTGCTGCGGGCGCTTCTCAAGACTTGAAATGCGTTCCGACATCATGAGATGCTCGCTTCCGCCGTCCGGCGACGTGGGACAAGCGCCGGATTCTGAAACGGCACAACAACCAATAAGTTGGCCACGGGAGGACAGAGAATGACCACCAAGACACGACGAAGCGTTTTGCAGAGCAGCGCTGCGTTGACGGGCACGCTGGCCCTTGGTTTTCCGGCGATCGTCCGCGCTCAGGCGGACAAGATTAAAATCGGTCACCTCACGCCGTTGACCGGTTTTCTCGGCGCGCTGGGCGCCTATGCGCAGCTGGGCATCAGATTGGCGGAAGAAGAAATCAACAAAGCGGGCGGTGTGATGGGGCGCCAGATCGAGATCATTTCGGAGGACTCGATCAACCCGGCAACGGGCGCCACAAAGGCTCAGCGTATGCTCGATCAGGACGGCGTGGCTTTCCTGATGGGCGAGATCAATTCGGCCGTAGCCGTGACGATCATGCAGGTCGCGGAGCGCAACAAACGCTTCTTTATGCAGATTGGTGCTCGCTCGGACGCGCTGCGCGGCAAGAACTGCAATCGTTATACCTTCCATGTCGACATTCCCAGCACTGTCATGGTCAACGCCGTCGGGTTGGCGCTGGTCCGCGACAATATGATGAAGGGCAAGAAGTTCTATACGTTGACCGCGGATTACCTTTTTGGCCACGATCTGGCTGGTGCTGCGCGGAACTTTTTCAAGGCCAACGGCGGTGAGTTGATTGGCGATGAACTTGTTGCCACGGATGTTACCGATTTCAGTCCCTATCTACTGAAGATCCGGCAAGCAAAGCCAGACATCGTTTGTTCCAACCTTGCCGGCAACCAAGTTACCAACCTCATCAAGCAGTATGCCGAGTTCGGTCTTCCCTTCCCGATCGTCGGCTTCAATCTTAATACCGCCGATGCCTGGGCCGCTGGCGAAGGCAATCTGAGTGGAACATGGCCGACAGTTTGGTACCACACGCTTGATCTGCCGGCGTCGAAGACCTTCGTCGACAACTTCGCGAAGAAGAATGGCAAACCGCCGGAGAATCATGCCTGGATCGAATACATCTCTCTCAAGATGGTCGCGCAGGCCATCAATGAGACGAAATCCACCGACACGGACAAACTGATCGCCTATTTCGAGGGTGGTGCGCAGTTCGACATCCTGAAGGGCCGCAAGGCCCACTTCCGGAAGTACGATCACCAGCTCATCCAGGAAGCCTACCCATTCACGGTCAGAAAAAAGGGGGAAGCTAAGGACAAGTGGGATTTCCTCGCGCTGGGGGCCGCCGTGCCGAATGCGGATCAGCCGCTGGAGATCCTCAATCCGACAGAGCAGCAGAACCCTTGCACGTTCAAATCGTGACCCGATCACGGAAGCGAGCGCCGAAGCGCTTGTTTCCGATTGCGGTCCGCCAGCGGCAGACGCAGACTGCCATCGCATCTCTTTAGCTGCGATGGTCTGAGAATCCCGTTCATGTTCTTGCTCGAGCAGGTGGTCAACGGTTTCGTACTCGGGGGCTACTACCTGTTAATCGCCCTCGGCCTGTCGCTGATCTTCAGCGTTGGCGGCGTGGTCAACCTGGCACACGGCGCGTTCTACGCATTCGGCGCCTACGTGGCGGTCGAACTGACGAACCTTCTTGGCTTCGGCCCGGCCGTGGTGATTTCCCCGGTTGCCGTCGGAATGCTGGGGATCCTGTTCGAGCGTTTCATCTTGCGGCGCTTCTACACAGCCGATCCAATCCTCAGCCTGCTGGTCACTTTCGGTCTGGCGATGATGGCCGAGCAGATTCTCCGCATTATCTGGGGCGCTGCGCCATTGTCGCAAACCATGCCGCAAAGCCTCAAAGGCGCGGTCTTCATCGGCGATTTTCTGTTCTCCCGCTACAGGCTGATGCTGCTGGCAGTCGTTGCCGTCGTTCTTCTCTGTGTTTGGCTGCTGTTGCAAAAGACCTCATTCGGTCGCGTCGTGCGCGCAGGAATCCAGCGTCCGGACATGGTGGCCGCGCTCGGCATCCGGCTGCAGCCCTACATGACCGCGATCGTCGTGCTCGGTGTCGCAATGGCGGCAATGGGCGGTGCGCTTTTTGCGCCGATTACAATCGTGCATCCCGCGATGGGCGCTGAAATCATAACTGTAGCCTTTGTCGTCGTCGTAATCGGCGGTTTGGGCAGCTTTTGGGGAGTCGTACTCGCCGCACTTCTTGTCGGCGTCGTGCGCGGCATCACCATCCATTTCGCGCCGGCCGCCGGCGAGGCCTCGATCTACATCCTGATGTTCCTCGTCCTGCTGTTTCGTCCCCGTGGCCTCCTTGGCGAGCGCATCGAGAAATTCGAATGAACAAAACTGCGTCTCATTCGAAATACCGGCCGCTGTTGATCGCGACCCTATCGCTCGTCGCGCTTCCGTTCCTCATGCAAGCCTTCGGCCTGGCACTGAACACCGCCACGATGGTGGTGATCCTGGCGGTCGCCACCATGGCTCTGAATATGTGTGTCGGCTACACCGGCCTCGTGTCGTTCGGCCACAGTGTGTGGTTCGGCATCGGCGCTTATGCGGCAGGTCTGCTTCAGCTCCATTGGTTTCACAACCAGATCTGGATTCCAATTCTTCTGTCGATGGCGTTCGTCGCAGCACTGTCAACTGCGGCCGGTTTTCTAATTCTGCGACGGCGCGGCGTTTACTTTTCGCTGCTGACGCTGGCACTCGCGGCGTTGACCTATACGGTGGCATTCCGCTGGACCGAAGTAACCGGCGGCGAAGACGGTCTCAACGGCCTCAAGCGCGGTAGCATCGGACCGATCTATCTCGACGATCCACTCGCCTTTTACATTTTGACCGCGCTGATCGGACTTGTCGTCTTATACGTGCTGTTGCGAGTAACGCGCTCGCCCTTCGGCCACGTTTTGATCGCCATTCGCGAGAACCAGGTCCGCGCAACATTCCAGGGCTATCCGGTCGAACGCTACAAGCTTGCGGTCTTCGTGCTCTCGGCGGTCATCACCGGCATTGCCGGAGCCTTGTTGGGATTCCAGACGTATCTGGTTTCCGCAGAAGCAGTGTCGGTGCCTTTTTCCGGCGAATTATTGGCCATGGTCGTGATTGGAGGCATGCACCACATTCTGGGCCCGGCGCTCGGCGCGCTGTTCTTCATCGTCTTCCGCGAATTGTTTTCGATGTGGACGGCGAACTGGCTGTTCTGGTTCGGGCTGGTTTTTGTCGGTTTTGTCTTGTTTTCGCCGAGCGGCCTGGTCGGCATCTGGAGGAAATTACACGAGCGCTGGTATCCGCCCGCCGAAGAAGCCGCGGCGATGAGCAAGCGCAAAATTTACGAAGGCCTGCCCCTGCCCGCATTCCTGCGTCCGCAGCGCGGGCAAGGCACCGTGCTTGATGTCGCTGGCGTGTCGAAACATTTCGGCGGCATTCGCGCAGTGTCGAATGCAAGCCTTTCCGTTGAGGCTGGCGAAATACACGCGCTTATCGGTCCGAACGGCGCCGGCAAAACCACGCTGTTCAACATTGTGTCGAGTTTATTTTCGCCTGATAGCGGGACTGTGAGGCTGAACGACCTCGAGATCCACGGATTATCTGTCGACCAAATCTGCCAGCAAGGTCTCGCGCGATCGTTTCAAATTACCAGCTTATTTCGTGCAGCCACTATTTACGAAAATATTCGGCTGTCGCTTCAGGCCCGCCACCCAAGCCGCTTTAACCTCTGGCGCGATATCGACAGCTTTGGCGATATCCATGCCGAAACGGCTGAGCTGATCCGCTTCCTTGGGCTCGAGGGCATCGAAACCATCGAAGCGGGCGGACTTTCCTACGGCGGTCAGCGACTGGTCGATCTGGGGATCGCGCTGGGATCCAAGCCGATTATTCTTTTGCTTGACGAACCGCTTGCGGGACTTGCCGCCGCTGAACGCGAGCGTGTTTCAAATCTGATCAAGAGTATTGCATCGAATATCCCGGTCCTGATCGTCGAGCACGATATCGATCGTGTCCTCAATTTCTCACGCCGAGTGACCGTAATGAACCAGGGCGAAGTGCTGATGACCGGAACGCCCGAAGACGTGCGCAACGATCGACGCATTCAGGAAATCTACACCGGGACTGGGCAGCCACTGGCTGCCGAACGCGCTGCAAACAAAGTCGGAGACAAATGGGTCCTGCGCTTTGAAAACGTCAACGCGTTTTACGGCAAAAGTCACATTCTAAACGACGCTACCCTCGACGTACGCGAAGGCGAGATTGTCGCTTTGCTCGGACGCAACGGCGCCGGCAAGTCGACACTGCTGAAGACTCTCTGCGGCCTGGTGCCGCCGGCATCCGGAGCGATCGAGTTCTATGGTAAGAGCATCGCCGGTATTCCTACCCCCGATATTGCACGCATGGGCGTCAGTTATGTGCCCCAAGGACGCGGACTGTTTGCCGGCATGACAGTCCGCGACAATCTCACGCTCGGGCGCCTGGCGCGCACACGCGACGAAAACGCGGGCATTGTCTGGAGTGAGGAGCGGATTCTCAATTTCTTTCCTCGCCTGAGGGAGCGTCTGAACGTGGCGGCCGACTATTTGTCGGGCGGCGAGCAGCAGATGGTGGCGGTTGCGCGCGCGCTGTCGGGAAATACGAGATTGCTGTTGCTTGACGAGCCGTTCGAAGGACTGGCGCCTACCGTAGTGCTCGAGCTCTTTCGTGCGTTCGATGCCCTGCGCCAGCATGTGTCGATCGTTATCGTTGAACACAATCTCGATCTCGTCCTTGCCCTGGCGGATCGCGTCTTCGCCCTGGAGCGCGGGGCTGTGGTCCATCAAGGGCCGGCAAAGCCGCTGCTCGAGGATCTCGCATTCCGAAAGAAAGTTCTGTGGTTATGACCGCAAGCCTCCTGTGAGCTTAACAAAATCAAAGGGCACAGGCCGTCGCGTTTGATCCGAACGACAAGCGCGTACTTCTGGTCGAAGATGAGCCGCTGGTGTCAATGATGCTGGCGGACATGTTGTCGGTTTTCGGAAACAAAGTCGATGGCCCGTACAGTCGGTTCGGGGACGCCATACATGCCGCGAAGACGAATAATCTTCAGGCGGGTATCCTCGATGTAAATCTGGGCGGCGAAAAAACCTATGCAGTCGCCGACATTCTCACCGACCGGAAGATTCCCTTTGCATTCGCGACCGGTTACGGGCCGGATACCATCATTTCAGCGTTTGCCCATGCGCCGGTCCTGCAGAAACCAATTGAGGCGGCAAAACTCCATGCCTTGCTACAACAAATTGTGCGCTAAGTCATTGCGCGTTCACGTCACCGCCTCATAATCTCGCTACACGGAAGGGTTGTTCCCTCTTTCCCCGGGAACTGGCTACAATCGGAGGCGTGGATGCAGGACTTCGGTCCTGCATATTTTGCGGGCCAAAAACACTTCTCATGAGCATGACCCCCCAGGAGCGTCATAAGTCGGTTGCAGTCAACGTGGGCGGCGTGACGGTCGGCGGCGGTGCGCCGATCGTCGTGCAGTCGATGACCAATACGGATACCGCCGACGTCGAGGCGACGGCGCGCCAGGTGGCGGCGCTCTCGCGCGCCGGCTCCGAACTGGTGCGCATTACGGTCGATCGCGACGAGGCGGCGGCCGCGGTGCCGCGCATCAAGGAGCGTCTGGCGCAGCTCAATGTGGCCGTGCCGATCGTCGGCGACTTCCACTATATCGGACACAAGTTATTGGCCGAGCATCCCGGCTGCGCCGAGGCGCTGGACAAGTACCGCATCAATCCCGGCAATGTCGGCTTCAAAGACAAAAAGGACAAACAGTTCTCGGCGATCGTCGAGATAGCGCTCAAATACGGCAAGCCGGTGCGCATCGGCGCCAACTGGGGTTCGCTCGACCAGGAGCTTCTAACGAAGCTGATGGACGAGAACGCCAGGTCAAAGACCCCGCGCGATGCGCGCTCCGTGACCCACGAGGCCATGGTGCAGTCGGCCTTGCTGTCGGCTGCGCGCGCTGAAGCGATCGGGCTGCCGAAGAGCCGCATTATTCTTTCGGCCAAGGTGTCGGCGGTGCAGGACCTGATTGCGGTCTATGGCGAGCTGGCGCGGCGCTGCGACTATGCGCTGCATCTGGGTCTGACCGAGGCGGGCATGGGCTCGAAGGGGATCGTGGCGTCCAGTGCCGCCATGGGGGTTTTGCTGCAGCAGGGGATCGGCGACACCATCCGCATCTCCTTGACCCCTGAGCCGGGCGGGGACCGCACGCGCGAGGTGCAGGTGGCGCAGGAGCTGCTGCAGACCATGGGTTTGCGCACCTTCGTGCCGCTGGTTGCCGCCTGTCCCGGCTGCGGGCGCACCACCTCGACGACGTTCCAGGAGCTTGCTGCCGACATCCAGGGGTTCATCCGCGATTCGATGCCGGCGTGGAAGACGCGTTACCCGGGGGTGGAGACGCTCAATGTGGCGGTGATGGGCTGCATCGTGAACGGACCGGGTGAGTCGAAGCACGCCGATATCGGGATATCGCTGCCCGGCACCGGGGAGCAGCCGACGGCGCCGGTGTTCATCGACGGCAAGAAGGCGGCGACCCTGCGCGGGCCGACGCTTTCCGCCGACTTCAAGCAGATGGTGATAGACTATATCGAACACCGCTTCGGAACCGGACGGCGCGCGGCTGA
>DASPUD010000072.1:0-74654 GCA_035623095.1 Pseudolabrys sp.
CGGGGAGCAGCCGACGGCGCCGGTGTTCATCGACGGCAAGAAGGCGGCGACCCTGCGCGGGCCGACGCTTTCCGCCGACTTCAAGCAGATGGTGATAGACTATATCGAACACCGCTTCGGAACCGGACGGCGCGCGGCTGAATAGACGGGCGTTTGCTGCACACTGCATCTGCGCTACGATCTTCGGGGAAAGCGTTTTGCCGAAGGTGTCTGCATGAGTTCATTGAGCAGCAAGGACGGCCCGCGCTATCGGCACGTGGTCGACGATTCAAAACCCTACGAAACGATTGGTGTCGAAAAGCTCACGCCAATTATCGGCGCGGAGATCGGCGGTATCGATCTCGCCAAGCCTTTGTCCAACCGGATGGTGGACGAAATCCATCGCGCGCTCGCTGAGAACATCGTTATCTTCTTCCGCGATCAGCACATCACCCCGCAACAACATCTCGCCTTCGGCCGATTGTTCGGTGAATTGCATGTTCACCCAGCCGCGCCACACGAGCCCGGCGAGCCGGCGTTGATGAAAATCTATGCCGACAAGAACAGTCCGCGCGCCAACGGCGAAGGCTGGCACACCGATGTGTCGTGCGATCTCGAGCCGCCCATGGGCAGCATTCTCTATATCAAGCAATGTCCACAGCGCGGCGGCGATACATTATTTGCCAGCATGTACGCGGCCTATGACGCATTGTCGGACCGGATGAAAACCTATCTGCAGGGCCTGACGGCGATCCACGATGGTGAGCCGGTCTATCGCGGTCTTTATGCAAATGCGGGCGTCGCCGACAAACCCTCATATCCGCGCGCCGAGCATCCGGTCGTACGGACGCACCCGGTGACGGGAAAGAAAGCGCTCTATGTGAACCGCGGTTTTACGAACCACATCGTTGGTATTCCGCGCGACGAAAGCGACGCTATCCTGGCCTATCTTTATCAGCATGCGGAAAACCCGCTGTTTCAGTGCCGTTTCCGCTGGACCGAAAATGCGATTGCGTTCTGGGACAATCGCTGCGCGCAGCACCGGGCTATGTGGGACTACTGGCCGCATACCCGCTCGGGCAATCGCGTCACGGTGAAAGGCGAGCGGCCGTTCTGATCCGAATCAGAACCAGCCGCCGCCGTCCTTGGCGCGATTGGCAACGCTCGCTTCTTCCAGATCGAGTTCATATTCGATCCGGCGGCGTGCCTCGTCGGTGATCTTGCCATCGCGCAAAAGCTGGAAGATGAACTCCCGCTCGGTGTCGATCAGCTCTTTTTTCACGGACGCGCTCAGGCGCATTTGCTCGAGGCTGTCCTGCAGATTGTCAGGAAGTACCTGCGAGCGACTCTGATTGCGAGTACGTAAAAGCTCGATAACGTCGCCAGGCAGTTCCCGCTCGTTGATCAGTTTGTCGAACCGCTTTTCGACTTCATCCAGAGCCAATGCCCGTGCATTGAGTTCGGCCTGAATCTCGTTTTGATGCTCCCGGTGCGCGAGCCGGTTCAATCCGAGCAAGCGCACCACGTAAGGCAGTGTTGCACCCTGGGCGATCAGCGTAATGATGATTACGCCGAAGGTGACGAACAGGATCAGATCGCGATGCGGAAACGGTGCCCCGCTCAAGATCGTGTAAGGAATTGCCAGCGCCACCGCGAGTGAATCGACGCCGCGGATGCCGGTGAAAGCAAGAAAGAAAACTGACCGCCAGGGCGGCGATGGGTCACGTCTGGTAAGCGCTGGGCTTACCCACCGCGGAATATACGTGGCCGGAAACACCCAGACAAAGCGGGCGGCAATCGCAATGGCGGTGGTCAATAGCGTTGTGATCACAAGCTCGCGGATCGAGAACGGATGCGCCTGTTCAAGCAGTGCGCGCGCCTCAAGGCCGGTTACCAGAAACACCAGACCTTCGATCAGATAGACGATCAGGTCCCAGAAGAAAATTCCCTGCAGCCGCGTCCCCGACGGGATCAAAAGCGGTCCGTTCCAGCTCACATAAAGTCCGCAGGCGACCGTCGCCAGCACGCCCGAGCCACCGAGATGCGCCGGCACCCAAAAGGCGAGGTAGGGCGTCATGAGCGACAACGTGATTTCCACGCGTGGCTCGCGCGCCCAGTGGCGCAGACGAAGGCTGAGCCAACCGACAGCAAGCCCGTAAATGGTCTCGCCGATGACAATGAGCGCGAATGTGACAGACGCGTTCTCGAGGGAGAACGTTCCGGTGCTTACGGCCGCGACCGCGAAGCGATAAAGCACCAGCGCGGTGGCGTCATTGGCAAGCCCTTCGCCCTCGAGCACGACAATCAGCCGTCGCGGTATTCCAAGCTTTCGCGCGATGGCGAGCGGTGCGACGATGTCAGTTGGCGAAATAATGGCGCCGAGGAGAAATCCGACCCCCCAATCGAACTTCAACAGATAATGCGCCGCTGCGGCGATGGCGCAGGTCGTGAACAGGACGCAGCCGAACGCGAGCAACCCGATTGGCCGCAGGTTGAACTTGAACTCGCGCCAGCTCATCGCAACGCCGGCCGAGTAAATCAGCGGCGGCAGGATCACCAGCAGCACGACCTCAGGCGCGAGTTCGACCTTGGGCAGGTTGGGAACAAATGCAATGCCGATCCCCGCCACGACCAGCAGGATTGACGGCTCCACACTCAGCCGTTTGGCGATCACGGCCACCGCGGCCAGGATCGCCAGCATGAACAGCAGCGTTTCCATGATTTCAGTCATGGAGGGACACTCACGGCTTGATCAGGTTGGAGACCATGTTGATGGTCAGCGCCAGCACCGAGATGTTGAAGAAAAATGACAGCACGCCATGCACGGTGGCCAACCGGCGGACCACCTTGCTGGTGATCGCCACGTCGGAAACTTGCGAGGTCATGGCGATCACGAAGGAGAAATAAAGAAAATCCCAATAGTCCGGCGCCTGCAAACCGGGAAATTTCAGGCCGCCGATGCGGTCGTCGCTGCGCTCGCCGTAATATTCGTGGGCGTAATGCAAGGCAAAGATCGTGTGCAGAAAAAACCATGACAGCAGAATTGTGCCCATGCCCACAGCAAGGCCCGTCCAGCCCTGGCTTGATTGCGTATTGCCCAGCTCCAAAATCACCGCCGCGAGGCTCGCGATCGCGGCGGCCGGAGTTAGCGCAAGCAGCGCAACGTCTCCTTCATCCTGAATCGCCGCGCGCTGGCGGATCGCGCTTACGGGTGCCCCCGAAATCACCAGAAAGATGAGCAAGAGATAGAGTGCGACGCCAACATCCCAGCCGGCGAGCAGCTTCGTGGGTGTTCGCCAGTCCGTTACGCCGAGGACAACGGTAACGGCAATTCCCACGGCAATCGAAATCAGCAGCCGTGCGTGCAAACGCGCGAGTCTGAGCAGCATGGAAACGTCCGGCTGTTTTTGACGCATCAAGGCGCTCGTTCGTCCCGCGGTTCCCGGCCATTGTTAGCCATTGCACCCATCCTCGGCAAATCTCGGCGCGAATAGGCTAGTCTGCACACGTGGACGCGCCGAATAAAAGATCAGGCTTGGCTCGTGTCCCGCGGCTGCTGCGTGCCGTGGCGATCGTTGTTGTGGCATTCTTGCTGCTGCCTTACGTTCTTACGCCGCTCTATGCGGTGGTGAATCCGGTATCGACCGTCATGCTGGGGCGATACTTGCGTGCCGCGCGAGTCGAGCACCACTACATACCGATCGGAAGAATTTCCCCAACCGTGCCGCTTGCGGTGATCGTTGCCGAAGATGGGCGCTTTTGCACTCATCACGGCGTGGACCTGACGGAAATTCGCGAGGCGCTCGCAGAGTCGGACGACCTTGATGAAGTACGGGGCGGGTCGACTATCACCCAGCAAGTCGCGAAGAACCTGTTTCTCTGGCAGGGCCGCAGTTTGGTGCGCAAGGCGCTCGAATTTCCCTTGGCCTTGTGGATCGACCTGGTCCTCTCAAAGCGCCGCATCCTGGAAATTTATCTCAACGTCGCCGAACTGGGACCGAATGGAGAATTTGGCATTGAAGTTGGCGCGCAGCGCGCATTTGGCAGATCTGCGCACGATCTTTCGCGCTACCAGGCGGCGCTGCTGGCGGCGACGCTGCCCAATCCGGTTAAACGCAATGCGCGCCAGCCTGGGCCGGGATTACGGCGTCTCGCCGGGCTATACGTCGCCCGTACGGCGCAGGCGTCGGGCGCGGCCGCATGCGTGCGCCAAAGCCACTAGCCTTCGCGCAAGGCTTCCTCTATAAGCCCGGCTTCAAACTGACATTTGCGCTTTTCAGGAGTTCCTTCCCATGGCTGTGCCGAAAAGAAAAACCTCGCCGTCGCGCCGCGGTATGCGCCGCTCCGCCGACGCGCTCAAGCGGCCGACCTATGTGGAGGACAAGGATTCCGGCGAACTGCGCAGGCCGCACCATATCGACCTGAAGACCGGCATGTACAAGGGCCGGCAGGTGCTCAAGGCAAAGACTGAGGTCTAGTAGAACGTCCGTAAACGGAGGCAAGCGGTGCCATGTTCATGCTAGGCTTCCCGCTGCTGCTCGTTCCGTTTGCCATCTACAATATCATTGCCTTTCTGATGCCGGGCGTGAGCTGGACGACTCCACTTTTCACCATTCACATGGCGTCGGACGCCGACTGTAATCTGACCCCCGGCGATATTCTTGTTGCCTTGGCGGTCCTGATGCTGTTCGGCGAAATATTGAAGTCCACGCGCATTCACTTCCGCACTGTCGTCGATCACGGTTTGTCATTGATTCTTTTCCTCGGCATGCTGGTCGAATTCATCCTGGTGAAGCAGGCCGGCACTGCAACCTTCTTCCTGCTGCTGGTCATAAGCTTCATCGATGTGCTTGGTGGTTTTGCCGTAACTTTGCGCACGGCCCAGCGTGACCTTACTGTCGAAGGCGTCGAGCACGTTTCGTCCTGATCAACCAGCATTCCCGGATTTTTCATGAGCCGTGATTTTCAGCTCCCCGGCCGCTCGTCCGTGATTGCCTGTGAAGGCATAGCGGCGACATCGCATCCGCTGGCGACCCTTGCCGCGATCGATACCTTGCGCGCCGGCGGCAACGCGGCCGACGCCGCTGTTGCCGCAAGTGCAGCACTTGCGGTGATCGAGCCGCAATCGACCGGAATCGGCGGCGACTGCTACTGCCTCGTGTCACGGCCAAACAAGCCGGTCTGGGGCTACAATGGTTCGGGGCGCTCCGGCGCGAAAGCCTCGGATCAGTTGCTGCGTGACAGGGGCATGGCCGAGATCGGCAACTCGATCCATGCCGTCACTGTGCCTGGCGCGGTTGACGCGTGGGAGGAGATCCTGAAGGCGCACGGGCTTTTCGGGCTCGACCGCGCGCTGGCGCCTGCAATCAAATACGCCGAAAAAGGATTTCCGGTAACCGCCCGCGTGGTCTGGGACTGGCAGCGACGTGCCGGCGAGCTCAAGGCCGACCCCGGCGCAGCCAAGCACTACCTGTTCAAAGGCGCGGCGCCCAAGGAAGGCGACGTGCTTCGCTTTCCCGCGCTCGCCGCCACTTTAAAAGCCATTGCCGCGAAAGGCGCGCGCGCTTTCTACGAAGGCGAGATCGCCGACGACATGGCGAAGACATTGGCTGCGCGCGGTTCGTTTCTTGCTGCGGAAGATTTCGTACGCCACCGCGGGAACGCGGTCGAGCCGATTTCCAGCAACTATCGCGGCATGGACTTGCTGGAGATTCCGCCGAACGGGCAGGGGCTCACCGCGCTGGTCATGCTCAATATCCTGGAAAATTTCGACGTCGCGTCACTCGATGCGCTCGGTCCCGATCGTTTTCACCTCGTGCTGGAAGCTGCACGATTGGCCTATGCGATCCGCGATACCCATATCGCCGATGATGCTCACATGCGCACGCCGGTCGCCAGCCTGCTCGACAAAAGTTTCAGCAAGAAGCTTGCCGCGAAAATCGATATGAAAAAGCGCGTGAAGATGCCGCCCGCGCCGTCGCCGGGGAATGATACGGTTTATCTCACCGTCGTCGATCGCGACCGCATGGCGGTGTCATTCATAAATTCACTCTATTCCACTTTCGGCATCCGTATTTGCACGGAAAAGACGGGTATCCTGCTCACCAATCGCGGCGCTTGCTTTACGCTGGAGCCAGGCCACCCCAATCTGTTTGGTCCGAACAAACGGCCGCTGCATACGATCATTCCCGCTCTCGCCATGCGCAACGGCCGTTGCGAGATGAGCTTCGGCGTGATGGGCGCGCATTATCAGCCCATGGGTCATGTCCAGATCATGCTCAATACCTACGACTACGGTATGGACGTGCAGCAGGCGATCGACGCTCCGCGTTTCTTTTTTGAAGGTGAGCAGACCAGTGTCGAGCATGGCACGCCGGCGGCAACGATCGATGGCCTGCGGGCCCGTGGCCACAATGTGGTCATGGCAGACTCACCGTGGGGCGGCGCGCAGACCATCAGAATTGATTGGGATCGTGGCGTGCTGATCGCGGGCTCGGAGCCGCGCAAGGATGGCTGCGCACTGGGTTATTGAACTTCGCCATCCACAAAACCGCACCCCCGCGAAAGCGGGGTCCAGAGCGATCCTGGTTGGTTTTGCCGGATTCCCGCTTTCGCGGGAATGAGCGGGGTTAGAACGTTCAGATTGTAATTCAGTGCGACGGCGTTAGGGCGGCGGTAGCCCGATAGGCCGCGAGCGCTTCGTTCGGCTCGGCGCGGCGGCGCTCGCGCGTCTGCGGATGCTGGGCTTTCACGGCGAGAAGATGGGCGACGAAGGGTGCGTGCCGGTGATCGGCATGCCGCTCCGGCGAGCCGCCACTACCGCCAAGAGGAACGAGCGCGCGGTTCTCGTTAGAAGACGCATTGTCCACCTCGGCACCGGTAACCGGGCTCGGCTGCTGCAAAGACGCTGTGTTAATTTTTTCAAGCTGCATCGCGTTACCGTTTCAATTCAGGACAATGAGCCGCCTTCCAGGTTCCAAATGGCAAAAGGCGTGCCGCGCGCCGTTAACCGCGCTTGCGCCCGCAAAACTCCCACCTTTTCACATTGCTTAACGAAATCGCCCTAAGTTGCGGGCACATTCGTCGCACAGGCAACGCCGGGACGCGGCTTGGCGTTCCAAAAAGGGGCGATTGTGACCCGCTTCGACCAGTCGCTTCAGAACCCGGACGCCGCGGAGATTCTCCGGTCAGTCGGCGACATCACCTATGAATGGCGGCTCGATAACGACGTCCTGAGCTGGAGCGACAATGCAGACGCCGTGCTCGGCATTGAAATGTCGGAGATTGCCAGCGGCCGTGCATTCGCCCGGCACGTCGAGGCCGCCTCAGGCGGATTGACCCCGAACGACGCCATTCGGCAGGCAACGCAGCGCGATACTGGCCGCGGCGTTCGCTATCAGCTGCAATACGCATTCAAGCGGGCCAGCGACAAAATCTGGCTGGAAGACACCGGCCGTTGGTTTGCAGGTGCCGATGGCAAGCCGATGCGCGCGCAAGGCATTATCCGCGCAATCGGCGAACGGCGCGAACGCGAACGCCGGCTCGAGCAGCGGGCAAAATTCGATGAGCTGACCGGCGAGCTCAACCGCGCCTCTCTTACGGAAGCGCTGGGGGCAGCGCTCGATGAGGCGGTTCGTTTTCGCGTTTCGTGCGCCTTCGTGCTGGTGGCAATCGATCACCTTTCGCATCTCAACGAGGCCTATGGTTTCGACGTCGGTGACGCCGTCATCGCCCAGGTAGGCAAGCGGATCCGGGCGCGATTGCGTGGCAAAGATCATCTCGGCCGGTTTTCAGGAAACAAATTCGGCATCGTGTTGACTGCGTGCACACCGGAAGAATTGTCGATTGCAGCGGAGCGTCTACTCGCCGGCGCCCGCGACGAGCCGTTCTTTACGACTGCCGGTCCGGTTGCGGTGACGGTCACCATCGGCGGCGTGACAGCGCCCCGTTATGCGCGGACAGTGACCGAAGTCCTCAGCCGCGCGCAAGATGCCCTGCATGCGGCGCGCGTGAAGCGTCATGGTTCGTTCATGGCCTACATGCCGAATGTCGAACGCGATGCATGGCGCCGGCAGAATGTACGCGCAGCCGATGAAATCGTGACGGCTCTCAATGAGCGGCGGATCGCGCTCGCTTTTGAACCTGTGGTCGAAGCGAAAAGCCGCAAGGTCGCATTCTTTGAATGTCTGATGCGCATAAAGCGGAGCGATGGCGGCATCTCCCAGGCAAGTGAGATCATTCCCGTTGCGGAACGCGTCGGACTGGTCCGCATGCTCGATTTTCGCGTGCTTGAGCTTGTCGTCGCCGAACTGACTGCCGCGCCGGCTTTGCGGGCAAGCGTCAACGTCTCGCCGAATTCCGCGGTTGATCCGCATTGGTGGCAGGGCCTGGGCGCCTTGCTCCGCGCCAATGCCAATGCGGCAGCACGGTTGATCATCGAGATCACCGAAACGGCCGCGATCCACGATCTTAACGATTCCCGTGGGTTCGTCACGCGGGTCAAGGATCTGGGCTGCCGCATCGCCGTTGACGATTTCGGCGCCGGCCACACTTCGTTCCGCAATCTGCGCAAGCTCGGTGTTGACGTCGTGAAAATCGACGGCGCCTTTGTTCCGAATATCACCAAATCAAACGATGACAGCGCATTTGTGCAGACGCTGGTCGAGCTGTCACTCCGGCTTGGGCTGGAGAGCGTCGCCGAGTGGGTTCAGGACGAACAGACCGCCGCGTTACTGACCGAGTGGGGCTGCGATTATCTGCAAGGCGCGCTGATCGGGTTAGCTACGCCTGAGCGGCCGTGGCTCGAGAAAGCAAAGCAGGCATCCGCCTAGCTATTCTTTGCCAAGCTTATCCAGGCGCCGCTGCATTTCGTCGAGCTGGCGCTTGAGATCATCCATCTCGTTCGAACCGGACGCCTTGTCCGTTGGCTTGGATTGGCCGCGCGCGAACGGGGCAAACATGGCGAATGTTTTCTCGAACATCTCCATATTGCGCCTGACCTGATCCTCGAGCGGGCCGAAACCGCCGACGCCGAACGCCTGCGCCATCTGGTCGCGGAACTTGCCCTGCTCCTTCGATAGGGACTCGATGGATTGTTCGAGGAAACGTGGCACCAGCATTTGCATGCTGTCGCCGTAAAACCGGATCAACTGGCGCAAAAACGTGATCGGCAGGAGGCTTTGCCCCTCCTTGTTCTCTTGTTCGAAGATGATCTGCGCCAGCACCGAGCGCGTGATGTCTTCGCCGGTTTTTGCGTCATAGACGATGAAATCCTCGCCGGTCTTGACCATCGCGGCGAGGTCTTCGAGCGTCACGTACGTGCTGGTGCCGGTATTATAGAGCCGACGGTTCGCGTATTTCTTGATCGTGATAGGCTCTTTTTGTTCCTCTGCCATGTGCTTCACACGTTCCCCTGCCCCAAGCTTGGAGCATAGCCAATTTCCGCTTCGCCGGGCCACCGTTTTGTGGCGGCGCGGCACGCCTTCTGAGCGACGCCATGTCCCTTGCACAACCCGCAGAAAAGCGCCATTTCTCGGGGATAATTGAAGGGGTGAGCATGTTGACAGACCCCAATGGTCTGCCGAGGATGCGGCAGTGCCGAAATCGGTGATACCGCCCGCCCTCCGCCGTAACAGGAGCTTCTGATGAAAGACGACATCGTCATTGTGAGCGCCGCCCGCACGCCAGTCGGTGCTTTCAACGGGGCATTTGCCAACCTGCCGGCGCATGAGCTCGGCAAGACCGCGATCAAGGCTGCGCTGGAGCGGGCAGGGATTGAAGGCGGCCGCGTGAGCGAAGTGATCCTGGGGCAGATACTTACCGCCGGCCAGGGCCAGAACCCGGCGCGGCAAGCCTCGATCGCCGCCGCCATTCCGGTCGAGACACCTGCGTGGGGCGTGAACCAGCTATGCGGTTCCGGACTGCGTTCCGTCGCGCTCGGTTATCAGGCGATCCTCAACGGTGACAGCGAGATCGTGGTCGCCGGCGGCCAGGAGTCGATGAGCATGGCGCCGCACTGCCAGCATCTGCGCAACGGCGTGAAGATGGGTGCAGTCGAACTGGTCGACACCATGATCAAGGACGGGCTGTGGGATGCTTTCAATGGCTACCACATGGGTACTACAGCCGAGAATGTCGCCAAGCAGTGGCAGATCACCCGCCAACAGCAGGATGAATTCGCCGTCGCGTCGCAGAACAAAGCGGAAGCGGCGCAGAAGGCCGGCAAGTTCAAGAACGAGATCACTCCCGTCACCATCAAATCGCGCAAGGGCGACGTGGTGATTGATACCGATGAGTATCCGAAGGCCGGCGTGACCATGGAATCGATCGCCAAGCTGCGCCCAGCCTTCGACAAGGAAGGCACGGTGACGGCGGCGAACGCGTCCGGCATCAACGACGGCGCGGCGGCGCTGGTTTTGATGAAGGCGTCCGAGGCCGCCAAGCTCGGCAAGACTCCGCTGGCGCGCATCGTGTCGTGGGCGCAGGCCGGCGTCGATCCATCGATCATGGGCACAGGACCGATTCCAGCCTCGCGAGCCGCGCTCAAGAAGGCCGGCTGGAAAAAAGAAGACCTCGACCTGGTGGAAGCAAACGAAGCCTTTGCCGCGCAGGCCTGCGCGGTCAACAAGGATCTCGGCTGGGATACATCCAAGGTCAACGTCAATGGTGGCGCGATTGCCATCGGGCACCCGATCGGCGCTTCCGGTGCGCGCGTGTTGGTGACGCTGCTCTTCGAAATGCAGAAGCGCAACGCGAAGAAGGGCCTTGCCACACTTTGCATCGGCGGTGGCATGGGCATCGCGATGTGCGTGGAACGGTAAGATAATTCGTCATGCCCGGGACAAGTCCGGCCATGACAGAAATTGATCTATGTCATGGCCGGCTCGCTCCAGCCGTGACCAAAGAAGACGATCATTGGAGGGGACGTCATCATGTCGCGTGTTGCGTTGGTCACAGGCGGTAGCCGCGGTATAGGCGCGGCGATTTCCAAGGCGCTCAAATCTGCCGGTTACAAGGTTGCGGCGAATTACGGCGGCAACGACGAGGCTGCACAGAAATTCAAGGCAGAAACCGGCATTCCCGTTTTCAAATGGGACGTTTCGTCCTTCGAGGCTTGCGCCGACGGCATCAAAAAAGTCGTAGCGGAGGTCGGGCCGGTCGACGTGCTGGTCAACAATGCCGGCATCACGCGCGACGCAACGTTGCACCGCATGAAACCGGAGCAGTGGACGGCGGTTATCAACACAAATCTCAATTCGCTGTTCAATATGTCGCGCAACGTCATCGAGGGCATGCGCGACCGCAAATTCGGCCGCATTATCAATATCTCCTCGATCAACGGCCAGAAAGGCCAGCTCGGACAGACAAATTATTCGGCGGCCAAGGCCGGCGAGCTCGGATTCACCAAGGCGCTGGCGCAGGAGAGTGCGCGCTCCGGCGTCACGGTGAACGCGATCGCGCCGGGCTATATCAATACCGAGATGGTGCAGGCGGTGCCGAAGGACGTGCTGGAGAAATCGATCCTGCCGCTGATCCCGATCGGCCGGCTGGGCGAGCCCGAGGAAATTGCGCGCTGCGTGGTGTTTCTCGCGTCCGACGATGCCGGGCTGATCACCGGCTCGACGCTCTCCGCCAACGGCGGGCAGTATTTTATTTAGGCCTGGTCGATGAAGACGGTTGTGATCGGCGCAGCGATCGTTTTTCTATTGCCGCCGGTGAGCGGCTTCGCGCAGGAGTTCGATCCGCGCTGCAATGATATCTTTGACAAGGTTGCCTGTACGTGCGCTTTGCGCAATGGCGGGCGGATCATTCCGCCGCCAGTCGGCGTGAAGCGGGAAGGCCGCAAACTGGAGTTGAAAGAAGGTCCGGAGGCAACGCGGACGCTCGATGGCGGACGCGTTGCCTTTCCCAAGTACTACAGACGGGAAGGCTTCAAGATCCATCGCAGCCACGCGCTCGAAGGCTACATGGCGTGCATGCGCGCCGCGGGCCGCAAGTAATGTGATCGTCATGCCCGCGCTTGTCGCGGGCATCCAGGTCTTAAGCTAATCCAACATCCAAAGACGGGATGGCCGGGACGAGCCCGGCCATGACAGTAACATTGCTAGCGCCGCCGTTTCGTCTTGCGCTTGGTGGCAGATTTTTTCCGCGCCGACGCTTTCGTTTTTTGCGGCTCCCAGTTGCCTTCGGCCTTGTCGAGCCGCACGTTCCAGTATTCCCATGCCCGCGCGACCGGACCCGGTCGCAGATTGTACTCGCCGGCCAGCCGTGTCTCGGCGAGATTGAGCGGAGACACGTTGCTGAGCGCATACGCCTGGATCTGTAGCGCCGCGTTGCGCGCGGTGTATATGGTGCGGAAGGTCAGCTCTTCCAGCGTTGTGCCGGCAACGGTCGCGCCATGGCGGCGCATCAGCACGATCCAGTAGGGTCCAAGGGCGCGGGCAAGCGACGCGCCCTCCTCGGGCTTGGCCACGATCAGGGTAGTGTCGCCAAAATCGTCGCGGGCATCCCAGAACGGGACTTTTTCGCCGAGCGTAGCGCCAAGATGATAGACCGGCTTGAGCTCGGCGCCGGAAATGCAGAATGGCAATATCGAAGGCGCGTGGTGGTGACAGACGGCATTCACATCCGGCCGCGCCTGGTAGATGCAGCCGTGGATCACACGCTCACCATACAGCCGCACGTCGGTTGGTTTCACTGGCTGCGAGTCGAGCGTGAATTCGAGAATGTCGTCCGGCTGCACCAGCTCCGGCGCACGCGAGCGCGACATCAGGTAGCGCTGCGGATCGCCCGGATGCCGCATGGTGACATGGCCGAACGCGTCGAGCACGCCTTCATTGGCGATCATGCGGTTGGCGCGCGCGAGCAATTCGCGGGTTTCGTCAAGTTTGTCGGGCACGACGAGTTTCCTCTAATGATGTCATGCCCGGCCTTGTGCCGGGCATCCACGTCTCTAGCCATCAAACAAGACGTGGATGGCCGGGACAAGCCCGGCCATGACGGCTAAGTCCGCGGCGACCAATCCTTCGGCGCGAGTTCGAATCCTTCGAAAGAAAAACCAGGCGCCACGGTGCAGCCGACGAGCGTCCATTCACCGAGACTTTCCGCCGCCTGCCAGGCGCGTGCCGGCACAGTCACCTGCGGAACTTCGCCATTGTGAATGTCGGAGCCTAGTTTGAAAATCTCTGCCTTCGCGCCATCGACCAGTTCGAGCTTGAGCGGCGCGCCCACGTAATAATGCCAGATCTCGACGGCATCGATGCGATGCCAATGCGAGCGCTCGCCGCGCGCCAGCAGAAACAGGATGACGGTCGAGGCCGCACGTCCGTCGATCTGCCGTGGATCGCGAAATGTTTCGCGGTAGTGGCCGCCTTCCGGATGCGGCTTGAGATCAAGCTTGCGGATCATTTCAGCGGCGGTGGGTGAGGGCATGCCGGCCGCTAAGATCTGTTCTTGCGCTCGCGGATTTCGGCGAAAACCTGGGCGGCCGGTTTGCCCGACATGCCGATACCGGCTGCCACCTCCGGTATGTCGGCGCGCAAAAATGGATTTGCCTGCTTTTCTTCGCCGATTGTAGTCGGAATCGTCGGCTCGGACTTGGCGATCTGCTGCTTGGCCTCTGCCTCGCGCGCCGCAAGCGCCTTGTTGTTGGGCTCGATCGTACGCGCGAACTTGATGTTGGCGCCGGTGTATTCGTGCCCGCAATAGATTTCCGTGTCGTTCGGCAGGTCGCGCAGTTTCCGCAGCGAACGCCACATCTGTTCCGGCGTCCCTTCAATGACGCGGCCGCAGCCGATGGAGAACAGCGTGTCGCCGACAAAGGCGAGCTTGTCCTTGTGAAACCAGTAGGCGATGTGGCCAGCCGTGTGACCAGGCGTCTCAATCACATTGGCCGAGAGCGTACCAACCTGGACCTTGTCGCCTTCGCGTACGGTTTCGTCTACGGCGGGAATCTTTGCAGCCTCTCCGGCGGGCGCGACCACGCGGCATTTGTATTTTTCCTTCAGAGCACGGATGCCGTCGGTGTGGTCTGCGTGATGGTGGGTGACCAGAATATCGGTCAGCTTCCAGCCTGTCGCTTTCAGGGCGGCTTCGATCGGCGCGGCTTCCGGGGCGTCGATGGCGGCAGTGGCGCCGCTGTCCGGGTCATGCAGCAGCACCCCGTAGTTATCGGATCGGCAGAGAAACAGGCGGGTATCTGCAGCCATGGCCCAGGTCCTTTGTGACGTTCGCGACAGGTTAACCGTATCATGCCGGCGAACGGTCGTGCACGCCTGCGCGTTCCACGCCATTAGAGGTTTGCTACGGTATTTCGTGGTAGTTTTGCCGCATGTCGATCGACGTCGTGGACCTACGCAATTTCTACGGCCAGCGGTTGGGAGTCGTCGCCCGCCGTTTCATTGGCCGCGGTATTCGCGCGCTGTGGAGCGATACGTCCGGCCAACGCGTTGTCGGCATCGGCTATGCATCTCCATACCTCGGTTTGTTTCGCGAGGAAGCAGAGCGAAGCCTCGCGTTCATGCCGGCCGGGCAGGGCGTGGTGAAGTGGCCGACGGCACGTCCCGCGCTGTCGGCACTGGTCGACGAAAACGAGTTGCCACTTTCCGATTCCGCCGTTGATCGCGTGATGCTGGTGCATGCCCTGGAAATGACCAACGACCCCGGCGCGCTGCTGCGCGAAGTGTGGCGCGTGCTGGCATCGGGCGGCCGGCTGCTGGCGGTGGTGCCCAACCGGCGCGGAGTCTGGGCACGCATGGACACGACACCGTTCGGTCACGGGCGGCCCTACTCGCGCAGCCAGATCAACCAGCTCTTACGTGAAAGCTGGTTCACGCCGACCGGATGGAGCGAGGCGCTTTACGTGCCGCCGGTCGAGCGCGGCTGGTTTTTGCGGACGGCTGTGGCGTGGGAGCGAACTGGCGCGACACTGTCGGCGCCCTTCGCCGGCGTGCATCTGGTGGAAGCTACTAAGCAGGTATACCGCGCAATTCCGGCGCGCCGCGAAAAGCGGCAATTGGTGCCGGCGCTCGAGCCGGCACTGGCGCCGTCACCGGGCGCGTAGTCCGTCTCAGATTATTCCGGCTGGCGTGGTTCGTCCCCGCCGCCGCCACCTTCATCGTGCGATGGCTGTGACTGCTGCGGCGCGGCGTTTTGCGGATTGTTTCCGCCGCCGAAGTCGGGGCGATCCTGACGATAGCCGCCACCGCCGCGATGCCGGCGACGACGGCGATGCATTCCGTAGCGATCCTGGCCACGGTCGCCCTGATCGTAACCGTTTCCGGGATTCTGCTGCTGCGGCTGCCCGCCGCCGGTGATGAACGCCGGCAAGCCGCCCGGATCCTGCCCGCCTTCATGGCTTCCTTGCCCGCCGCCCTGGCCGGGCTGCTGCTGGTAGGGCTGCTGCTGGTGATGTTGTTGTTGATGATGTTGCTGCTGGTGATGCTGCGGCCGATTGTGTACCTGCTGATCGCGCGACGGAAAGGGTTGAGCGTCGCGCGGCAGATATGGCTGCTGTTGCGCTTCGCGCGGCGTATAGCTTGGCTCGTTCTGTCCCATGAAAGGCTGTGCGTCATCGTCGTCGCCGTCGAAGCCTTCGTCGGCGGCGCCCTGCGGTGGTCCACCGCCTCCGCCTTGTTGCTGCGGCTGCTGCTGATTGTAGTAGGGGTTCTGCTGCCGGAACTGTTCCTGCGCGGCGGCGATCAGACGGAAATAATGTTCGGCGTGCTGGTAGTAGTTCTCGGCTGCCACCGGGTCGCCGGACCCCTGCGCGTCTCGCGCAAGCTGAATATATTTTTCTGCAATATGGGAAGCGGTGCCGCGGATTTTCACATCGGGACCGTTCGATTCATAAACACGCGTGAGCGGATTTTGACTCTTGCGGTGGTTGCCGCGCCCGCGCATTCGCTTCTGACCGTTTCTCATGTTGTGCCTGTCTGTCGACCTTTCACATCGCCTCGGTGTTCACCGCCGGTTTCAAGTCCATACAATTGCAAGTCCCATACACGTCTCATTGCGCGGCCGGACCCGCATCAACTGTCCGCGCCATGATCGAAAGCGTTGCGTTCTTATCGCGATAGTCGCAGCAACCCCATTGCCGCGGTCTTGCCGCAGCGTTGCCAACCTCTCATTACGCGCATCGCCCTATGTTTCGAAATATGATGCGCCCAACTGGTGAAGCATCCAGACCCGTATCTGGCGATTTCGTCTGCCGACTTTCTATTTCCGGCTCTTCGTCATCCGCCTTGCGCCCCAGCTCACCGAGTCTCTGAACTTTAAGCCTCTGACTTGGGAGTTCGTGGCGATGCAACCGTCACGGGTCGATTCCGTAACCGGAAGCTAGTCGTTTCTGAGGAATAATCCAAGTGCTTTTTTCAGCAAGAAGATCAGCAAGAAGAGATGAGCTCGGCGTGTTTCATCAGATGGGAATGCGACATACTCATGGCGCGAAACCGGCGCCAAGGACACGCGGAATTCCGGCAAAATCTTCGCGCGCAACGCCAACGATCAATCCGGAATTGACAAATATTGCGCGAACTGACGGTTCCTGGCCCGCGCCTATCTCTACGAATAACCGACCTCCCGCTGCCAAAAACTGTCGGGCCTGTGCCGCAATGGCGCGGTAGACGGCAAGCCCATCATCACCACCATCGAGTGCAACCAGAGGGTCGTACTCCCGCACCTCGGGCGCGAGCGCGGCTATTTCGCCGTGCGCGATGTAAGGCGGATTGGACACGACCAGGTCGAAAGGCCCCTGCACGCCGGACGCAACATCACAAACGACGAAATTGCATCGCGCGGCCAGTCCGCAACGCTCGGCGTTCGCGCGCGCGGCCTGCAAAGCCGCATCGCTGGTGTCGGTGCCGGTGCCTGTTGCATCAGGCAGCTCACTGAGCAGCGCCAGCAACAGCGCGCCCGAACCCGTGCCGATGTCGAGAACGCGGAGTTTCTCCATGCGCAGCCCACTGCGAACGATGAAGTCGAGCGCTCCTTCGACGACTGTTTCCGTCTCGGGACGCGGCACGAGCACGTCCGGGGTTACGGCGAGCGGCAAACTCCAGAATTCCTTCTGTCCGAGAATGCGCGACACCGGCTCGCGCTTCAGTCTGCGGGCAGCGAGGCCCGAAATCACGGTTATCTCCCGAGCTTCCAGATTACGATCCGATTGTGCAATGAGCCGGGCACGATCGAGATGCAGCGCATGGCCGACGAGCACGCGGGCATCTGCTTCCGGCTCTTCAATGGCGGCGGAGCGGAACGCTTGTGCTAGAAGATCAAGCGCTTCGGAAACCGAAGCGTCCGCCTTCAAGCCGGGAATGACTCTCACCCTGCGCCTTCGGCCGCAAGCAACTCGGCCTGATGTTCGGTCACCAGCGCATCGATGACTTCGTTGAGCGCCTCACCCTCGATGATCTGCGGCAGTTTGTGCAGCGTCAGATTGATGCGATGATCAGTGACGCGCCCTTGCGGAAAATTATATGTGCGAATTCGCTCCGATCGGTCGCCTGAACCGATTTGCCCGCGCCGTTCGGCGGCGCGCTGGGCATCCAGCTTGCTGCGTTCTGCGTCGTAAAGCTTGCTGCGCAGATAGGCCAACGCTTTGGCCTTGTTCTTATGCTGCGACCGTTCCTCCTGCACGAAGACCACAATTCCGCTCGGGATATGGGTGATACGGATCGCCGACTCGGTCTTGTTGACGTGCTGGCCGCCGGCGCCTTGCGCGCGCATGGTATCGATCTTCAGGTCGGAATCGTTGATATCGATATCCACGTCTTCGACTTCAGGAAGTACCGCGACCGTCGCGGCGGACGTGTGAATGCGGCCGGACGCTTCCGTATCGGGCACGCGCTGCACGCGATGCACGCCCGACTCGAATTTGAGTTTGGCGAACACGCCGCGGCCGCGCACTGATGCGACGATTTCCTTGAATCCGCCCTTGGTGCCTTCGTTGGCCGACAAGATTTCCGTTTTCCAGCCTTGCTTGGCAGCGTAGCGCTCGTACATGCGGAAAAGGTCGCCTGCGAACAGCGCCGCTTCGTCGCCGCCGGTGCCGGCACGAATTTCGAGGATCGCGTTGTGATCGTCCATCGCGTCCTTCGGCAGCAACGCGAGCCTGATCTCCTGCGCCAGCTGTTCCTTGCGTTCCAGCAGGTCGCGCCGCTCCGCATCCGCCAGCTTGCGCATTTCCGCATCGGTGGAGGCGTCCCCGATGAGCGCGGCTAGCTCGGCAATTTCTTTGTCGGCATCGCGGTAGGCCTTGATAGACTCGACCACAGGGCCGAGTTCGGCGAATTCCCGCGATAGCTTGACGTAGGCATCGGGCGCCAGGCCGCTCGCGAGCTCGCTTTCCATCATCGCGTGACGGGCGAGCAGGGCATCGAGTTTCTGTTGCGGCAGTATGATCACAGCTGCAGTCCTTCAGCGGCCGCGAAGCCCTCAAGCTTGTGCCGGATGGAAACGCTACCGACCGGTTGCTCAAGGCAGGGCAAGATGGCGGCCTCGGCCTTGCGGCAATCGAGATCGAGCAACAGCGCCTTCACCGGCCCGATTGCGGATGGAGAAAGCGACAAGGTCCGATAGCCAAGAGTTGCAAGCGCCAGCGCGCCAATCGGCTGCGAGGCGAGTTCGCCGCATAGCGCCACCGGCTTGCCGTGCTTTTTCGCCTTGTCCGCGATGTCCTTGAGCGCGCGCAGTACCGGCGCCGAAAGCGGATCGAACCGCTCGGACACGCGTGGATTGCCGCGATCTGCGGCGTAAAGGAACTGCATGAGATCGTTGGAACCGACCGACAGGAAATCGACGCGATCCAGCAATTCGTCGAGCTGAAACAGCAGCGAGGGCACCTCGACCATGGTGCCAATCTGGACGCGCTCGGGCAGCTCATGCCCGTGCCGGCGCAGATGGGTCAACTCGATTTCGACCAGCGCTTTTGCTTTGTCGAACTCGTCAACAACGGCGATCATCGGAAACATCAGCCGCAGGCTGCGCCCGCCGGCTGCGCGCAGCAGCGCGCGCACCTGACTGCGCAACAGGCCGGGCCGGTCGAGCCCTAGCCTGATCGCGCGCCAGCCCAGCGCGGGATTTTCCTCATCTATATTGCGCAGGTAGGGCAGCACCTTGTCGCCGCCGATATCGAGGGTGCGGAACGTCACCGGCTTTTTGCCGGCGGCATCGAGCACCGCGCGATAGAGCGCACGTTGTTCCCCGGTGCGCGGCAGCGTCGGCGCGACCATGAATTGCAATTCGGTGCGGAACAGACCAATTCCGGCTGCGCCGGTGTCCTCGATATGCGGCAGGTCGATGGTCAGCCCGGCGTTGATCATCAACTCGATTTTCTGACCGTCCTTGGTGACACATGGCCGGTCACGCAAGGTGCGATATTGCGCCTGCCGGCGCGCGCGCAGCTTTACTCGTTCGCCGTAGGATGCCTGGATGTCCTGCGGGGGCCGCATGTGAATATGGCCGGTCGTACCGTCAACGATAATCGCATCACCGGGCTCAACCAGGCCGGTTGCGTTCTCGATCTCGCCCACGGTCGGAATGCCGAGTGCTCGTGCAACGATTGAAACGTGTGATGTCGGTCCGCCTTCTTCCAGCACCAAGCCGCGCAGCCTTTTGCGGTCGTAATCCAGCAACGCCGCCGGCCCCATGGAACGTGCCACCACAACGGCATTTTCCGGCAGTTGCTCCTTGGTCGGCGCGTGGTCCTGGCCCATCAGGACGCGCATCAAGCGGTTGGCGAGATCGTCGAGATCGTGCAGGCGATCGCGCAAATAATGATCGGAGGCGCGCAACATGCGCGCGCGGGTGTCGGATTGCACGCGCTCGACACCAGCCTCGGCGGTCAGGCCAGTGGTGACGGCCTCGCGCATCTTGTGTAGCCAGCCCTGATCGTAGGAAAACATGCGATAAGCTTCGAGCACGTCGCGATGCTCGCCGCCTTCGGCTACGTCGCGGTGTTCGACCAGCCGGTCGAGGTCTTCGCGCAACGTGGCGATGGCCGCATCGAGCCTTTTGAGTTCGTGCGGGACGTCATCAGCGATGACATCGGTGATGACCACGCGCGGCTCGTGCAGTACCACATGCCCGAGCGCGATGCCGTCCGACAGCGAACTGCCGACCAGATGCAATGCATGTCGTGCCGCTGGCTCGGCGCCCGGGCGCGCAAGCGAGGACAGCTCGCCGGACGCAATCATCTCGGCAAGCACCATCGCCGTGGTTTGCAGGGCTTCTTCTTCTTCCTCGGTGTAGGTGCGGCGCGCCCGGTTCTGCACCACCAGCACGCCAAGCGTGTTGCCGGCACGCAAAACAGGAACGCCAAGGAACGAATGGTAGATTTCTTCGCCCGTCTCCGGACGATAGGAGAAGGACGGATGCGCCTGTGCGTCCGACAGGTTTATGGGATTGGCCTCGCTGGCGACCAGACCGACAAGGCCTTCGTCGGCTTTCAGCACGGTCTGGTGGACTGCTTCGCGCTTCAGGCCTTCGGTGGCGTAAAGCTCGAGCGTTCCGTCCACGCGCAAGACGTAGACAGAGCACACTTCCGCTACCATGTTGGCGGCGATCAGCACCACTACCTTGTCGAGGCGATCTTGCGCGCTGACCGGCTCCGCCATCACCTCGCGAAGCCGGCGCAACAGCACGCGCGGACCGCCGAGCGCGCCACGCATTGTTAAGTCCTCTAGCCACGGCTTCGGCCGCAGCCTCGTCTACGGCCAAATCATGTACGAATAGCGACCGGGGATCGGCGCCCGCAGCCGCTTACGCGTCAGGCTATAGCCAATGGCGCATGCAAGGGGCAAGCCAAAGTCGCCCGACAATCGGAACAACGCTATGATTTATCCAGTCCGTAGAGCGTATGCAGGGTGCGCACCGCCAGGTCAGTCTCGGCGGCTTTGATCAAGACCGAGAATTTGATCTCCGACGTGGTGATGGCGAGGATGTTGATCTTCTTTTCCGACAGAGCCTTGAACGCCTTTGCCGCGACGCCGGCGTGGCTGCGCATGCCGATCCCGATGACCGAGACCTTGGCGACGTCGGTTGCCCCGTCCAGCCGCTCATAGCCGATCGACTTCCTGGCCTTCTCAAGGGTCACGCGGGCGCGTTCATAGTCCGCGGAAGGAACCGTAAAAGTAAGGTCAGTGGTGGCGCCGTCCGCCGACACGTTCTGCACGATCATATCGACGTTGATATTGCTTTCGGCGAGCGGACCAAAGATCGCGGCTGCGACCCCAGGTTTATCCTGCACCCGGCGTATCGAAATCTGTGCCTCGTCCTTGGAAAAAGCGATGCCGGTGACGACTTGCTGTTCCACGATGTCTCCCTCGTCGCAAATGAGTGTACCGGATGGAGCCTTCTTGGGATCGATGTCCTCCGGCTTTTCGAAACTCGAACGCACAAAGATGCGCACATTGTGCACCATGCCGAGCTCGACCGAACGCACCTGCATGACCTTGGCGCCGAGCGATGCAAACTCGAGCATTTCTTCGTAGGCGATCTTGTCCATGCGATGCGCCTTCGGCACCACGCGCGGATCCGTGGTGTAGACGCCGTCGACGTCGGTGTAGATGTCACAGCGCTCGGCGCCGATCGCGGCGGCGACAGCCACGGCGGAGGTGTCGGAACCGCCGCGGCCGAGCGTCGTAACGCGTCCGGTTTCCTTATGCATGCCCTGGAAGCCGGCGATCACAGCAACCTGGCTGCGTTCCTTGAAGCGCTTGATCAGCTCGGCGCCGTTCACTTCAAGAATACGGGCGGACCCATGCGCATCGTCAGTCAGGATCGGCAACTGCCACCCTTGCCAGGAACGGGCATTGACGCCCATGCCTTCCAGCACGATCGCGAGCAGCCCTGCGGTGACCTCCTCGCCGGTGGCGACAACCGCGTCATACTCGCGCGCATCATGCAACATGGCGGCTTGTCGGCACCACTCGACCAGCTGATTGGTCACGCCGGCCATGGCGGAGACCACGACGGCCAAATCGTAGCCGGCGTCGACCTCGCGCTTGACGTGGCGCGCCACGTTACGGATGCGATCGAGGTCGGCGACCGACGTTCCGCCGAATTTCATTACCAGCCGAGCCATGACATTCCCGGACGCGCCGAAAGGCGCTAGAAAGTGGCCGGCACAAAGTACGAAGATCCAAGCGCCGGCCTGAAAAGGCGCGTATTACATACCGGTGGGTCGGCTGACCTGCAACAAGAGCCGGTGGCGATTTCGCGAGATGGTTTCAATGGTTACCCGAAAAGCCCGCGTATCCAGCGTCGATGAGGCCGAGGTCGAGCGGTTCTCGCGCCATGCGGTCGATTGGTGGAATCCGCGCGGGCCGATGGCGGCATTGCACAAGTTCAATCCGGTCAGGCTGGGCTATATCCGGGATCAGGCCGCCGCGCAGTTTGGCCGCGACCCGAAAAAGCTCGACTGCCTGAAGGGTCTTCGCATGCTCGATATCGGTTGCGGCGGGGGAATCCTGTCGGAGCCATTGGCACGACTGGGCGCCGACATGCTTGGCGCCGATCCATCGGCGGACAACATCGCCGCCGCACAGTCTCACGCCGGGGACTCCGGCCTTGCAATCGACTACCGCGCAACCACCGCTGAGGAATTGTCTGCCGCGAAGGAGCGTTTCGATATCGTCCTGGCCATGGAAGTGGTCGAACATGTCACCGATGTCGATGCATTCGTCGAAACCTGCGCGGCAATGGTAAAGCCCGGGGGGCTGATGATTGTCGCTACGCTCAACCGCACGCTTAAGAGTTTTGCGCTGGCGATTGTCGGCGCCGAATACATCCTGCGCTGGCTGCCGCGCGGCACGCACCAGTGGGAGAAGTTCGTCACACCTGTCGAGCTTGAAACCGCGATCGAGCGCAGCGGATTGGCGGTCATCGCCGAACGCGGCGTGATCTACAGTCCGTTTGCCGACCGCTGGCAATTGTCTTCGGATATCGACGTCAACTACATGCTCGTGGCGCAACGCTCGCCACAAAGGGGAGAAGCCGCATGATTCTCGAACTGGTCGAATTTAATTCGCCCAAGGGTTGGAGCCGCCGGCAGGTTGCCGAAGAAGCGCGCAATGTCATTCCGAAATGGTGCGCCAAAAAAGAACTTCTGCGCAAGCACTTCCTGCTTGAGCTCAACGGCAAGACCGGCGCGGGCGTCTACATCTGGCCATCGGTTGAGGCGGCCCAGAAGGCGCACGATGAGACGTGGCGGCAATCGGTGATCAAACGCACCGGCGGCGCGCCGACCATTCGTTATTTCGATCTGTTCCTGCTGATCGACAACGAAAAAGGTACGGTCGAGGAATTCCCGGAAGCCGCGGAAATCCGCCCTGCCGCCTGATCAGACGTAGCACGCACCAACGCAATGCTCTGGGCTGTCTTTACGCTGATCGCCGCGGCCGCGCAGACCGCCCGCAATGCCATGCAGCGCGAGCTGACCGCGACGCTGGGCATGGTCGGCGCCACCCACGTGCGCTTCCTGTTCGGCTTTCCGTTCGCGCTGCTGTTCCTGTTCGGCCTGATCACCGTCACCGGCGACCGTCTGCCGGTGACGCCGTCCGTTTTCTGGCCCTGGGTGATCGTCGGCGCGCTCGGTCAGATCGCCGCCACCGCGACGATGCTTTCAGTGATGGGCCAGCGGTCGTTCGTGGTGGCGTATGCATATATCAAGACGGAGCCGGTGTCGGTCGCGCTGTTCGGGCTGATCTTCCTCGGCGACCGGATAACGCCGTTGTCCGGCTTCGCCATCCTTGTTGCCACCGCCGGTGTGGTTGTGATGTCGCTCAAGCCTGGGGCAGGTGAGGCGAGCACGGGACATTCAACCGCGATCGGCCTGCTGTCGGGAGTGCTGTTTGCGCTGTCAGCTATAAGTTATCGCGGCGCCATCCTGTCGCTTGGCCTTCAGGATTTCGTTCTGGCCGCAACATTTACCGTGACCGTAGGGTTGGTGATTCAGGCCGTCCTGCTGTCGGCTTATCTGGTGCTGCGCGATCCCGGCGTTCTGCGTGCCATTGCCAAGGCATGGAAGCCGTCGCTTTTTGCCGGCTTTATGGGCGCGTTTGCCTCGGAATTCTGGTTTCTCGCTTTCGCCATCACTACGGCCGCGAACGTTCGCACGCTGGCGCTGGTCGAAGTGCTTTTTGCACAGGGCGTCACGCGATTTATATTCAAGCAGCCAACCACACAGCGCGAGGGCGTCGGCACTGTATTGGTGGTGATCGGCGTCGCGCTGCTGGTCTGGGCGTATTAGCGCCTAACGGCGCGCTAGTTCCGCTCGTCCGGCAGTGTCGGCAACGGGTGGAATTCGATGCCTTCTTCCGCGAGGTCCTTGGCCTCCTCGGCCGAAGCCACGCCATAGATCGAACGATGTTCGATCTCGCCGTAGTGCATTTTGCGCGCTTCTTCGGGAAATTTCGTGCCGACATTGTCGGCGTTCTTGGTGAGATGATCCCGCAGTTCTTTTAGCTTCGTGCGGAGCGCTTGTTCCTGCGGAGAGATTATGGCGACGGGCGCGGTCGCTGTAGGTACCTCGGGTGCAGCAGGTGCCGAGACGATCGGCTGTTCTACCGGCGCCTTCCGTTTCTTTACTGTCGCCGACAGTCGCGGTGCCATAATGGCCTTTTCGACCTTCGCCGAACCGCAGTGCGGACAGCTTACCAGGCCATGCTCGGCCTGCTGGTCGTAGGCGTCGGAGTCTTGGAACCAGCTTTCGAAAGTATGGCCCTGCTCGCAGTTAAGTGCGTACTTGATCATTCTGCCCCCCGCACGACGTGCAGATGGGTTGGCTCAGCCATCGGTTCAACGATTTCAAAACGCCGCCCATGTTGCAGTGACGGGATACGCGCGCGTGCGTTGGCCACCTCTGCGGGATTGATCTCGGCCATAACGACCCCCGGCTCAGTGCCGCCTTCCGCAATGATGCGCCCCCAAGGGTCAACGATTAATGAATGTCCGAATGTCTCCCGGCTATTTTCGTGTTTACCACCTTGGGCGGCAGCGAACACGAAGCACCCATTTTCGATGGCGCGGCTGCGGACAAGCACGTGCCAATGCGCTTCGCCGGTCTGCCTGGTAAACGCCGAAGGAATCGTCAGCATCGAAGCGCCTGCTTCGGCCAGCGCGCGGTAGAGCGCCGGGAAACGCAAGTCGTAGCACACGCTCAATCCCAGCCGGCCCCATGGCAGGTCGGCCAGCACCGCCAGTTCGCCCGGCCGGTAATTGTAGGATTCGCGATAGCTTTCGCCGCCCGCGAGGTCGACATCGAACATATGAATCTTGTCGTAGCGTGCGACGATCTCACCCTTGGGATCGATCAGGAACGAACGGTTGGCTGCCTTATCATTCGACAGCCTGATCGCGAGCGACCCGATGTGTACATATACCCCAAGCTTTCGCGCGAGCTCGCGCAGGGTTGCGAGCGAGGCATCGGTCTCTTCCGCAACGACCGCCGCGAACAGTTGCTCGCGTCTCGCCGCCAGAATGTTGGTCATCTCGGGCGTGAGCACGTAGTCGGCGCCAGACGCTTTCGCCTCGCTGATGAGACGCACGGCAGCGTCGATATTTGCGCCGGGATTGAGACCCGAGCGCATCTGAATCATCGCCGCCTTAAAACCTCCGGCGTTCATGCCGATGCCTCGCCGCCCGCCAGCAATGGATCGAGCTTTCCGGCGCGCTCGAGAGCATGCAGCTCATCGGAACCGTCGACATGTACCGGGCCTATGAAAATCTGAGGGACAGTCATGCGTCCGTTCGATCGTTGAATCATTTCCTCGCGGCGCTCCCAATCGCGTCCAACGTCAATCTCGCTGTAGTCTACACCTTTTCGCTTCAAGAGGGCCTTGGCGGCATTGCAAAAAGGGCAGTAGCGGGTCGTGTAGATTTCGACAGGTGGCATGGGCGATCTGGGTTTTCCGCGGCCCTTTTATATGGGAGCGCGCGCCGACACCACAACCCGGGCGAATACCAGGACATCGACATGAGCGGCGCCGGCCCGCAGTAGTGCGCGCGTACACGCGTCAACGGTCGCGCCGGATGTAAGAACGTCGTCAATCAGCACCAGCCGCCGGCCGGCTATGGCGGCTTTTTGCTCGTCCGGCACGCGAAAAGCGCCCTGGACGTTGTCGGCACGTTCAGTCTTGGACCGGCCGACCTGCTGCGGCGTGGCCCGGACACGCTTGAGCCCGCCATGCGCGACTGGCACGCCGCACACAGCAGAGATCCCGCTGGCCAGCGCCGACGATTGGTTGAACCGCCTTGCCCACAGCCGACGCCAGTGCAGCGGCGCGGAAACGAGAGCGTCGGCATCGGCCAGCAGTTCGCGGCCAGCGCGCGCCATCCATCGGCCCATCACCAGCGCGAGCTCGAGCCGGTCGCTGCACTTGAAGGCCTGCACCAGCTTGCGTGCGACGTCGTCAAAACGCACCGCCGCGCGCGCCCGGTCATAGGCGGGCGGATTGGCAATCGCTTCCATCGAGAGCAGGCCGGGGCCAGGGTCGTAGACGAAAGGAATGCCAAGCCGGGCGCAATAAGGCGGCTCAATCAGCGACAATCTCGACCAGCAGGACCCGCAAAAGCCGCTGCCTTCACCAAGTAGTTCCCGGCAGGATGGGCACAACGATGGCAAGGCCGCGTCGACGATAACGCGTAGTGCCGCTAGCAGGCCTCCGCCAAATTGTGCGCCAAGCGAAGGCGCATCTTTCGGCTCTGGTTCCGGTCTTGCCGAAACAAGCTCGTTCATGCTGCAACGGTAGCACGCCGGCAAATGATTATGACACATTGCTGGCGACGCAACAGGACAAAGCAATGTCGTCAGGTCCTAAAATCTTTGACCGGCGGTTGCTGCGCGTGCGGCAGGCGCGCGCGCTGACACGTGGACCCGCAACTTTCCTGATCGATCGCGTCGCCTCGGAGTTGGGCGAGCGGCTTTCCGCGGTATTGCGGCGGTTCGACGTCGTGGCTGACCTTGGCACACCGACCGATGCAGTCCGGCGCGCGCTCGCCGGGAGCGGAAAAGTTGGAACGATCCTCGCGGTGAAGATCGATGAAGAGGCGTTGCCGTTCGCCAATGCCGCGCTTGATCTCGTCGTGTCGGCGCTAGCCCTGCAATTTGTCAACGATTTGCCGGGCACCTTGATTCAGATCCGTCGTGCGCTCAGGCCGGACGGTCTGTTGCTGGCGGCTTTGATTGGCGGCGAGAGCTTGACCGAGCTGCGCGTGGCGTTCGCCACAGCCGAAAGCGAAATCGAGGGTGGTGTCTCGCCGCGTGTTGCGCCATTTGCCGATGTGCGCGAACTCGGCGCACTTCTGCAACGGACCGGCTTTGCGTTGCCGGTCGTCGACAGTGAGAAGCTGGTCGTACGCTATGATTCCGTTTTCGGTTTGATGCGTGATCTGCGTGGCATGGGCGCCACCAATGTGCAGTACGAACGGCGCCGGACACCGCTCAGGCGTGCCACGCTGGAGCGTATGGCGGCGATCTATGCCGAGCGCTTTGCCGATGCGGACCAGCGGGTGCGCGCAACCTTTGAGATTGTCTGGCTGTCCGGCTGGGCGCCGCATGAAAGCCAGCAGAAACCGCTGAAACCTGGCTCGGCCGCGCAACGTCTCGCCGACGCGCTTGGCACCAAGGAAATCTCAGCGGGCGAGAAGCCGGAACGTCCGCGCTAGAGCAGCGCCATCAGATGAGCGATCAAGGGCACGTCCGCCGGAGGCATTTCGTAGTCGCGCAGCCGGTTCGGCTTCACCCAAGTCACGTTCTGTCCCTCAGTCGGATTCACCGTGCCCTCCCAGCGCCGGCAGACATAGAGCGGCATCAGGAGATGAAAGTCCGGATAGCTGTGGCTTGCGAAGGTAAGGGGCGCCAGGCAGGCCTCGCTGACGATAATGCCCAGCTCTTCTTTCAATTCGCGGATCAATGTTTGCTCGGGCAGCTCACCGTCTTCAACCTTACCCCCGGGAAACTCCCACAAGCCGGCCATCGGTTTGCCCGGCGGGCGCTGTGCGATCAGCACGCGGCCATCAACGTCGACGAGGGCACACGCGGCGACGAGAACAATCTTGATGGCCACAGCCCGTTGGTCCTGCGGTTCTAGGAACGATAGTCGCCGTTGATGGCGACGTACTCTTTGGTCAGATCGCAGGTGAGCACCCGGTCGCGTCCCTTGCCGAGTCCGAGCGCCACCTTGAGGCTGATCTCCGGCTTTTTCATCGCCGCGCTCACCTGTGCTTCATCGTAAGCGGGATCGCGCGCGCCCTTGTGCGCGACACGGATGCCGCCGAACCAGATCGAGAGCTTGTCGCGGTCAGCGGGCTCGCCGGCCTTGCCGACGGCCATCACGACGCGGCCCCAGTTGGCGTCTTCGCCGGCGATTGCGGTCTTTACCAGCGGCGAGTTGGCAATCGACATCGCAATGCGCCGGGCCGAAGCCTTCGACACCGCGCCGTCCACCACGATCTCGACGAGTTTGCGCGCGCCCTCGCCGTCGCGAGCGATCTGCTCCGACAGGCTGGCCAGCACCGTGTGCAATGCTTTCTTGAAGTCTTTCAGACGCGGGTCGGCGGCCCGTGCAATGCGCGGCATTTCCGCCTGGCCGGTGGCGAAAATCATCAGTGTGTCGGATGTGGATGTGTCGCCGTCGATGGTCACCGCGTTGAAGGTGTCGGCGACGCCTTCTTTCAGGAGCGCCTGCAGGGCCGGTGCGGAAATAGCCGCATCGGTGAAAATAAAGGAAAGCATGGTGGCCATGTCCGGCGCGATCATGCCGGCGCCTTTGGCGATACCGTTGATGGTCACGCTGGTCTTGCCGATTTTCGCTGTGGCGGTCGCCATCTTTGGAAAGGTGTCGGTGGTCATGATCGCGCGGGCCGCGGCGAGGAAATCGCCGCTTTGCGCTTGTGCGACCATTCCTTCCATTACGCCGTCGAAAGCTTGCGCTTTCAGCGGCTCGCCGATCACGCCGGTCGAGGCGAGAAACACATCACCCGGCTTGCAGCCGACTGCCCGCGCGGCGATCTGCGCGGTGAACTTGCAGGCATCGCGTCCGGTCTTGCCAGTGAAAGCATTGGCGTTGCCGGAATTGACCACCAGGGCCCGCGCCTTGCCCGTCTTAAGATGAGTTCGGCACCACTCGACCGGCGCCGACGGACATTTCGAGCGCGTGAACACCCCGGCCGCCGCCGTGCCGGGTTCGAAGATCGCGAGCAGAACATCAGTGCGGCCGGTATAACGGATACCGGCCGCGGCCGTTGCGAGCCGCACGCCGGGGATTTCCGGCATTTCCGCCACGTGTTGCGGGGCGAGGGGGGACACGGCGGTCGACATTTTTCGTCATGGCCGGGCTTGTCCCGGCCATCCACGTCTTTGAGGAGGGCGATACTTAGAAGACGTGGATGCCCGGCACAAGGCCGGGCATGACACAGAGTGCCGCGAAAACTACTTCTTCGCCGGCGCGTCTTTCTTCGCTGGCTCGTCGATCTTTGTTGGCTTGTCGAGGCGCTCGATTTTGGCATCGGCGCGCAACTTCGTGACCAGCTCGGCCTGTGACTTGCGCACCACGAAATTCTCGATCTGCGACTTCACGTCTTCGAATTTCGGCGGCTGCTTGACGCGCTTCTCCTCGACCTTGATCACGTGCCAGCCGAATTGGGTCTTGACCGGCTCTGAGATCTGCCCGTTCTCGAGCTTGAAAGCGGCTTCGGAGAATTCCGGCACCATCTGCTCTTTGGTGAAGAAACCGAGGTCGCCGCCGTTCGCTTTGCCGGAGGGATCTTCCGTCACCTCCCCCGCCACTTTGGCGAAGTCCTCGCCCTTTTTGAGGCGGACGATCACTGCCTTGATCTTGTCTTCGGCTTCTTTGCTGGCCTTTTCGTCGCCGGCAGGCGCACGGAAGAGAATATGCCGCGCGTGTACTTCCTTTTCTTCACTGATTTGCTTGAGCGCCTCGTCATAGACCTTGTGCATGGCCTCGTCGGTCAGCGCTTCCTTGCCCACCGATGTGAGCAGACCTTCCATCAACAGTTTCTTGCGGGCGAATTCGAGCTTGCGCTTGAAGTCGGGCGTTTCGCCGAATTTCTTGTCCTCCGCCACCTTGGAGACGAGGATCATGTCGGCGACAAATTGCACCAGATAGTCCTGTTTGGCCTCCGGCGACATCGGCGGAATTTGTCCCGCCTCGTCTTCGGCGACCGCAAGGTCGCTCTGGTGTATCTCTACGCCGTTGACTTTGGCCACGACCGGATCCTTATCCTGGGCAAATGTTGGTGCGGCCGGCGCGACAAAAAGCGCCAGAATGGCAATGAGTCCGGCCGAGCGTGACCAGGCCGAAAAGCCGGTGAAAACCAAATTCGTCATGGCATTGTCCTTGGGGTGAAAGAGGCGGCGGCTGGCGGACTATTCGCCCAATAACCGTGGCTTTGCAATGGCCGGTAAACGTACGCCGCTTAACGTCCACGTGACCAGCGGCCGTTAAGACTTCGGAAGCCGCCAATTGACAACAATCCGACCCCCTCATATCTCTCCGTCGGCTTTGGCTGTTCGCTTCTTGCCGGCGCGTTTCGCGTCGGATTTGCCCGAAAAGTGCCGCATTTCCGGAGCGCCGGAAGCAAATCCGGCCGCGACGGCATGATATAAGCGCCCGGCCCACGTTAGGAGCTTCGCTGGATGATTGGCGCCGTTGCCCGCAAGCTGTTTGGTTCCGCCAATGAGCGGCGGATCCGCAGCTATCAGCCGCGGGTGCACGAGGTTAACGCGCTGGAACCGGAATTGGAGGCGCTCTCTGACGAGGCGCTCAAGGCGCGCACTGAAGACTTCAAGAAACAAATCGCCGAAGGCAAGTCCCTCGATGACATTCTGGTGCCCGCTTTCGCCACCGTGCGCGAAGCGGCCAAGCGCACGCTCGGTCAACGTCATTTCGACGTGCAGCTCGTCGGCGGGATGATCCTGCACGAAGGCAAGATTTCCGAAATGAAGACCGGCGAAGGCAAGACGCTGGTCGCCACGCTGCCGGTCTACCTCAACGCGCTCGCGGGCCGCGGCGTGCATGTCGTGACCGTCAACGACTACCTCGCCAAGCGCGACGCAGAGTGGATGGGTCAGATCTACAATTTCCTCGGGCTTTCGGTCGGCGTCATTGTGCATGGGCTCGACGACGAACAGCGGAAGAAAGCCTACGACTGCGACATCACGTACGGTACCAACAACGAGCTCGGATTCGATTACCTGCGCGACAACATGAAGTACCGGCTGGAGGACATGGTCCAGCGCGGACATATCTACGCTATCGTCGACGAAGTAGACTCAATTCTGGTCGACGAAGCGCGCACGCCGCTGATCATTTCCGGCCCGCTCGACGACCGTTCGGAATTCTACAACACGATCGACAGCTACATTCCGCAGCTCGACAAGACCGACTATGAAGTCGACGAAAAGCAGCGCACGGTGACCCTGACCGAAGCCGGCATGGAGACACTCGAGCAGCGCCTGCGTGCCGCCGGGCAGCTCAAGGGAGACTCGCTCTACGACGTGGAGAACGTCTCGGTGGTGCACCACGTCAACCAGGCGCTCCGGGCGCACAAGCTCTTCCAGCGCGACAAGGACTACATCGTGCGCAACGGCGAGGTCGTCATCATCGACGAATTCACCGGCCGCATGATGCCGGGCCGCCGCTATTCAGAGGGCCTGCACCAGGCGCTGGAAGCGAAGGAACATCAGCCGATTCAACCGGAAAACCAGACGCTCGCCTCGATTACCTTCCAGAACTATTTCCGCATGTACGAAAAGCTGGCGGGGATGACCGGTACGGCGTTGACCGAGGCCGAAGAGTTCATGGACATTTACGGCCTCGAAGTGCTCGAAGTGCCGACCAATATGCCGCTCATTCGCCTTGACGATGACGACGAGGTGTATCGGACGGCTGCCGAAAAATACCGGGCGATCATCACGCTGATCGACGACTGCAAGACGCGCGGGCAGCCGGTGCTTGTTGGCACCACATCAATTGAAAAGTCCGAGCAGCTTGCCGAGATGCTGCGCAAGAAAGGCTGGGAGCAGCACGATTTCTCCGATCCGAACGCGTTCGCCGCGCTTTATTCGGGAGACGAAGGCGCTTCCAAGAAAAAAGTCTTCGCCATCCTCAATGCGCGCTACCACGAACAGGAAGCCTACATCGTCGCGCAGGCAGGCGTGCCGGGCGCGATTACTATCGCGACCAACATGGCCGGCCGCGGCACCGACATTCAGCTCGGCGGCAATGCCGACATGCGTATCCGCCAGGAAATCACCGACATCACCGATCCGCGCGAGCGCGAGAAAAGCCCGCAAGCCGGCGAGATTCGCAAGCAAGTGGCCCGGCTGAAGGAAAAAGCGCTTGGCGCCGGTGGTTTGTTCGTTCTCGGTACCGAACGGCACGAAAGCCGCCGCATCGACAATCAGCTGCGCGGCCGTTCCGGCCGGCAAGGCGATCCTGGCCATTCCAAGTTCTTCCTGTCGCTTGAAGATGACCTTATGCGCATCTTCGGCTCCGACAAGCTCGACGGCATGTTGCAGAAACTCGGTCTGAAGGAGAACGAAGCCATCGTTCATCCCTGGATCAACAAAGCGCTCGAAAAAGCGCAGCAGAAAGTTGAGGCGCGCAACTTCGATATCCGCAAGAACCTGCTGAAGTTCGACAACGTCATGAACGATCAACGCAAGGTCATCTTCGAGCAGCGGCTTGAACTGATGCGCGATGAGACGGTTGACGAAACCATCGCAGACATGCGGCACGCGATGATCGAGGATCTGGTGGCCAAGCATATTCCAGAGAATGCCTATCCGGAGCAGTGGAACGTTGCCGCTCTCGATCAGGATCTGCGCGGGATACTGACGATCGAGCTTCCCGTTCAGGATTGGGCGAAAGAGGAAGGCATTGCTCCCGAGGACGTGCGCGAACGCATCACCAGGCGCGCCGACGAATGGATGGCGAGCAAGGTCGCCAAATGGGGCCCCGACGTCATGCGTTACGTCGAGAAATCGATATTGCTCCAGACGCTGGATCATCTCTGGCGCGAACATCTCGTGATGCTGGAACACCTTCGGCAGGTGATTGGCCTGCGCGGATATGGCCAGCGCGATCCGCTCAACGAATACAAGGCCGAAGCTTTCGCGCTGTTCGAGGCGATGGTGGCGCGTCTGCGCGAGGCGGTGACCGCACAGCTTATGCGCGTCGAAGTCGTGCAGTCGCCGCCGGCCGAAGAAGCCAGCAAGCTTCCCTACATGGAAGCGCACAAGGTCGATCCAACGACCGGCGAAGACGAGATGGCGCTCAGTGCCGCACCGCAGCTGGCGCCGGCGCTGGCCGGAAACGGCAATGGCGCGCAAGCGGAACGCAAGCCAAACGATCCATCGAGCTGGGGCAAAGTCGGCCGCAACGAGCCGTGTCCATGCGGCTCCGGCAAAAAGTACAAGCACTGCCACGGCAAGTATGCCTGAGACGGCAGCGCGCGATTGATCAGGAAATAGCGCCGCACCATCCGGCGCTTATTTTTTTAGTGCACGCGCCAGCTTTTTCCGGAATGCGCGATCGCGCTTGAGATGCCATTCGCGGCTCATTGCATGCCGCTTGCCCGCGCATCTTTCTGAATAGAGCAATACCCAGCGCCGCCCACGGGTAGAGCGCGCACCCTTGCCGGCATTGTGCTTGGCCAGACGTCGCCCAACGTCGCCGGTCCATCCGACGTAGGTCAGATGCCGATTGTTCGTAAGGGTGCCGAGAACATAGACGTAACAGTCCATGCTTCGTCCGATTGCGAGGTCTTAAAGCGTCAACGGAAGCTGTTGAATGTACCGGCCGGGACAACCGGCTGAGCGCCGGAAAGCAAACCACCGCTGGCCGCCGGCGGTGTCGAATACGCTGTACGAATTTCCGGCTGTGGCGCGCGCTGCGGTTCAGCCTTGGCGGTTTGCACCGATGAGGTCGTCGCCGGTGCCGGTGGGCGGGCGGTCTCGACGGGCGCTTTCGGCGCGGGTTCACGCGGTTTCGGTGCGGGTGCAGCTATGGTTGGAGTGGGCACAGCCGGCGCCGGGGCTGTATGCACCGGAGCGGAAGGCGCAGCGGACGCCGTGCGTACCGGAGCAGCCTGCTTCGGCTTTGCCGCCAGATCCGTATTGGCGCCACGCAGCACCACCGGCTCGCTTGCCGCCATCCGCGCCGGCATCGGTTCCGGTTTGGAACTGCCGAACAGATTGCCGATCAGTCCGGCAATCGTGGTTGGCTGTTGCGGGACGGGAGCCTCATCGTCCTTTGGCTGCGGTGCGGCGCGCGGCATCGGCACGCGCGCGACCTTGACCGGGGCCGCCGAGGCCGGCGGATTGGGTACCCGCGGCAGGGCACCCGGCGCAGTAAACGCACCTTGTGCAACAGTATGGCTGGCCAGCTGGAAGTGGCCGTTGTTGTCATATTCGTTCGGTGACGAAAGTTTGGCCATGAATATCGGATTCATGCCGCCATCGACGCCGGCGCGTGACGGTACGGTCGACACGCCGTCGGCAATGTACGAAGCCATCTTCTGCTGTTCTTGCCGGGTATGCTCGATAACCGCGTCGGCGACGGTTTTGTCGACCTGATAGGCCGGGCACGCACCTTTCGCATTGAACGATAGCGCCCGGGTGGAATCATCCGGTGTCGCGGCGTCGAACACATAGTGCCTGTCGCAAACCGCGACCTTCGGTTCCTGATGCGTTGCGTCGAAATGATCGTAGCCTTGCTTCAGCATCTTCCAGAACGCGAAGTTCGGATTGTTGCGATGCTTGGCCATGTTCAGCGCGGTCATCCGGAACGGGTAGGCTTGCAGCTGGAACGCTTTCTGTCCGCCAAAAAATGATTCCCGGGCCAGCGCGTAAATTTCCTGGATCTGCTCGTCGGTCATCGCGTAGCAGCCGCGCGAAGAGCAGTCGCCGTGCACCATCAGTTCTGAACCGGTGTAGCCCATCGCGCGATCGTAGGCATTTGGGAAACCGGTATTGAAAGCCAGATAATAATTGGAGTTCGGATTCATCTGGCCTGGTGTGATGGTGTAGAAACCTTCCGGCGCCTGACGATCGCCTTCTTTTTTCTTCGGACCGAGATCGCCAGACCAGCGGCAGATCGGATAGGTCTTGAGCAGGACAAATTCGCCGCCGCGATTCTGTTTCCAGATTTCCAGCTCCGACTCTTCCTTGAAGATGCGGGCAAGGATCGGAGACTCCTTGTCCATATTCTTCGTCGCCATGTCGGCGAGCATCTTTTCAGGGATAGGAGCTTGCGAACGTCCAGTCGGCGTAATGGCGTCGGGGTCACAGCCCGCAAGAGCAATGGCGGCGGCAACAGCCGCAGACGCCAACAGGGCGCGAGCTAAAGATCGTCTCAAACTTGGTACTCCCCCAAGGGGCGGGACCCTATTGAGTAATCGTTATCCTTAAGATGTGGCATCTGCAAGGCGTTCCCGAGGCTCCGGGATAAGCGCTAAGCCCATGGTAAAACAAAAGTAAATTGACAAGTCGTTAAACCGCGTTGCGGCCCATTGTGAGGAACTTCTCACGACGCTGCATTCGCACAGAATCTCGATCAAGACCCCGCAGTTCCGATAGGGCTGTAGCAATTGCGTCGCCGGTGACCGCGATTGCCGCCTGTGGATCGCGGTGGGCGCCGCCGACCGGCTCCGGGATTACGCTGTCGATCACGCCGAAGCGCACCATGTCCTGGGCGGTAATCTTCATGCTGGTCGCTGCCTCTTGGGCCTTGGCTGTGTCGCGCCACAAAATTGAGGCAGCACCCTCCGGCGAGATCACGCTGTAGATGGCGTGCTCAAGCATCAGAACGCGATTGGCGGTGGCGATTGCGATTGCGCCGCCGGAGCCACCTTCGCCGACGATCACCGCAATGTTCGGCACACCGAGAGACAAGCACGCTTCGGTCGAGCGGGCGATGGCTTCCGCCTGGCCGCGTTCTTCGGCACCAATACCCGGATAAGCGCCGGCGGTATCAACGAGCGAAATGACCGGGATGCTGAAACGGTCAGCCATTTCCATCAGTCGTACAGCCTTTCGGTAACCCTCCGGACGCGCCATACCAAAATTATGCTTCAGGCGACTTTCAGTATCGGAGCCTTTCTCGTGACCGATGACGCAGACACTTTCACCGCGAAAGCGGCCGAAGCCGCCGATGATCGCGGCATCGTCGCCGAATTTGCGGTCGCCCGCGAATGGAATGAAATTGCCGATCAGTCCGGAGACGTAGTCAAGGCAGTGCGGCCGTTGCGGGTGGCGGGCGACCTGGGTTTTCTGCCAGGGGGTAAGCTCGGCATAGAGTTCTTTCAGCGCAAGCGCAGCTTTTCCCTCGAGCCGATTGATTTCTTCACCGATGGCGACGGCACTACCGGCATCGCCCACCGCGCGCAGTTCCTCGACCTTGGCCTCCAGTTCGGCCACCGGCTTTTCGAAATCGAGATAGCTGCGCATTGGGTCCGGGCGAGAATGTTTTCAGGGCGAACTGACGTGGGCCAAGCCTCTAAGTCAAGCAAACGGGTTAATTTCGCTTTTATGGATGATTTTCGCTAGCCATCCGTCAGGGGATGCAGGTCGCGGACCAGCGTTTTCAGCCGTTCTTCCAGCACGTGAGTGTAAATTTGCGTGGTTGAGATATCGGCATGCCCGAGCAGCGTCTGCACCACGCGCAGGTCGGCGCCGTTATGCAGCAGATGGCTGGCGAAGGCATGGCGCAGCACGTGCGGGCTAAGGCGTGCCGGCTCGATGCTGCAGGCCTGCCCCAGGGCCTTGAGCTCGCGCGCGAAATGTTGACGGGTCAGGTGTCCCTGTTCGCCAAACGACGGAAACAGCCATTTCGATTGCGCGTCTCGGCCAGCGGTGGCAGCGCGCAATTCAAGATACCCTGCCATCGCGCGCTTGGCTTGATTGTTTAACGGCACAATCCGTTCCTTGCCGCCCTTGCCGCGCACCACCAGCATGCGTTGATCGCGGCGCGCCGCCGAAGCCGGCAGCGCAACAAGCTCCGAAACGCGCAGGCCGGTGGCATAGACGACCTCCAGCAAGCACAGCAAACGCGCCGCACGCAGACGCTGCGCAACGGGCTGCGTGTCGTTTGCTGCATTGCTGTTTGCTTGCTTCAGCAAAGCGTCGACTTGCGCGATGGAAAGGACCTTCGGCAGCGTACGCGCACGCTTCGGCCCCTCGAGGACGGCAGCCGGGTCGTCGGTGCGTTTACCTTCGGCGTAGAGAAACCGGTAGAGTTGGCGCACTGCCGACAGCCGGCGCGCCAGCGACGACGCCTTGAAACCGCGTTCGTTGAGGCTTGCGATAAAGTCGCGCAGGTCGTCAGTGGTGGCGTCCACGATTGCTCGGCCAGCTGCGCGCAGATGCGCCGACAGGTCGTCGAGATCGTTGCGATACGCGCCGAGCGTATTTTCCCCAGCGCCACGCTCAGCGGCCAGCATGTCGAGAAACAATTCGACCAAGACTTCGTCGGAGGCCTTTGGCCGGCGGGTCATCGCCTTGCCTGCTCCGGCGTCAACGGCTCTTGAGGAATTTGTCGGGCGGAATCGTCACGATGATCTCACGCGGCTGGTATTTGACGAACGTGGCAAGCGAGAAGATCGTGCCGTAGGCCAGTCCACTGAGCAGGCCGACGAATATCAGAAATCTGAAGAGACTTGGCATGGTCAAACCCGGCAATCGTTCGTGCGCCAGCGCCCAGCAATTTAGCGGCAAGTTACGACCACGTTCCGGAACCGCTGACAAGACCGCTCTCGCGGTTTGCGCGATTGCTGGTATATGGAACCGTGGATTCGTTGCGGAATCATAGCATGAGCGATGGTGCGGTTCAAAAACCCGGCAAAAATGGCCTGGAATCGGCTGTGGTCCGCGCGCTTGGCAACCGTTCTATTGTGTTGGTCGGCATGATGGGTGCAGGAAAATCGTCGATCGGCCGTCGCTTGGCGGCTCGACTCGGAATTCCTTTCATTGACGCCGACATGGAGATCGAGAGCGCCGCGGGCATGACCATCACTGAAATCTTCGACAAACATGGGGAGCCCTATTTTCGCGCCGGTGAGGCGCGCGTAATTGCACGATTGCTGGACAACGGTCCGCAGGTCCTGGCGACGGGTGGCGGCTCTGTGATGGACCCGCAGACACGCGCGCTGATCGGAGAAAAAGGCATATCGATCTGGCTAAAGGCCGATATCGATGTTTTGCTCAAGCGCACCAAGCGTCGCAACGATCGTCCGCTCGCTGAAAAGATCAAGGATCTTCTGCCGGCGCGCGAACCGCTCTACGCACAGGCCAATATTGTGGTGCAGTCGCGCGACGAACCGCACGATACGATCATCGATGAGATAATGACCAAATTGCCGAAGCATCTTGATCTTGATGCGGAGAATGCGCTGTGACCGCACCGTTGCGCCAGAGCGAGCCGATCGTGGTGCCGGTTGCACTTGGCGAGCGTTCATATGACATCGTTATCGGCCGCGGGTTGCTCGCAGGACTCGGAGGCCGCATCAAGGCGCTGCGCGGCGGCGCAAGGGTCGCGATCGTAACTGATGAAACGCTCGCTGGGCTTCATCTGGGCGCTGCAGAGTCGGCGCTCAAATCCGCCGGCATCGACAGCGCGCGTATTGTTGTGCCAGCAGGCGAGGGCTCCAAGAGCTACGCGACATTCGAGAAAGTTTGCGAGGCGATCATTGCGGCGCGCGTTGAGCGCAATGATCTTGTTATCGCACTCGGTGGAGGAGTCATCGGTGACCTCGCGGGCTTCGCCGCTTCCAGCGTGCGGCGCGGGCTCGATTATGTGCAGGTGCCGACTACGCTGTTGGCGCAAGTTGATTCTTCGGTCGGCGGCAAGACCGGGATCAATTCGCGTCTGGGCAAGAATCTTATCGGCGCGTTTCACCAGCCGGCACTGGTGATTGCAGATACTGCCTTGCTTGACACGTTGCCGAAACGGGAATTCCGCGCCGGCTATGCCGAGGTTGCCAAGTACGGCCTGCTCGGCGATGCCGCTTTTTTCTCCTGGCTGGAAAAGGACTGGCAGGACGTTTTCGCCGGAGGGCCGGCGCGCGAGCACGCAATCGCCGTTTGCTGTCGCGGCAAAGCCGGAATCGTCGCCCGCGACGAGCGGGAAACCAGCGAGCGCGCATTACTCAATCTTGGCCATACCTTCGGCCATGCTTTGGAAGCCGCGTGCGGCTTTTCCGGCCGGCTTTTGCACGGCGAGGCCGTGGCGCTGGGCATGGTGCTGGCGCTCGAATTTTCGGCTCACAAGGGGCTAATTTCGGCCTCGGAAGCAAAGCGCGCCGCCGCCCATCTTGCAGCCGTTGGGTTGCCAACCCATCTCAAGGATGTTCCCGGTGGTATGCCGGCGGCCGATGTTCTGATGGATCTCATCGCGCAAGATAAGAAGGTAAAGCGAGGCACGCTCACGTTTATTTTTGTGCGCGGGATAGGCCAGGCTTTTGTCGAAAACAACGTCAGCGCCGCCGAGGTGCGTGCCTTTCTTGACCGCAAACTCGCCGGCTCGTGTATTTGAAAAGCAGATGGTTTCGAAAGAAATCATGCACCAATTTAGAATCCGATGACCACGGACGACTGGCTTTCTTTTGTCATCGTTCTGATCTGTCTGCTGCTGTCGGCTTTTTTTGCCGGCAGTGAAACGGCGCTGACTGCTTCCTCGCGCGCTAGCATGGCTCGCCTCGAGAAGCATGGAAACCGGCGGGCCCGTATCGTCAATCGCTTGCTGGAGAGCCGCGAGCGGCTGATCGGCGCGCTTCTGCTCGGAAACAACGCGGTCAACATAGCGGCATCCGCACTCGCAACTGGCGTGTTGCTGGCATGGTTCGGTTCTGCCGGCGTCGTCTATGCGACGGTCGGCATGACCATTCTTGTCGTGGTGTTCGCGGAGGTCCTGCCGAAAACGGCGGCCTTCAATGCACCCGAGCGCATCGCACTTCTTGTCGCGCGGCCAATGGCGGTGGTGGTCTGGCTGCTCGGGCCGGTACTCATGGCGATCGAGAAGCTTGTGCGCTGGCTGCTCAAGCTTTTCGGCATGAACGTCGAGGAAGATCAGGCTGTGCTTTCGGCTCACGAGGAATTGCGCGGTGCGGTCGATCTTTTGCACCGTGAAGGCGATGTCGAGACGCTGCATCGTGACATGTTTGGCGGCGTTCTCGATCTGCGCGAGCTCGTGGTGTCGGACGTGATGATCCACCGCACAAACATGATCACCCTCAACGCTGACGATTCATCGGAAGACATCGTCGATGCCGTCATTGCCTCGCCGGTGACACGCCTGCCTTTGTGGCGCGACAATCCGGAGAACATTGTCGGAATCCTACACGTCAAGGATCTGCTGCGCGCTCTGCACGCTGTCGATGGCGATGCAGCCAAGGTCGACATTGCTTCACTTATGACGGCGCCGTGGTTCGTTCCCGATACGCGGCCGGTTTCCGAACAGCTCAAGGCTTTTCGGCGCCGCAAGACACCCTTTGCCCTAGTCGTTGATGAATACGGCGAGGTCGAAGGGCTGGTGACGTTGGAAGATATCCTGGAGGAGATCGTCGGCGACATTACCGACGAGCACGACGTTGCGATGCCGGGCGTACGGCGTCAGCCTGACGGCTCGGTTAATGTCGACGGCGCGGTGTCAATCCGCGATTTGAACCGTGTCATGGATTGGAATTTGCCCGACGAGGAAGCGACGACGATTGCCGGCTTGGTTATTCACGAAGCGCGCTCGATTCCCGAAGTCGGGCAAAGCTTCACCTTCCACGGCTTCCGTTTCCGCGTCTTGCGGCGCGCGCGCAACCGCATCACAGCGTTACGCATTCAGCCGTTGTCGCGGACGCACCAGGTGAGGGCGGACTAGGCGGCGCCTTCGTCAGGCGCGGCAGCGTGGATTGCAAGCGCATGAATGCCGCCTGCGAGTTCGGACGAAAGTGATTGATTAATCATGCGGTGACGTTCGAGCCGGGTCTTTCCCTTAAACGCTTGCGACACAATATAGACCCTGTAATGGGTCTGTCCGCCCGGCCGATGTCCGGCATGTCCTTCATGCTGATGGGATTCGTCCAGCACCTTGAGGCTCTGGGGCGCGAAAGCCTCGGTCAACTTCTTTGTGATTAAATCTGCGGTCCTCATGGTGCCTCCGCTTAGGAGAGGGCTGTCCGCTGGTCAATGGTTGGAATCGAAAGTCTTGAATGCGTCACCGACAAAGGCGCATAATGTTTGGTCATGAAATCCGACTCACCTCTTTTTGACCGTATCCGCGTCAAACCGGAAAAGGATCGCCGTCCGAAGACGGGCGGTCCCGGGTGCGAATGGCATGGCTGCAAGGAAAAGGCGACGCACCGTGCGCCCAAAGGTCGCGGGCGCGAGAAGGAGTATTGGCGATTCTGCCTCGAACACGTGCGCGCCTATAATCAATCTTACAATTTCTTCGCCGGCATGAGCGATGCGGCCGTGATGGCCTATCAAAAGGATGCGCTCACCGGCCATCGGCCCACGTGGAAAATGGGAACCGGCAAAGGGACGGTGCGACCGGATGTGCGGGCATTCGGTGCGCACTCCGATCCATTCAGTCTGTTCGGCGAAGGGTTGCAGGCGGAACAACGCGCCCGCGCAGAAACCCGACCGATCCGCAATGCTGAGCGCAAAGCCCTCGATACGTTGGGGCTGGACGTCGACGCGACCTCGGCACAGGTAAAAATGCGTTTCAAAGAACTGGTGAAACGTCACCATCCGGACGCCAACGGCGGCGACCGCTCAACCGAAGACCGTCTGGTGGAGATTATTCAGTCGTACAACTACCTGAAATCGGTGGGCTTCGGCTGACGGGTCGAATGGCGTGGGCAACCCAGCCCTGCCTTTCACACAGGGCTAACCCTTCCTATCTTATTGAAATAATTGATGGTGTAATCAGGCTAGGCGGGTTTTTCGTCGCATTGGCCTCTGCTAAGTTGCCGCCGCCATCAGCCGGACCGTATGAGTCGGACCAAAATCAGGGGCTTCGGCGTTCCGAAGTCACGGAGGATCAATGACCGCCGCAGTGCAAGAAGTTGCCGGCCTGCCCGACATGAAAGTGTCGGTCCGGCAGGTATTTGGAATCGATAGCGACATGGAAGTCCCGGCCTATTCAAAGGCCGACGAGCACGTGCCGGATATCGATACCGACTATCGTTTTGACCGTCCGACCACCCTCGCTATCCTCGCCGGCTTCGCCAAAAACCGCCGGGTAATCGTCACCGGCTACCACGGAACCGGCAAGTCCACTCACATCGAGCAGGTTGCGGCGCGACTCAACTGGCCCTGCGTGCGCGTCAATCTCGATAGCCACATCAGTCGTATCGATCTCATCGGCAAGGACGCGATCGTCATCAAGGGTGGCCAGCAGGTTACCGAGTTCCGCGAGGGCATTCTGCCTTGGGCTCTGCAGAACAACGTCGCGCTCTGCTTCGATGAGTACGATGCCGGGCGGCCCGACGTGATGTTTGTGATCCAGCGCGTGCTCGAGGCGTCCGGTCGGTTGACGCTGCTCGACCAAAGCAAGGTCATCAAGCCGCACCCGGCCTTCCGTCTGTTCGCGACCGCCAACACCGTTGGCCTCGGCGATACATCCGGTCTCTATCACGGCACGCAGCAGATCAATCAGGGGCAGATGGACCGTTGGTCGATCGTCACTACGCTCAACTATCTGCCGCATGACAACGAAGTGGAAATCGTGCTTGCCAAGGCCAAGCACTATCGTAACGAGCAAGGCCGCGACATCGTCAACAAGATGGTGCGCGTCGCAGATTTGACGCGCAACGCGTTCATGAACGGCGATATCTCTACGGTGATGAGCCCACGCACGGTCATCACCTGGGCGGAGAATTCCGAAATTTTCAACGACGTCGGATTTGCCTTCCGTCTCACATTCCTGAACAAGTGCGATGAGCTCGAGCGGCCGATCGTTGCTGAATTTTATCAACGTTGCTTCGGCGTCGAGCTGCCGGAATCTTCGGTGAATGTGGCGCTGTCTTGATTGTTGCCTCTCCCCTCGTTGGGGGTGAGGGAGAAGAGTGATGGCTTCCAACATCAAAGCCAAACCATCGTCGAAGGAATCTCCGACCGAACCGTTTAAGCGGGCGGTGACCGGTTGCCTGCGCGCGCTTGCGCGGAAACCTGAGCTCGAGGTCGCCTTCGCGGCCGAACGCCCCGGGCTGATGGGCGGGAAAGTCCGCCTGCCGGAGCCGCCACGCAAGCTCGGAAAAACGGAAGCCGCGGTGGTGCGCGGCCACGCCGACGCAATCGCCTTGCGGCTTGCCTGCCACAACGTCGCTCTGCATCGTCGGTTGCAACCCGCCGGCCAGCAGGCGCGAGCCGTGTTTGAGGCTGTTGAGCAGGCGCGCGTCGAAGCCATCGGCGCTCGGCGTATGGACGGCGTTGCGCAAAATCTGACGGCGATGCTCGACGAGCGCTTTCACCGCGGCAAATTCGACGAAATCACCGAGCGTGCCGACGCACCGATCGAGGACGCGCTTGCACTGATGGTGCGTGAACGTCTCACCGGTTTGCCGCCGCCGCCCGCGGCAAAGAGGCTGGTCGATCTGTGGCGACCGTTGATCGAGGACCGCGCCGGCCGGGATCTCGACCGGCTGGAAAGCCTGGTCGAGGATCAGCGTCAGTTCAGCGATGTGGTTCACGATCTGCTCGACGCGCTGGAAATGGGCGAGGACCGCAGCCACGACTCCGATGAGGAAGAAGAGGAAGGCGAGGAAGACCGCCGAAAGCAGGATTCCGGCGAGGACGGCGAGGCTGCCGATTCCGACGAGATGCAGCGCATGAGCATGGAAGACACCCAGGTGTCGGCCGAGGACATGCCCGATGCTGCAGCTGAAGCGGTTGAAGCGCCGACCGCCGACATGGCCGACGACACCGACATGGGCGACGCCGAAACACCGGGAGAGCCGCAGCGGCCGCGTCATTTCGGCGCCAATGAGCCGCGCGGGCCGGACTATCGTGCCTTCACCGCCAAATTCGATGAAACCGTTGCGGCCGAAGATCTGTGCGAGCCGGAGGAACTCGATCGCCTGCGGGGATATCTCGACAAGCAGCTGTCGCATCTGCAGGGCGTCGTCGCGCGGCTCGCCAATCGCCTGCAGCGGCGTCTGATGGCGCAGCAAAACCGTTCCTGGGAGTTTGATCTGGAGGAAGGTCAGCTCGATCCGGCGCGGTTGTCGCGCGTCATCATCGACCCGTTGCATCCGCTGTCGTTTAAGGCTGAAAAGGACATGGAATTCCGCGACACGGTGGTGACGCTGTTGCTGGACAATTCCGGCTCGATGCGCGGTCGCCCGATCACCGTTGCCGCCACTTGCGCCGATATTCTTGCGCGTACGCTTGAGCGCTGCGGCGTCAAGGTCGAGATCCTCGGTTTCACCACCCGCGCATGGAAAGGCGGCCAGTCGCGCGAGCACTGGCTTACCGCCGGCAAGCCGGCCAATCCGGGGCGGCTGAACGATCTGCGCCACATCATCTATAAATCGGCGGATGCCCCCTGGCGCCGCGCGCGAAAAAATCTCGGTCTGATGATGCGAGAAGGTCTGCTGAAGGAAAACATCGACGGTGAAGCGCTCGATTGGGCGCACAAGCGTCTGCTGGCGCGGACGGAGCAGCGCAAGATCCTGATGATGATTTCCGACGGCGCGCCGGTGGACGATTCGACGCTTTCGGTGAATCCGGGGAATTATCTCGAACGGCATCTGCGTTGGGTGATTGAGGAGATTGAAACGCGCTCGCCGGTCGAATTGATCGCTATCGGCATTGGCCACGACGTCACGCGTTACTATCGGCGTGCCGTCACGATTGTCGATGCCGAGGAGCTTGGGGGCGCAATGACCGAAAAGCTTGCTGAATTGTTTGAAGAGAATGGCGGTTCAGAGCGGCCGGTTCGGCGCACGCGAAAGCGCGTCGCGTGAAGCTGTCCCGCCGCGGATTCATTGCCGGCGGGTTGTTTGCCGCTCTTGCAGCCGCCGTCGTTTCCTTCGCTATCGCCGATGTGTTGCGTTATGCCACGGCACCGGTTCGTATTGAGGTCGATGCGAGGCCGATCGTCTCGTTCGACAATCGCGATCCGTCGCGGATCCGGTTTGGCGCTTTGGAATTTCGCGGCGGTCTTGTGCTTGCGTCGAACAACCCGGCGTTCGGGGGAATTTCGTCGCTTCATGTCGAACCGGACGGCAATCGTTTCATTGCCGCGACCGATCGAGGTTCCTGGCTCCGCGCCCGCATTCTATACCGCGATGGCCGTCCGGCGGGTATTGCCGATGCCGAACTTGCGCCAATCCTGGGCGCTGATGGCAAGCCACTCGCAGCGCGCGGTTGGTTCGATGCTGAATCGCTCGCTGAGCATGATGGCGCGCTCTACGTTGGATTTGAAAGGGTCGAGCAGATAGTACGTTTCGACTATCGCCGCGACGGTCTGCAAGCGCGCGGCCGCGCAATCGATGTGCCGCCCGATTTCAAGACCTTCACTTACAACAAGAGTCTTGAATGCCTTGCCATATCCCCGCGCAACTCTCCGCTGGCGGGTCAATTAGTTGTTGTCACCGAGCACAGTCTCGACAGCAACGGCAATCTGCGTTCCTTCGTGCTCGACGGTCAGAATGTGATGCGGTTCAGCGTCAAACGAAACGACGATTTTGATGTCAGCGACTGCACGATCCTTCCGCCCGCCGACCTCTTGCTGCTTGATCGCCGCATTTCGGTGACCACCGGAATCGCCATACGCGTCCGCCGTATCCCGCTAGCCAGCATCAAAGAGGGGGCCGTCGTCGACGGGCGAGTAATGTTCGAAGCGGATCTCGCATATCAGATCGACAATATGGAAGGCATCGCCGTGCACCGTAATGCGCAGGGCGAAACGATCGTCACTCTAGTATCAGACGACAACTTTTCCGTTATCGAACGCAGTCTGCTGCTGCAATTCGCTGTCGTGGGGGAATAACGGTCAGCTGGCTTCGCGCTTCTTCACGATCTGGCGCTTGAGTTCAAGCACACGTGGCGCCAGCTCATCATCCTTGGCCTTGAGTAGGAAAGCATCGAGCCCGCCGCGATGATCGACAGTCTTGAGCGCATTGGCCGAGACCCGCAGTCTGATCTTCCGGCCGAGGGTATCGGAGATCAGCGTGACATTCCGCAGGTTGGGGAGGAACCGCCGCTTGGTCTTGATATTGGAGTGGCTCACCTTGTGGCCGACCAGCGGCTTCTTACCGGTCAGATCGCAACGCCATGACATTGGTTCATCCCTCAAAAACATCGGCGCCAAAACGCGCCGGTTCCGGTCAATCATCTGGGTTAAGACGGCGGGACGTATAGAGAGCACCGTCAAAGGCGTCAAGTTGAAGCGATTCTGCAGAATTTAACGGATTTTCGATGCGGTCCGCCGGTGATCACAGAATCGACGAAATCCGCGCCGACGGAGATCGTCGCGGCATCCCGCCCGTCAGCGTTCTTAGTGCCGGACGGCGCTATGGGTGGTATTTTCCGGTGCTTGATCGTGGATGGTCTGTTGCCGGTATGGAAGGATGAATGACGTCTTGCGTCACGCCGTGAAACGTTTGCTCCTGGCGTCAGGTACGTTCGTCCTGACCCTGGTCGGCCTGTGTGCGTCCGCCTTGGCGCAAGGGCACCTTGAGGCGCGCTATTCCGCAACGCTTGCGAGCATTCCTATCGGAACCGGCAGTTGGACTATCGATATCAGCGACACCCAATACGTCGGTACGGCGACCGGAACAACGGGTGGGTTGTTGCGTGCGTTCACAAGTGGCCAAGGCAGCAGCAGCGCGCGTGCCACGCTAGCAGGCGGGCGCGTCATGTCTTCTATTTACGCGTCCACCATCACCACGCGGAAAAAGGCCGACACGACCAAGATTGTCGTCAGCAACGGCAACGTGAAAGATTTCAGCGTTGATCCACCGCAGGAAAACGAGCCCGAGCGCGTGCCGGTAACCGAGGCGCACCAGCACGGTGTTCTCGACCCCATGACAGCTCTGTTCGTGCGCGCGCCGGGCGCCGGCGAGTTGCTTTCTCCGCAGGCGTGTCAGCACACCCTGCCGATCTTTGATGGCCGGCTTCGCTATGACCTGCAACTCGCCTTCAAGCGCATGGACAAAGTCAAGCCGAGCAAAGGCTATGCTGGACCGGTCGTAGTTTGTTCGACCTATTTTGTGCCCGTGGCGGGATACATTCCTTCGCGTGCGGCCATTAAATACCTGACGCAGCAACGGGACATGGAAGTCTGGCTCGCGCCAATCGCCGGCACGCGTGTGCTGGTGCCGTTTCGTGTGCAGGGACCGACACCCATCGGCCAAGCTGTGCTTGAAGCGTCGGAATTTATCTCGGTCCCGGTCCCGGCGCGGGCCTCGGCCAATGGGTCGAAGACGCAATGAGCATGTCTTGGAGCCTGTCTTGGGCCTTGACTCTTTCGCGGCTGCGAATCCAGCACCGCGTTAACGTTTAAGGGGTCTAAAAAGCGCTTGAATCAGCCCGCTACCACTCCATCTTGTGTCGGGGTCGCCGATGGTTGCCAGATGTCGCCGTGAACGAAGCCATACAGCGCCGGAGTCAGCGATTCGGGCGCGATTCGTTCCAGACTCGTTCTAAGGCTTAACCACACGGATGTTTGTCGTCGCATTGTGATACAGCAATCATCGGCGGGGGCTAATTCGAAGCCTTCCGCCGCCAGTTCGGACGCGTAATGCCCATAACTTTTTCCCCTCAATCAGCCAGGTCCTCGCGAACCCGCGGCGCCGGCGTCACTGCAGTCCTGGGTCCGACCAATACCGGCAAGACCCATCTCGCTATCGAGCGCATGTTGGCGCATTCGTCCGGCATTATCGGCCTACCGCTGCGGCTGCTCGCCCGCGAGGTTTACAACAAGGTCGTCGACCGGGTGGGGAAAGACGCAGTCGCCCTGATCACCGGCGAGGAAAAGGTCAAGCCGGCGAACCCGCGTTTCTGGGTATCGACTGTGGAAGCCATGCCGCGCGACCTGGACGTCGCGTTCCTTGCGATCGACGAGATCCAGCTCGGCGCAGACTTCGAACGCGGCCATGTGTTCACTGACCGAGTCCTGAACGCGCGTGCGCGCGAGGAGACGCTCGTGCTTGGCGCGGCCACGGTGCGGCCGATGGTGGAAAAGCTTCTGCCGGGCGCCCATGTCATCAGCCGTCCGCGGCTGTCGACACTCACTTTTGCCGGCGAGAAAAAACTTACCCGGCTGCCGTCCCGATCGGCCATCGTCGCTTTTTCAGCAGAGGAAGTTTATGCGATTGCCGAACTGATCCGCCGTCAGCGCGGTGGCGCGGCAGTCGTGTTAGGCGCGCTCTCACCGCGGACTCGTAATGCGCAGGTGGCGCTGTACCAGTCGGGCGACGTGGACTATCTGGTGGCCACCGATGCCATTGGCATGGGCCTCAATCTTGATGTTGATCATGTTGCCTTTGCCTCCGATCGCAAATTCGATGGCTACCAATTCCGCAAACTGAACCCGGCCGAGCTGGCGCAGATCGCCGGACGCGCCGGACGCGCCACGCGCGACGGCACATTCGGCACCACGGGGCGCTGCGATCCTTTTGAGCCGGAACTGGTGCAGGCCCTGGAAAGTCACAGTTTCGAACCGATCCGCCTTCTGCAATGGCGCAATTCAAACCTGGATTCTTCCTCGATTGGCGCGCTGCAGGCTTCCTTGGCGGCTACACCGAACGAGCAAGGCCTTACACGGGCGCCGATCGGGGAAGACATCCTGGTGTTGGAACATGCCGCGCGTGATGAGGATGTGCGGGCGCTCGCGGTCAGTCCAGCAGCTGTCGCGACACTATGGGAGGCGTGCCAGGTTCCCGACTATCGCAAGATCGCGCCTGCTACCCATGCCGAACTGGTTGTGACCCTCTATGGATTCCTGATGCGAGGGGGTAACATCCCTACAGATTGGTTTGCCCGGCAGGTGGCCCAGGCCGACCGAACCGACGGCGACATCGATACTCTCTCCAACCGGATTGCTCATGTCAGAACCTGGACTTTTGCTGCCAACAGGCCGGATTGGCTCGCCGATCCGGAGCACTGGCAGGAAGTCACACGTGCGGTCGAGGACAAGCTGTCTGATGCGTTGCACGAGCGTTTATCCGAACGTTTCGTGGATCGCCGCACCAGCGTGTTGATGCGGCGGCTGCGAGAGAACGCGATGTTGGAAACCGAAATTGGCAAGTCCGGCGAAGTGACGGTTGAAGGCCATGTGATCGGCCGCCTCGACGGATTCATGTTTGCTCCCGATGCTTCCGGTGCCGGCTCCGACGCAAAAGCGCTCAACGCCGCCGCACAGAAGGCGTTGGCGGGAGAAATCGAGGCGCGGGCCACGAAGCTTTCCCAGGCTTCCAACGACCAGATTGTGCTGGCGACCGACGGCGCTTTGCGCTGGACCGGAGATCTCGTTGGAAAATTAATCGCTGGCGACGATACTTTGCGTCCGCGCGTGCGCGTCATTGCCGATGATCACCTGAACGGCCCGTCGCGTGAATTGGTGCAGACGCGGCTTGACCTTTGGCTCAAGATTCACATCGAAAAACTCCTGGCGCCGCTGTTCTCGCTGGCGGCCGCCGATGACGTCGTCGGTATGGCCCGCGGTGTTGCGTTCCAGTTGGTTGAATCGATCGGTGTGCTCGAGCGGCAAAAGGTGGCGGATGAGGTCAAGGCCCTCGATCAGCCGGCGCGTGCTACCTTGCGCAAATACGGCGTCCGCTTTGGCGCCTATCACATCTATCTTCCCGCATTGCTCAAGCCGGCGCCGCGCGCCCTTGCGACGCAACTTTGGACGATCAAGCACGAAAGCCCCGATGCCAAAGGTGTCGGCGAATTGCTGCATCTTGCGGCCAGCGGCCGCACGTCGATTCCCGTCGATAAGGAGACGCCGAAGGCCCTCTACCGCACCTCCGGCTACCGCGTTTGCGGCGAGCGGGCTGTTCGCGTCGATATTCTGGAACGGCTTGCCGATCTCATTCGGCCCGCGCTGTCCTGGCGCGAAGGCGCGCCGGGGCCGAAACCGGACGGCGTGCTCGACGGACGCAGCTTTGTGGTCACCGGAGCGATGAGTTCGCTGACTGGCGCCTCGGGCGAAGATTTCGCGTCGATCTTGCGCTCACTTGGCTATCGAATGGATCGCAAGCCAAAACCTGCCGACGCCGCTCCGCCAGCGGCGGCACCGATGCCGGCCACAGATGCAGCGCCTGCACCGGATCAAGGCGTGCCGCCGGAAGCAGTGGCTGCGGAGCCCACCGCCGACATGCAGTCGCGTTCGCTCTTGCCGGAACCTGAACTCGTGAGGACTGAGGCGGCGCCATTGGTAGCGGAAGCCGAAGTTGCCGCTGCTCAAACGGCACCGGAAGCAGCATCCGCCGACGGTACGGTTTTAGGGGGAGATGCGTCCGCGACAGTCGAAAGCAAGAGCGAGGAACCTGCCCTCATCGAAGTCTGGCGTCCGGCCGGTCGTGCAGAACGACGGCCGCATCGGCCTCGGCGGCCACATAAACCGCAAACGCAGATTGCCGCCTCAACGCCAGCCGCCGAAACGGCCGCATCGGCCGCTGACAGTGCGGCCGCGCCGGCGACAACTGCCGCGGATACCTCTCAGCCGTCCCGCGGACCACGCCGCCCACGTCACGACCGTGGCGAACGTACGGACCGCGACCAACGTCAGGATCGGCACGAGCGCCAACAAAAATTGGAACGCCAGAGCGAACGCACCGAGCGGCAGGACCGCAACGTGCGGCGTGACCGGCCGCGCCGTGAACGCGGCGAGCGTGTCGACCGCGCCGAACGGGAGCAATATTACGCCAAGCCTTTCGGCAGCGGCGCCGCGGGGCGCGATAAGCAACCGGACCCCAATTCACCCTTCGCCAAGCTCGCTGCGCTCAAACAGCAGCTGGAACAGGGGGCCAAAGAGCCATCTTGAGCGCGGCTGTCCCGAATCCCGATCGCCAACGCATAGACAAGTGGCTATGGCACGCGCGCATGGTCCGTACGCGTAGTCATGCTGCCGCCCTTGCTGCTGCGGGTTTTGTCCGGCTGAACGGCAAGCGCATGACGGCCGCCAGCCAGCCGGTGCGGATCGGTGATGTGCTCACGCTTGCGCTCGACCGCTCGGTAAGGGTGCTTCGGGTGGAGGGTTTTTGCGAAAAGCGCGGCGCCTCACCAGTTGCGCGGGCCCTTTACCGCGATTTGACCTGAGATTCCGCAATTGAGGCCTTCATTTCCCGCATATGGCTAGGTTAGGTCCGATGGCAAGGGCGCCGGTTGCGGCCTATCTGTCGTTGCGTTAGGCAGCCATTTCGAAAAGTTGCCCGGAGCCGGGAATGACCTACGTCGTCGTCGAAAACTGTATCAAATGCAAATACATGGACTGCGTGGAGGTGTGTCCGGTCGACTGCTTCTACGAGGGCAAGAACATGCTCGTCATCCACCCCGATGAGTGCATCGATTGCGGGGTTTGCGAGCCCGAATGCCCGGCCGAGGCAATTAAGCCCGACACCGAATCCGGCCTGGAAAAATGGCTGGAACTCAATGCCCAGTATGCGAAGAGCTGGCCGAATATTACGGTCAAACGAGAGGGTCCCCCCGATGGCAAGGATTGGGAGGGGGTGCCCGATAAGTTCAAAAAGTTCTTCTCGCCCAGCCCGGGCGAGGGCGATTAGGTCAGGAATCTTTACAAACGACAGCGATCCTGGGGGCGTTTTGTCGTCGGGCGTTAACCGATTTTCTTAAAATGCGGGATTGTTGCAGCAGAATTGCTGTTTTGCGTCGCCATAACGCTTTGATTCCGCCCAAAAATGTGCTATATATATAAAAAATGGATAGGAACCCGCTGCAACCGGTGCGCTCCCCCTTCGGGAGCCTTATTTTTCGGGGGCAGGGTTCCAGAGGTTCCCAGTTTAGAGGGCGTGCAATCCACGCGTGAGCAGTGGCAGGAAAAACGCGTCATAAATCAAAGAAAGGTTCCACCGGCATGAGCCGGGGGCCCAAAAAGTCTGCCGTCGACCGGCGGACCTCCCACGCCTCTCGCGGTTCAGCCCGCGGCGGGGCTCCCGCAGCCAAACCGGCCGGCAGCCGCAAGGGTGCCGAGCAAGGAGTTATGCCTGGAATGAGCAATAAGAAGACTACTCAACGACAAGGCTTCAAAACTAACGAATTCATCGTCTATCCGGCGCACGGGGTCGGCCAAATCATGGCCATCGAGGAGCAGGAGGTCGCGGGCGCCAAGCTGGAGCTGTTCGTCATCAACTTCGTCAAGGACAAGATGACGCTGCGGGTGCCGACCGCCAAGATCGTGTCGGTTGGCATGCGCAAATTGGCCGAGGCACCCTTGGTCAAGCGCGCTCTTGAGACCCTCAAGGGCCGCGCGCGCATCAAGCGCACCATGTGGTCCCGCCGCGCGCAGGAATACGAAGCCAAGATCAATTCAGGCGACATCGTCGCCATCGCCGAGGTCGTGCGCGATCTGTATCGATCCGAGACCCAGCCGGAGCAATCTTACTCCGAGCGGCAACTGTACGAGGCCGCGCTGGATCGGTTGTCGCGTGAGATCGCCGCGGTGCAGCGCGTCACCGAAACCGAAGCGATCAAGGAAATCGAGGCAGCGCTCGCCAAGGGACCGCGTCGCGGTCCCAAGCCGAGCGACGACGCAAGTCCCGACGAGCCTGTCGAAGAAGAGGCAGCATAAATCAGGTCGGCCCCCGAATTCGAAAGCCCGGCAGCGATGCCGGGCTTTTTGTTTCCGGGCGGGAAACGAAGACGCACAATGTGCGCATATTTGGACGAAATCATCGCCGCAAAGGATTTGATGGTGGTGTGAACGGCAGTCTACAATATGCCGGCTATCGCGACGGAGTGACTGATGACCGCCATCCGCGGATATGTAGCGCCGACGACGGAAACAGATGCGCTCGGCGTGCATTCGCTGGACCAATTCGTGCTGGCGGTGCCGGACGCTTCGGTCGCACAGGACTTTTACGGCACGTTCGGCCTCGACGTGCGACGCGATGGCACTGTGCTCGCTATCAGGACTTTTGGTCACGACCATCGCTGGGGTTCGGTAGTGGAAGGCAGCAAAGCGAAATCGCTGCATCATCTTTCATTCGGGTGTTATCCCGACGACCTGCCAAAGCTGAAAGCACGCATCGAAGGGCAGGGCATAAAGCTCATCGATCCGCCGCCTGGATTCGAAAGCAACGGCTTCTGGTTCCGCAATCCCGAGGGGATCCTGACCGAGGTGAAGGTCGGGCCAAAAGTCTCACCCGAGCGGAAATCTGAAAGTCATTGGATCGCCGCGCCCGCCGGCGTTGCCGGCGCCGGTTTGCGTGCAAAGGCGCCGCCAGTACGCCCGCGCCGTCTGTCACACGTGCTGATCTTCACGCGCGACGTTGGCGCTTCGATCAAGTTCTACGAGAATACGCTTGGATTGCGGCTTTCTGACCGGGCCTCAGACCTTGTTGCCTTCATGCACGGCATCCACGGCAGCGACCATCACTTGCTGGCACTGGTAAAATCGAGCGGACCCGGCTTCCACCATTGCAGTTGGGATACGGCAAGCATCAACGACATTGGCCTCGGCGCCATGCGCATGCACGACAAAGGCTGGACCAAGGGTTGGGGGCTCGGCCGTCACGTGCTCGGATCCAACTACTTCCACTATGTGCGCGATCCTTGGGGCAGTTTCGCCGAATATTCCTGTGATATCGACTACATTCCAAAAGACGAGCGCTGGCCCGCGGCCGATCACAAGCCGGAAGATTCGTTCTATCTCTGGGGTCCTGACGTGCCGCCCGAATTCACGATCAACTACGAAGCAGGCGAAGGCGGCTGAGTCAGGTCAGTCTACGACGACCTTGACCTTCTCGCCGGCCTTCAACCGGTCGTGCGGGCCGAGGCCATTGATCATCCGAAAGCGTTCGACTGCGTGCCCGGACGTCGCCATGCGGTGCGCGAGGGTCTCGACCGTATCGGTTGCTCTCACCGTGACGATTTTCAACCGCTGCGGTTTGACCTGTTGGCTTTCCTTCAATGTCATGCGGCGGAAGGTCATGACCGATTCACGAAACGAGCGATCGACCGGCGTGATCCTGGCCTTGGCAGCAAAGATAAAGCGATACACATCGCTGCCGAAACGCACGGCGAACAGACGGAATGACCAGTTCCCGCCGTCTGCGGTGGCTGTTGCCGCTGAAAATCCGTTGACGGAGAATTCCTCGACGCTTGCTGAGTCCACGTTTTCCATCCAGCCCGACTTCAGATAGTCGGGTAGCGATTGCTCAGCTGGCACGCTCACCACGTCGAGCCGCAGCGCCTCACCGCCGCCTTCCTTAAGCCCGAGAACCGCTTGCGCCGTATTGTCGAGCGTGAAGCCAGCGGGCGCAACGAACGTAAAGCCGAGCTTCGGATGCAGGAAGTGCCGACCGCGCGCAAAACCTTCACTGGGATCTTCGCCATAAATCAGACCGTCGAGAGTGGCGAGGTATTCGGCGCGGTCACGTTCGCCATTACCGGGCCCGCTGAACTGGCGGGCATTGGCAAGCGCGTTCTTCACGCGTTCAGGCGTTGCGGGATGTGAGGACAGGAAATCGAGCGCACGCGGATCGGTGCCGCTTATCGAAGCTTTCAGGTCGGCATTGTGCTGCATGTCCGTGAGGAAGCGCGAGGCGCCAAACGGATCATAACCGGCGCGGGCGGATATCCCGACGCCGATCCCGTCGGCCTCGAATTCCTGTGCGCGCGAAAATGCCGCGAGCGTCAGCTTTGATTTGGCCAGCGCCAACGCGCCAACCTGGGGATCGCTGAGCACATCATTGACGACATGGTCGATGATTGCGACTTGCTTGGCCTGTTCCTCACGGATAGCGGCGTGTCGTGCGATCACGTGGCCCATTTCGTGGGAGAGAACAGAAGCAAGCTCCGCCTTGTCGTTGGCAAGCGCGATCAGTCCGCGCGTCACGTACAGTCGGCCGTTCGGCAAAGCGAAAGCATTGATCGCCGGCGAGTTCAGAATGATTACCTGATACTTCAGGTCCGGCCTTTCGGATGCGGCGACCAGCCGGTCGACTGTCTTTTCGACCATGGCATGCAACCGCGCGTTTTCGTAAGAGCCGCCATAGGAAGCGAGGATGCGCGCATGCTCCCGCTGGGCTGCCGGCTCTTCGGTTTGTGCAGTGACTTGTGGAACCGTCAGCGAAACCAGCCGATTGTCCGGCGTGTTGGTGCAGCCGGCCAACAGCGCGCCCAACGCGGCCGCGATTCCGAACGCCCGCCACGCACATTCGGCTGTCAAAACTGGAGCCATCCCCACTTTACTCACTACTCACTACTCACTACTCACTACCACTCACTGCGTGAGCTCGATCTGTTCGGGCACCACCACGTCCACGACCGGACCGCTTCGTTGTTCGACCCAACCTCGTATACGGACCGGATGACCTTCCAGCTGCTTCGGATCGATGCCTGCGGCGGTAAATTCACGCCGTAAACGTTTAGGAATGGTGACTGTGAAGTCCTGTATCCAGCGCCGCCCAAAATTCAAATATATCGTGGCGCCGCTTTCGCGTACCGACAAGACTTTGCCTTCAACCAGCGTAAATTCCCCCCGCGCGGCCGCAATCCGGGCAGTATCCTGTGAGCGCAAAGGGGCGAAATTGGGGTCGCTCCAAATTCTCCGGCGCGCTACCCGCGCCGCCCGTTCGGTACGCAACAAGGCATTGGTGCAGGCACTGTCGCCGACCCGCGCCGAAACCCGTGCGCGACCTTGCTCCAGCATCATTTGTTGAACGGATGGTCCCTGGTCATCCGGGTAGGCCAGCGCAACAGACCGGCCATAGTGATCTTTCTCAGGGCCAAGTTGCTCCAGTCGTAAACGGCGCTCGCCTACTAACGACTGCAGCGCGGCGCGGGCTTCGTCGCCAGCTTCGATTCCGGCCAGCCGCACTTCACGACCGTCGCTCAGCAGAATGGTGCGGCCATCGCGCACCGCGACAACAGTGCCTGCACCCATTGCCGCGCCTTTGCAGGTTTCCTCCGCCGCAACGTTGCATAAAATGGCGGAAAGAACGGCCACGGACAAAATCCCGGTCCGCAGGCAACAGGTACCGAAGAACAATTGAGGGGACCCTGAGGCCAGGCCGCCAATAATGATGGCGGCCCCCTGCCGAAACGCTAGAATGGCTGGAAAGAAACTCGTCGCAGCCGTCGGGAGGGGATCCATGCAGACGCGTCGGATTTTCATGACGTCAGTGGCCGCGGCCGGCGCGATGGTTGCGACCGGAGCGCGCGCCGACGACAGCCGCTGGCCCGATCATCCGGTCCGCATTGTCGTACCATATCCCGCGGGCGGGTCGACGGATGTGCTCACGCGCATTCTTGCCGAGCGCTTGAAAGACATATTCGGACAATCGTTTGTCGTGGAAAACCGACCCGGCGCCGGCGGTAATGTCGGAATTGGCGCCGTAACCGCCAGTCCGCCGGATGGATACACCATTGGCTCGGCGACAATCGGCAATTTCGCGATCAACCAATTTCTTTACAGCAAAATGCCCTACGACGCTGAGCGCGACATGGCTCCGGTTTCCATGACTTGGGAGCTGCCGAATGTTTTCGTAATCCCGACGGACCATGTCCCCGCAAAGACTCTGGCCGAATTCATTGCCTGGGCAAAGAAAAAAGGTCAGATCAATTTCGGCAGCCCGGGTGTCGGCACTACGCCGCATCTCTCCGGCGTTCTTTTCGCCAAACGCACTGGCATTGATGCCGTGCATGTTCCTTTTCGTGGAGCCGCGCAAACGATACCCGCCATGCTCGCCGGCGACGTAAATTTTGCGATCGACAATCTCGCGTCCTATGTGCCCGTGATCCAGTCCGGCAAAATGCGCGCGCTTGCAGTGACCTCGGCCAAGCGCTGGCCGACGTTGCAGGACATTCCGACAATGGAAGAAGCCGGCATCAAGGATTTCGTCATCACGTCATGGGCCGCTTTTGTGTTTCCCGCAGGCACACCGCGCCCGATCATCGACAAGCTTTCAGCCGCGCAGCAGAAGATCGCGGCGGAATCGGCTGTCCAGGAACGCTTCCTTGTTGCCGGCGCGCGCGTTCTATCCAGTACGCCGGAAGGCGCTCTCGCTTTCGCCGCCAAGGAACGCGTCATCTGGAAAGATGTCGTTGCGGAGTCCGGCGCAAAAGTGGATTGACCGGAACAGATTTGCCGCCTTTGGCTCTTGAATTTTTTGGCAGTTAGCCGAATCAAGCGCAGGGCCGACCGTAGTCAAAGTAGAGCGGCGGCTTGGGCAGCACTTGCCCATATGTATTTGCGCCTATTTGGAATTTTTCTGTGCATTGTGTGTTAGTGGAAGATGTCGAAGAATGTCGCATGATCCGGCGCACGATTGCGGTATCGCTCGCGGCTGTTTTGTCGATGTCGGTCGGTATCGTCCGTGCCGAGCCGCCCGACAAACCCGTTAAGTCAGACGCGCCGAGCTGCGTCCGCCCGAACTTTCGCGTCGTGCTCGATGTCGGTCACACCGCGAAATCGCCCGGCGCTAAAAGTGCGCGCGGAGCCGATGAATTTGATTTCAATCTGCGACTCGCCAGGCAGATTGATCATGCTCTGCTCGATGCCGGATTTGCCAAGACAGTCCTCATGATCACCGACGGGCGGGCCAACCAGAGCCTGTATGCGCGCGTGACGCGTGCGAACGAACTATCGGCAAATCTGCTGCTGTCCATTCACCATGACTCAGTGCCCAACAGTTTTCTGGAAAAATGGAATTACAACGGCAAGTCGGAAACATTCAGCGACCGGTTCAAAGGGCACTCGATTTTCGTTTCCGACAGCAATCTCGACCCCAAAGACAGCCTTTTGTTCGGCAGCATGCTCGGCCAGCAGTTGAAGGCGCGCGGTCTGCAATACACGTCGCATTACACCGAGAACTTTATGGGCCGGTGGAAGCACATCCTGTTGGATGCCGATGCCGGCGTCTATCGCTACGACACGCTGTTCGTGCTGAAAAAAACACAAATGCCTGCGGTGCTGCTTGAAGCGGGTTCGATCGCGAACCGCGACGAGGAATTGGTGATGGCTTCGCCCGAACGCCAGCAACTGATCAGCGCGGCGGTGGTAGAGGCCGTCGATGGTTTCTGCGCGACACAATCGCAAAAACCCGCCCTGCAAGTTGCGCTGCTTTCGAAACCCAGACATGTGCTATCGGCGCAGTCGCATCGGCGTACGCGCGAGCGTCCCGCCGCGCCATCAACGTCGGTCTCGCAACCAAGCTTCGATATACACTAGCGCGTTCATGACACGCCTGATTCTTTTCGTTTTACTTGGCTCGATAGGCGGCGCGTTTATTCTTCTTTCTCATCGCGAGTCGAAAGCCGAAAGGTTGCATAGCCCTATCATCTCTTCGCGAGCAAAGCATTTAATCGGCTTGCTGTTCATTTTTGCGGGCTTCACCATATTTGCCTCGCAATTTCTGATTTATTCGCGGTGATACTGAAATCTTTGGACTATCGTCCTCATGAGGACGCATTTGAAAATCGGTCCAGGAAAGTATTAGATGCTATCGACGGTCCCGTAGCTCAGCAGGATAGAGCAGCGGTTTCCTAAACCGAAGGTCGGAGGTTCGACTCCTCTCGGGACCGCCATGGTGCGATCGCCGCGTTGAAATTCCAAAATTTTTTGCTTGTGGATGGGATGGTTCATCGTAAGTCGGCTCGGGAATTGACCCATGAGATATACGATTCTGCTTTCAGTACTTGTCGGCATTCTTGGTCCGCAAATAACAGTGGCTGCGGAAGGAGAGATACCGAAATTCGACATTGCTGCCGCCTGTCGATCATCAGGTTCGGTGCAAACACCTGCGAAGTGCGCGCAGGATGAACAGGCGGCACACGATCTACTTGTCAAACAATGGCCGCAATACAAGCAGTCAGACGTGTCACGGTGCGTTCAAATAACAACAAGCCGGGCCGCCGCGGCCAACTACTCCGAATTGCTCTCATGCTTGCAAGGGGCAACGATGCAAAGGACAGACCCCTTCGGACCTACACCAAAACTCGTGAAGTAGGTTGGGTTGCGCCTGCTTTGGACCCAGCAGACATCGCCGATGAATTCTCCTTGAAATTTTCAAATAAAATGGGAACGGCAAGTCCCGGACCTTGGCGCAGACCGCGGTCCGGGACCGACCCGTCGCTCCCGCACTAGACTCTTGCACGCGTGTGGGGATGGGCGCGACAGTGCGCTATGGGTTGCATAATGATATAAACACTTCGGAAAATGGCCTGTCGGGATTTTCCTGACGCAATAGCACCCGTAAAATGCGATTGTTTGTGGCCGGTCGATTCGGGGGCGGAAAATCAGCTCGCATGCGCGCGCCACAAGGAATAGCCACGCCCCGCCGGACGATTCGTTTTTGGCTGAACTGTTTGGTCATTGCGTGTATTGTTCCAGCCGTTCTGGTGACGACGCTGATTATCGTCCGATCATTTAACTACGCGCGAGTCACTCTGGAGCGCGACCTGGTTGGAACGGCGCGTGCTCTCAGTCAGACAGTCGATGCAGAGCTCAATGGTGCGCGCTCGGCCTTGCTCGTTATGACGATGTCGCCGCATCTCGCATCGGGCGAGTTCGCCAAATTCTACGACGAGGCAAAGCAATTCGTTCAAACGATCAACGTTGACAATGTCGTCTTGAGCGATTTGGACGGTCAGCAACTGATCAATACTCTCGAGCCATTTGGGACAGCGCTACCATTGCATGGCGGCCGCGAGCAATTGCAGCGCGTTATCGAGACAAGAAAGCCCGCCATTTCTGATCTTTTCGTTGGCGCAGTCACGCAAAAACCGATCATAGTTATCGAAGCACCGGTGCTGCTCGACGGAAAGCCGCGCTATTCCCTTGCGGTTGGTATTTTCCCGCAGCGGCTGAGTGAGATATTGCGTCGCCAAAAAATGCCGCCGAACTGGGTTGCCGGAATCGCGGACAGCAGCCACACCATCGTAGCGAGGACGGTGGGTGGCGAGGAATTCGTCGGTAAAAAATTGTCGGCAAGCCTGGGGCGTGCATTATCAACGGCTGGCGAGGGTGCTTTTGAGGGGACTACGCTTGAAGGCATCGCCGTATTGACTGGCTTCAGCCGTTCGCCACTATCCGGATGGACCGTTGCAATCGGTATTCCTACAAACAGCTTGGTCGGCCTTGTCTGGCAGTCGGTCGTTGGAAACATTGTCGCCGCATTCGTGCTTCTGTTGGCCGGAATCCTTCTCGCGAGAATGATCAGCGCGCGAATTGGCGGCGCAATCCGCGCGCTACGTGAACCTGCCTTGAGCCTGGGGCTATCGAAGCCGGTTGTGGTGCCGGCGATCGAAATTCAGGAAGTTCACGAACTCGGCCAATCGTTGGCGGGTGCGCAGCATCTCATCGAACAGCGGACCACCGAACGGGATGACCTCCGCCGGCGAATCATGAGCGCACAGGAGGAGGAGAGACTTCGGCTTGCTCACGACCTTCATGACCAGACCGGTCAAAGCGTGACCGCGGCCATGCTCGAGCTTAAGGCGATCGAAAACACCGTAAATGGAAAAACACGGGATCGGCTGCGTATTCTGCGCGGGCAACTGTATGAGCTGGGGCAGATGCTGCATCGTATTGCGTGGGAGTTAAGACCGGCGTCGCTCGATGAGCTGGGCCTCACCAACACGCTGGAAAATTACGTCGGCGACTGGAGCAAAAAGCAGATGATAACCGCTGATTTCCACTGCGCCGATGCGAGTTTGGACCGACGATCGAACGAGATCCGTACGACGATCTATCGTGTCATTCAGGAGGCTTTGACCAATATCGCCAAACACGCCAAGGCCACCCAAGTGAGCATCGTTGTAGGGGTCGCCGAAAGCACATTGCATCTGACCATTGAGGACAATGGCCGCGGATTTGATCTCACCAGACTACATTCGCGTCTCGGCCTTGCTGGTATGCGCGAGCGCCTGTTGCTTGTCGGCGGCGAATTGAACATCGAGTCATCTCAAGGCGCAGGCACCACGATTTTTGCGCGGATTCCATTGGCGTCCGAACAGGTCATGGCATGAGTGAAAAAATCCGTATCGCATTGGCCGACGACCACCCGATTGTTCTGGCCGGCCTGCGTAATCTCGTTGAATCGGAGGCGGATCTCGTTCTCGTCGGCGAAAGCAGCAGCGGCCAAACGGCGCTCAGGCTCATTCGTGAAACGCGGCCGGATGTTGCGATTATCGATATCTCCATGCCGGAGATCAACGGGGTGGTGCTGGCGCGTCGTTTACAGGAAGAGTGTCCGGACGTCCGCGTCATCGTGTTGACGCTCTATGAAGAGATGTCATTCCTCAAACAGGCGCTGGCCGCCGGTGCGACAGGTTATGTATTGAAACGGTCTGCGGCGGAGAATCTGGTAATAGCGATCCGGGCCGTGAAACGTGGAGAGGTCTATATCGATCCGTCGTTCGCCGACGATTTTCGCGCTGACACTTTGTCCCGATCAAAACCGGGGTCGAAAGCTGGAAACTTACTTGGATTGACTGAGCGTGAAGCTAGCGTTCTGAGGTATTCGGCGCGAGGACTGACGACCAAGGAGATAGCGGGGCGGCTGGAATTAAGTGCCAAGACTGTGGAAACATACAAATCGCGGGCGGCGGAGAAGCTCGATCTCAACACGCGTGCGGATATTGTCCGCTTCGCTTCAACGCAGGGCTGGTTGGACAAGTTCTAGTCGGATGATTATGGAAATTCTCTCAACAATACAAGCGCCTTTTTCACACTGCTCTGCAGCTCGGCTTTTTGCGGAAAATCAGATGCTGTAGCGAGCAACGAGAGTGAGAGATCTAGCAAAGTGTCAATCTCGTTTGCACGTATTTTGAAAGCGTCCCACACCAGCAAAAGTACATCCGCGTCTCGTGCGCCTTTTTTCTTCGAATCCGGCGATTGACGATCGCTTTGCAGCTCGGGTTCCATTGCGGCCGGGTACATTTCTCACCACCTTTTCTGCCATAGATGCATGGCAAAAATGAAAAGCCTCTAAAAATTGGCCGCCAACCTTGTCAGGAAATTCCTGACCGCGTTGTTGGGCTTTGTGAGGTAACTTGTTTGCGGATTCAAATGGCGCCTTAGCGACAGTGCCGCAAGAGAGACATCCAGATGCCCCAATCGGAAGCGGCCCGGCGATCAATATCGCACATCGAAACATCGATGTTGTTCATTCATCGGGTCAATATTGAAAGATACAAAAAGCTTCTGGCCGGGACACTGAGCAAGGATGGGCGCGTGTTGCTCGAGGCTCGGATCGCCGAGGAGGAGAGCGCTCTCGCGAAGCTCAAGCGCGAGTTGGAAACCCACCGTTAGCAGAGGCATCACGGGCAAGATCGCCCTTGCCCTTACTGGAGGCCGCCATGGTTTTTGTTGGTGCCTCTTTTTTCTCGTCGCGCACGAGCTGATGGGATAGATAGAATGTTCGCTTCTGGCCCCTAGCGGACGTGCCGCTTTGCGCCGCATTCTTCTGTTTCTGACTGACGTTTGAAAAGGCCAAGTGCCTCCGACCGCGAGGCAACATGATCAAATAGGAGCGTGCGATGTCCACACGACGACAGTTCATCCAGTCCCTCCCAGCTGTTGGAACGGCCTTTGCGGTCGCTGGAAATCTGGTGCTAGACGAAAATCCTGTGCGAGCTCAGGGCGCGACCGTTCCTTTGCTGGGCCATTTCCACCCCAAGGGCAAAGCGCCTTCAAAATTTACTTTGGATGTGCTCAGGCAAATGCGCAGCGGCCTGCCGTTTGGTGATACAAAAGATTTCGAGGAGCAAAAGAAGGGGTTCATTGCCCCCATGAAAGACCTCAAAATAATGGCGGACGCTGGCCACGTCGCCTGGGACATGGAGCGGTTTCAGTTTCTGGATAGGCAAGATGACTTCGACAGCATCCATCCCTCGCTACTGCGTATTTCGAAGCTGAATAACAACTACGGACTCTACGAAGTCATCCCGGGCATTTACCAGGTCCGCGGCTTCGACCTGTCCGACATCACCTTTATCCGCGGCAAAACCGGCTGGATCGTTTTTGATCCCCTCGTGACCAAAGAAACAGCTCGGGCTGCATGGAAATTATTTCGGCAGCACGTAGGTCAGGGCCTACCGGTTTCGGCCGTGATTTATTCGCACACGCATGGCGACCACTGGGGTGGCGTGCGCGGCATTGTCGACGAAGCCGATGTGCGGTCCGGCAAGGTCCCGGTCATTGCGCCTGTCGACTTCATGGACTTCACGATTTCCGAAAACGTTTATGCCGGAAACGCCATGAACCGGCGCCTGTTTTTCCAATACGGGCTCCTGTTACCCGCGAGCCCGCATGGCTATGTCGGTCAGGGTCTCGGCCAGGCCGTGTCAGCCGGCGCGCCGGCGCTGATAGCGCCCACCCGTTACGTCGAAAAGCCCATCGAGGAATTCGAGGTCGACGGTGTCAGGATGATTTTCCAGAACACCCCGAACACCGAAGCGCCCCGGGAGATGAACACATACATTCCCGATATGAAGGCGCTGTGGATGGCGGAAAACGTCACTGCGACGGTGCACAACATCTATACATTGCGCGGCGCACCGGTGCGCGACCCGCTGAACTGGTCGAAGTATATCGGCGAGGCGCTCTATCGGTTCGGTCTGGAGGCGGAGGTGATGTTCGCCTCACATCATTGGCCGCGCTGGGGCAATGCAAGGATTCAGGAAATTCTCCGCGCCCAGCGCGATGTTTATGCACACTTGAACAATCAAGTGCTGCATTTCGCCAATCAGGGTGTGACGATCAACGAAATCCATAACGTCTATGAGGTGCCGAAGGGTTTGCAGAACAAATGGTTCTGCCGCGGCTATCACGGCTCTCCCGAGCACAACAGCCGTGGCGTCGTTCAACGCTACCTCGGCTTCTGGGATTGCAACCCGACCACACTCATTCCGGTATCGCCGCGTGACTCAGCGCCTCTCTACGTCGAGATGATGGGTGGCGCCGACAAAATCATGGCGCGGGGAAAGCAACTGCATGACGAGGGGAACTACCTCCTCGCTTCGGAGATCGTAAACAAGCTGGTTCAGGCGCAGCCGCAGAACCAGGCCGCCAAGGATTTGCTGGCGGACATTTTCGAGCAGATCGGCTACCAGCAGGAAAATCCTGGTCTCAGGAACAGCTTCCTCGCCGGGGCCTATGAACTCCGGACCGGTATCCCGCAAGGGGAAACGGCGAGTTCAAGTAGTCCCGACGTGATCCGAGCAATGTCCACCGAATTGTTCCTCAACTTCCTGGGCATCCGCATGGATAGCCGCAAGGCCGAAGGAATGCGGTTCACGATCAACCTGATCATACCGGACAACGGTGAGAAATTCATCGTCGAGTTGGGGAACGCAACGCTCACCAACATCAAGGGATTCCAGGCAAGCAAGCCCGATCTGACCCTCACTATCAATCGCTCTGATCTGGAGCAGACAATGACAGGAGCAAAAACGCTCGAAGCCCAGCTTGCGGACGGAACCGCAAAGGTGCAAGGCGACCCAAGTATCTTGAAGCAGCTCGCCTCGACCATGGTCGAATTTGACCCTCGCTTCGAGATCATGCCTGGGACGAAAGCCGCAAGAGTTGCGGCCAAGGAAGATCCATACGAGGCGTCGGATGTGCGCCAGCCGATCGCGGAATAGCCCAGGCCAGAGTGCTATGTCCGCTTTTGGCCCAAAGCAGACATGGGCCATTGCACCGCACATGTCCGCTTTCAGGCGTAAAGCGGACATGGCAATTGTCGGACAGAATGCTTTTCTTCCGAGCCACCGCAAATCACTGGTTACTACCTCTGAGCGGAACGAGAGCGTCGGCTGGCCTTTCCTTTGCTACGAGCAGGTGTGTTGGGCACGGTGGTTTCACGCTGCCTGGCCACGAGTTCGCCGAGCCTCGTGAGAGCCGCGACTATTAAGATCAGCGGAAGTCCGCCACCAATGACCCCGACCGCAATCTTAACCGAAAGCGGATCTGTGATGCGGATGGCATGGCAAAAAATGTCGATCAACCTTTCCATGTTGTTTCTCCCAGCGGAGTTGAAGGCGAGGCCCTAACTTAACCTACGCGGATCGCGCCGAGAAACGTCGAAGCTTGGCCACGAAAGGCAGGGGACTACCGCGTGCACTGGTGTCCGCTTTTGGCTCTTAGCGGACATTCCTGATTGCACCGCATATGTCTGCTTTTGGCCCTTAGCGGACACTAGCGCGTGCACTGCACATGTCCGCTTTTGGCCCTTAGCGGACATCCCTAGTCGCAGCGCACATGCCCGCTTTTGACCCAAAGCGGACGCTTGCGCTAAGTCGGGCGCGTATCGTCCCGCGTTGTCTGTGGCGCTCCCGTAGAGCAACCGGCCGAATTCAACTATGGTTGTAGGCGCAATTTGCGGCAAAACGACTGATAGGGGCCTTCACATGGAATTGGTCGACAAACGAGCGACGATGCTTTTCCCGACCCCTCTTTTCGCGGGAAAGGTATCCGATATTTCGCTGTGTGATCGCATCGAGAAAAAGCTGCGGGAGATGCAAAAATTAGAACAGGGCGTTCCGCACAAATGGGGCAAGTCAGTATTTTTTACGCACGACGATCTTCATACGCTTCCCGAAATGAAAGAATTGGTCGATTTGATCGTGAAAGAATCCAAACAGATTCTTGATGAATTCAAAATAAAAAGAGACTCACATTACATTTCATGTATGTGGGCGAATATCACTCCGCCCAACAATTGGCATCATATGCATACGCACGCGAATTCCCTGTTGAGCGGAATCCTGAACGTAAGAACGCCGGAAAATTGCGGAGCTACGATCTTCCAAGATCCAAAGATGCCTTCGAGAATGATCGAGCCCACGTATACGGAAAGTAACGGTCTTAATTCGGCTGAATTCCACATTCCGCCCCTGAAAGGTCTCATGATGATGTGGCCCAGCTACCTTCCTCATGCAGTTCAGTACGGGACTGCCAAAGAAGATGAAGACAGAATTGTTGTCGCGTTCAATATTATGATTCGTGGGTTGATCGACCGGCGCACTGCAATTCTGGATCTGAGGTAGCGCGCACCCTGGACAAGCGTCGGTGTCCGCTATTGGACCATAGCAGACATCGCTAGTTGCACCGCACATGTCCGCTTCTGACCCTTGGCGGACACTCCCATTTGCACCGCACATGTCCGCTCTTGGGAGTAAAGCGGATATCCCGATTCCACTGCGAAATGTTCGCTAATGACCCAAAGCGGATATTCGGGAAGGCTTGGCCTAGGCTGGTGCCAGCGTGTCTTCGTTTTGAAATTGCGTGAATGCATCGAGTGCATGGGTTGCGTACATCACCGATGGACCGGCTCCCATGTAAACAGCCATGCCAAGCGTTTCCAATATTTCGTCGCGACTCGCGCCTAGCTTAAGGGCTGCTCTTGCGTGGAAGGCGATGCAATCGTCGCATCTAATGGCCACTGAAATACCAAGTGCGATGAGCTCCTTGGTCGGCGCATTACAATGTGCCAGCAATTTATGAGTGGCGTGAGTTTGCCGAAGCAGGCGGACTTGCGAGTTATGGGACCAATCTTGCGGAGGCCTATCGTCTGGCTGGGATCTATGTTGGACGAATTCTCAAAGGCGAGAAGCCAGCGGACCTACCGGTTGTGCAGGTAACTAAGTTTGAATTCATCATCAATCTAAAGACTGCAAAGACCCTTGGTTTAGCCGTGCCGCCGGGCCCGCTATCGGCCGTCGACGAAGTAATCGAATAATAAGGTCGTGTCCGCTATTGCCCATAGCGGACATCCGTTGGTGCAGTGCAAAGGTCTGCTTTTGGGGGAATAGCGGACATCGCATCAATGGCAGCTACGAATTTTTTCGGATCTAAAAATTCATTTCGATTTGCTCGAATTTGCGTTTGCGGAATGTCCTATCGGTGGGACATCGCGGTTGGAAAACGTAATGATGCTATGGGAATAGCGGCGGTCCCACTTTCCCCTACACCGTTGTTTTTTTTCGATGAGCGGAGCCCTCTCGGGACCGCCATGCTCTACAGTCGACCGAACTTCGCATTCTAACATCCGGGGTCGGCTCCAGTCACAGGCGTCGTCGCGACGCCCGGCCGGAGTCGGTCCAGCATTGTTGGATGCGGCGCGCGCCAACCGCCGCAAGCGCAAGCTCAAGGGCAGTAGCGAGGGTTGTAAAAGGGCCAAGGGATAGTGTCGTCCTTAATAAGTTCGCTGAATACGTCAAAGCTGTAGGCGCCCAAATATTTGTTGCTGCCCACTGCAAAGGTGGCCACCAGGTTAGTATATGCACGGCCCTCCGCGACGAGTGTTTTGTTGTCTCCGAAATAGGGATCGCAAGCAGGCGGTTCGCGCATAGTCTTTTTGTGCACGGGGCTTGTCTTTGCGCTTTCTTGGTTCGATGCATCGACCGAGCTGATTTTGTAATAGTAGGTGGTATTTGGCGTAAGATTTTTGTCGCCAAAACTTGCTCCCGAAACTGTGCCTATTTTTGTATAGGGTCCGCTGCTGGTGGTGGACCGATAAACATTAAAAGTTTTCGCGGCATTGTTCGGCCGCCAGATCAGCGCTATGGAGCGGGATGAACTGTCCTTTGCCGAGACGTTCCCGGGTTTCCCGAAGGTGTTGGAAGAAGTCCCGCTATGCGCCGGGCCTTGAGCGAGCCGATCGAGCATCTTCCTGATCGCCGAAATCTGGTAGCCAGTCTTGCGCGCGAACTCGCGATTCCTCGGGAGAGTTTCACTAAGACCCCACCAGTCCCAACACCCCGTTGGATTGTCGTCGACGCCGGGCACGGTGCCAATGGGCTTGGTCTGCGGGTAAAGGACGATGATTTTGTTTGTGTCTGCCCATTTATTGTACCCGCCTTTTTCATAAACCGCGTTGCCCACGCGGTTCGCGTATTGCAGGCACCCGTGAAATACGACGTGAACGCGGCATGTCGCGGTCTTGCAAGCCTCCGGAATGTAGATGAAGCCGGTGTCCGCGAGGCTGATGCGTCCAACTAACGATGGGTCCTGAAATTCACGTTGATCAAACTTCTGGATCGAGGCACTCAAAGTCGTGCTGGGTGCGTCCAGGCGGCCATAGATGTGCTGGAGCAAAAGTCCGGCAGCGTCGTAGCTGCAGTTATTTATAAAATCATGATTGGTGCCCAGACATGGATTGTTCGTCTCATTGCTAAGAAGTGCATGGGGAGCATGATTGTTGGTCTTGTAAAATACGTTGGTGAGGTAATGGCTGTAGTACTTGGCTACCGCATCCATCGCCCCGCGGCGCACCAAACCATCATTGTACCCCGAAAACAGCCACACATTTTGCCCGGCAAGATTTTGCGTGTTGTCGATGTAACTATTAGCTGCCGCGGCGTCTGTTCTGGCGATTGAGGCGCCCGAATAGTCGGTAGAGCCGTCCATGCAAAAGAAACCTTGACCCTTGCTCAAGATGACCGACGCCAAACCGGAGTCAGCACAATCATATGTGACGCCGGCTATTACCCCGACACCACGCATTATTGAGGAATGCGCGACATGCATCTGCACTGCCATCGCGCCCCCCGAAGACACCCCGGAAACCGATGTTTGATTGATGTCAATCGCGTAGGCATCCAGCGGGGGGTCAGTCGCCCATACGGGGCCAACCGCGCAGAGGCTGAGCGAAAGGGCGCACGCGAGGCGTTTCATTCTGCTCCCCACTTGAGGCTCTGCCGAAATAGTGGCGCCAATCCTGCAAAAAGCTAGTGAGGTGCCTCACACAAGACGGGCCGCTGACATGGCATGCTTCATGCGGCGGTCTTTCGAGCATTTTCCGGAGCTCATCGTAGCGCCGGGAAGCCCTCTGAAACACCGTCCGTGGCGTTGCTGAAACGTTAGGCTAAATGTACCGTATTCCGTTTGGTATATTTTCACCGCCGACTGCAGATTGGGCGGAATATGAAACACAGCTTGCGTACTATTTCTGCAATGGGTGGCGTTCTTACCTCCAATTTGGCGGCGCCATGTCTTCCCGCTTACGAAATCAACATCCATCCAGCACACGAAGGTGGACCCGATGCCACAGGATAAGCATAGCAGCGACGACCACGCGCATACTCCGGAAGGCCGCGTACTGAAGAATTTCGCTTTGATGGCACTGCCCTGGCTGTCTTTTCAGCGAAATATTCTCTCGATCATGAAAGAGGGAATCACGAGTGCCAGCCACGTTCGTCCGTTCGAGCATCTGACGTTGCATGAGATTCATGCTTTCATGATGGTCTTTGATCCGACGGGAAGGTGGCGAGCTCTTTCCGATCACGATCTCGAAAAAACATTCAGAGAGACGTACGAAAAAAAAATTCTCCCCCAATGGGTATCAGGTTCACGTGCTTTCATCGATGCCCATGAAGCTGTCTTGGAATCTGTATCCGGTGTGTTGAACGACGTACGGAAGCATCCGAATGGTGACACCAGCAAAAAGTCGACTGAGAAATCCAGTCGATGAAATTTGGAAGCTGCTGGCGGAGTGTTTAGGTCAGTGATGCATCATTCACGGCGAAATTCCGACATCGCGATAGTCGGCTTGTCCTGTCGATTTCCTGGAGCGAACTCGCCTGAAGAGTATTGGCAAAATCTCTGTCAAGGCATCGAATCTATCACGTTTTTCTCGGATGAAGAACTTGCGGCGGCGGGCGTCGATCCGTCCCTGATTTCAAATCCAAGTTACGTGAAGGCGTCGGCGATGTTGCGCGGCGTCGAGATGTTCGATGCGTCGTTCTTTGGTTACTCGCCCAAAGACGCAACGATGATGGATCCGCAGCAGCGCCTGTTCCTGGAGGTGTGCTGGGAAGCATTCGAGAACGCGGGCTATGACCCGGCAGCGTGTCCCGGGAAAGTCGGCGTTCTCGCGACCGCAGGCGGCATCGTCACCAGTTATCTGCTGGCAAAGTTGCACCACCCGGATCTGCCTGGTCAGACAGCCAGCGCCTCGCACATCAATAACGACAAGGATTTTCTCAGTACCCGCGTTTCCTACAAATTCAATCTCAAAGGCCCCAGCTTCACGGTTCAGTCGGCGTGCTCCTCGTCATTGTTGGCGATCCACCAGGCCTGCCAGACGCTTCGTTTCGGCGAGTGCGACATGATGCTGGTCGGAGGCTCGGTCGTGCGCGTGCCGCAAGTCGAGGGATACCTGGCGGAACGGCGCAACGTCCATTCGCTCGACGGGCATTGCCGCCCCTTTGACTCGGTCGGCCAGGGAACAATTTTCGGCAGCGGCGTTGGCGCGGTGTTGCTGAAGCCGCTGCAACAGGCAATTGCGGATCGAGACCACGTTTTTGCGGTCATTAAAGGCACGGCGGCCAACAATGACGGTTCAGCCAAGAACAGTTACACCGCCCCAAGCCTTGGCCAACAGTCGCAGGCCATGATCGATGCGCTTGCATCGGCCAACGTAAACGCAGATAGCATCGGCTACGTCGAATGCCACGCGACCGGTACGATTGTCGGCGATCCGCTGGAAATCGACGCGCTGAGCATGGCTTTCCGGAAGCAGACCGAACGAAACCAATACTGTGCTGTCGGTTCGGTGAAGGCCAATATCGGACATCCGGAGCAAGCTGCGGGAATTGCCGGTTTGATCAAAACCGCGTTGACACTCCATCACAAAAAGATTCCGCCGAGCATCAATTATGAAATACCCAACCCCGCAATCGATTTCGCTTCCTCTCCGTTCTACGTGAACACCGCGCTTCGGGATTTTTCCTCGTCAGGGACTGCTCGCCGAGCCGCGCTAAACAGCCTGGGAATCGGCGGCACTAATGCTTTCGCCGTTCTTGAGGAAGCTCCACGGGTCGATGAGGTCTCGGATCGATCGCAGGCGCGTTTGCCGTGCCTGCTCACCCTGTCGGCCAAGAGCGCCGAAGCACTGGTGGCACGTGTAGAGCAATTCCGGGACTGGCTCGACGCCAATCCCGGGGCGCCGATCGGGGACGTTTGCTACACCAGCAACGTCAGTCGAAGCCAGTTTGCCTTCCGGTTCGCAGCGGCAGCCGGTTCTGCTGAAGAGCTCAAAAAGCACATCGTGGCGTGGCTCAGCAGAGCATCCAAGAATCCTTCGGTCCTTCAACGCACCGGCGGTGCCCCGATTGCGTTCATGTTTTCCGGCCAGGGCTCGCAGCATGCGGGCATGGCCGCGCAGCTCTATCGTATGCATTCCGTTTTCCGGGATGCCATGGATCGCTGTCATGCTCTGGCGAAGGGCCATCTTGAGTGTGATCTGCTGGATGTGATTTTTGCCACTGATGGCGACGAGGCGCTGGTCAATCGCACGGATTACACCCAGCCCGCACTGTTTGCAGTCGAGTATGCCCTCGCGGAGCTATTGAAGTCCTGGGGGATGTCACCTGACGCTGTGATGGGACACAGCGTGGGAGAATTTGTCGCTGCCTGCGTCTCTGAGGTCATGTCGCTCGAAAATGCGATGCGGCTTGTAATCGCCCGCGGGGCGTTGATGCACAAAATGCCGCCGGGCGGAGGCATGGTCGCGATATTTGCAGCGAAATCCGACTTACGCGCGCTGATTGACAAGATCGCTCCTGAAATCGCTGTGGCCGCGATGAACGGGCCGCTGAATACAGTTGTGTCCGGGAGTCTGGATGCGCTCAAGGTGCTCATGCATGAGCTCGATCAGCGGCACGTCAGCTATCGTGAATTGCACGTGTCCAATGCGTTCCACTCGCCGTATACCGATCCCATTCTGGAGGATCTGCAGAACGCTGCGAGTCAAATCAAATACAGCCCGCCGAAACTGCCCTTGGTCTCTAATGTGACCGGTGCGGTAATGGCGACCGCGCCCGATAAAATTTATTGGCGAAGGCATCTTCGAGAAACCGTGCGGTTCGGAGACGGGATGCTTGCGCTGGCCGAGCTGGGATGCCGAACCTTTGTCGAAATTGGGCCGCACCCGGTGCTATTGCCGATTGCACAGGCTTGCCTGGGAACAAGAGGAAAGTCGGCGGCCTGGATCGCGACACTCAACCGTCAAAAAGCAGATGCCGCTTCGATGACCGAGATGCTGGTCGCACTCTACCTCGCGGGCCAGAATGTGGATTGGGGCGCGGTGCATGCCGAATCCGCATGGCGCCGCGTGCCCTTGCCTACTTATCCATTCCAGCGCAAGCGTTACTGGATAGAGGACAACTCAATCCGTAGCGAAGCCTCGAAAGCGAATGAGCAAGTCCATCCGCTGGTTGGCATGCGCACAAGCTCCGCCCCCAATGAGACCTGTTATGAAGCGCGCTATGGGGTGCACCACGTTGGCTTCTTCTCCGACCACAAAATCGGCGGCACCGTCGTACTCCCGACAACCGCCGAACTGGAAGCGGCCACGGTTGTCGGACGGATGCATTTCGGGACATCGCAGATCAGTTTCGATAATGCGGTACATCACCAGGCGATGTCATTCGCCAACGGAGACGATCGATCCGTGCGGGTGATGGTTACTCCGATGAAATCCGGCAACGCAGGCTTCAGGCTGCTAAGCAGAGACGCAGACGACCCGAAGATCTGGCATACCCACATGACCGGCACCTTGCGCAGGTCGGAAGCGCCGGCCCGGCCGGCATTTTCCGCGAAACGCGTGCGCGATCGCTGTCAACAAACAATGCCGCCGGCCAATTTTTATGATCGGCTGGACAAACTCGGGCTTGAATACGGGCCGAGCTTTCGAGGCGTCCGCGAAGTGCACATCGGCGAACATGAGGCACTTAGCAAAGTCCGACTTCCGGACGGGTTGGCAGACACGCAATATCTGATGCATCCAGCGTTTTTGGATGCGTGCCTGCATACCTACCCTGTCGTGCTTGATTGTGCGGAAAACATTGAAGGTGACCTAAAGTCCTACCTGCCTGTCTCTCTCGAAGGATTTCGCTGCTATCAGGACCGGATTGACAAGGGCTGGGTGCATACCCGGCTACGCGGCGTCGAGAAAGACGATACGCAAGTCATCGACATCGAGGTGTACGACGACGCGGAGCGCCCCGTCGCTGCCCTCGAGGGATTAAGCGTACGCCTGTTGCCGCTCGCCAAATTGCATGAACCGCAAGGCGGCAGCGAGGACTTGTTTTATCGAACGGCCTGGCGAGAGAGCGTCAGATCGAACGCCGAATCTTTACGGGATCGAGCCGCGGCCAGCTGGATAATTTTCGCGGACGCAAAAGGTGTCGGCACGGCATTGGCCGGCAAATTGGAAGCTGTGGGTCATCATTGCCACCTGGTGTTCAGGGAAGACACCTTTGCGCAGCGAGGTCCGCGGACCTGGACCGCCAACGAGCGTCGGCACGAAGATTTTCGGCAGTTGCTGGCCGAATTTGCAGCCAGTGAGGCGCTGCCCTGCGATGGCGTTGTGTATCTGTGGGGATTGGATGCCCCAACGATAGAGGGCTTAACCCTTGCACAGTTGAAAAGCGGCAGCGAGATGATGTGCCGCGGTGCGTTGGCGATCCTGCACGGGCTTGCCGAAACCCGATCGGCCGGTGCGGGCGGCAGACGGCTTTGGTTTGTCACCGCTAACACGCAGCAGGCTGAAGGAAAGCGCCACGTTGATCCGGTTCAGGCCTGTCTCTGGGGATTGGGAAGAACTGCTGCTATCGAATACCCAGGCATCTGGGGAGGATTGGTCGATCTGCAACTGGACGGGGACCACATTCCCGACGTCGATTTGCTGGCGGCGGAGCTGCTCTATCCGGATGGCGAAACGCAGATTGCCATTTCCGCTGCCAACAGGCGACATGTTGCAAGGTTCGTCAAACAGCCGCTTAACGGCCTCTGTGCGCGGCAGCTGCAAATACGAGCAGATGCCAGCTACCTTGTTACTGGCGGTCTCGGAATGTTGGGGCGCAGTATCGCCAAGTGGCTCCTCAGCAAAGGCGCCAAGCACCTTGTTCTGACTGGCCGGAAGGCTAGCGCTGACGCGGCGGAGGAATTGATCCGCGCAGCGGAAGCCCGCGGCGCCACAATTAACATCGTGGCAAGCGACACAAGCCGCGATGATGACGTACGCGAGCTCCTGCGGACAATCAGTGAGAAACCCCCGCCGTTAAAAGGCGTGGTGCATTCAGTGGGCGTCCTCGATGACGGAATACTGGCGCAACTTGATTGGGACAGGTTCTCTCGCGTGTTCGAGCCCAAGGTTTATGGAAGCTGGCTGTTGCACGAGCTGACGAAATCGCTCGAGCTCGACTTCTTTATTTTGCAGTCTTCCTTGTTGGGTGTGCTGGGATCTGCCGGCCAGGCAAACTACAGTGCCAGCAACTCATTTGTGGATTCTCTGGCAGCTCATCGTCGCGACACGGGTTTGCCCGCAACCGCGATTAGCTGGTCCGCCTGGTCGGGAGGTGGCCTCGCCACCGTCTCGGGTTCCCGAGGTGAAGCAATGTGGTCGTCGCTCGGGGTAAAATTTGTGTCTCCCGATCTCGCGATGGACGGGTTCGACAAACTGATGCATCGCGATGTTGATCAGATCGCGGTCGCAATTGCGGATTGGCCGATCTATTCAGCGAA